>NZ_JBLWFL010000001.1:0-924620 GCF_048323715.1 Microbulbifer weihaiensis
GTCGGCGACGTCCTGTCGCCGACGCTTCTGAATACCCGCCCCCAGCAATCCCCCTTCGCGTTGGACAAATCTGCCTCGCAAGCCATTTTTGGAAGGGAAAATTGATGGCTAAATTGTATTTACTGCTCGCTGCATTTTTTGGTGGCACCGGCGTTGCCCTGGGAGCCTTCGGCGCCCATGGCCTGCGCAACAAAGTCGCAGAAAACCTGCTGGAAGCCTATAAAACCGGTGTGCACTACCAGATGATCCACGCCCTGGCGCTTATCGCCGTGGCTATCCTGATACATCAGATCGGAGCAAAAACCTCACTGGTGGTCAGCGGTGCCCTGTTTGCTATCGGTATCCTGCTTTTCTCCGGTAGTCTTTATGGCCTGACCTTCGGTGGCCCGAGAATCCTGGGGCCAATCACCCCACTTGGCGGATCGCTGATGATTGGTGGATGGATAGCACTGTTTATCGCCGCACTAAATTATTCAAAGTAATCACCAAACTAAGGTGGTTAGAGCCCAAAAACATGAATTGAAGGCCAAGTGCCGGGTACGGGTTTTCGGAAGCGTCGCAAACAGGATGTTTGCGCCGCAGCGCCCAGGGATGGGTTTACCGCGGTTCCGAAAACCCGTACCCGGTGCTTGACCGCCCCAGCACTAGCTGCGAAGCACCTGAAGGTAGCGACGTAGGCCCGAGGTACATGATGCAAGAAGAACCCACAAACCAAGAAGGTAACGAGGAAGAAGACTTCCCCTACCGCACCGAATTCAAAAAGAAATCCATCCGCAGCTACGTCATCCGCGGCGGACGCATGACCGAAGGTCAGCGCAAGGCGTTTGATACCTACTGGGCTCCCTACGGCCTTTCCCTGTACGGTGGTGGTATCGACCCGAAAGAAATCTTCGGGCGTGAAGCGCCGGTGGTGCTGGAAATCGGCTTCGGTATGGGCGACTCCCTGCTGGAAATGACACAGGCGGAAACCGACAAAGACTTTATCGGCATCGAAGTCCACCCGCCTGGTGTGGGTCGACTGATCAATAATGCAGGCAAGGCCGAAGTCAAAAACCTGCGCGTGTATATGGCTGACGCCATCGACGTACTGAACGATTGTATTCCCGACGCCAGCCTTGACCGGTTCCAGCTGTATTTCCCGGATCCCTGGCACAAGAAAAAGCACAACAAGCGTCGTATCGTGCAGCCGGAATTCGTCAGGCTCCTGTGCAGCAAGCTGAAACCCGGTGGCCTGATGCATATGGCGACCGATTGGGAAAACTACGCCGAACAGATGCTGGAAGTTCTGGAAGCAGAACAAATGCTGGAAAACACCGCGGGCAAAGGTAACTACGCCCCGCGCCCGGAATTCCGCCCGCAGACCAAGTTCGAGCGCCGCGGTGAGCGCCTGGGACACGGCGTCTGGGATCTGTTGTATCGCCGGGTTTAACGGGGTGCGAAGCGCGTCATAAATAATCAACTGCTCCGGGCGCCTGGCCAACGGAATTTGCTATCTTCAGTTTACCGCCGGTAAACGGAAGCTCCGGAGCAACAATGACAACAAGACGTAATGGATCCTGCGGGCCGCTGAGTACGCATCGCGGCCTGCAAATCTTCTCCCTGCTGATCGGCTGTTTCGGTTTTCTACTGAGCAGCCAGGCCCTTGCCGACCGCGAGGGCACGCTAAACCTCTATCTCAACGCCGGCCAGTACTGGTTTGACGACAAGCGGCTGGATGGCACCCCCTACTTCGGACTCGAGCTGGAAGACACCGCCGGTGGCGGCATAGGCTTTGGCTACAACATCAACGACCGCTGGGCGATCGAAGGCGTCTACGACCTGTTCAGCGTGAATGTCGACGATACCGACCTGGATGTTCGGGTCTCCAATTACCACTTCGACCTGCTGTACCAGTTTGGTGGCCGCTTCTGTGGAAACTTTGACTGGCAGCCCTATCTCGTGTTCGGAGCGGGAGAGCTGCGGGTGGATGAGGACTCCAGTGATGTCAGCTTCGACTGGTATCGCCGCCAGACCATGGTCAATTTCGGCGCTGGCCTGAAATACCGCCTCGGGCCGCGCTGGCAAGTGCGTGGTGATGCCCGCGGCTTCCAGGGCGTTGAGGAAGGCGGTCTGGACAGCTTTCTCAGCCTTAGCATCGGTTACCAGTGGGGTGCGGATCCGATCGTGTATGACCGCGATGGCGACGGCGTGCTGGACGATGCCGATGAGTGCCCGCAGACGCCTGCAGGCCTGGATGTAGACTTCCGCGGCTGTCCAATCGACAGCGATGGCGACGGGGTTCCGGACTACCTGGATCGCTGCGCGATGACCCCCATGGGCGTAACCGTAAACGAGGATGGCTGCGGGCGGCCATCCTACGACCCTGCTGACTTCGCAAAATAGCCACGCGCAACGGCGGCGGCGTCAGTCGCCGCGCGCCGCCTCCAATGCCTCCGAGACTTCGAGCCATTCCATCTCCAGCTTATCAAGCGCTTCCCGCGCTTGCCCCTGGGCTTGGGTCAGGCGCGCAATTTCATCCTGCTGGCCGCCGCTGTAGAGGTTTTCGTCGGCCAGCTGTGCCTCGACCTGTGCCAGAGCCTGCTCGGCCTTCGCCATTTTCTGCTCGATGCTCTTGAGTTTGTTGGTCAGGGGCTTGAGCTGTTCGCGCAGGGCAGCCGCGGCTCGGCGTTGCGCTTTCTTGTCCTCAGTGGGTTTTTCCGCGTTCACTGACGCCGTTTCTTCCTGCTTCTCCTGGCGACGGAAGCTCAGCAGCCACTGTTTGTAGTCGTCCAGGTCGCCGTCGTAGGGCTCGGCGCGGCCATTGGCGACCAGAATAAACTCGTCGGTGGTGTTGGCCAGCAGGTGGCGGTCGTGTGACACCAGCACGACGGCGCCGGGGAACTCCGCCAGTGCCATGGTCAGCGCATGGCGCATCTCCAGATCCAGGTGGTTGGTGGGCTCATCGAGCAGCAGCAGGTTTGGCTTTTGCCAGGCAAGCAATGCCAGCGCAACCCGGGCCTTCTCGCCGCCGGAAAAGCCCCCTACCGGTTCGAAAACGCGATCGCCGACAAAGCCGTAGCCGCCAAGGAAATCCCGCACCTGCTGCTCGCTGGCTTCCGGCGACAGTCGCTGTACATGCAGTAGCGGCGAGGCGTTGGCATCCAGCGCTTCCAGCTGGTGCTGGGCGAAATAGCCGATCTTCAGGTGCTCGCCACATTGCCGCTCGCCGCTGAGCACCGGCAGGTCGCCGGCGAGTGTCTTGATCAGTGAAGACTTGCCGGCACCGTTGGGGCCGAGCAGACCGATGCGCCGGCCTGGCTGGATACCGAGTTGCACCCTTTGCAACACCGGCTTGCCGGGGTAGCCGATTTCCGCCTCGCGCAGGTCAATCAGCGGGTTGGAAACCTTGTCCGCTGCGGGCAATCGGAAGCGGAATGGCGAATCGATATGGGCCGGGGCGATTTCCGCCATCCGATCCAGGGCTTTGAGCCGGCTCTGGGCCTGCTTCGCTTTGGTCGCCTTTGCCCGGAAGCGGCGCACGAAGTCTTCCATGTGCGCGCGCTCTGCCTGTTGCTTCTCGTACTGAACCTGCTGCTGGGCCAGGCGCTCGGCGCGCGCGCGCTCAAACGCGGTGTAGTTGCCGCTGTACAAAACCAGCTCCTGCTGTTCGAAGCTGACGATGTTGTTGACCACCGCGTCGAGGAAATCGCGGTCGTGGGAAATGATCAGCAGGGTACCGGGAAAGCGCTGCAACCACTGTTCGAGCCACAGGGTCGCATCCAGATCCAGGTGGTTGGTGGGCTCGTCCAGCAACAGCAGGTCTGCCGGGCACATCAAGGCGCGGGCCAGGTTCAGGCGAATGCGCCAGCCGCCGGAAAAGCTTTTCACCGGACGCTGCTGGTCGGCGTGGGAAAACCCGAGGCCGTCCAGGAGCTGTGCCGCGCGCGCAGGGCCGCTGTAGCCATCGATGGCCGCCATGCGCTCGTGCAGTTCGCCGATACGCTTGCCGTCGGTGCCATCGGTCTCGGCGGCATCCAGCTCCCGCTGCAGCGCGCGCAGGCGGTGATCGCCATCCAGGGCGTATTCCAGCGCACTGCGATCAGTGGCTGACACCTCCTGTGCCATATGGGCGACTTCCCAGTTTGCCGGAACGTCCACACTGCCGGCATCGCTGTCTTGCTGCTTAAGCAGCAGCTTGAACAGGGTGGACTTACCGCAGCCATTGGCGCCAATGACGCCTACCTTCTGGCCGGGAAAGATACGGCAGCTTGCGTTGCGTAACAGATCGCGCCCACCAATTTGCAGTGAGACGCCTTGCAGATTAATCACTGGATAACCTCTATGATGCTGCCGACATTTGTCTTGTGCATAACTGTCCTATGCTATCGGCATAACAAATCGCCGGGATTCTAACGTGACCGCAACCGCACCTCCATCTCCGCCAGCAGAACCGCTGCAGAACCCCCTCTGGCAGTTCAGCCTTGAGTTTTATCGCCAGCCTGAGGTGGCTGAATTTCTGCTCAACTGCCAGGACAGTCGCGGCGCGGATGTATGCCTCCTGCTGTGGGCCAGCTATGCCACTGCGTGTGGACGCCAGCTCAGCGATGAAAGCTGGCAGGTAGCGGATCGCGGACTTGCGCCGCGCCGGCGCATGATCAATAGCCTGCGCAACCTGCGAAGGCTGCTGGGGCGGGTCAATAAAGGCGGTAGCGTATACGAGTGGTGCAAGCGCTGCGAATTGCGCATGGAGCAGCGGCAGTTGGCGGCACTGTGGAAACTGCACGGGGAACACTGGCCGGAGAACCGATCCCCGCTGGAACTGGCGGGACAGCAATATGGTCTGCTGCAAAAAGATCAGGCCCGCTGGGCGGGCCTGATCGACGCGTACAGCCGGGCAAATATCGACCCGGTCAAATAGTTATACCCGCGTATTTTTCTCAATACTTGTGCTTGTGCTCTTCGGGGCCGTAATGCTTGTTTTCCGGCTCGCTGGCAAACAGGCTGTTGGGCGGCGTGCTCGGGGTAATGGTCGGCGTCACCGGAGTCACTGCAGCCGGGCTTGATTCCGGAACCAGGGGTTTGGGCTCAGACGTTTTACCCATCACCGGCTCTACGGTCGTGGAAACGGCCGGTGCTGAGTCGGGCTTGGCAGCCGCAGGTTTGCTGCCATTGGTTTTACCGGCGGATTTTGCCGCGGCTTTTTTAACAGTGGCCTTCTTGCTCGCGGGCTTTTTTGCAGCAGGCTGGGCTGCCGCTTTCTTCGCGGCCGGCTTGGCTGCTGGCGTGCTAGCGTCCGCTTTGTTGTCGGCTTTCGCCGCAGCGGGCTTCGCAGTGGCCTTTACGCTACTCTTTTTGGCCGGTGCTTTCTTTGCCGCGGCTTTTTTCGGGGCTGCCTTCTTGGCGCCTGTGGCCGGCTTCTCTGCGGCCTTCTTGGTTGCAGATTTGGTTGCGCTTTTTGCAGAGGCTTTCTTGGCTGCAGCTTTCTTGGTCGCAGCTTTCTTGGATTTCGGCTTGTTAGCAGCAATCACTTTCTTGGTGGTGACTGCCGCAGCCTTCTGCAGGGTTTCAGCAGTCTTGGCTGCGAGTTTCGCCGCAGCCTCAGCGGCCTTGGCTTCAGTGGCTGCTTTACTGGCGTCTTTGGCGGCTTTGTCGAGCTTGGTTACGGCTGCTTTTGCCGCATCCACTTTTTTCTTGGCGGAGTTTTTCGCCGCCGGTGTTTTCGCCTTGGTAACAGCGGCCTTGGCTGTAGCCAGCTTATCCTTGGCTTTGCTCAGCTGGGCTTTTGCGCTGGTTTCCGCCTTGGTGGCCTTTTGTACATTCTTGCCAGCGTCGGTAACTTCCTTGATGCGTGCTTTGTCCAGTTGGGTGGTCAGCTTGGCAATCTGTTTTTCTATGTCTGCAATAGAAACATCGGCTTTGCGTTTGGCGGCCATGGGTCAAATCCTGAGGTTGGTGTTCGGGAATAGTCGAGAGCCGGATACTTCCGCTCGGACCACCTCTCCGTAGCGTGAAATATTCGCGGGTTGAACGCTGATAATAGCGCTGTTATTTGTGAAGTGCATCCCTGTGGTTACGGCTTTTGAAGCATTTTATCGGTGTTAAAACCTTCTGGGCTGAGCGCGCTCACGGTTGGTATCGCCGGGGAATTCTTTGTGCAGACCCGTGGTCTCAATTGCCGTGATGTGCACCGACTGTAGGCATGGGTTAGACTTGCTCGTCGCCAGTTAGCCTGCCGGCACGCGTAAGCAAATGCTCAACTGTGACTTGTCGCACAATGCGCGAGCGGCTCTGGGTGTACAACGGCACGCAGGGTATGGAACTCTGTATATACATAATCAAAGCTTCACGGAAATAAAGAGACGATTCTCATGAATAAAACTTCTTTGGCTGCTGCGGTTGCTCTGGGCATTGCGCTGGTCGGCTGTAACAAGCAGGAGTCGGCTGGTTCTGCAGAAATTGCCCTGGAGACCCAGGAGCAGAAAGTCAGCTATATCATTGCTGAAGATATGGCGCGTCGCCTGAAGACCCAGGAAGTTGCCCTGGATCCTAAGATCGTGGCTATGGCTCTGGAAGACGTGGCGAGCGATCGCGATTCCCGTCTCAGCGATGAGGAGAAGCAGAAAGTAATCTCTGTATTCCAGGAAAACATGCAGGCCAAACAGAAAGAGCTGATGGCCAAGCAGGAAGCCGATTTCAAGGCGAGCGCCGATAAGAATCTCGAAGAAGGCAAGAAGTTCCTGGAAGAGAACGCCAAAAAAGAAGGTGTGCAGACTACCGAATCCGGTCTGCAGTACAAAATCATCACTGAAGGCAGTGGTGACAGCCCGACAGAGACCAGCGTGGTTGAAGTGGATTACAAGGGCACCCTGATTGACGGAACCGAGTTTGACAGCTCCTACAAGAACGGCCAGCCGGTTCAGTTCCCGGTCAATGGTGTGATCAAGGGCTGGACTGAAGCGCTGCAGCTGATGAAAGAAGGAGCCAAGTGGGAGCTGTACATTCCCTCCGACCTGGCCTACGGTCCGGGCGGTGCTGGTGGCCTGATTGGCCCGAACTCCACCCTTATTTTCGAGGTGGAACTGCACAAGGCGGATGTCAGCAAGGATCAGGGCGCTGCGGAAGAGAAGGCGACCGAAGAAGATCAGCCAGCGGACGATAACCAGGGCGAGTAATCGCCTGCGGCAATCAACGCATAAAAAAGGGGCTTTCTGCCCCTTTTTTTGTTTCTGTACTATAAGCCGGCCCAGGTTTGTGGGTGGCGTCACGCCAGCTGGTTTTTGTGCGCGGTATGCAGGGTGTCGATCATCCGGTCTTCCGCGGCAAACCGGGTTTCCAGGGCGACCCCCAGATTGGACAAATCCTGACTCAGTGCGCTCAGGTCATCGGTTTCCTGGTATTTGTCGTTGAAATCCACGGCCACATCCGTAGTAGCATCGATTTCCCGGTATAGCGCCTTGGCCTGCTGCAGGCCTTCGGAGTCGCCAAATGCCTGGCCTTCCTGTATCAGCTGGTCGTAGATTTCAAAGTGGCCGGCAGAAACATAATCCACCAACTGCTGGCACAGTTCGCGCAGGTTGCCTTCTGCTTCTTTGTCGCCGTCTTCAAAGGCCTTTTTTTCAGACAGGTGACAAAAGCTCACAAGCAGGTTCTGGCGGGAGTGTAGCCAGCGGTCAATGATCTCGCTGACGCCACCCCAGCGCTCTCGTGCAGATTTGCAGTTTTCCAACATCTCCGGGTTTCCTTATGTTACGTCGCTGCAGCTTCCAAAAGTCGGTGAATTCGAGAATGCGTTATTAGGAAGATAGAAGCTTCACCCGCCGTGGGCAAGCGCGCCGCCGGTATCTGCGCCAGTTTTGTGCGCGCTTGCCGAAAGCGCTTCTAGAGAGAGCTAAAAAGTGGTAAGAGCAGTGCGGTCAGTGCACCGCAAAGTCCCATGGCCAGAGCAGAAAAGGCGCCGCAGAGCGCACTGATTTCCAGCGCGCGTACAGTGCCAATGGCATGGGCATTGACGCCGATGGCGAAGCCGACTACCCGGTGATCCGTGATTTCCAGCCGCTTCAGGATGGCCGGACCAAATACCGCACCGACAATGCCGGTGAACGCCACCACGCCTGCGGTCAGGCTCTGTATTGCGCCCATTTCCTCCGCCAGTGCCAGTGCCACAGGGGTGGTCACCGATTTGGTGGTAAGCGCCAGCAGGACAGTGAGGCTGCCCCCCAGTGCGAGGGCGATGAGAACCGCTACCAGCGGTGCAAGCACCGCACCGATCAGCAGCCCAAGCATCAGCGGCCAGCCGGCCTGGCGCACGATCGCGATGTTTTGCCGGAGGGGTACCGCCAGCGCCACAACGGATGGGCCCAGGAGTAAATACAGGAAGCCGCTACCGCGCTGGTAGTCGGGATAGGTCGTGCCCGCAAGCGCAAGCGCAACAAACACCAGCAGGCTGGCACCGACGATCGGGTGCAATATGGGCGTACCGCTGCGTCGATAGAGCTTGAGTCCGAGCCAGAAGGCGATGACATTCAGCGGTAACAGCACCAGCGGGTGGTGCCCGGACAGCGGCTCGGCAAAGGCCGCCGTGGCATCGTGCAGCTGGCGCAGAAATTCATTCATCCCCGGCGCCCTCCGGTAAATTGTTGCGGTTGGCCGTGGGGCGCGTGCGCCTGAGCAGTGCGTTTAGAAGCAGGCCACTCAGGGTCAGTGTGACCAGTGTGCCCACGGTCATCGCCGCGAACAGCGCGAACCAGTCTCGGGGTGAGAGATCGCGCAGGAAGTAAATGCCCACCGCCGCCGGCAAAAATATCAGCACCAAAAGTTTGAGTAGCTGTTCGCTGACCAGGGCCAGCCCGCGCGGCACCTTGCCGTAAACCATCAACCCCAAAAGCAGCAGTAGCATGCCGAGTACCGAGCCGGGTACCGGGATTGGCAGGACTGCGGCCAGGCTGCGGCCGATCAGTTCAAAGGTGACCAGAATGGCGGCGCCGCCGAGCCAGTTCACGGCGGCTTTCAGGGTAGGCATTGAGGGTTGTGTTCCCGGGCGCGATCAGCTCTTGCGGAATGCCTGCCAGATGCCGAATAAAATCAGTCCGACAAAGCCCACTGCCGCCCAACCGGGGATGGAGAGGCCGAGCATGGTCCACTTCACTTCTGCACAGTTGCCGTCACCGGTAAGCAGGGTTTTGATTACCTCGGACATCGGGAAGACGTCAACCATATAGGTAATACCGGGGCCACAGGCCGGCACCTTGTCTTCCGGCAGGCTCTGCAGCCACAGCTGGCGACCGGAGAAGTAGAGCCCCCCGATTGCCCACAGGGAAATCAGCAGGCCGTAGACACGGCGCCCGATCTGGCTGGCGCCCTTCGGGTTGTGCAGGAATGCAATGAGTGAGACCAGCCCTACCCCGAGCAACATAACCCGCTGAGTGATACACAGTGGGCAGGGCTCCAGTCCCATGGCGTATTCCAGGTAGAAGGCGGCGCCGAGCAGGAAAACAACGGCGAGGAAAGTCAGCAAGAACGTAATGCGTGGGTTGGGCAGGGTCATGTGATTATTATCCGGAATTTTGCTGCCGGAACAGTACGGCCTGTTGCGACAAATCGGTAAACAGCGAGTGAAAGTCCTGCTCCAGTGCGGCGGCATCGGCCAGGAACAGGGGCACCAGTTGCGCCAGGGGCTGGGGCCTTTTCAGGCGTTCGCCCACGCGCGCGAGCGTGCGTTCGATCACAGCTACCTCGCGGTAGCCGGGCAGCAGTTTAAATTGCTCGGCGCGCTGAATAAATGCCTTTGCATTTTCAGGTATCCACAGCCTGCGTGCGCGGAAGTTTGACCAGCAGGTCTCGGTAAAAGTTTCCAGCGTCTCGGGATGCCACTGCTGCCAGTGACTGGCCAGCAGGTGATCGAACCAGATATCGAGACCAATGCCGCCCAGGCGCCGCCACTCGGGGCCGAGGCGCCTCAGTGCGGCGACGTAGGCCGGGTGCCTGTCGCTCAGCAGGTCAATGCGCCGGTGCAGGCGAATCCCGGCCTCGATGGGTTCAGGCAGGTTGCCTTTGAGTGGGCCCTTGACGAAGTCCCCGAGCAACCCGCCCAGCTGCCAGTCCGGGTCGGACCCGGAAAGCAGCAGGTGGGCGAGGTAGTTCACAGGGTAATGGAGCGCGAATCAGCGCTGGCAGAAGGTGTATTGGGCGTAGTATTTGCCCAGGAAGTCCTCGAAGCTGCCGGTGTCGGCGTCTTCAATGGCCTGCTGTTTTTGCAGGGATTCCTCGGCAAGGCGGGCAAATTCTGCCTGCTCGCTGGCGTCCAGCGGGCGATCGAGGAAATACTGCCGGTGTTGCTCCGCCTTGGCCGAGGCCCACTGGAAGAACGTCTGCTTGTGCTCGTGCATTTCCGCCAGCACCTGTGCTGCCGGGGTGAGCGTTTTGCCGGAAACCTTGTCGCGCTGGGCGCTTACCGCGCGGCGATAGTCTGCACTGCCCCAGGCCTGATCCAGTAAATCCGCCATGGGGTCAATCTGATCCAGCAGTTCACTGGCCCAGTCGGTGAGTTTGCGCTCACGGCCGTTGTGGATCAGTTCCAGCTCCGGATCCCGACCGCGATAGACAATACGCTGCTGGTTTTCCTGGATCGCGCGATAGTCGGCATCGTCGCTCAGTGGGCTGTCGCTCAACAGGCAGTGCAGCAGGAATGCGTCGAGGAAGCGCATCTGCGGCGCCTCGATACCCAGCGGGACGAAGGGGTTCAGGTCCAGGCAGCGCACCTCGATGTATTCCACACCGCGTGCATCCAGTGCCGACAGCGCGGTCTCCCCCATACCGGCCGGGTTCTTGGGGCGAATCGGCGAATAGAATTCGTTTTCGATCTGCAGCAGGCCAGTTGAGAGCTGCTGGTAGTTCCCTTCTGCGTCCTTCACTCCCAGTTCGTGATACGGCGGGTAGGGACGACTGATGGCTGCACACAGGGTCGACAGGTAGTTGGGCAGCTCGTTGTAGCAGACGATCAGGGATTTCTGCGCATCGCTGGTGTAACCCAGATCCCCCATCCGCAGCGACGTAGCCTGCGGGGCATAGAGGCTGCGACCGTCGCCATCGAACGGCTGCAGCTTGTGCTCGCGACCCTGCACAAAAGTGCCGCACACTGCCGGTGCCGCGCCGAACAGATAGATCAGCAGCCAGTAGTGGCGACGGAAGTTGCGGATCAGGTCGAAGTAGCGACGGGTTTTGAACGCGCACAGGCCCTCATCGCTACCCTCTTTTTCCTTCAGCCATTGCCAGAAGGTGTCTGGTAGCGAGAAGTTGTAGTGAATGCCGGCGATGGTCTGCATGGCGCGGCCGTAGCGCAGGCCGAGTCCCAGGCGGTAGACCGTCTTCATGGTACCGCTGTGGGACTTGCCGTAGCGGGCCACCGGGATGTCGTTGTCGCGGCCGATGCGCCCGGGCATGCTGTTGACCCACAGGCGCTCTTCGCCGATCTGGCTGTAGGTGTAGCGGTGGATCTGGTCGAGGATTTCCAGCGCCTGCTCCGGTGTATCCACCGGCGGCGTGATGAATTCCAGCAGCGCCTCGGAAAAGTCCGTGGTGATGCGGTCGTGGGTCATGGCCGAGCCGAGGCCCCTGGGGTGGTCGGTCTGGGCCAGCTCGCCATCCGCCGTTACGCGCAGGCTCTCTTTCTCAATCCCGCGGCGGATGTCTTTTAGTAACGCCAGGGATTCCGGCTGGGCCAGATCGGCCAGATTAAACTTGGGCACTCGAATCTCCTTTGAGCAGCCGGTTCGCAATCTGCCCGATATGGGGGCGGATCCCGGCGACTCAAGCCTGCGGTGTGGTGAGGGCCGATTCCAGGGGCTGATCCGGCTGGATTTCCGGGGTGTCACCCGGGTACTGATCCGGATTTATCTCCGGTTGGGGCTCTGGTTCCACTTCTGGTGCAGGCTGTGGATCCACTTCCGGGTTGTACTCCGGCGGCGTCTCCGCCGGATCAGTGTGTGGCAGCTCTTCGGGGTCACCGACGGCTTCTACCTCGGTCTCTGCAGACACTGCCCCCGCGGGCGCGAACGGCTCTTCGCTGAGGGCAGATTCCGGCACGATGGGCTGGCGCTTGCTGTCCAGTTCGCATTCGAGCAGCTCGATGCGCAGGGATACATTGCGCGTATTGGCCTCGAACATCTGGTTGATCGCAACGTCTTTGTATTCGGTGCGGAACAGTTTGGCGTTCTCGCGGCCGTCGATCCATTCGTTGCTTTTGCTTAAAAACTGCTGGTGCTGATTGGTCAGCACGAAGACTTGGCTCATGCGGGGGGACATCGTTGCTCAGACATGCAGGCCAGTTTAGCGGTCGCTGGGGGGAGGCTCAAGGATTGGGGGGCGAAACAGGGTGGCAGAAGCCGGCCTGCCGGCTTCTGCAGATTGCGCACTCAGAGGCCCTTGAGCGGGTAGTGCTCCGGATATGGCAGGCACGCGGCGCCACTGTCTACGGCGGCGCGGGCTACGGCCGCGGCCACTTCCGGCAGCAGGCGCGGGTCTGTTGGCTTGGGCAGGATGTAGTCCGCGCCGAACGCCAGTTCGATACCGCCGTAGCCTGCACGCACCGAGTCCGGCACGGGTTCGTGGGCGATCTTGCGAATGGCCTCGATGGCAGCCAGCTTCATGTCCTCGTTGATGCGGCTTGCACGCACATCGAGGGCACCGCGGAAGATAAACGGGAAGCAGAGGACATTGTTGACCTGGTTCGGGTAGTCCGAGCGGCCGGTGGCCATGATCAGGTCGTCGCGGGTGGCGTGGGCCAGTTCCGGCGAAATTTCGGGGTTGGGGTTGGAGCAGGCGAACACCACCGGTTTTTCCGCCATGCGCCGCAACTGCTCCGCCGACAGCAGGTCGGGGCCGGAAACCCCCAGGAATACGTCGGCGCCCTCGATTGCGTCGTCCAGGGTGCGCATTTCTGTGTCGCGCGCCCACTCGCCCTTGTAGGCGTTGATATCGGTGCGCCCCGCGTGGATGACCCCGCGGCTGTCGAGCATGGTGATCTGGTGCTTGCGCGCGCCCGCGGCCAGCAGAAGCTTGCAGCAGGCGGTTGCCGCGGCGCCGGCGCCAAGGCACACGATACGCACGTCTTCAATACTTTTCCCCTGGATTTCCAGCGCGTTGAGCATGCCCGCTACCGTGACAATCGCGGTGCCGTGCTGGTCATCGTGGAATACCGGTACTGAACAGCGCTCGATCAGGGCCTCTTCAATATGGAAGCACTCCGGCGCCTTGATGTCTTCGAGATTGATGCCGCCGAAGGTATTGGCGATGGCGGCCACGGTTTCGATAAAGCGCTCGGGGCTCGGTGCTTCAACTTCGATATCCACCGAGTTGATATCGGCAAAGCGCTTGAACAGCAGCGATTTGCCTTCCATTACCGGCTTGGATGCCAGCGGACCCAGGTTACCCAGGCCGAGGATGGCGCTGCCATTGGATATCACCGCCACCAGATTGCCCTTGCCGGTGTAGAGGTAGGCTGCTTCAGGATCCTTGGCGATTTCGCGCACTGGCTCGGCGACGCCGGGGCTGTACGCGAGAGACAGATCCTCCTGGGTCTGGGCGGGTGTGGTGAGTTCCACCGAAAGTTTGCCCGGTGTCGGCAAGGCGTGATAGTCGAGCGCTGCCTGGCGCAGGGATTTGGTCATCTGGATGTCATCTCTTTGGTGTGTAACGCCACCGATATTCTGTGATCGGCGGTCGGTGCTTGGTAGCGGCTCTTGGGGTAAAGAAGCGAGCGAAGAATAACGAGACGACTGGGAATTCACAAGCTCACAAACTGAGCAGGAGGGTTAATATTTCCTAATTTCGATAGTAAATTCGGAATCCACCGCAATAAACCATCTTTTATTTTTTCTGTTTGAGGATGCGTATCTCGCCCCCCTGTCGACCAGCCACCCTTTCACTTCTATTTCACGCCCTTGCCAATCGCGCCGGTCAAAGTGGCCATAATCCCGTTCCGGATCGAGGCGCACAGCTACCGGGCCGTCGAGCTCGAGCCACAGGTAGCGGTTCTGGTCTACGCTCTGCACCCTGCCCGCCAGGCGCACGAAGCCGCCATCACCGGGGCGCACGTCGGCCGCGCGCAAGGGTGGCCAGACACCGGGCGCCCAGAGGCCACGATGCGCCAGGCGCGCTTCCTCCTCGCGACTGGCCAGACATTCCGCCAGAGCCAGGTTTGGTGCCTTGGCGACGTGGAAGGCGAGCCCGGCGGCGAGCAGTGCGGATTCGAGGCTGTCGCCCCTGTGGTTATACACATGTGCCAGAACGCGACCGTACTTGTCGCGCCGCTCCTGATCGTAGACCAGCTCCAGGTCGCCGCCGGCGAGGAAGCGTTCGACAAATTCCTTAGATTCCTTCGCCAGTGGCTGCGCCCGCTGGCCACCGTGCGCCAGCTCGGGGGCATTCACGCCGATAAGGCGCACCCGGCGCCCGTCTTTAAGACGCAGGGTGTCGCCATCCACGACCTTGCGCAGGGCGACCAGTTCATCGGTGGGGCCGAGGACACAATCCGCCAGCGCGAATGGAGAAAGGAGCAGCAAAAAGGCACAAAAAAAGGCACCGAGGTAAGACCTGGGTGCCTTTTTTGCTGCAACACACATGTCGGATGCCGGTGCGGTGCCTGAGCGAACCGTTGCCGTTACTTGGCGATGCGGCTGCCGAAACGCTTCTTGAAGCGGTCTACGCGGCCACCGGTGCTGGCTTGCTTCTGCTTGCCGGTGTAGAACGGGTGGCAGTTGGAACACACGTCCAGCTGGAGATCTTTGCCCAGGGTGGAACCCATTTTGAAGGTGTTGCCACAGGAGCAGGTCGCAGTGATTTCTACGTAGTTCGGATGGATATCGGATTTCATGATGGCCTCTTTTCGACACCGCCACCAGGTCGTTTGCCAGGCACGGAATCGTCGTTGGTGCAGGGGACAGGTCCCCGGGCTGTTTAAAAAGTCGGCGCATACTATCAGATTAGCCCGGTGATTCAAGCATAAGGTTCTGCGTTATCATCGCCACTTTTGCGCCAGTAGTAGGGAGAAGCGCTTTGGAGCTTGTGGGGGCTGAAACCGGTCAAATTCGGGAACATCCGGTCATACTGCGCCTGGCAGTTCCGGTGCCCTTGCGCCGCCTGTTTGACTACCTTCCGCCCGCGGGACTGACGGCAGCGGATCTGCAGCCGGGTCAGCGCTACTGGGTGCCGTTTGGCAACCGCACGCTGGTGGCTGTGCTGGTGGATGTAGTTCGTGAATCGCCTCTGGCTGAGCTCAAGCCGGCGCTTGAGCGCATCGACCGCGAGCCCCTGTTTGACCTGCGCAGCCGCCAGTTTCTGCAGTGGGCTGCGGACTATTACCAGGCGCCGGTTGGCGAGCTGTACGCCGCCGCGCTGCCGGTGGCCCTGCGCAAAGGCAAGCCGGCGGATCACTGGGCGGAACAGTGGCTCGAACTCACCACCGAGGGCAAAGGGCTGCCGGAAACGGCACTGGCGCGGGCCAAAAAACAGCAGGAGCTGCTGCAACTGTTGCTGCGCAGCGGACGCCAGAGTCGCACCACCCTGAACGCGCGCGGACTCAACAACAGTGTGTGCAAGGCGCTGGTCGAGCGCGGACTCGCGCGCTGGGTAGCCGGGCCCACCGCGCCGCCGCCGATGGAAGACGTGGCGCCCCGCCCCGCGCCGGAGCTGAACGACGAACAGCGACAGGTCATCGATGCAGTGGCACTGGGTGACTTCAGCGCGGCATTGCTCGAGGGCACCACCGGCAGCGGCAAAACCGAGGTTTACCTGCGCCTGATGGCGCGCGCACTGGGCGAGGGCCACCAGGCCCTGCTGCTGGTGCCTGAAATCGGCCTCACGCCCCAGACTCTGCGCCGTATCGCTGCGCGCTTCCCCGACCACCGTATCGCGGCCCTGCACTCGGGCCTCGCCGACGGCGAGCGCGCCCGCGCCTGGCTGTCGGCGGCCAGTGGTGTGGCGGATATCGTGATCGGAACGCGATCTGCCATTTTTACCCCGCTGCCGCGGCTGGGGGTGATTCTGGTGGATGAGGAGCACGATGGCTCCTTCAAGCAGCAGGATGGCGTGCGCTACTCCGCCCGCGACCTGTCGGTGGTGCTGGCGCGCAATGCCGGTGTGCCGGTACTGCTGGGCTCCGCTACCCCGTCACTGGAAAGCCTGCACAATGCACTGTCCGGCCGCTATCAGCACCTGCGCCTGCGCCATCGCGCCGGCAATGCACGCCCGCCGCAGATCAGCCTGGTACCCACACTGCACCAGCCGTTGCAGGAGGGTTTTGCGCCCCAGTCCCTGCGCCATATCCGCGATACGCTGGCACGCGGTGAGCAGGCGCTGGTGTTTATCAATCGCCGCGGGTATGCGCCGGCACTGACCTGCGACGACTGTGGCTGGCTGGCGGATTGCCCACACTGCTCCAGCAAGCTCACCCTGCACCGGCGCCAGCGCCACCTGCGCTGCCACCACTGCGATTACCGCCAACCGGAGGTGCACAGCTGCCCGCAGTGCCATAGCCGCAATATCAATGCGCTGGGCACCGGCACTGAGCGCAGTGAGGACTTCCTTACGCACACCTTCAGCGATTTCCCGGTCATCCGTGTGGATCGCGACACCACTTCGAGCAAGCAGGCCCTGGATCGATTGCTGGAGCCGGCGCGCAACGGTGAGCCCTGCCTGTTGCTCGGCACCCAGATGCTCGCCAAGGGGCACCATTTGCCGAAAGTCACGCTGGTGGTGATCCAGGATGCCGACGGCGGCCTGTTCAGTGCGGACTTCCGCGCCCCGGAGCGCATGGGGCAGCTGCTGGAGCAGGTAGCCGGCCGCGCCGGTCGCGGCGACCTGCCCGGCCACGTGCTGGTGCAGAGTCGCTACCCGGAGCACCCGCTGCTGCAATTGCTGCTGAATAAAGGTTATGGAAGCTTCGCCCGCCAGCTGCTGGAAGAGCGCGAGCTCACCGGTCTGCCGCCGTTCCGTGCCATGGCACTGGTGCGGGCCGAGTGCGAGGAGCCCCGCTGGGCGGAAGAGTTCCTGAATAACGCCCGCAACTACCTGCAGGCGCTGGCCCCGCCCTCGCCCCAGCTGCAGTATCTGGGGCCCGTGCCCGCACTGCTGGAAAGAAAGTCCGGCCGCTTCCGGTTTTACCTGCAGATCACCGCCGAAAAGCGCGGGTTGTTGCAGGGCCTGCTGGCGCGCTTCACCCAGTGGGCGGAAAGCAACAAAAACCGCCGGCTGCGCTGGGCCGTGGACATGGATGCGCAGGAGCTGTCCTAGTGCGCTGCCGATCGGAGACTGCACCGCACGCGAACAGGCGGTACAATTTGCCGCTGAAAATGCCAATAAGATTTACGAGAGATCCCCATGAGCCGCCGCAATACCCGCCGAAACCAATCTACCGGTAAACCCGCCTGGGTCTGGTTTGTGCTCGGCAACTTCGTCGGGGGCTTTGCGGTTTTCATCTTCCTGCTCAACGACCTCAAAACCGAGCAGGCCAAGGTTTCGGCAAAAGGCAGCAAGCCAGCGGCGGAAAAGACCGCGCCTGCCGAATCCAAACCGCGCTTTGACTTCTATACCCTGCTGGAAGAGAACGAGGTCAAGGTACCCAAACCCAAAAGCCAGCCGGTGCGGGTGCGCGACAGTGGTGACAGCAGTGGGGATGGGAACAAAACCGTCGATCACAGCGACCCGTCGTCCAACCTGGTCTACATCCTGCAGGCCGCCAGCTTTCGCGATGCGGCGGAAGCCGAGCGCCTGCGCGCACAGCTGATGCTCGCCAACCTCGATGCCAAAGTGGAGTCTGCCAGTGACAGCCGCGGCACCTGGCACCGGGTCATCGTCGGGCCCTATACCAGCCGCTCAAAGGTGGCCAAAGCACGTGAAATACTTGCGGATCACCGCCTGATGCCGCTGGTCTTGAAGCGGCCGGCGAAAGGTTGAGGCGCCTGCCTCAATCCTGCGCCACCAGCTTCTGCGTAATCCAGTGTGCGACCGGCGCAATGATCGACACCAGTGGAAACGCGATCGCCCAGGCCACCAGCCAGGCATGGAACCAGCGGGTCACGAACCCCTCGGTCAGGCCGGTATTCATCAGCGTCACCACACCGGACATCATCGCCGACATAAACAGCGACATAAATAACGCAAAAACCAGCGTGTAATACCGGCGCTTGATACGAGCCACAGGCCGTTCCTCGGGGAATGAAAAAATTGGCGCCAATTATAGGTGGCCAACCGGGAAGTTGAAATCTGGCCCCCTAGCCCACACTTAGAGGTACTCAACCCGAACAGTGAGGCACACGTGGAACAATATCGCGGTACAACCATTCTCTCCGTCCGTCGCAATGGCAAAGTCGTCATCGGCGGTGACGGACAAGTCTCCATGGGCAACACCATCATGAAGGGTAACGCCCGCAAAGTCCGTCGCCTCTACAACGACAAAGTCATCGCCGGGTTTGCCGGTGGAACCGCCGACGCCTTCACCCTGTTCGAACGCTTCGAAGCCAAGCTGCAGGCCCACAACGGCCAGCTCACCCGCGCCGCCGTCGAGCTCGCCAAAGACTGGCGCACCGACCGCGCCCTGCGCCGCCTCGAGGCCCTGCTGGCGGTAGCCGATGAAAGTGCGAGCCTGATCGTGACCGGTAACGGCGACGTCATCCAGCCGGAAGACGACCTGATTGCCATCGGTTCCGGCGGCCCCTTTGCCCAGTCCGCCGCCCGCGCGCTGCTCGACAACACCGATATGGATGCGCGCAGCATTGTTGAGCAGGGTTTGAAAATTGCTGGCGATATCTGCGTGTACACCAACCACAATCACACGATTGAAGAGCTGAGTTACTGATCACGGGTTTTCTAACGAAGAAAATATCCACGAATTGAAGGGCGGACGCCGGGGGCAGGTTTCAGGACTGTCGGAAACAGGGATGTTTCCGACAGAGCGTACAGGGATGTATTCACAGCGGTCCTGAAACCTTCCCCCGGTGGCCGTCCGCCACCGCACCGGCTCCAAAGCGAACGAAGCTGGATCAAAGCGAGAAAGAATCCGAGTAAAGACCATGTCCATGACCCCCAGAGAAATCGTCCACGAACTCGACCGCCACATCGTCGGCCAGAATGATGCCAAGCGCGCCGTTGCCATCGCCCTGCGCAACCGCTGGCGCCGGATGCAGGTCAGCGAAGAGCTGCGGGCCGAAATCACCCCGAAGAACATCCTGATGATCGGCCCCACCGGCGTCGGCAAAACCGAAATTGCCCGCCGCCTCGCCAAACTGGCCGGTGCCCCCTTCATCAAGGTTGAAGCCACCAAATTTACCGAAGTCGGCTACGTCGGCCGCGATGTGGAATCCATTGTGCGCGACCTGGTGGAAATGGCGATCAAGCTCGAGCGCGAGCGCGCCATGGCCGGCGTAGAGCAGCGCGCCCAGGACGCCGCCGAAGAGCGCGTTCTCGATGCCCTGCTGCCCCCCGCCCGCTCCACCGAACCGGGCGACCGCGACTCCAGCACTCGCCAGGTTTTCCGCAAAAAACTGCGCGAAGGTGAGCTCGACGACAAGGAAATCGAAATCGACGTTTCCGCTTCGCCCATGGGTGTTGAAATCATGGCGCCCCCCGGTATGGAAGAGATGACCAACCAGCTGCAGGGCATGTTCTCCAGCATGTCCAAGGGCAAAACCCAGAAGCGCAAGCTCACCGTCAAACAGGCCCTCAAGCAGCTCACCAACGATGAAGCCGCCAAACTGATCAACGACGAAGAGATCAAGACCCGCGCGATCCAGTCGGCAGAGCAGAACGGTATCGTTTTCATCGACGAAATTGACAAAGTGGCCAAGCGTCAGGAAAGTGGCGGTGCCGATGTTTCCCGCGAAGGGGTACAGCGTGACCTACTGCCGCTGATCGAAGGCTGCACCGTCACCACCAAGTACGGCATGCTCAAGACCGATCACATCCTGTTTATCGCATCTGGTGCATTCCACCTGTCCAAGCCCTCGGACCTGATTCCCGAATTGCAGGGACGCCTGCCGATTCGTGTGGAACTGAGCTCGCTGACGTCCAACGATTTCCAGCGCATCCTTACCGAGCCTTCGGCGTCACTTACCGAACAGCAGAAAGCGCTGATGGAAACCGAGGGCGTAAACCTGAGTTTCTCTGAAGATGGTATTCGCCGCATCGCCGAAGTGGCGTTTGAGGTGAATGAGTCCACGGAAAATATCGGTGCCCGCCGCCTGCACACCGTGCTCGAACGACTGCTGGAAGAGATTTCTTTCATCGGTGGCGACGGCGATAGTTCTGTGAACATTGATGCTGCCTACGTTGACAAGCACCTGGGCGAACTGAGCAAAGACGAAGACCTGTCCCGCTTCATTCTCTAATCGCCTCCCGGCAGGAGCCTGTTCGCATGCAAACAGGCTCCTGCTACGGTCAAACGGTAACACCGGAATTTCCATGACTGCCCCGAAAAAAATTCGCCTCAACAAATCGGACAAACAACTCATCCTGCAGTACAGCGATGGTGAGTTTTCCCTGCCGGCGGAATACCTGCGGGTGTATTCGCCCAGCGCAGAAGTCCGGGGGCACGGCGCCGGCGAAGGCAATCTGGTGAGCGGGAAAATCAATGTCGGCATAGACAAGGTGGCCGCAGCGGGACGCTACGCGCTGCAGATTTTTTTTGACGACGGCCACGATAGCGGTATTTACACCTGGGCTTATCTGCGTGAACTGTGCGAGCAGAAAGCGCAAAAATGGCAGGCCTATCTTGAGCGCCTGCAGAAAGAAGGCATGGGTCGCGACCCTGATGAAAGTCCGGTTAAATTTATCGGCGGATAACCTGTACGTTTGTGCCTCGTTCGCTTAACAAAAATTTAATCAACACGTCATACAAGCTCACTGTCGTGTAATTTCCCTGTCACGGGCGCTCGATTAAATCCCCCGATCCAAAATAATTTTGATTTTCGGGGGCAATCAATGATTCCTTTTCCAAAAACGCCACTGGCACTCAAGTTGGGTGTGGCTCTGGCGGCACTCGCGCTCATTCCCGGCTGCAGCGACGATAATGATCCCGCTGAGGTTCCGGTCGTTACGCCCGCGCCCAATCCCGATGACAACACCGGCGAAACGCCAGCGCGCACCTTGAGCTTCACCGGTGTAGCAGCGCCGAGTAGTGACAGTGAAAAGCGCCAGATTCTCGCCTCGCCCACGGTCACCGTGGACGGTGAAGAATATGCCATCGGCTTCCACACCCTGCTGCGCTCCGGTGACTCGGTAAACGGCAATGTAGTTTTTGGCCAGCTGGTAGATGCCGCTGGTCAGCCCCTGTACGACGAAGACGGCATGCTCAAAGTGACCGATGCCAATGAGCACACCTCGCTGCTGCCCATCGGCGATCGCCTGTTTTCCGTATCGCAAATGGAAACCCGCCCGGGTGCCATGTTCCTGATGGAGCTGGATCAAAACGCGGAAACTGGTGAGCTCTCCACCAAAGACCTGTGGCAAATCGACCAGTCCGGCGTGGACGGCGGTTGGGTACACTGTGCCGCTTCTGTCACCCCGTGGAATGCACACCTGGCGTCAGAAGAATATGAGCCGGATGCCCGCGCGCTGCCGACCAGCGCCGAAGCTGCAGAAGATGGCTACTCCGCGGGTATGCTGGATTACTACGCCGACCCGAGCCAGTGGAACCCTTATTTCTACGGCTGGAATATCGAAATCAACGTGGCTGCCGAAGGCGACGCTGCGCCGACCACCGACCTGGTCAAGCACTACGCCATGGGCCGCCTGGCCTTCGAGCTGTCCTACGTGATGCCGGACTCCAAAACCGTATACATGACGGACGACGGCACCAACGTCGGCTTCTACATGTTTATCGCGGATACCGCGGGCGACCTGAGTGCCGGCACCCTGTATGCCGCCAAGTGGAACCAGACTTCCGCCGAAGGCCTGGGTAGTGCGGATCTCGAATGGATCTCCCTGGGTCATGCCAGCAATGACGAGATCGATGTTGCGGTACACGGCGCCGACGGCGTTCCGGCTCTCACCTTTAACGATATCTTCGCAGTGGATACCGAAGGCTGTGTCGAAGCCGCCACCAACGGCAATACCGAGTGCCTGAGCCTGAAGCCGGGCATGGAAACTGCCGCCTCCCGCCTTGAGACCCGCCGCTATGCCGCGTTTATGGGTGCTTCCACTGAATTCCGCAAGGAAGAAGGGGTGACCTTCGACCCTGCGGGCAGCAAGCTCTATGTGGCCATGAGCGAAGTGGGTAAAGGTATGACCGACGGTGTCGGCCATATCCAGATCGCCGAGAAGAATTCCTGCGGCGCGGTCTACCAGCTGGATGTAGCCGCGGACAGCGACATCGGTTCCGATTACGTTGCCATCAACATGAGCGGGCTGATCGGCGGCATTCCTGCGGAATATCCGGAAGACAGCCCCTTCGCCAGCTACACGTGCGACGCGGATGCCATCGCCAGCCCGGACAACGTCACCTTCATTACCGGCTACAACACCCTGATCATTGGTGAAGACACCGGTTCCGGCCACCAGAACGACGTGATCTGGTCCCTCAACCTGGACGAAGTGGATGCGGCGGATTACACCGCGGGCATGACCCGGATACAGACCACACCCTACGGCTCCGAGACCACCTCGCCCTACTGGTACCCGAACATCAACGGCTTCGGCTACCTGATGAGCGTGATCCAGCACCCCTACGGTGAATCCGATGGTGACAAGCTCGCCCCCGGTTCCCTAGAGCACCGCGCCTACACCGGTTACGTGGGCCCCTTCCCGGCGATGGATGTCAGCGACGAGTAGGTCATTACCTGCAGTAAAGCCTTGCACAAAGCCTCGGCCGCTTTCGGCCGGGGCTCTCCCTGTTAGTGAACTCGAGTCAGATCCATGCGTGTATATCTTCCGCTAGCCGCTGCGGCGATCACTGTTTTTTCCGGGCACCTGCTTGGCAATGAAATTAACCCGTCCGCGGAACCGGAAAATCTCGGCCGCCTCTACCTGTCCAACCCCGCAGCCGTGACTCCACCCCAGTGCTATACGAAAACGGAAAACCGCGATGCTGCGGCGAGTAATCCCTGCTACGTGTGCCATACCAATGGCCAGGCCCCGAACTTCACCAACGATCCCGACCTGCAATTGCGTTACGATTTCGCCGAACCCGCGCGCACCAACCGCTGGCACAACCTGTTCAAAAACCGGTCCGGTTATCTGGCGGCGGTCAGCGACAGCGAAATTCTGGAGTACGTGCGCAGGGACAACTACCGCGCGGAAAATGGCCGGGTGCCGCTGGCGGAAAAGCTGACCGACGACCTGCCCGCCCATTGGGATGGCAACCGCAATGGCCGCTGGGACGGCTATGTGCCGGATGTGGGTTTCAACTTCGATCAGCACGGATTCGACCGCGACAGTAGTGGCCGCTTGACCGGCTGGCGGGCCCTCGCGTACACGCCTTTCCCGGGCACATTTTTTCCGACCAACGGTTCCACTGACGATGTGCTGATCCGGCTGCCGGCCATGTATCGCAACAGTGAACAGGGGCGCTACGATGCAACGGTGTATCGCGTGAACCTGGCCATCGTCGAGGCGCTGATCAAACGCCGCGACGTTGCCATTGAAGCGGTGGATGAAACCGCTTTTAACGTGGATCTGGATAAAGACGGCGAACTCGCCACGGCCACCCAGGTGACCTACGACTGGGCGCCGCGAGAACAGCGCTTTATGTCGTACGTCGGAGAGGCGCGACTGGCGCAGCAGCGCGCAGAGGCGCCTCTTTCCGCCGGCTCTTACCCGCTGGATACGGAATTCCTGCACAGTGTGCGTTACCTCGACATCAACGGAGATGGCGAGGTGGCGATGGCCGCGCGCATGAAGGAATTGCGCTACGCGCGCAAGATGCGCTGGGTGACCTACTTCCAGCACCGCGAACTCTCCGCAGATGAACTCAAAGACGCCCGCGATTTTCCCGACCGCCTCGAGCCAGTAATCGGCGATATCGAACTCGGTGTCAGCAATCGCCGCGGCTGGCGCTACAGCGGGTTTATCGAGGATGCCCACGGCGAGCTGCGTCCGCAATCCTATGAAGAGCTGGCTACCTGCAGCGGCTGCCACGGCGCGATCGGAGCCAATATCGACGGCAGTTTTGCCATGACCCGCAAGCTGGACGCCAGCGACAGTTTCCAGCGCGGCTGGTATCACTGGATCCAGAAACCCCTGGCAGGCATACCGGAGCCGCGGCGAACTGATGGCGAAGGAGAATATGCGTATTACCTGCGCCAGGTGGGCAATGCCGACGAGTACCGCTCCAACGATGAGGTGCGCGAGCGCTTCTTCAACATGGACCGCACCCTGCGAACGGCGATGCTCGATAAACTTGCCGCAGACATCAACACGCTGATCATGCCTTCACCCCGTCGCGCACTGGATCTGAACAAGGCCTACCGCGCAATCGTCGAAGAGCAGAGCTACCGCGAGGGCCGTGATGCGGTGATCACGCCCAGGGAAAACCTGTTGCGGGAAGTGGCCGAAGGCCAGGAAACCGGGGTAGAGAGAGTGTCTTCTTACTTCTGAGCGCCGGGCAATTTCCGAATTGGCCGTGGAAAACTCGCGGGAGCGGTCACGGCTCTGTAATATCTCTCCGATCTAATCTGCGCCACTACGTGCCAGTACTTGTTCGGGAGTTACAGAATGATCCGGAAAGCAATCACCGCGGCCCTCGCAACCAAGGTCCTCTCTACTACCGCGCTCTCGCTGGCAGTGCTGCTGTCCGCTTCGCACGGCTATGCCGAGGCGCTGCCCTCCCGCCAGCAGGGCAGCCACTGGTATGCCGAAGGCCAGAGCGCGTTACAGCAAGCCATGGGGCGCGAAATCAATAACGAGCGTGGTGCCGCCAGGAACATTATTCTTTTCGTGGGTGATGGCATGGGTATCTCCACCGTCACCGCCGCGCGGATTCTCGCCGGCCAGCAACACGGGCTTGCGGGTGAGGAATACCAGCTCAGCTTCGAAAAAATGCCCTTCGCCGGCTTGATCAAAACCTATAACACCAACCAGCAGACACCGGACTCCGCCGGCACCGCCACTGCAATGGTTACCGGGGTGAAAACCAAAGCTGGGTTTATCAGTGTGGATGAAACCGTGGCTCGCGGCGATTGCCCGGCGAGCCTTAAACACGGCCTCACCAGCGCACTGGAGCTGGCTGAATCCCAGGGCAAGCGCACAGGCATCATCTCGACTGCGCGTATCACCCACGCCACCCCCGCCACTACCTACGCCAAGTTGCCGGAACGCGGCTGGGAATACCAGGCACCGGAGGGGTGTCGCGATATCGCCGCGCAGCTGGTGGAAATGCCGGTTGGCGATGGTATCGACGTGATCATGGGCGGCGGCCGCCGCGGCTTCCTGCCCGCGGAAATGACCGACCTCGAGGGCGTATCAGGCAAGCGTACTGATGGTCGCAACCTGGTGCAGGAGTGGCAGCAGCGCTATGACAAAAACGCGGTATACATCGAGAACCAGGCCGGATTCGACAAGTTTGATACCAAGTCCACCGACAAGCTGTTGGGCCTGTTCCAGCCTTCCCACATGCGCTACGAATCCGACCGCAAGAACGACGAGGCCGGCGAGCCTTCCTTGAGCGAAATGACCGCCAAGGGCCTGGAGCTGCTGGGGAAAAGTGATTCTGGATATTTCCTGATGGTGGAAGGCGGGCGCATCGATCACGGGCACCACGCGGGCAATGCCTATAACGCACTGCACGACGCAGTGGAATTTGCCAAAGCAGTACAGGTGGCCATGGAAAACACGGATCCGCGCGATACCCTCATTATTGTCACCGCGGATCACAGCCACACCTTCACCATTGCCGGCTACCCCACCCGCGGCAACCCGATTCTCGGCAAGGTCGTGGGCAACGACGAGCTCGGCGAACCCATGAAAACCCCGCAATTGGCTGGTGATGGCAAACCCTACACCACCGTGGGCTACGCCAACGGCGCGGGCTACGCCCATCGCGGCGGGGAAACCGATGCAGATGGGCGGGAAGAATTACCGATCCACGCGGGGCGCGTGGACCTGGCCAAGGTGGACACCCGGGCGCCCGGCTTTCACCAGGAGGCGCTGGTACCGGCACCGAGTGAAACCCACGGCGGTGAAGACGTTGGCATCTGGGCGCGCGGTCCCGGCGCACACTTACTGAGCGGCACCAATGAGCAGAGTTTTATTTTTCACGTGATGGCGCACGCCGCCGGTTTGCTGGAAAAACGTTAAATATTCTTTTTGCTGGGCGCGGGGATTCGATGGTTGCGCTGATGGTGCCATTTTTTACGGGCAAACAGGTATGCGCACTCGCGCTCGATATTTTCGCGCAGTTGTTGGAGGCGCAAGTCCGCCTGATCCAGTAACGGAATCAGTTCGCCGTCCAGGCCCTCGTCCGTCAAAACGAGAAACGTGCGCAGGCGCCGCAAGTCACGCCAGTCGCCCAGGTCACTGGCGAGCCTGTTAAGACTTTTGCAGCGGCCACCGATTCTCCGCGGCTTCAGTTTTTTCAGCAGGCGGCTGTGATACCACTGGTCTTTCACGCGCTTGCGCAATGCGTGGAAGCGCTCCTCGTCGTCCCCGGCCAATGCCGCCTGTGCTGCCTTGTAGGCGCGCCGGTAGCTTTGGGCATACCCATTCAGCAAGTCCTTTTTCGTCAGCGGCCCCAGATTCCAGAGCTCGATGCGCCCCTTGCCCTGCAGCAGCAGTTGCCGGGCCTGTTCCAGGGCCTGTGCCGTGTTGCTGGTGTCGATACAGGCGTTCAATAGTGCGGCGGTAACGGGAAAGCGTTCCGCCCCCAGTTGCCTGGTCAGAGCGTCGTACAGGGATACCGCGTCGCGGCTATCGGAAAGCACATCAGCGATTTTCCGGTAGTGGGCATTCTCAAGCAGGTAGATCTGCTCACAGGCCGGGTTGCCAGTTCGGATCAGGCGCGCCAGTGCGCGCATTTTTTTGCAGTGTTTACGGATCTGGTGGGTGGCCTCGCCGGGCTGGAGCTGCGACGCGCAGCGCAGTGCTAAAGATACCTGTTCGCTAGCTATGCGCTTTAGTGCAGCTTGTAGTGGCTTGTTTCGGCGAAACCTATAAGTCATGTATGTTCCCGAATATCCAGATCCAGATATTGCCCAAAGTTTAGTGACTGCTTCGTGGGCGAGTGCCCAGAGGCGCTACCGCATGTACAATAGCTCCCTGAATTTCGCACAGCAGGCACAAGATGACGGAACGCAAGACGACCCATTTCGGCTACCAGCAGGTACCGGTCGAAGAAAAGGCCGGTCGCGTGGCGGATGTTTTTCACTCGGTGGCGGCCCGCTACGATGTGATGAATGACCTTATGTCCGGTGGTATTCACCGCCTGTGGAAGCGTTTCACCATTGAGCTGTCGGCGGCGCGGCCGGGGCAGACGATCCTCGACATTGCCGGTGGCACCGGGGATCTGACTGCGCGCTTTTCCCGCATTGTGGGCCCCACCGGCAAGGTGGTACTGGCGGATATCAATGAGTCGATGCTGAAGGTGGGGCGTGATCGCCTGCTGGATCGCGGTATTGCGGGCAATGTAGAGACGGTGCAGGCGGATGCCCAGTACCTGCCCTTCCCCGACAATACCTTCGATTGCATCACCATCGCCTTCGGCCTGCGCAATGTCACCGATAAGGATCTGGCGCTGCGCTCTATGCTGCGGGTGCTGAAGCCAGGCGGTCGCCTGCTGGTACTGGAGTTCTCCAAGCCGCAGTCGAAACTGCTGGAAAAGGTCTACGACCATTACTCTTTCCGCCTGCTACCGTTTATGGGCAAGCTGGTGGCCGACGATGCCGACAGTTACCGCTATCTCGCCGAGAGTATCCGGATGCACCCGGATCAGGAGACCCTGAAAGACATGATGGGCGATGCCGGCTTTGTGGACTGTGAATTCCACAATATGACAGGCGGCATCGTGGCGCTGCACAAGGGCATCAAACCCTGATCACTGATCAAGGAATGAGATTCCGTGGCAGCCCGACTGGCGGCAACACCTCGCGAAACACGCCGTGAACCCATCCATGGGCGCACTTCGAAAACATCCCTGTTTTCGAAGGCCTCGCGAGGGGTTCCCGCCAGCCGGGCTTTCGCATCTGCGCTCAGCGCACTGACAAACTCGTAAAATAATGACCGATCCCACTTTCCGCGCCGGCTTCGACGCCACCCTGGAAACCGCCATCAATACCGCCCTCCGGTACGATCCGGGCACCCTTGCGCGCCTGCAGAAACTGGCGGGCAAGGTGCTGGCGGTAGACCTCACCGCGCCAAAAATGACCCTGTTCCTGCTGATCGAAGACGACGGCATCGAGGTACACAGCCGCTGGAATGGCGAGGTGACCACGGAGCTGCAGGGCTCGGCCCTGGCGTTCCTGCAACTGCTGAAAAACCGCGATGCCACGCCGGCCAAGCTGGGGGTGGCGGTGCGCGGTTCCAGCGCGTTTCTCGCCGAATTGCAGTCCATCCTGCGGGATCTGGACGTGGACTGGGAAGAGCCCCTGGCGCAGGCGCTGGGGGATGTGCCGGCGCACCAGATCGGGCGCGGTCTGCGCACGGCCGCCGGCTGGCTGCGCGAGGCGCTGGGCAAGGCACCGGGCGCGGCGGCAGAGGCGGTGAGCGAAGAGTGGCGGGTGACCCCGCCGCAGGCCCAGTTTGAAGCTTTTGCCGATGACGTGGCCGCATTCACCCAGGGGGTGGATCGCCTGGAGGCGCGGATTGCCCTGCTGCGTGCGAAGCTGGACCGCCGGGGAGCCAACTGACCGTGCCGATAGCGAGAACCCTGACCATCGCGCGGGTATTCCTGCGTTACCGCCTGAACGAGCTTGTGCCAGCGGAACACCAGCCCCTGTGGCTGCGTGCCCTGTGGGCGCCGGCGCGATTGCTGCCGCAGAGCCGCAAGGCCAGATCCATGAGCCGTGGCGAGCGCCTGCGCTCGGCGCTGGAGGCGCTGGGACCCATCTATGTGAAGTTCGGCCAGCTGCTGTCGACACGCCCGGATCTGCTGCCGCCGGATATTGTGCTGGAGCTGAACAAGCTGCAGGACAAGGTACCGCCCTACCCAGCGGATCAGTGTATTGCGCGCATCGAAGCCGCCCTCGGCGCGCCGGTGGACGAATTGTTTGCCGAGTTCGATCGCGAGCCGCTGGCGTCCGCGTCTGTGGCCCAGGTGCACGCAGCGCGCCTGTTTGGCACCGATGGCGAACCCGGCGCATCGGTGGTGGTGAAGGTATTGCGCCCCGGTATCGACAAGGTGATCGCGCAGGATCTGCACCTGCTGGGCTACATCGCCCGCTGGATCGAGCACTACCTGCCCGACGGCCGGCGCCTGCGGCCGGTGGAGGTGGTGGAGGACTACCGCCACACCATCGAAGGCGAGCTGGATCTGGTGCGCGAGGCGGCGAATGCATCGCAGCTGAAACGCAATTTTGCCAATTCGCCGCTGCTGTATATCCCGGAAGTCTACTGGGACTACACCCGCGAGAATGTGATGGTGCTGGAGCGCATCGACGGCATCCCGGTCACCGATCTCCAGCAGCTGCGCGCGCAGAACACCAACATGGAGCTGCTGGCCGAGCGCGGGGTGGAGATCTTCTTCAAGCAGGTGTTCGAGCACAATTTCTTCCACGCGGACATGCACCCGGGCAATATTTTTGTTTCCCGCCAGCAACCACAGCGGCCGCAGTACATCGCCATCGACACGGCGATTGTCGGCAGCCTGACCCGCGAGGATCAGTACTACCTGGCGCGCAACCTGCTGGCGATGTTCCGCCGCGATTACCGCATGGTGGCGGAGCTGCATGTGCAGAGCGGCTGGGTGCGGGCGGATACCCCGATCAATGCGTTCGAAGCCGCGATCCGCGCGGTATGCGAGCCGATTTTTGAAAAGCCCCTGGGCGAGATTTCCTTTGCGCGGGTGCTGATCAGCCTGTTCCAGACCGCGCGCCGCTTCGACATGGCGGTGCAGCCGCAGCTGGTGCTGCTGCAGAAGACCCTGCTGAATATCGAAGGGTTGGGCAGACAGCTTTATCCGCAACTGGATCTGTGGAAGACTGCCCATCCATTTTTGGAACGCTGGATGCGCGAGCGTATCCATCCGCGCACCATTGTGGGCGAGATCAAGCGCTACGGCCCGGAATGGCTGGAAAAATTCCCCCAGTTGCCGCAGATGGCGTTCGCCGCGCTGGAACAGGGGCGCGAATTGGCACCCCAATTGCACCGTCTCGGGGATGAGCTGGCGAGCAGCAAGCGCCGCGGACGCGCCCGCTATGCGCGCCTCGTGTCCGGGGTGTTGCTGGCGGTGGGCGCTGCCCTGGTGGCCTCGCCGGGGTTACTGGCGCAGGTTCCGGCGGCGAGCTGGGCACTGGGTGCCACGGCACTAGCCCTGTTGCTCTGGCCCTGATTGACGCTCCGCCCCAAACAGGCGTTGCGGGACGGTAACCCGGGCAGCCAGCCTACAATAACCATTGAAGTAAGGATGCATCCCTTGAGCGATACCGATTTCACTGAAGCGGTCAGCTGGAACAGCGACGGGCTGGTGCCCGCCATCGCGCAGGACTACCAGACCGGGCGCATTTTGATGATGGCGTGGATGAACCGGGAGTCGCTGCGCCTTACCGTGACCGAGGGCCGCGCGGTCTACTGGTCGCGTTCGCGGGGCAAGCTGTGGCGCAAGGGCGAATCTTCCGGTCATGTGCAGCAGGTGCGCGAGCTGCGCCTCGACTGCGACGGCGACACGCTGGTGTTGCTGGTGGAGCAGCTGGGCGGTATCGCATGCCACACCGGGCGCACCAGCTGTTTCTATCGGGTGTTCAAGGAAGGTGAATGGCACATCAACCAGCCGGTGATCACCGACCCGCAGACAATATACGCAACGGATCAATAAGCTTTCGACATGAGTAATATGCTGACACAACTGGATCGTGTACTGCGGATGCGCATTCAGGAGGGGGATGCGGAGTCCTCCTACGTGGCGTCCCTGCATCACAAGGGGTTAAACAAGATCCTGGAAAAGATTGGCGAGGAAGCCACCGAACTGGTGATTGCCGCCAAGGATGCCGAAGGCCAGGACGCTGACTCTGATGCGCACCGCGCACTGATCGGTGAGACCGCGGATCTCTGGTTTCACTCGCTGGTGATGCTGGCGCATCTGGGCACCGATTCCCGTGAAGTACTGGATGAACTCGGGCGTCGCTTCGGGCTTTCCGGGCTGGAAGAAAAGGCCGCGCGGCCGCAAAGCTGAATTAAATTGGCACCGCCCCATGGGCGAGGCGCTATAAAACATAGAGCATTATCAGGAGCATTCCATGGGCATTAGCTGGCAACAATTACTCATCCTGCTGGTCATCGTACTGCTGATCTTCGGCACCAAGCGCCTGCGCAACCTCGGTGGTGACTTGGGCGGTGCGATCAAGGGCTTCAAGAAAGCCATGAAGGAAGAGGACAAAAACAAGGAAGACGAAGACGCCAAGGATCCGGAGTTGCTGGGCAAGGATGAACAGGTCAAGCCGCAGCAGAAAACGTCCGCGGAAGACAAGCACACTCAGGATAAATAACCCAAGCGGGTCACAGGGCGAGCACAACGCGTGTTTGATATCGGCTTTTTTGAACTGCTGCTGGTTGGGATCGTCGGTCTGGTCGTGATCGGACCGGAGCGTTTGCCCGATGCCGTGCGTACGACCGTGCGCTGGTGGAACCAGATAAAACATACCCTGAACAGCGCCAAGGACGAGCTGGAGCGTGAAGTGGGCGCCGACGAAATCCGCCGCGAGCTTCACAATGAGCGCATCCTCAAAGAACTGCGCGAAAGCCAGGAAGAAATGGAGCGCTCGTTCAAGGCCGCTGAACAGAAATTCCAGCAGGATCTCGACGCGGTGAAGCGCCAGGGCACACTGGAGACCGAAGTGCCGTTTGACCGGGAAGCCGAAGCGCTGGCGGATCAGCGGGTCGCCGCCGCCGATTACCTGCCGGAGGAAGACCATCACGAGCGACGCGCAGAAGACTACCTGCCGGAAGAGTACGAAGAGGATTCGGATCAGGAAGACCCGGAGTACCCGGAGCACCTGCACGATTACGGGGATCCGGAATACAACCCGCACCACCCGGATCATTTTGCACACGACGATGCCTTCCCCGAAGAAGGTGAGCCCACCCCCCTGCAGGGAGAGGGTGAGGAGTCCGACAACCGATCTTCGCAGGCGGAAGACAAGCGTCCATGAGTGATAGAGAACAACCGTTTATCGAGCACCTGATCGAGCTGCGTAACCGACTGCTGAAAATTCTGCTGGCCGTGGTTGCGATCTTTGCCTGCATGATGCCGTTCGCCAATGAAATCTACGATTTTGTTGCCGATCCGCTGCAGGCCCGCCTGACCGAAGGCGCGGGCATGATTGCCACAGAAGTGACCTCCCCGTTCCTGACCCCGTTCAAGACCACCTTCGTTCTGGCATTTTTTGTCGCCATCCCGTTTGTGCTTTACCAGTTCTGGGCATTTATTGCCCCGGGGCTGTACAAGAAGGAAAAGCGCCTGTTGGCGCCGGTGATGGTTTCCAGCGTATTTCTGTTTTACGCTGGAATGGCCTTTGCCTACTTTGTGGTTTTCCCGATTATCTTTGACTTTTTTATCAGCTCGGCCGATGCGGATATCAAAGTAATGCCGGATATCCGCAGCTATCTCGACCTGGCACTGAAGCTGTTTTTTGCCTTTGGCTTCGCGTTTGAAATTCCCATCGCCACGGTACTGCTTATCTGGAGTGGTGTGGTCAGCGCCAAAGATCTGGCCAGGAAGCGCCCCTATGTTATCGTGGCCTGCTTTGCGGTCGGTATGCTGTTGACGCCGCCGGACGTTATCTCCCAGACGCTGCTCGCGGTACCGATGTGGTTGCTGTTTGAAGTGGGCATATTTTTCGGGCGCTGGATCAAGCGTGATAACACCGCGACTGCCTCATAGTTCCCTGTTTCTGAAGGGCCCGGTGCGCGTTGCTCGTCAAGCAAACGCGTGCCGGCTGCTTGCCGCGTTCATCTTCCTCCTTTGTTTTTTGTCCGAAGCCCGCAGCGAGGAGCCAGATCAGGTTCCCTGTGTCATTCTCCTGCACGGCATCACCAAAGACCGCACCTCAATGGAGCCCATTGCGCAGGCGTTGCTGGCGCAGGGGTTTTATGTCGCCAACATCGATTACCCGTCCCGCCAGTACCCGATTCAGGTCCTGGCCGAAATGGCCGTGCCCCGCGGCCTGGCGGCCTGCGAAAGAGCGGGCGCAGCGCCAGTCCATTTTGTCGCCCACTCCATGGGCGCCCTGCTGCTGCGCCAGTATTTTGCGCAGCGGAGTGCCCAGCAGGTGCGGCGCGTGGTCATGCTGGGGCCGCCGAACCGGGGCAGTCGACTGGGAAACTTTTTATCGTGTATCCCCTGGATCAAGGACATCAACGGCCCCGCGGGCAAGCAGATGGGCGTGGACGAACATTCGGTTCCGAGCCAGCTGGGGCCGCTGCCCTTCCCCGCCGGGGTCATCGCCGGCACGCGCAGCTGGAATCCGCTGTTCGCAGCGATCATCGAGGGGGATGACGACGGCATCGTCGGCCTGCCGAGCACTTATGTACAGGGTGTCTGCGCGCGGGTCGTGAAGCCGGTTACCCACGATGGGCTGACCTCAGACAAACGGGTGATCGAGGAGGTGGTGCGCTACCTGCGTGCGGGCAAATTCAAGGCGCCCGATGCAGAGTACTTTTCCTGCGAGGGTCAGTAGCACCGCGAGTGGAGCCGGGTGTGTGAATGCGCGCTGCTCAGCCCAGGATAAAGGCTATGCTGATGAATCCGAGTGCCCCGAGCGCCATGACAAACAGCTGGCGGTGTTGTTGCCATGCAGGCAGGAGCGACAACAGTGCCACGGGCGGCAACAGCAGGGCGACGACCCCGTGGGCGGTGGATTGGGCGAAGCACACCCGAACCAGATAGATCCACAGCGCGGCACTGAGTACCAAGGAAAAAACCAGACAGATGGCGGCGACAGGTTGCATGGATGTTACCCGGAAATCGTTCCTCCCGTATCTTAAGTTAGCCCTTTCACGGCCGCTTGGTTGCATCTGGCGCTTGTGTGGTCTTGCACTGGCGAGCATTGCATTGGCGGGCTGTGAAACGGTGTACTTCTACTCCCAGGCCGCCAGTGGGCAACTGAAGATCCTCGCCGGCCGCGAGCCGATCGACCGCCTTGTCGGCGATGACACCACCGATCCCAAGCTGAAAACCCAGTTGCAATGGGTGCAGTCCATCCGCGCCTATGCCGGCGCTGAGCTGCACCTGCCGGTGGGCAGTGCCTACAGCGAATTCACCCAGCTTGAAAACGAATACGCTCTCTGGAACCTGATTGCGGCGCCGGAGTTCTCCCTGTCGCCCAAGCGCTGGTGCTATCCGATTGCGGGCTGCGCCAGCTACCGCGGTTACTTCGACAAGGCCGACGCGCAGGCCCAGGAGGCCAGGTTCCGGGCGGAGGGCTACGACGTGTACCTGGGGCCGGTACCCGCTTACAGCACACTGGGTTGGTTTGACGATCCGGTGCTGTCCAGTTTCGTGAACTGGAAACCGGACCGGCTCGCCAACCTGCTGTTCCATGAGCTGGCGCACCGCCGGGTGTATATCTCCGGGGACACCGGGTTCAACGAGAGTTTCGCCACTGCGGTGGCGCAGATTGCGCTGCCGGGTTGGCGCCGCCGTCAGGGGATTCCCGAGCCGGCGGTGGCGAGCGTGGAGCAGGCACGGCAGATCAACAGCCTGATGGTGATCGCGCGCAGGCAGTTGCAGGGCATTTATGCCTCGAACGACAGCGATGCGGCAAAGCGCGCGCAGAAGGCACAGACCCTGCAGCGGCTGCGCAGCTGTTATCGCACGCTCTCCGCAGGCTGGGAGCAGGACGCCCGCTTTACCACCATGATCGAGAAAACCAACAACGCGACACTGGCTCTGGTGAGCGAATACCAGTCTCAGGTGCCTGCGTTCGTCCGCCTGTACCAGGACTCGGGAGCGGACTGGGAGCGCTTCTACGAGGCCGCCGAAGCGCTGGGGAATCTGCCGAAGGATGAGCGCAAGGCGCGCCTCAAGTCACTGAACGAGCGGGCTCAGGCCTCGAGCAGGAAGGTCACCGGACCGTCGTTACAGAGTGAAACCTGCATGTCGGCGGCAAACTGACCGCCAGCCACTGATGGCAACCGGGCCTGTGCCTGTTCGAGGAAGTAGTCGTAGAGTTCCTCGGCCTGTTGCGGGCTGGCGCCGCGGCTGAAACTTGGGCGCAGCCCCTTGGCGGTATCTGCCACCAGGGTGAACTGGCTGACCACCAGCAGGCCGCCTTCCGCCTGCTGCACGTTCAGGTTCATCTTGCCCTGCTCATCGCTGAACACGCGGTAGTGCAGCACCTTGTGCAGCAGCTTGTCGGCGGATGCGCGGCTGTCTGAGGCCTCGACACCAAGAAGCAGCAGTATCCCGTGGTCGATGGCGCCGACGGTTTCTCCGGCCACTTCCACCCGCGCATGCTTTACCCGCTGTATCAATCCCTTCATCGTAAACCTCTTCTAAACTCGACGCGGCCCGGTAGAACCGGGAGACAGAATCGCCTAGATTAGCCCAACTCAGAAGATGTAAAAACCGGACGCCCAGCTATGAAAAAGACTTTCCTGGCGCTGGCCGCAGGCATTGTTGCCAGCGCCACTGCCTTCGCCGCGAATCAGTACCCGGCCACGCCTGCGGTCGAACAGAAGGATGACTATTTCGGCACCGAGGTCAGCGACCCCTACCGCTGGCTGGAAAACCTCGACTCCCAGGAAGTGAAAGACTGGGTAAAGGCGCAGAATGAACATTCGCTGCCGACCCTCCGGGCGCTGCCGGGCTGGCAGAAAATCAACGAGCGCCTGACCCAGCTGTGGCAGTACGAGCGCTACGGTGTGCCCTACAAAAAGGCCGGCCAGGTGTTCTACGAATACAACGACGGCACCTGGGATCAGAACGTCTTTTACAGCACCGCAGATATCCACAAGGATGGCGGTGTGGTGCTGGATCCGCGCAAGCTGAGTAAAGACGGCACCATCGCCGCAAAAAATTACTCCGTGAGCCCCAAGGGCCGCTACCTGGCCTATGGCACTTCCGATGGCGGCACCGACTGGACCGACTACCATGTGCGCGACCTCAAGACCCGCCGCCTGTTGCCGGATCACCTGACCGGGATCAAATTCAGCGATGCCAGCTGGGCCAAGGACGAGTCCGGTTTCTACTACAGCCGCTACCCGTTCAACAAAGACGGCAGTGCGGATGACGGCAAGCAGGTCGCCGTTTACTTCCACAAAATCGGCGAGCCCCAGAGCAGGGATCAGCTGGTCTACCAGATCAACGACCACCCCACCCGCAACCCGGGTGCCACGGTCAGTGACGACGGCAATTACCTGATCTTCGGCATTTTCGACGGCTACGACAGCAACGGTATCTACTACCGCGACCTGCGCGATGACAACGGCAAGGTGGTGAAACTGCTCGACGACTGGGACGGGCTGTATACCTACCTGGGCAACAAGGATAAAACCTTCTACTTCGAGACCAATGCCGGCGCCACCAATGGCCGCGTCGTCGCCATCGATCTCGACAAGCCGGAAAAGGCCAGCTGGAAAACCCTGGTATCGGAGCAGAAGAACGCCCTGCAGGGCACCAGCCTGATCGGCGATCGCTTTGTGCTGCACTACCTGGAAGACGCCAAGTCGAAAGTTGTGGTTACCGACCTGAACGGCAAGCAGCAATACGAATTGAAACTGCCGGGCATGGGCACCGTTGAGGGCTTCTACGGCGAGCCGGGCGACAGCGAAACCTACTACTCGTTCAGCAATTTCCTCAACCCGCCGAGCATCTACAAGCTGGACGTTGCCACTGGCAAGAGCGAAAAGGTCAAAGCGCCCAAGTACCCGGCGGACTTTTCCGATTACACCGTCAGCCAGCATTTCTTTACCAGCAAGGATGGCACCCGCGTGCCCATGTTCCTGGTGCACAAAAAAGGCATCAGGCACGACGGCAGTAACCCGACGCTGCTGTACGGCTACGGTGGCTTTAACTCGGCGCAGCTGCCGCGTTTCTACACCCGCTTTGCCGGCTGGCTGGATATGGGTGGCACCTTTGCCATGGTGAGCCTGCGCGGTGGCAGCGAGTACGGCGGTGACTGGCACAAAGCCGGCACCAAGCTGCAGAAGCAGAATGTGTTCGATGACTTTATCGGTGCGGCCGAATGGCTGATCGATGAAAAGATTACCTCGCCGAAGAAGCTCGCCATCATGGGCCGCTCCAATGGCGGCCTGCTGGTAGGCGCAACCGAAGTGCAGCGCCCGGAGCTGTTTGCCGCGGCGCTGCCGATTGTGGGGGTGCTGGATATGCTGCGCTACCACACCGCGTCGGCCAACGCGCGCCAGTGGTCGAGCGATTACGGGCTGTCAGAAAACAAGGATGAGTTCGCGGCGCTCTACGCCTACTCGCCGGTGCACAACACCAAAAAAGGTGCCTGCTACCCGGCCACCCTGATTACCACCGCCGATCGCGACGATCGCGTGGTGCCCTGGCACAGCTACAAATTCGCCGCCGCACTGCAGCGCGACCAGGGTTGCGACAAGCCGGTATATCTTGCCGTGGAAACCCGCGCGGGCCACGGTGCCGGCAAGCCGGTGTGGATGCAGGTGGAAGACTTCACCAACCAGTACGCGTTTCTGGCACAGCAGCTGGGAATGAAGCTCGATTGAATGGAGGGCGCGTATGCGCCCCGGTCATTGGCGGCACCACCGGGTGCCGCCTGCCTCCTGTTTTTATTGCGCAATCACAAATCGATCGACATAGCTGTAGAGGAATGTGTTCGGGCTGAAACTGAAACTGTATTGTTTGGACAGGTCGGTCTCGTTGTGCACCCGAATGTAATACTCGCCATTTTCCTCGTAGAGTAGCTCAAACTCCCGGAAGCGATATTCTTCACAGTTGCTGGCGCCCGTCGGGCAAGACGCCATATAGGTTTGCGTATCGCGGTCGTAGTAATAGTGCAGCTCCAGATGGCTGCCCTGATCCGACCAGGTAAAACCATTGCCATTTTCCATGAAGTTCGTGCCGGTGCGCTCCAGGTCACTTCCGTTACCACCGGTGCGGAAGTCAAACCCAAAACTCAGATCGTGGTAAGCGGATGTCGGCGATACCACACTGAACGGCGAGTCCTTGTATACCAGCTTGATGGGCGTGGTGAGCGCGCTCGATGTCACAACCGGTATCACCATGTCGCCGCCCATACTGGCGAGGGAGCCGTCGTCACGTTTTAGCAACGCTATTGTGCGCAGGCCGGCACCGTCATAGCCCACCGGAATATACTCGATCGTGTCTCCGCGTCCGGAAACCATCAAAAGTCGGCCGTTTTCCAGTACTTCACCGGTAGCGGTATCGGTATAACCGTGTTTGATATCAAAGCGCTGGGTGAAACCGCCAGCAGCATTTGCTGTGGAGACGGTGGTTTGCCAGCGGCTGCTCACGGTATAGGTATTGGAGTCAAGGTCACGATAGCTGCTGATGGCAAAGGCATTATCGAGGAAGCCTGAAAAATCACCGTGAGTGAAATTATTTACCTGGTAATAGCGCGGAGGCAGCGCATAGGTCTCCCCCGATGTGATGCACTTGTAGGTTTCCACGCTTGTAAAAGCGGCGAACACCGGGGTTTCAAGGTAGCGCCTGAGATCCCGCGCGACAGCGATGGATCGATGGTATCCATTTGCGTCTGCCGGGCAATTTTCCACACTGTGCGCAGCATCTCTTAACTCCGGAAATAGCCCCTCGATGGAGAGGTTGATCTCCCCTGCGCTGCTGGTGAATGTTCCGAGGTTTTCCCCACTTTTGTGGAAAATATTCTCGGCCAGGTAGAACGCATTGGAGTCGGTATTGCTTAGCTGAATGGCAAATCCATAGGGGCGACGGATGGAGGATGGACCCTCGATAAAAACCAGTTCCTGATAGGGCTGCAGAGCCAGAGGTTGCGACTGGTTTTCATCCTGCAGTACCGATGTCCGATAGGACTCGTACTTCGCGCTGTCACTGGTCTTGAGTGATTCCGCAATGGCGATAGCCGCCGGGAAATCCTGCAGCAGCGCATAGGAATCGGTCTGGGTGAACTCCGGCCACTGGTCGCCGGCCAACAGGGATTTCAGGGTGATGGCGTTTTCCATCAGCAGGTCTTGCGGAAGGATCTGCGATGCCGCGATTAATTTCTCCCGCGAGAGGATTTCCTGACCTGCGGCGCGCTCGATCAGTGCTGCAGCGCTGGTGCTGGCCGCAGAAAGATACAGTGTGGCCAGTTCGCCTTCGGAAACCGAGTAATCGAGGGCCGCATCTTTCAGTTGTGCACCTGCGCCGAGATACGATCTGAAAACAATCGGCTTCTGCGGGGCCGCCTGATCGAGAGTCGCCGTGGCGATCACGACACTGTCGTCAGCCGGCAGCGGTATGTTTAGCTGGAAAGCCCCATTGTTGGCCCGGGTGCGATATGAGGTGGTAGAGGCATCGCCTGCGATACGCACTTCCACATTCGCGCTGGCCAGCCGGCTTTCTCCCAGTTTGCCAGTTACCGACATGCCGGGACTGACAACAACAGTGACCGATGCAGAGGCTTGCAGGGCGCCGTCGGTAATGGAATAGGTAAAGGTATCCTCACCGGTAAAATCCGCGGGAGCCTCATAGCGGATCTTTCCATCAACAATCGTTGCGGTTACCCCCTGGGCTGATTCCTCAATTGTCGATATTGCCAGAGTGTCACCGTCCTCGTCGGTATCGTTGGCGAGGACGTCAATGGTGACCTGCCTATCGCGATCGAGCATCGAGACGCGGTCATCCACGGCAGCCGGAGCCCCGTTGGTGGGGGCGGGTTCCACCGGTTGAGGCTGTGCATCACCCGAGCCTCCGCCGCCGCCTCCACAGCCGGACAACAGGGAAGTAACAAACAGAGACAGTATGAGTGTGGAACAGGTCGGTATATTCAAAGGCTTCAAGGCGGCCCCCCGGGCTTAACGTATTTTTCACAGTGTTTGCGGGACTTCTTCCGGGGACGCAGGGATAAAGTGCCCGGAGGCCATACGCTAGCAAGAGGCGGATAAAACGCCATTGCACCTTGGTATTAGAATTTTGTTCCTGTGAGGGAATCGATACTGGATCGATGAGGGTGGTTTCTGGCAAGCTCTGGTTTTGATTGCCAAAACGCAAGCGAGATTTTATGCGCGCATTTGTCACCGGCGGTACCGGGTTTCTGGGTGCCAACCTGATCGAACAGTTGCTGGCCGACGGCTGGCAGATCACTGCCATGCACCGCAATGGCTCGGATACCGCACTGTTGCAAAAGCTTGGGGTGGATCTGGTGGAGGCGTCGCTGGCCGATATCGACTCCCTGCGCGCGGCGCTGCCGGAAAATCTCGATGCGGTATTCCATGTGGCTGCGAACACCAACATGTGGCGTGGCGGCAATGCCCAGCAGTGGCAGGACAATGTAGTGGGCTCCGGGAATCTGGCGCGCGCAGCGCGCGAGCACTTCGCCGCTCAGGAAAAGCCGGGCCGCTTCATCATGACCAGCTCCATTTCCGCCTACGGCTACCACCGCGAGATGATTACCGAGGCGAGCCCGCAGCTGGCCGATGACCCCCGTCACCACTACCTGTACACCAAGAAGCGCGCCGAAGCGGCAGTGCGGGAAGAAGTCGCCCAGGGACTGGATGCGGTATTCCTCAACCCCTGCGCCATTGTCGGCAAGTACGACAAGTCCAACTGGGCGCAGACCTTCTTCATGATTGCCGAAGACAAGCTGCCCGGTGTCCCCCCCGGATCCGGTTCCTTCTGCCATGTCGGCGAAGTGGCGCGGGCCCACATCAGCGCCTATGCGCGCGGCCGCACCGGCGAGAACTACATCATTGCCGGTACCGATGCCAGCTTCCTCGATTTCTTCACCTGTATTGCCGGGCTGGTGAACAAGCCGGCGCCACAGCGCACCACACCGGCAATCGCGATCCGCGCTATTGCCGCCCTGAAAGAGCTGGGTTCCCGTTTTTCCGGGCGCGAGCCGGCGATAACGCCGGAAAAGGCGGCGATGCTTACGCGGCGCGTGGTCGGGTGCTCGGATAAAGCGGTGCGCGAGCTGGGTTACCGCACCGGACACAGCCTGGAGGCGATGTTGACCGAATCCCGCGACTGGCTGGTTGCCGAGGGGCTTCTGGCATTGCCGGCGGGCCAGCACAAGGGGTAAGCCGATGAACCGGAGAAATATCATTTTCAGCCTGGTGCTGCTCCTGCTGATCCTGCAGCTGATCCAGCACTACTTTTTTTCCGGTGCCCCCTAGCGGCGGCAAGAGGAATCGTCGATGTCGGAAAAACGCTGCAGCTGGTGTCTCTCCACCCCGCTTTACCAGCAGTACCACGATGAGGAGTGGGGAGTGCCAGTAGTGGATGACCCCACCCTGTTTGAGTTCCTGATTCTCGAGGGCGCCCAGGCCGGGCTGTCGTGGATAACCGTGCTGAACAAGCGCGAGAACTACCGAGTGGCGTTCGACGGATTCAATGCAGAGAAAATCGCTCGCTACACACCAAAGAAGGTGGAGGCGTTACTGCAGGATCCGGGGATTATCCGCAACCGCCTGAAGGTGGAATCCGCGGTGAAAAATGCCCGGGCCTACCTGAAGCTGCGGGAGGCCGGCAGCAGCCTGTCGGATTTCCTGTGGCAGTTCACCGACGGCCGCTGTATCGACAACCGCTTCAGCAACATGCGCCAGGTACCGGCGAGCACCCCGGTGTCCGATGCCATGAGCAAGGCGCTGAAAAAGGCCGGTTTCAACTTTGTCGGCAGCACCATCATGTACGCCCATATGCAGGCGACCGGGATGGTGAACGACCATATGCTGGATTGCCCGGCGCACGACCGCTGTGTCGCCATGGCGAAGAAGATGCGTCTGCTGTAGCGCCCGGTTTCCATCCCGCACTGCACCTGCCAGCCACTGTACTGCTCACACCAACGGTATTGCGTTGTGCAAAACCGCAGGGCAAGGCTATGCACGGCCGCGCCGGTTGCCGTATTCTTGGCGATTGTTTTTTGACCGTTGTGCGCGCCGCACATTTCGGAAGTCGAACGGGAGGGGGTAACTCATGGACAAAATCAAACAACAGCTGGATGCGCTGTGGCCGGTGGTCATGGGCGTGGGGCTCAACATCCTGTGGGCGCTGCTGGCGCTTTTCGTGACCTGGATTGCCGCCAAGCTGGTGAGCCGCGCGATCGGCCGTCTCACCGAGCGCGGCATCGATGAAACCCTGGTGCCGGTGCTGGATACCCTCGCGGTATGGGGCACTTATGTGGTGGGTGGCCTGGTGGTGCTGGATATCTTCGGCGCTAACACCACCAGTCTTGTGGCGCTGCTGGGTGCTGCGGGCCTCGCCATCGGCCTGGCCCTGAAAGACACCCTGCAGTGTATTGCGGCGGGCTTCGTGCTGCTTGGGCTGCGCCCGTTCCGGGTGGGCGAAACCATCCAGTTTGGCAGCACCATCGGCACCGTGCGCAAGGTGGGCCTGTTCACCACCGAGCTGGACACCGTCGACGGCCTGCGGGTATCGGCCCCCAATGACAAGGTCTGGGGCGAAACCCTGACCAACTTCACCCGCAACGCCAGTCGCCGGATCGAAATCATCGCCAGCATCGCCTACGGGGATGACATCGAGACCGGCATGAACGTACTGCGCCGCCTGGTGGCGGAAGAACCGCGGATTCTCGCCGACCCCGAGCCCGCCTTCGCGGTGCGCGCGCTGGCCGACAGCTCGGTCAACCTGCACCTGCGCGCATGGACCACGACGGCGGATTACTGGGACGTTTACTGGTCGCTGATGAAACAGCTCAAGCCGGCACTGGAAGCCGAGGGGCTCACGATTCCCTTCCCGCAGCGCGAGCTGCATATTGTCAATCAGGCCGAAAAGCGGCCACTGGAAAAAGCGGTACATGAGTAGTTTGTTTTCCATCGCGCCACTCAACTGGAGCGGTATTCTGATCGCCATGATCTGTGCTGGCGGCATCGGCCTCGAGCGCCAGTTGCGGGGCAAACCCGTGGGTATCCGCACCTCGATACTGATCGTGCTGGGTACCTATACCTTCACGGCGCTGGCAGTATCCATTGGTCAGGGCGCGGATCAGGCGCGGGTGCTGGGGCAGGTGATTACCGGTATTGGTTTTCTCGGCGCCGGCGTGATGCTGGCGCGGGACGGGGTTGTGGTTGGGGTAACGTCTGCCGCCACCATCTGGGTGCAGGCTGCCATCGGCACGCTGATCGGTTTCGGCAAACCCGGTACGGCGCTGACCATTGCCGGTCTGGTGCTGTTCGTATTACTGGGGGTGGATATCCTCGAGAACTACTCCACACGCCTTACCCGCGGCGTGCACGCGCGCTACCGCCGCTGGCGCGACAAGCGCGAGCTGCGCGACGCCCTGGCCCAGGATCTGCAACGGGATGAGGAGGGGGTTGTCAGCGCTGGGCCACTGCAGGATGTGGAGCCGGCACCCGAAGCAAAAACTGCGCAGGTAATGAAAAGCACCTGAGTAACCGAGACCGGCGTCGCGGACGCTGGTCTCAGCTGCAGGTACATTCGCCGAAGACCTGTCGCCCTGTGGCGCTGAACATGTCATGCTGGCCGGCTGAAAATTTCCAACCGGTCATTTCTGAATTTCTGAATTTAATCCGAAAACAAAAGAGGCAAAGCAATGCGTAAAGCGCTCTTGAGCCTGGTGATAGCGTCCGTGATCGGCGGCTGTCAGCAAAGTGAAGAACCCAAGCAGCAGAGTGAACAGCTCGATTCCGGCGCCGCACAGGTGGTGGCACCGGCCGGTGGCGAGCAGACCGCACAGGATCCGGCAGCTGAAACCGCGCGCCTGACCGAGTGGCTGGATGAGCGTTTTGAAGAAGAACTGCAGTTCAGCCCCATGCAGCTCAGCTACCTCGGGCGCAAGGAACAGTACGACAAAGTCGATGATATGAGCCTGGCCGCGAATGAGCGCGAACTCGAGTGGAAAGCCAATACGGTTGCTGAGCTGAAGAAGAACTTCGACTACGACAGCCTGAGCGACGCCGGCAAGGAGTCCTATGACCTGTGGGTATTCCAGTACGAGCAGGCCAAGGCCAACAAGCCCTTCTGGAACCACAGTTACTTCGCCAGCGAACTCTACGGCCCGGAAGCCTCCCTGCCCACTTTCCTGATCAACCAGCACAAGGTGGACACCGTCGAAGACATGCAGGCCTACATCGCCCGTATCGGCGGTATCAGCCGTGCTCTGGGGCAGCTGTTGGAGCGGGCCCAGGGGTCTGCCAAGGACGGGGTGCGTCCGCCGCTGTTTGCCTACGACCTGGCGATCAAACGCGCGACCAATGTGACCACCGGCCAGCCGTTCGGCGGTGAGGAAGATGCCCCCCTGTACGCCGATGCCAAGGGCAAGATCAATGGTCTGAAAGAAGCCGGCAAGATCGATGACGCGCAGGCGGCAGAGTTACTGGCGCAGGTGGAAAAAAGCCTGAAGGAAGAGTTCAAGCCGTCCTTTGACACCTACGTCGCCTGGTTGCAGGAAGACCGCGTCAATGCCGATAAAGAGCCGCGCGGCGTTTCTGCCCTGCCGGACGGCAAGGCCTACTACGACAACCGCCTGGCCTACTACACGACTCTGCCCCTGACTGCAGACGACGTGCACCAGATCGGTCTCAACGAAGTCGCGCGCATCCGCAAGGAAATGGAAGGCATCAAGGCGCAGGTGGGCTTCGAAGGTTCTCTGGCGGAGTTCTTCACCTTCATTCGTACCGACGACCAGTTCTACTACCCGAACACCGACGAGGGGCGTGAAGAGTACCTGAAAGAAACTCAGGGCTTCCTCGACGATATCGAGAAAAAACTGCCGGAATACTTCGGTATCCTGCCCAAGGCTGGCCTGGTGGTAAAACGTGTTGAGGCTTTCCGCGAAGTGCCGGGCGGTGCCCAGCACTACCAGTCAGGTACTCCGGATGGTTCCCGCCCGGGCACCTACTATGTGCACATGTCTGACATGAGCGCGCTGTCCACCACGGACATGGAAACCGTGACTTACCACGAGGGAAGCCCTGGCCACCATATGCAGATCTCCATTGCCCAGGAGCTGGAAGGTATCCCGAAATTCCGTACCCAGGCGCATTTCACCCCGTACATCGAGGGCTGGGCGCTCTACTCCGAAGCGCTGTCCAAGGAGATGGGCCAGTTCAAGGATCCCTACAAGGACTTCGGCCGCCTGACCGCAGAAATGTGGCGCGCTATCCGCCTGGTAGTGGATACCGGCATGCACGCCAAGGGCTGGAGCCAGGAGCAGGCGGTGGAATATTTCCTGGAAAACTCGGCGATTCCGGAAGGTGCTGTGCGTTCTGAAGTGCGCCGCTACCTGACCCTGCCGGGCCAGGCTACTTCCTACAAGATCGGCATGCTGAAAATCCAGGAGCTGCGCGCCAAGGCCGAGAAAGAACTGGGCGACCAGTTTGATATCCGCGCCTTCCACGATACCGTGCTCGGAGGTGGCGCACTGCCACTGCCGCTACTGGAAAAACGTGTAAACGACTGGATCGTATCCGTTAAAGCGGGCTAAGCCTCGCGCATCCCGGGCGCCGGTGCTGGCCAAAGCCAGGCCGGCGCCTGCCTCTTTCTTCCTGCATAAACTGCCTTTCCTTCTTGTACGGTCGTACCTATTTCTTTAACGGCGCGTTATTCCCCTGTTTTGTGGACGGTATATCACAAAAGTGGGAGTCTCAAGGCGCCACCCTGCCATTATTCAGCTGCACCGCAGGGACTGGCTCCGCCCGCCGGGTCGGCCAGCCGTTCCAGGCTTCACCTGCAGGCATTTCTTCTTTCATCTGACGTACGCAAGGATTGCGTTGCCGCAGCCAAAGGCCGGAATCCGGGTGATACGGGGGGAATCTATGCAACCTGTTTTAGCTGTCGCCATCCGTTGTTTGTTATTGCTGCCGCTTGCTCTGGCGCTGGGCTGTGAAAAGGGTGCGCCCGGTGAGGAGGCCATGCAGGCCTCGGCCGATGTCTCTGCAGCAACACAATCCTCGGCCATTCAGGCCTCTGTACCTGTCGAGCCCCTCCAGCAAAAGCCCGAGAGTGAGAGCGAGCGCCTTAACGCGTGGTTCGACGCCCGTTACGAGGAAGAACTGAATTTCAGCCCCCTGGAGCTTACGCGCCTGGGCAGCAAGCGGCGCTACGGTGAGCTGGATGACTTCAGTGAAGCGGCACTCGACCGCAAGCTGGCCTGGAAGGCGCTTACGATTGCTGAACTGCAGACCGAATTCGATTACCAGGCGCTGGATTACGAAGCCAGGGCGTCCTTCGACCTCTGGATGTACCAGTACGAAGTGATGAAGCGGGATGCGGCTTTCCGCAGCAATGAATACCTTTTCAACCAGATGTGGGGCTATCACACGGAGCTGCCCAGGGTGCTGGTGAGTGAGCACAAGGTGGATGACCTGGCCGATGCGCAAGCCTATATCAGCAGGCTTGGTGCCATTGGCAGGGCCATCGATCAGCTGCGTACCCGGGCCGAGCGCTATGCGGAAGGCGGGCTGCGTATGCCCGGGTTCGCTACTGCGGAGGCCCTCAAGTCGTCCCGGGCCCTGCTCGATGGGGCTCCATTTGCCGAGGGGGAGGACACCGTCCTGTGGCGGGATTTCGCGGGCAAGGTAACGGCGCTAAAGGAAGCGGGAAAAATTACCGCGGAACAGCAGGCCGAGCTGCAGGCCGCGGCTGAAACTGCCATGGTCGAGCAGATGCAGCCGGCCTATCGCGCGTTGATTCAATGGTTGCAGGCCGAACAGGAGCGGGCGCCTGAAGAAACGATCGGTGCTGCCGAGCTTGAGGGCGGTGAAGACTACTACGCCCACGCCCTGGCGCTGTACACCAGCACCGCGATGAGCGCGGAAGAGATCCATTATATTGGGCTGGCAGAAGTGCAGCGCATCCGCCGGGAAATGGCGCGGGTGAAAAAGGAGGTAGAGTTTGACGGCGACCTGCACGAATTTTTCGATTACATGCGTACGGATTCGAAATTTTTCTACCCCGATACGGACGCGGGGCGCGACGCCTATCTGGAGGATTCACGCGCACTCCTCGCGAAAATGGAATCCCGTTTGCCAAAGTATTTCGGTCTCAAACCCAAGGCTCCACTGGAGGTCAGAAGGGTCGAGGCCTTCCGCGAGCGCGATGGCGGCGTACAGCATTATTACCCGCCAACACCGGACGGATCACGACCGGGCATTTACTACGCACACTTGAGTGATATGGCCGCCTATCCCAAATCGGATATGGCAACCATTGCTTACCACGAGGGGTATCCCGGACACCATATGCAGCTTGCCATACAGCAGGAGCTCCCCGGCCTTCCGAAATTTCGCACCCAGTTCTTTTCCAACGCCTATGTGGAGGGCTGGGGACTGTATGCGGAGGCCTTGGCACGGGAAATTGGTGCGATGAAAGATCCGTACAGTTATTTCGGCAGCCTGCAGTCGGAAATGTGGCGCGCCGTGCGTCTGGTTGTAGATACCGGTCTGCACGCCAAAGACTGGAGTGAAGACCGGGCCGTGGAATATTTTCTCGAAAACACGTCAATGCCGGAAACGCTGGCGCGAGCGGAAGTGCAGCGCTACCTGGTTATTCCTGGCCAGGCTACGGGCTACAAAATCGGGATGATGAAAATTCAGGAGCTGCGCAACCGCGCACAGCGGGATCTGGGTGAGCAGTTTGATATCCGCGGTTTTCACGACACCATCCTGGGCGGCGGCGCCCTGCCCCTGCCAATTCTGGAAGCGAGGGTGAAACACTGGATCGCTGAAACTGGCGCGGGCTGACGAACCGATGCGTACGTGAAGGCGGGCAGTGCCCGCCTTTTTTCATCCTGATTTTCGCGGCATGGCGCGTATAAATTCATTTTGACGGAAAATAAAATTTTATTGCTACGCGTAGGGTTAATCTTCGGATCTGAAGGCAGCGCTGGAATATTTCAAACTGTGAAAAATGGCAGATTTAGAAACCCCGGAAACTTTTTCCATGATCTGGTTGCGACTAGATTCCGTAAAGGTATCTGCGTTTTTTGGAAAATACGGAATTTCTTTATGTCACAGAAAAAACCGATTGCACTGGCTATTGCCCTCGCTCTGTCTTCATCTGCTGTGATGGCCGATGGTTTTTACGTGAGTGGCTCGCTCAGCTACAACGACATGGATGACACCAGAAACGACGGTGTCTTTACCCAGGAATTCATCACTGGGCCAGGAACCACAATCCCCGCCGGCGTGGCACTGCCTGCGGGAACCGATGTCCGCTGGCGCACCGATGTCGACAGCGGTGCAGGGGTTAATCTGGCGGTTGGCTGGCACACGCCAAATATGCGTTTTGAAGTGGAGTATGCCTACGCCAAACATGATGTTGATCGTCACTTTGGCGTTTCCGCAGCGGGCATTGCACTTGGCGCGGAGGATGCGGGAGTTCTGGTTTCCGGTGCCCCGGGTAACCTGGGTGTGTCGGTGGCCGATCTTGTGAACGATGGGCGCGGCGACTTCACCGCAGATTATCTGTTTTTCAACGCCTACTACGATTTCGATGCGGGCTGGGCCCTGAATCCCTATTTCGGCCTGGGTATCGGTAATGCCTGGGTCGATGTGAAGTATCGCCCGTCCGGAGTGTCGATTATTGACGACGATGACAGCACCCTTGCCTACCAGGCCATGCTGGGCCTCAATTACGACTGCAGTGAGCAGCTGAAATTCTTCGGTGGTTTCCGCTGGCGCCAGACCGAGGATATCGAAGTGGATGCGCGCCTGCTGCCGGCAGAGTTCGACATCGAAAATGAAAGCTGGCTGGCTGAAATAGGCATGCGCTGGGCTTTCTGATCACCCGGCCGCGCCCTTTGGGTGCGCCGGACTCCGCCCGATTCCCTCTGCCGTTTTATGGGGAGATCGGGCGGTCATTTCACAGCGTTCCGGTCAACAGATCCTCCGCCATGTAACACCGCGTGGTATTGCTATATCATGCGTGGCTTTATTTTTTCGCTTACAGAAAACCGAGCCAGTTACAGGATTGCCTTGCCATGTTTACGTACCAGGTGGAGCCGCGCTTTTCCGAAACCGATGCCCTCGGGCATATCAACAACACCGTCGTTCCCGCCTGGTTTGAGCAGGGCCGGATGCCGATTTTCCGTATCTTCAATCCGGATTTGTCCCTGGTGCAGTGGAATTTGATTCTGAAAAAAATGGAGGTGGATTTCGTTGCGCAGATCTACCTGTTTTCGCCGGTGGAAATCCGCACCAGTATTCTCGCGGTAGGAAATACCTCACTGACCATCCATCAGGAAGTCTGGCAGAAGGATGAACTGGTGGCGCAAGGTGATTGTGTGATGGTGCACTTCGATTATGAAAACCAGACCAAGGCACCGATTCCAAAACCGGTGCGCGAGGTGCTGGAACAGCACCTGGTGAAATAACGGAATTCTCGCTAGCCACTGCGGCCTTCCAGTAAGGCTGCAGTGGCTGGTCGGTTGCACACCTCATTGGGATCAGTGAATTTCGATGCGGTGACTGACCGGCTGTTTTGGCTCGATCTTGGGCACCTTGAGTTTCAGTACCCCGTCCTCGAAGCTCGCATCAATATCGGCTTCTCCGATACCTTCCCCAAGGTTGAAGCTGCGGGTAAATTTACCGTAGCGCCGTTCCTGGCGGATGATGCGGCTGTCCTTTTCTTCTTTGTCTTCCTGTTCCATTTCCGCTTCGATACTGAGTACGCCATCCTCAAGGGTGACATTCAGGTCTTCCTTGCGTACTCCGGGCATCTCAGCGCTGATCTCATAGCCACTTTCCGTTTCACGGATATCCACACGAGGAGAGAAAAACCCCTCGCGCGCTTCAGTCAAACCGCGACTGCTGGAGAGTAGCTTGTCAAACACACTGTCCACATCCCAGAGGGTGTCTTTGGGTATGAGTTTCATAGCCACCTCCCAATACCGTTTGCGCTGATATCAGGTTGCCCGATAAATCCGGGCGTCTGAATTATAGTGTGGTGACCGGTTGTTTCCCGAAGAGACAGGCCGCGCGGGGAGCGGGCAGTGTTTGAGTGGGATGCGGTGGTGCGGGCGGAGGGCGCCCGCACATTCAGTCGGAGACTACCTGGTTGCGGCCGCCGTTTTTGGCGCGGTACATACGCGCGTCGGCTTCGGCGAGCATATTGTTGTCGCCGGAAGCGGTGCCCGAGTTACCTTCGGCGACGCCAAAGCTGATGGATACCCGCACCGGGTGCTCGTAGGTATCGCTCAATGCCTCGACCTTCATGCGCAGCTTTTCTGCCAGCACGCCGCCGCCGGGCACGTCGGTGTTGGGCAGCAGGATCAGGAATTCCTCCCCGCCCCAGCGCGCGACAATATCGTCGGCGCGGGTGTTTTCCTGCAGAACCCTGGCCACATCGCGCAGTACCTGGTCGCCGAAGCCGTGACCGTAACGGTCGTTGATGGCTTTGAAACCGTCGAGATCGCCGATCAGCACGGTGTAGCGCCCCGCGAGCTCGCGGTTGCGCCGCTCCAGTTCATCGATCGCGCGATAGGCTTCGCGACGGTTCGCGAGGCCGGTCAGGGCATCGGTGCTGGCGTGGCTCTCGAGTTCCGCAGTGAGTGTGTGCAGCATCTGCTGGGTCTGGTGCCGGCTGCTGTCGAGGATGGCAGTGAGCGCGGTGAGGGCGCCGAATACGGCAATAAAGCGCGCGCGGTGCGCGGTGTCGTATTCCGCCAGCAGCCCGGGAAAATCCGGGTAGAAGAGTACCAGGGCCGTTGCCCCGCCGATGCCGGCGAGCGTCGCGGTACCCCATTTGTAGCCGTACAGGTTGATGAACCCCGGCACCAGCATGACGGCCCACATAAGGCCGGTGTTGTTCACGCCGCCGGACAGCAGCAGGTAGAAATACAGTACCAGCAGCAGGACACCCACCAGTATCGGCGTCTTGCGGCTGGGGCCGGCGGTATTGACCCCGATATAGGCCAGCAGGATTACGCCGGCGACACCGAACAGTGTGCCCGCGAGGACAATATCCGGTGTCGTCAGGGCGATCACGCCCATCGCGCCAGTAATCGCCAGGGCAAACAGCAGCATATAGCCGGAGGCCTGGATGCGCCGGCGCAGCTCCAGTCCCAATGCCTGTACGAGGGGATCCGAATATCCGAGATTATTGTTGCTGTTATACGTGTGTTCCATGGTCTCTTTGCGTCGCTGTTCAGGCCCGGCCCTGGGCCATCGCCAAAAGGTGACTGGCGAACAAGCTATAGTAATGGCGAACGGCAATGGCGCGGAGTCATCCATGGGGCAGCTGCAGCTAATTTGTGACGACATTCTCAGAATCGAGGCGGATGCACTCATCTGCCCGGCCCACAAGCACCTGGTTCGCGGGCGTGGGCTGTCGGCACAGGTCTACGATCGCGCCGGTGACGAGCTGATAAGTGAGTGCTTACAGTTGCCTGAGTGCGCTATAGGGCAGGCCTGCGTCACCAGTGCGCCCAACCTGCCGGTGCATTACCTGGTGCATACCGTGACGCCCCAGTGGAGCAGCGGTGATCAGTGGGGTGTCGCTGCCGTCGCGCAGTTGCGACAGTGCTACGAAAGCGCGCTGGCGGTGGCGCGCGCTCGCAATCTCCAGCGCCTGCTGTTCCCCGCCCTCGGCGCCGGTACCAATCGCTTCCCTCACGAAATCGCCGCCCACCAGGGGCTCGAAGTACTGCGCGATGCGCTGGATGAGTTTGCGTTACTCACCGTTTGCCTGCACACGCAGTCAGCCCTTGGCACCTGGCGGCAGGTCGATAAGCGGTTTTTTTAACCATCGCAGACTTACCCACCGCTGCTGGCCCTTGCGTGGCGTTGCGGGCGGCGACCGGTGCTGGAAAAACCGGCGAATTTTTCCAGCCTCCCCGGTAAAAATACGGGTGACCCCAAAGTCTCTTCCTGTTGTTGGTCTGGTTAATCAGGGACAGCAAAAACAGGATTGGCACAAAATTCAACAACCGCATTTTCTGCAGCTTTCAAGTGATATTCTGCGGATATCTTCTGTTTTATGTGTCCAATTCAAAATATGAACATGATGAGCCAAAATTTTGGGGACTTGCGCCGGTTTAACAAAAAGTGCCTGGCGCTCGCAATTTCGTGTACCGCGCTGCCACTCATGACCGCCGCCAAAGCGATCGCGCAGCAGTCAGAAGAAAGCCAGAGCAAGCCGGTATTCGAAGAAGTCGTGGTGACTGCCAGCCGTCGTGCCGAGAGCGTGATGGATACCCCGATCAATATCTCCGCGGTCGATGGCGGCAAGATTGAAGACTTGCGCCTGAACGACGTGGCCAAGCTGGCCTACTACACCCCGGGCCTGACCGTGGTGGATCGCGGTCCGCGCAATAACTCACCGGATATCGTGGTGCGCGGCCTCAATACCGGCGGCCTCGGCCCGGGCTTCGACAGCAGTGCCGTCGCCATCTATCTGGGTGAAACCCCGTTGACCGTGGATCTGAACCCGGTGGATCTGGAGCGCGTGGAAGTGCTGATCGGCCCGCAGGGTACCCTGTACGGCCAGGGCACCCTCGGTGGCGCTATTCGCTATATCCCGCGCAAGGCGGAGTTCGGTGAATACACCGCAGAAGTGCGCGGCAACGCCAGCCGCAATGCCGAAAGCGACAGCTTCGGGCAGGAATACGGCAGCACCCTGAACCTGGGCTTCAGCGACACACTGGCGCTGCGCGTGAACCTGGATCAGGTCAGGGATCCGGGCTTCATCGACTACAGCTATGTGGTGCGCGAGCCCGGCGTATCGAACCCGCAGCCGGACTTCTCCAACCCGCAGGACGTTGCCGCCAATCTGCGCCGTGTAAAAGACGCCAGCGGCGCTGAAATGCTGTCCGGCCGTGCCAACCTGCGCTGGGCCCCGAACGACTGGCTGGAAGCCAATCTGTGGCACTACCAGCAGGACACCAAGGCCGAGGGGCGCCAGCTGAATAACCAGCTCGCGTTTGGCACCGGGCGCTACGAGTCTGCCGCGCGGGTGGAGGAACCCAATCACTTCACCAACAAGCTCACCAGCCTGGAACTGAGTGCGGATCTGGGGTTTGCTGAAGCCACTGCTACCTACGGCGAGTCCGAATACGACGAGCTGGGCCAGCGCGACCAGACCGACCTGCTGTTGGGCTTTGAGTACGGCTACGAGGAATTCCCCAGCTTCTCCGCCTATACCCGCGAGGAAGCCAGCGAGGAAACCGAAACCTTTGAACTTCGGCTGGTATCCCAGAGCGACGGGCCGCTGTCGTGGGTGGCCGGTTACTTTACTACCGAGAAGCAGCGGGACTTTGTCAGCATGGAGTTCGTGCCGGGCTTCGACCAGTTCGCGGTGGACAACTTTGATGGCATTCAGCTGCGCCCGGACGGCCTGGAGTACATCGAGCTCACCGACCGCCTCAGCAAGGAATCCGCACTGTACGGCGAAGTGAGCTACCAGATCACCGACCGCTGGTCGGTCACTGCCGGCTATCGCGCCTATGAATACGAGACCGACATCACCGGCGGCTTTGGCCTGCCGCTGCTGGAGACGGTATGGGACGGCGCCCCGCAGGACGCGATCAATGTCGATCTCCGCCGCAACAGGGGCAGCGACGACGGTGACCTGTTCAAGCTCAACACCTCCTGGGACATCAGCGATGACGGCATGGTGTATTTCACCTATTCCCAGGGTTACCGCATCGGTGGTGTGAACTCGGTACCGGAGTGCAGCCCGGCGCAGTTGGCCGGAGAAGATGACGGGCAGAAGCTGTGCGCCCAGTCGCACGAGCTCGTGTACCAGCCGGATCTGATCGACAATTACGAGATCGGCTACAAGGGCCTGGCCGGTGAGAGTGTTTCCCTGACTGCAGCACTGTTCTACATCGACTGGAGCGCCCTGCAGCTGTCCAGCACCACCGAGTTCGGCAACCTGCCGATTCTGGCCAATGGCAGCACCGCATTCAGCCGCGGTCTGGAACTGCAGGGGCAGTGGATGATCCGCGACAACCTGGACCTGAATTTCAGCTACGCCTACACCAACGCGGCACTGAGTGATGATGCCCCGGGCCTGGTCGGAGATTACACCGCCGAAAAAGGCGCGCGCCTGCCGGGACACGCTGAACATCAGGGCTCCCTGAACCTGAATTACAGCACCCAGCTGCTGGGCCGGGATCTGCTGCTGAACTACGGCCTGGTGTTTGCCAGCGATGTATACAACATCATCGGCGGGCCGGAAGATCCACTGTATGCCATCGACGAGGAAACCGGAGAGCGCATCGCCGGCGATCGCGGTGGCGAGGCCATCCCCGGCTACGCGATCCACCATATCTCCGCCAGCCTCGAGCAGGATAACTGGCTGGTGCAGGCCTATGTCGACAACCTGTGGAACAAGTACTACGTCACCGGCACCCGCACCAGTCGTCGCGCGGATGTACTGCAGAGTGAGACTGATGGCCCCGGTACCCTGTATGGCGACTTCAACCTGCGCTCCTACGCGCAGTATGTAGGAACGCCGCGCACCATTGGCGCCCGGGTGACCTACCGTTTTTAATTGGTAGCGCCCAGCAAACAAAAGCCGGTCTGGATAACCCGGGCCGGCTTTTGTATTTTCACCTTATGCAAACGCCAGATACCCCCCAAACGGCAGACCTGCACCGGCGTGCAGTGAGCGCACTCAACCGCGGTGCGTTTGCCGATCTTGCCCAGCTTGCGGCGCAATTGCAGCAGGTTGCCCCGGAAGTGGCGGATGGCTGGTTCTTTGCCAGTATTGCCAGTGCCGCTGGCGGAAAGGTTCGCCGCGCGCTGGCGCTGGTGGAGCGCGCCGTGCGGCTTGATTCGGCCAACGCTGAATACCTGTCACAGCAGGCTCGCTGCCAGGTTCAGCTGCACCAGATCGCCGCGGCGCGCCGCACCGCTGATCGCGGCATGCAGTGTTCGCCATCCTCTGCGCTACTCCTGGACACCTTCGGGGTGATCTACAGCAAGGTCGGTGAGCACCAGAAAGCCGCCCAGGCCTTCCGCCTCGCCGTGGCGAACCAGCCGCAGAATCCGCAGTTCCAGTTCAATCTGGGCAGCGCGGAGCAGTTTCTCGGCAACCTTGAGGCTGCCTGTACCGCCTACGAAACTGCCATCCGGCTGCGCCCGGATTTCGCCCGTGCCCACTGGGCGCTCTCGGAACTGGAAAAAAACCGCCGCGAGAGCCGGCGTTTGCCGCAGCTGCAGAAAATTCGCCAGTCCCGGCACTTTGCCCCTGAGGAACAACTGTATCTGGCGCACGCCGTGGCGCGCGAGCTTGAACGCGCAGGGGATTTCCACGGTGCATTCCAGGCACTCGCTACGGCCAAGCACGCATACAGGGAGAAAATCCGCTACGACTTTTCCCGTGACCAGGCCCTGTTTGACGGGGTGCGTGCGACATTTTCCCGTGCGCCGGATACAGTCCCGGATGCCGGCGGCAACCAGGCCATATTCGTGCTCGGTATGCCCCGCTCCGGAACCACCCTGATCGAGCGGGTTCTGCACAGCCACCCACAGGTCTATTCGCTGGGGGAATTGCAGGATTTCCCCCTGGCAGCGAAACGCGCGTCCCGCAGCGCCTCAAATGCTGTGCTCGATGCCAGCGTGCTGGGTGGCCTGGCAGAGGCCGACAGGCAGGCCATTGGCCAGGCCTATCTCGCCAGCGTCGCCGACCGCCTGCAGGCGGCGGGCAGTTCGGCACCGCGGTTTGTGGACAAGCTGCCGATGAATTTTTTCTACGTTGGGCTGATCGCACAGTGCCTGCCCGGTGCCTGCTTTGTACTGCTGGATCGCCACCCGCTGGATACCTGCCTCAGTAACTACCGCCAGCTGTTTTCGTTTCAGTTTGCCTACTACCACTACAATTATGACCTGCAAGATACAGCGCGCTATATTGTGCAGTTCCACCAGCTGATGGAACACTGGAAGCAGCTTTACCCGCACCGTATACATGAAGTGAGTTACGAGCGCTTTACTGAAAGCCCGGAAACGGAGAGTCGGCGATTACTGGCGTTCTGCGATTTGCCGTGGGACGACCGTTGCCGGGATTTTTCCACAGCAGAAGGCGCGGTGAGTACCGCGAGTGCCGCGCAGGTGCGCCAGCCGGTATATCGCAGCGCGGTGGCGCGCTGGAAAAAATATGAAAGGGAGCTGGCACCGGCGATCGAAGTGTTCACTCGAGCCGGGCTGATTTAATTTCCCCGCGCTTGCTGAAGAAGCGGTTGCTCGGCTTGATCCAAAGTCTTTCATCGACACCATCGAATTAAAAACAAGGAATGATCGAAACATGAAACTTTTTGGCAGTTTTACTTCTCCTTTCGTGCGCCATTGCCGTATTGCGCTGATGCAATCCGGGCTCGACTGGGAAATGGTCGAGCTGGATATCCACACCAGTAAAGATCCGGGAACGCCGACGCTGCGGGTGCCCTATCTGCAAGATGGTGCGCTGCAGCTGAATGACTCCACGTCAATTTTGAAATACGTGCGCGAAAAATCTGGCCAGCAGTTCATTATTGATGCGAAGGAGTTCGATCGCTACTGCCTTGCCAATACCCTGCTCGATGCCGCGATCAACCTGTTCCTGCTGCAGCGCAGCGGAGTCGATATCGACGCAAACCTGTATACCCAGCGCCAGCAACAGCGTATTGAGCAGGTTCTCAAGGAACTGGATGCTGCGCCACTTCCTGCACCCGGTCAGTTTGGCGATGCCGACTACCGCGTAGCGGTCGGTGTGGCCTGGGGACAGTTCCGCAAACGTTTTTCCATTGCATCGCATCCAAAGCTGCAGCGCCTGCTGGAAATTGCCGGGGAAGATTCCATTTTTGTGGCGACGGCTCCGCCAGTGGCCTGAAATGGGTAAGAACGAAAAATAAAAAAGGGCCGGATGGCCCTTTTTTTATTTCCAATGCATTAATTTTTTCTGCGCCAGTGTATCGGTTACTGCGGAATATTTATCGAGAATATGGAAATAGCCTACGGGTAACTATACAGGGATACCATCTTTTCTGAGCGACGGCGAACGTCAGCTCTTTTCGAGAAATGTAATATTTTTATCGCGACCGCATCGTCAGTCACGTAAGCATCCTATGGCATTTTATTCATTGATTTCTCGGGAATATCGCCACGTATTTTTGCCTATGACTTTGCTGTATTTCATGGAGCTACTGATTTTTTTATAAAAATTGGCGCTTAGTTTGCCGGTAGACTTTGCAAGTGGATTGTATTCCAATCAGTTTGTTCGCCGGGAATCTTGTTTCATCCTTTTGCGTTCATCGCGATAACTTCGCGCAATCCTATCTAGATGACGATTTTTGCTCCACAAAAAAATAAACGCTAATTGGAGAGATACCATGAAGGTCCAACACCTAGTTACTTCGCTGTCACTGGTCGCACTGGCGGGCAGCCTGGGGACTCCGGCTTTTGCGCAGACCAGCGACGAGAGCCAGCAAGTGATTGAAGAAGTGGTTACAGTGGGTTCCAGAACCAAACCCCGTTCCGTAACAGAATCCCCCGTGCCGGTGGATGTACTCAATGCCAATGACCTGGCCAAAACCGGCAGCAGCGATATGCTCGATTTGTTGAAGGGCTCTGTTCCATCCTTTAACGTACACGACCAACCGATTAGTGATGCCGCCTCAATGATCCGTCCGGTCAACATGCGCGGCCTGTCCTCGGATTCAACCCTGATTCTGCTGAACGGCAAGCGCCGCCATCGCGCGTCTGTCATTGCCTTCCAGGGCGGTGGCCTGAACGACGGCGCCCAGGGCCCGGATATCTCCGTAATTCCCAGCATCGCCCTCAAACAGGTCGAAGTGCTGCGCGATGGCGCCGCGGCCCAGTACGGTTCGGACGCCATTGCCGGGGTCATGAACTTCGTGTTGAAAGACGACGCCGAGGGCGGTGCGCTGGAGCTAAAAACCGGCGAGTTTTTTGAAGGTGACGGCCAGACCACCGTGGTGGCGGGCAACTATGGCATGGCCATGACCGATTCAGGTTTCCTGAATTTAAGTTTTCAGATGAAAAATGCCGACGCCACCTCGCGCTCGGTTCAGCGCCCCGATGCACAGGCGATGATTGATGCCGGCAATACTTCTGTGCCGGTACCGGCCCAGGTCTGGGGCTCGCCCGAGATCGAAGACGACCTCACCCTGTTTGCCAATTTCGGCATCGACCTGAAAGACGGCAGCGAAATCTATGCGTTCGGTAACTACTCCAACCGCATGGTTGACGGTGGATTCTATTACCGCAACCCGAATGGCCGTGAAGGCGTATATACGGACGGTGATGGGATTCGACTGGTCGGCGCGCTGGATGGCAATGCGGCAAGCTGCGATGCCTACCGCACAACCCCGCTGGCGGATGGCTCCGATATGGTGGCTTCGGGATTGAGCGCGGACGATAACTGCTTCGTGTTCAACAAGATGATCCCCGGCGGTTACACCCCGCGCTTTATCGGCGACATTACCGATACTTCCATCACCGCAGGTCGTCGCGGCGAGCTGACCGATGGCTTCATGCAGGGCTGGAATTATGACCTGAGCGCCTCCGTTGGCCGTAACGAGGCAGATTTTGGTCTTAATAACACGATCAACCCGTCGTTTGGTCCGGACAGCAAGCGCGACTTTGACACCGGTGCCTACATCCAGCTGGAAAAAACACTGAACGTCGATGTGCAGAAGCAGTTCGATACCCTGAGTCTGGCCATGGGTGCCGAATGGCGTGAAGAGTCTTTCCAGATCATCGCTGGTGAAGGTATGTCCTGGCAGGTAGGGCCGCTGGCGGAACAGGGCTTCAATATCGGCTCACACGGTTTCGCCGGTTTCTCGATTGATTCTGCAGGCACCGCTGAACGCCGCAACTACGCGCTCTATGCTGACGTTGAGCAGCAGGTGACCGACGACCTGCTGCTGGGCGGCGCCGTGCGCTACGAAGACTTCGATTCATTCGGCGATACCGCCAACTACAAGCTGGTGTTCAACTGGCAGTTGACCGACAACATCGCGTGGCGCGGTTCCCACAGCACCGGTTTCCGCGCACCGACCCTGGGGCAGGCCTCCGTGGTCAACACCCAGACCTCCATCGTGGGCGGCCAGCTGACCCAGGCGCAAACCCTGCCGGCACCCAAGCTGGGCGAAGCGGAATTGACCCCCGAGGAGTCGGTTAACTTCGCTACCGGCCTGGTCATGTCCGCCGGTGCTCTCGACGTCACTATCGATGCCTATTACATCGAAGTAGAAGACCGCATTGCGCTGACCGATAACGCCACGCCCACCGATGCCCAGCGCTCAGCCATGGCGCTTGCCGGCGTGCCCAATCCGGAACTGATCGGACAGATCAACTACTTCGCCAACGATTTCGATACTGAAACCACTGGTGTGGATGTGGTCGCCACCTACGGTGCAGAGCTGTTCGGCGGCGCTACCGATTTCAGCCTGGCCTACAACTGGACCCAGACCGAGGTCAATGGCGGCGATGCCACCTGTGGTGGTGCCTTTGTGAATAACCAGGGGGAAATCTGTAAGGCGGTTCGTCTGGAGCGCGGCCTGCCGGAGCATCGCGCTTCCTTCACCGTGGCGCAGAACTGGGACAAGCTCAGCGCATTCGTTCGCACCAATTTCTACGGTGAGTACGTAGGGGTGCACGCGGACTGGTTTGGTGAGGAACTTAATCCCGAGTTCACAGTGGATATGGAGGTTTCCTACCAGGCCGCAGAAGCGATTGCCCTGACCGCCGGTGCGTCGAATCTGTTTGATGAGCGCGGCGGCAAGATCGACGGCTCCATCGTCGGCGAGGCAGACAATGTACTGGGTGGCCAGTACTACGAAACTTCGCCCTACGGTATTGGCGGCGGTTTTTATTACCTGAAAGCGAGTTATGAGTTCTAAAACATTGCGCTGCTTTTGAGGTTAAAAAAAGCGCCCTTCGGGGCGCTTTTTCATTTGGTCTTGCAAATGTACGAACACTGGTTTTACTTCTCACTGTTAGGCGGGTAGGAAGTCGAACAGCCCAATCGCAAAATCGGTTGCTGAAAGAAGGCACTGCTTGGGTTCCGATAGGGCTCGCGGGCTGATGAATTTACAAGCAGAGGTAATGTCATTAACCTCCGTCCGGAGTATGGCCGGTTGCCGTCTCAGCAGTTTAGTGTTTTTAGGTAGCGTGATAACAGGATTGGTTGTCCAAACCCCTGATGCCCGTCGCCGGAAGTACTACGCACAACAATAATCTTGAAGGGGAAAATTACATGCGCTATTCAATTGGCGTTTTTCTGATAGCGTGCTCGATGTTGGTCGCTGTTCCAGCTGCTCACGCAAAGGGGGGATTTTTTATTGGCGGTCAGAGCGGTCGCATTAATTTGTCGGATACGGATTTTACCGACGACAACACCGATATCCAGGCGTTGGGCCTGGGCTATCGCTGGCAAGCTGGCCGGATTGTGCAGGTCGGATTTGAAGTGGGTGGGGGCAAGCTGGGCAAATTGAAAGATGCCTATACTTACTCGTCTTATGATTATCAGTATTCGGCGCGTTCAATTCTGAATACCTCTTACGTCTATGCAGGAGCCAACGCACGATTCCAGTTTGGTGCGGAAAGCCGCTGGTTTGCACTAACCCGCATCGGTTACATGGGCTACGAGGAACGGTATAGCTTCGCGTATGAGGAGTACGATGCGTGGTACGACGCATACTACAGCTATGGTGATTCAGGTAAGGATAGTGGTGGTGGAGTCTATTTCGGTATAGGAATTGGCGTAGACGTAACATCAAACCTGAATATCAATCTGCAACACAGCGGCTACGCGTATTCCCCTTCAATTGATGAAGGTTACGAGGATGGCTTCTACACCGCAAATAGTACCGCCCTCGGATTGGAGGTGCGCTTTTGATTCACGGAAACCGTAAAGGCGGAGGAATTGCTCTTATTGTTGAGTAGCGAGCAATACCAATAAAAAACGGGCCCTAAGGCCCGTTTTTTATTTTCCGAAGAATCAGTTCTTCGCGCGCTTACGCATATTTTCCTGCAGGATTTTTTTGCGAATGCGGATGTGGTTCGGGGTCACTTCCACCAGTTCGTCGTCTTCGATGAACTCCAGTGCCTGCTCCAGGGTGTGGCGGATCGGCGGGGTCAGGGTCAGTGCCTCGTCGGTACCGGCAGCGCGGATGTTGGTCAGCTGCTTGGCCTTGGTCGGGTTCACCACCAGGTCGTTGTTGCGCGAGTGGATGCCCACAACCTGGCCTTCGTAGATGTCTTCACCGTGGCCCAGGAACAGGCGGCCGCGATCCTGCAGCGCGTACAGCGCGTAGGCCAGGGTCTTGCCCTTCACCATGGAAACCAGCACGCCGTTGATGCGCTTGGCCACATCGCCCTGCTTAACCGGGCCGTAGTGGTCGAAGATGCTGGTCATGATGCCGGAGCCGCTGGTCAGGGTCAGGAACTGGTTGCGGAAACCGATCATGCCGCGGGACGGCACGATGAAGGTCAGGCGCACGCGGCCCTTACCGTCCGGTTCCATATTGGTCAGGTCCGCTTTGCGCAGGCCCAGTTCTTCCATGATGGAACCCTGGTGCTGGTCTTCAACGTCGATCACTACCTGCTCGTAGGGCTCCTGTACTTCGCCGTCGATGATGCGCTGTACCACTTCCGGGCGGGATACACCCAGCTCGAAGCCTTCGCGACGCATGCTCTCGATCAGTACGGACAGGTGCAGTTCACCGCGGCCGGAGACCTTGAACTTGTCCGGGGAGTCGCCCTGCTCTACGCGCAGCGCCACGTTGTGGATCAGCTCCTGATCCAGGCGCTCCTTGATGTTGCGGCTGGTGACGTACTTGCCGTCCTGGCCCGCGAACGGGGAGTCGTTTACCTGGAAGGTCATGCTCACGGTGGGTTCGTCCACGGTCAGCGGCGGCAGTGCTTCCGGGTGTTCCGGGTTGCACAGGGTTTCGGAGATGTTGAGCTCGCCCACACCGGTGATACACACGATGTCGCCGGCGCTGGCCTGCTCAACTTCCACGCGCTCGAGGCCCAGGTAACCCATGACCTGCAGGATCTTGGCTTTGCGCTTGTTGCCTTCGCGGTCGAGGATCACCACCTGCTGGTTGGGCTTCAGGGTGCCGCGGGTAATGCGGCCAACGCCAATTACGCCCACGTAGCTGTTGTAGTCCAGGGCAGAAACCTGCATCTGGAAGGGGCCGTCCAGGTCAACTTTCGGCGGCTGTACCTTGTCGACGATCATCTGGAACAGCGGGGTCATGTCTTCCGCCATATCGGTGTCGTCGAGGCCGGCGATACCGTTCAGGGCGGAGGCGTAGATCACCGGGAAGTCCAGCTGCTCGTCGGTGGCGCCGAGGCTGTCGAACAGGTCGAATACCTGGTCCATTACCCAGTCCGGGCGCGCGCCCGGGCGGTCGATCTTGTTGATCACCACGATCGGGTTCAGGCCCTGCTCGAACGCCTTCTGGGTCACGAAACGGGTCTGGGGCATGGGGCCGTCCACCGCGTCCACTAGCAGCAGCACCGAGTCCACCATGGACAGTACGCGCTCTACTTCGCCGCCGAAGTCGGCGTGCCCGGGGGTGTCGACGATATTGATGCGGTAGTCGTTCCAGCGGATAGCCGTGTTCTTGGCCAGGATGGTGATGCCGCGCTCTTTTTCCTGATCGTTAGAGTCCATCACCCGCTCGGAATCGGCACTGCGGCGGTCCAGGGTGCCGGACTGCTGCAGGAGCTTGTCGACCAGGGTGGTCTTGCCATGGTCAACGTGGGCGATGATCGCAATATTGCGCAAATTGTCTATCACAGGGGTCTACCTCTGGGGTAAGCGTGGCGTCACGCAGAGTTAAGCGGGGCGGGAGCTTGGGGCCCAAAAGGCCTGCCCGGCGGCCAAAGGCGGCGATTATAGTGGCGATGCGTGACAACTGCGAGCGGGAATTGAATAAAAATAAGCCAATTTGGAGCTTCCGTGCCGTGGCTCGGGATTGGCGCGTGAAACCTGGCTCTGACCTTTCCGTCATTCGCAACCAGTTTCTTTATGTTGGTGCGGTTGAGCAATGGCGTGCTGCCTTGTCCGCCAGGCTTGGTTGTGGAAACAAACTGTTACAGATGCGGGCCTCGCGCGGCACGCGTCCCACGTTACAGTGCAACATGGCCAGTATTGTCTGGTGACGAGAATAATGACTCCGGAGCGCATTAGTACGCCTCGGGGCAAGCTAGTGGTACCCATATGAGCAATGAAGTAACTGAGCAAAACCCGCGCGATGAGAAAGAGCTGGCCACAGAAGCCAAGCCCGTCGCCGCGAGTGAATCCCAGGACGGCAGCACCGACAAGGTGACCGAACCCACCGCCGGTGAGCCGCAAAAGGCGAAACCCGAGCCGGTACGCAAATCCTGTTCCGCAGGTCTGGCCGCGTGGATGCATCAGAACCAGTTGTCGATTGCATTTACTTCTTACCAGTCGGGCCGTGTGTACATGGTCGGTGCTGAGCCCGGTGGCAAGCTGTCGTTCCACGAGCGTATTTTCCAGCGCGCCATGGGCATTGTGGGCAACCGCAAGCGCATCTACATGGGCGGCCTGTATCAGGTGTGGCGTTTTGAGAACGTACTGCAGCCGGGGCAGGTCGCAAACAAGATCTTCGATGCCTGCTATGTGCCGCGCAACGCACAGTTTACCGGTGAGGTGGATATCCACGAGCTGGGCATCCAGAAAGACGGCAAGATTGTATTCGTAAATACCAAGTACAACTGCCTGGCCGAGCCGAGCCTGACCCACAGCTTCCGCGTGATCTGGAAGCCGGAATTTATCAGCAAGATCGTGCCGGAAGACCGCTGTCACCTGAATGGCCTGGCGATGGTGGATGGCAAGCCCAAGTATGTCACCGCGGTGTGCAAGTCCGACACCATCGACGGCTGGCGCGAGCGCCGCAGCAATGGTGGCATTGTCATCGATGTGGAAACCAATGAGATCGTGTGCGAAGGCCTGTCCATGCCGCACTCCCCCCGTTGGGTCGGCGGCAAACTGTGGGTGCTGAACAGCGGCACCGGCTACCTGGGCTACGTGGATTTCGAAAACAAGCGTTTTGTCCCGCACACCTTCTGCCCCGGGTTTATGCGCGGCCTCGCCATCTACGGCGACTACGCCATCGTCGGCCTCTCCAAGCCTCGCTACGAGCGCTTTGAGGGTCTGGAGCTGGATCAGAATCTGGCAGACAAGGACTCCGAGGCGTGGTGCGGGGTGCAGTTCATCAACCTCACGAACGGCAATGTGGAGCACTGGATCCGCCTCGACGGCCCGGTCAGCGAACTGTTTGACCTCACCGTATTGCCCGGGGTGCGCTGCCCGATGGGGATCGGCCAGCAGAGCAAGGAAAACCTGACCATGGTGACCTTCGAAGACGCCACCGGCACCGGTGCAAAAACTGCCGGTTAACTGAATAGATTGGACTTGATCGTTTTGGGGGCAACAGCCCCCATTTTTTTGCCCGCGGTTTGTGTCGGGAACCGCAAGCGGCAGCGGCGCCGGCCTAGCGCTTGTTCGGCCAGCGCAGTATGGCGCGGGTGCCACCGAGATTGGGGGAGTGATCCAGGCGCAGCTCGCCCTCGTGCCACATCATCACCTTCTTGACGATATACAGGCCAAGGCCGTAGCCCTGGTCGTCGGTGGCAGAGCGGGTGAATGCATCGGTGAGTTCGAGGGCGTCGCCACCGAGGCCGGGGCCGTTATCTTCCACGGCGAGTGAGCAGAAACTGCCGTCGAAAGCGAAGCGCACATCCACGCGGTCGCGGGCGTATTTACTGGCATTGACCACCAGGTTCTGTACCGCAATCGTCAGTGCATCCGGTTCCAGCCAGGCCTCGCCATCGGGAAAGTAGTAGCCGATCTCCAGATCCGGGCACTGGACTTCCAGGGTGGATCCCAGCTCGGCGAAAAAATGTTCCAGTGCGACTGGCTTTCGCGAGATCAATTGCTCGTTGATTTCCACCCGGGCGAAACTCAAATACTTCTCCACCATCTGCTCGATATCGCGCGTCGCCCGGCCGATGACCTCGGCGCTTTCCGGGTCACTGCTGGCCAGTGCCTGCTGGAACTTGATGCGGGCCAGAGGCATGCGGATTTCGTGGGCGATGGTGCGCGCGAGATCCTGGTTCATCTGGAAATAGCCGGTGATGATGTTTGCCATGCGGCGGAAGGTTTCCGCCAGCGGGTAAATGGTGGAGCGCCGGCTGAACTGCTCCGGCATATTGAACGGTTTCTTGCTGAAGCGAATCGCCTGGTTCTGCAGGCGGTTGAGGTCGCGGAACATCGGCCAGGTCAGCAGTGCCAGCATCACCAGCATGGCGCCGATAAACAGCAGCCGCCACTGGGTCACGCTCTCTGCCGGCTGGTGCGGGAATGGGCCGATTTCGAGAATCACGTGCCCGTTGCGGTGATAAAACCGGATTTCGCCCTCGCCGGATTCCAGGCCCACGACTTCACCGGCATCCAGGCGCTCTTGCAGCTCCTGTGGAAAATGGATCGCGTTGTGCGGGTAGCTCTGGGCGATGGGCGAATCGCCGCGCTCAAGTGCTTCGGCCAGCTGCGCGGCGCTGATGGTGTATTCGTGGGGGGCGGCGGAGTAGAGGTTGTACAGCGCAGCAACCGATGAGTACACCACGATCAGCGCCAGCGCCAGAACACTGACGAGGCGCAGCATCTGCCAGCGCATCAGCGGTTCCCGCGGCTCGTCGTATTCAGCGAGTAGCCTCGCCCGCGAATGGACTGGATGGCGACACCACCGGGGATGGCGTCCAGCTTTTTGCGCAAGCGGCTCACGCGCATGTCGATCACGCGATCCAGGCCGTCGAACTCGCGCCCGATGACCCGGCGGAACAGATACTCGCGGCTGAGCAGGCGCGCAGGCTGCTCGGCAAATATCTGCAGCAGGTCGAATTCATTGGTGGTCAGCAGCAGCGGCACGCCATTCACGCGGGCATCCCGGCTCACCAGGTCAACGCTGAGCGGGCCGAAAGTGATGTCGGAGGTGGACGGCGCGGTATTGCGTGTGCCGCGCAGGTTGGCCTCGATCTTCGCCCACAGCAATTCGGGATCCACCGGCTTCACCAGGTAATCGCTGGCGCCCAGTTTCAGGCCGCTGACCTGGTCGTTTACCGAGCTGAGCGCGCTGAGGAAAATAAGCGGGCAGCTGATCTGGGTGCGGAACTGTTCCAGCAACTGGAAACCACTGGCGTCAGGCAACACCACGTCGGCGATGATGAGATCGTAGTGACGGTGGTGAATCGCCTTCATGAATTCACTGCCGTTGGCCGCGTAGGTCACATCGCAGTGCCGCTCAGACAGGAAGCGGGTAATCAGTGCCGCCAGCTGTTCGTCGTCTTCGAGCAGTAAAATGCGGTAGCCTGCGGTGTTTTGCCTGGCCCAGGTATCGATCGCGGTATTCACAACAGCCCCCAGCCGTAACGGCGGCGATGCCGTTTGGGTTGGTACTGGGCAATTTTCAGTGTGGCCGCGGCAACAGGCTCGCCACTCTCGCTTCTGGTCACCATAAATTGGATATCCTCGTCGCTGTCGACATAGACCTGGATATCCCTATCGGTTTCGCCCCAAAAACAGCGAATCAATCCTTTACCTTTTATAGATAGGCAGTAGCGCCCGTTATCATCCGCGTCGAAATCCACCGTCACCGATATGTGGCAGGTGGCATCTTCATCGCTGACTGCACATAAACTCGGGGTCAGCTGCAGCCCCGCGGTACTCCCTGCCATCGGCAGGCAGGCGCTTAAAAATAGCAGGATGCGCCGTTTCATCGCCCGCTTCCAACTGTGTATTGCACGCCGGCAAACCAGCTCAGGGTTTCCGGGTCTTCGATAAACTGCTCGTGTCGACCGTCGAGATCAAAATAGCTGTAGCGCGCCGCCAGTCGCAGTTCCAGCCGCTTGCTCAGCGGGTAGGAAAACTGCAGGCGGGCGTAGCGATCGGTGACATCATCGACCGGGTTGGATCTCAGGTAGCGCAGGTAAAACGCCTGCGCTTCCGATTCGGAGAAGTGGTAATAGTAATTCACCAGATCCGCATCTTTCTTCACTGCACCAATGCCAAACCCCAATACGCCGCCGAACAGGGGGTACTGCTTGTCGATGCTGATGTGGCTCTCGCTGCCGTAGTGCACTTGCGAGATATCGTGGAGCCAGGAAAAGGACACATCCGCGAAATCGGAGACGAGCGTGACGCTCGGGCCCGCAACCACGGATACCTTTCTTTCCAGGTCATCCACGCTGGGTGCAGCAGGGCTGTTGTGCACCAAGTAGGAGGAAATAGAGCCGGTGGTGATGGCTGTGGAATCCCCCAACTTATAAAAAATACCGTCTTCGTTCGGGCGCGCGATCACATCGATGTAAAAGCGTTCTTCTTCCAGCAGGGTGTAGCCGACTGTAAGGTCGGAAATGAAGAAGCGCTTTCCATAATAGGAGAAGGACGGCAGGAAATAAGTCTCGCCATCCTGCTTTCCGCTAATCGGATTTTCTAAAATGCCATAGCCGCTAGCGATGCTGACTTTCCACTCGGGCACCTGTACTTCTGCCGCCCTTACACCCAGGGAGCAGAATAAAAACAGCAGGGATATCAGCGTAACTCTATGCATCATGCAGCTTGGGGCGTCCTGAGTCTGACTTAATTTTGAGCATCTTGTATCACAGCGTAACGGGCTGCTCCACTGCACGTATACAAATCCATACAAACTGTTACAAAAAGGTTTCTGCCAGAGAAAATTTCGGTTGCGACCGGGATTTCCGAATTATTTTGCTTTTCTGGAAAGTAAGACCGCAAAGTCAGGTGTTTTGTGCGTTTTTCCCTATTTTTTCCTCTCCCATAGAACTCTGTTCGCACTTGCTATGAATTCCAGCACGTGCTGACTCTGCTGACAAACTGTTACTTGAAAGCCTTGGGCCACTGGATAGCGGCCATGTTTTTATGCCCGCCTCGGACACTCTCATAAAAAATTTACTCGAGTGCGAATAATCCAATCTCTGGGGAGAAGTACCTATGGCCGTAACAATAAATGGCTTTCCCGGAACCCCGAGCCAGCTGACATCAGCGGTTCGTAAGGCTCTATTCACTTCCGCCGCCGCGACGGCAATTGCCGTTGGTGCACCAGGCTATGCTGCTGCGGCTGAAATCAGCTGCGCGCCCGGTCAGCTCGGCTCACCGGTTGCTGGTGATTCTGTTGCCTGTGCGGGTAACTTCGATGAGTCCATCAACTTTGATGTGGTCGATGCGACCGTTGTGAATGCAGGGGTTGAGACCATCGTGCCCGGCGACCTGAGTGTCGTGGTTGCCGAAGGCAGCACCGCAGCGGGTATTTCTATTTCCTCGGTCACCGCAGCGGTTGCAGATACCGCGGCGACCGGCTCCATCGTGATCGAGAGCCATGGTGATATCGCCCGCGAAGGCGACGCCGGTATCGAGGTTCCGGACGGTGTCGAGCGTACCTATTACGACATGGGTATCCGTGTTGGCAGCGCCAACTCCAACGATGGTGGTCACTTCTTCGACAGCTACATGAAGCTGGATGAAAACGGCAAGGCGCCGCTGGACGAAGATGGCAACCCCACTGGCGAGCGCATCCTGTTCACCGACGCCGATGGCAACCCGATCAAGGTCGCTGCGGATGAGCTCTCTAGCTACTTGGGTGTGAATCCCGACAGCGCCGACTATGGCAAGTTGAGCAAAAATGGCCCTGAAGACAAGATCACCTTCCTGGTTGCCGAGGAAGGCACCTTCGAGGGTGGTGTCAGTGCGCTGGTCAACGCGGAAACCGAAGCCGGCAGTATTTCTATTACCAACACCGGTGATATCAGTGTCGGCAGCGGTCAGTCCGTTACCTATTACTCCGCGTTCACCGAAAAGCACAGCAGCTCCTACGATGAAATTGTAGCGTCCGGTAAAAATCCCTTCGGTGTCCTCAACAAAATCGATGTGGATGGCGATGGCGTTGCCGACATCAGTGTGTGGAACGGTGAGGACACCATCTTCGTCGATCCTGCCAATGCGCACACCGCCACCATTTTTGCCGGCGGCATCAATGCCAGCAGCACCACCGGCAATATCGCCATTGAGAACGCCGGTAGCATCACCGCGGGCGATATTTCCAAGGGCATTACTGCGTTTACCGAGAGCGGTGACATTGTCATCAGCAACAGCGGCGACATCGCCACCGGCAACGCCTCCTATGGCATCAGTGCATCCAGCGCGGTGCAGGCCATCGACTCCGGCATTACCTATACCTACAACTCCCAGGACAGCGGCACTGCCTACGCGGTGGAGTACAAGGCCGGCCGTTTCAGCCCGTTCAGCGGTTTTACTGGTCCCAGCTATACCCACTTCTACCGCGAATACACCGTTGGCTCGAAAATCGTTGACGGTACCGACAGCGTTATCGAAATCGCCAATAGCGGTAGCATCTCCGTGGGTGAGGCCGGTATCGCCATTCACGCGAAAAACCCCTCCGGTGCCGGCATTACCATCGTCAATTCCGGTGATATCGAAGTGGCCGAAGGTATTGGCGGTGCCGGCATCTATGCCTCCACCTCCGCGGGCCTGAGTGCCACCAAGGACAAGGTGGAAGTTGCCAGCTGTAACCCGTTCTTCGGCTGCCCGGCCAAGCCCTACTTCACCGTGGAAGAGGGAGAAGCCAACGAGCTGAATGTGGCCTACGGTCTCAGTGATCGCGAAGACAATATCATCGACCACAACGAAAACGGCGTTTACTACACCCATGAGGCGCCGATTCTGAGCGGCGTAGGTTTCCCCACCGGTTACTACTCCGAAGAAGTCACCAAGCACTACGCGGACGTTGTGCAGTGGAACGCCACCGGCTACTTCGACGACCGCGGTGATATCGCCATCGCCAACACAGGCACCATCGACCTGTCCGGTACCTACCGTGCCGCGGGTATCAGCGCCGTTGGTCACGGTGCCAAGACCATCCTGAACACCGGCGATATCGAAGCCGGCGCGCTGGGCACAGGCATTGCTACCCGCGGTGTCGGCGAGACCGTGATCGACAACCAGGGCAATATTTACCTGAGCGGTGCGGGCAGCGCGGCGATTCAGGTGCAGGCCTCGCCGTTCAGTATGGACAGCGTCGAGCAGACCGGTGCCGCCATTGACGAAGCCACCGCGGAAGCGTTTGGCGGCTTCGAAAATGGCGACGTGATTATTGTGAACTCCGGTTCCATCGCCGGTGCGGACACCAGCCACCTGGTCAGCTACAACGAAAACGGTGCGCTGGAAGCCTTCGCCACTACCAGCTTTGGTATCAATGCTTCCGCGCTGGGCTCGAATCGCACTGGCAGCGCCAACAAGTGGACCCAGTACGGCCAGGCGACCGTGGACAAGGTCAACGCCAGTAATTACGCCCGTGCCCAGGCGGATATGGAGGCCTACCTGGCCGGTGAAATCACCATCGATGAGGTGTACGAGTACACCAAGATCGAGATCGATGACAGCATCGAGCTGACCACCACCAGCATCCTGAATACCGGTGATATCGCCCTGTCGGATATGTCCCGCGGCATCGATGTCTCGGCGAAATACGGCGACGTGGTGGTGGAAAACCAGGGTACCATTTCCGTCGGCAACGGCATGCACGGCATGGCGCCGTCAACTTATGGCGCGGTCAGCAGCAAGTCCAGCGCGATCAACGTCAGCAACTTCGGTATCGAAGGCCTGGCGAATCACTACGTGGTCAACCGCGGCGATGTGTTCGCCGGTGATGTTGCCAATGGTGTCCGTTCCGAAAGCTGGCACGGTTCCAGCTCTGTGTTCAACGAAGGCAATATCACCGTAGGCAACGGCAGTCTGCTGGATGCCGATGCAATCGAGTACCGCGAATACAGTCACGGTGCTAACTCCACCGGCATGGCGTCTGTGGTTGGCGGTGGTAACGATGCTTACGCACTGGCGCACAACAGCGGCAATGTGACCACCGGTGACCGCGCCTTTGGCATGGTTTCTTCCAACGTATTCACGACCGGCGCCTTCCTGAGCGAGGAATTTGCGCACAACTACACCGCAGCGGCGATCAACACCGGCATTATCAGCACCGGCGACTACTCCACCGGTATGGGTGTGAACGGTTATATGGCGCTGGGCTACAACAGCGGCAGCATCAGCATTGGCAGTGGCCCGATGCAAAACTATTCGTATGTTGAGGTGGCCGCGGGTATGCGCACCCTCACCGAGGGCGGTTTGACCGCGACCCTGCTGAACACCGGTGACATTACCGGTGGCAACGAAGTGGCGGGCATGTTCGCTGAAGCCTTCTTCGCGCGCAGTGTGCAGTCCGACACCGGCAGCGTGATGGTGGGTGACGACTCCGCAGGCCTGGTGGCACGTGGACAGTCCCAGGGTATCGTGCAGAACGACGGCATGATCGTAACCGGTGACCGTTCCACCGGTATCCAGGCCTATACCACCAACTTCAATTACGGCGCTACCTACGCCACCGCGACCAACGCCGGTACGGTGAAAGTGGGTGATGAGTCCGTGGGCATGCAGGCCTTCGGTACTCTGGCGCAGATAATCAACACTGGCAGCGTTTCCGTTGGCGACGACTCCGTGGCTGTACAGCTGTCTTCCGCGATCGTGAATGCGATCGACGCTAACACCGGCGAAGAGTTTGTGCGTGCCGGTACTGTTGTGAACCAGGGTTCCATCATCGCCAGTGGCGAAGGCAGCCTGGCGATCCGTTCCACCCAGAACTACGCAGCCAATATCGTCAACCGCGGCCTGATCGAAGGCTCCGTGGTAATGGGCGGTGGCGACGACTTCTTCTACAACGGTGTGCGCACCGATGCCGACGGCTACCTGGTGGGCGCGGGCGTTATCCGCCTCAACAATGACTTCATCGACATGGGCGAAGGTAAAAATACCTTCCGCAACGTGTTCGGCGATATCGTGTTCTCCGGCGACAGCAGCATCGACCTGGGTGCTGACGGTGAGATGCAGAACTACTCATCCGGCGGCAGCTACGTAACCATCTCCAGTGTGGACGGCAACGCCGGTGACACCCTCACCATCAATGGTGATGTGCGTTTCAATGCAGTGCAGAGCAACAATGGCCTGTTCCTGCTGGATGTTGGCTCCATGGGCAGCGACCGCATTGTGGTTAACGGCAACCTCACGGCTGACGAAACCATCGACTCCGAAGGCAATACCCGGAAGTCCAATCTGCGTATCGCGATGAATGCGGTGGATCAGGGCAAGGGTGCCCAAACCACTGGCCCGGTGCTGAACGTCAACGGCGTATGGGATGTGGATTCCGTAGACCTGGCCGGTGTCGGCGGCGACTTCGCCGACACCATCCTGAGCGCCGAACTGCGCGCTGATGGCAATGGCAACTGGGTGATCGACTACACCGCTGGCCTGTCTGACCTGGGTGCGGCGGCGAGCTCTGTTTCCCACCTGGCGGAAAGCTTCTGGCTGCGTTCTTCCTCGGCGTTCTTCGACGGCGAGCGCGCGGCAAACGGCAGCGAAACCGCCCGCAGCGAAGGCCTGCACGCATGGTCGAGCATGTTCAGCACCAACAGCGATATGGAAAGCCAGGGTGATGTGGCTGGCCAGAGCCTGAGCTTTACCCAGTCCCTGGGTGGGCACGTAGCCGGTGCCACCTATTCCACCAAGCTGGGTGACCACTGGCTGTCTGTGAGCCCGATGGTTGGTCTGGGTACCGCCGACGGCAGCCAGCTGGCGCAGTCCTCCAACGCCAAGCTGGACACCAAGACCTACGCGATCACCGGTAGCTGGAGCATGAGCGATTTCTACGCGAACGCCATGTACCAGGTAGTGGATTTCGATGCGAATGTTCGCGCCCACGATTCCATGGCCTCCACCTCCGGCCAGGCCCATGGTTTCAGCCTGGAAGCGGGTTGGACCTACCTGTCCGAGTCCGGCATTGCGCTGACTCCGTTTGCGCAGTGGGATGACGTCAAGCAGGAAATCGATGCGTTCACCTCTTCTGACGGTGCCTTCGATTACGCCTACGACCTCGGTAACAGCAAGCGCGCGCGCCTCGGCCTGAACCTGCGCAAGTCCTTCTCCGTAAACGAAGGCTTCGCGATGCCGTATGCCACCGTCAGCGTGGTCGACCATATCACCAACGATATCCACAACCTGCACTCCAACGGTGTGGTGTTCACCAGTGATGTGTCCGGCAGCGGCTTCAAGCTCGACTTCGGTGTCGACGGCAAATACAAGCTGTGGACCTTCAAGAGCGGCCTCGGCGTACACGGCGGCGACACGGACAACAATGGCATCAGCGGCCATGTGGGCGTTTCGCGTAGCCTGTAACTCATGATCCACGGGGGCGCAGCGCGCCCCCTGCTCAAGAAATTTAAAAATTTCAGATGGGCGTTTGCCCACGGGAATTGACTATGTTTGTAAAAACAATGTTTGAAAAAAATAGACTCTCGCTGTGCGTTGCGATGGTTCTGGGTGCGGCCGTTTCCATGCCTCTGGCTGCACAGGAAAATGTTGAACAGAAAGCGGAATCCAGCAAAGAAGAACAGCAAACCAAGCAGACCAAAAAAGCGGTCAAAGGCCTGGTAACCCGCGAGAGCGAAGCGATTGAAAACGTCGTGGTGACCGGCTCCCTGATCCCGCGTAATACCTTCGATGGCCCCGATCCCATGACTGTGATCGGCGAAGAAGACATGAAGGCCCGCGGCCTCAACACCGTTGCCGACGTAATCGACTCGCTGGCGGCCAATACCGGCTACCGCGAAGGCGAAGCCGGCAACCTCCTGTCCGGCTTTACCGTGGGTGCCTCTGAGGCCAACCTGCGTGGCATGGGCTCCGGCCGTACCCTGGTGCTGGTCAACGGCCGCCGTATTGCCGACTACCCGATGCCGTTCGGTGGTGAGCAGAACGGTGCCGACCTGGGCACTATTCCCGGCACCGCCATGTCCCGCGTGGAAGTCCTGAACGGCAGTGCGTCCGCGATTTACGGTTCCGATGCAGTCGGTGGTGTGATCAACGTGATCACCAAGCGCGACATGGAACAGACCATCGTCACCGGCGACGTGGGCATGTATGAAGAAGGCTACGGCCTCAACAAAAACACCTCGTTCATTACTGGTAAGGTGTTTGACAAAGGCTCGGTAACCTTCAGCCTGGAACAGCGCACTTCCGATGCGGTCTACGCCGACGAAGTCGACTTCCTCAAGGACCGCGCCTACCTCACCACCGGTGTTGGTGTAACCCTGACTGACCTGAACGCGGGCACTCCGGGTCCGGTTTCGCCGATGGGTTACGACTGTGAAGCCGCCGGCATGGTCACCACCGAGACCTACGGTGAAGATGGAAAAACCGTATGTAATTTCGATGCCTCCGGTGGTATCGCGATGATCCCGGACATGGACCGCACCTCGACCTTTATCGACGGCCGCTACCAGTTCTCTGACACCATCACCGGTTTCATGACCTTCCTCGGCACCAAGCAGGAAGTATCCAGCTCGGCGCCAGCCGCCAACTGGTCCGGCACCATCATCAGCGCCGATGGCACCCGCGCGGTGAATGTTGCGCGCTCTTTCGTGCACGACCTGGGCTACACCACTTCCGGCTACGACCAGGAAATGTGGACCCTGATGATGGGTCTGGAAGGTGAAGTTGTGCTCGGCGATACCACCTGGAACTGGGACATCGGTTACTCCAAAGCCCGTTACAACATGGTGCAGAAGTACGGTGCCATCCGTGAAGACAAGCTGCGCGAATGGATCCTGGACGGCGCCCAGTACAGCCAGGAGCTGGCCCCCAACGTGTACGTGGTCAATAACAGCTTCTTCGACAACCAGCTGGTGGACAACGTATTCCGCGATGCCTCCGGTGATTTCGATGAGCTGATGGGCTACGCCACCACTTATGCGGGCTCCAGCGCGGACAGCATCAGCCTGAAAGCCGTTGGTGAGCTGAGCGACTTCGGCTTCCTGTACAACCCGGTGACCGTGGCACTGGTCGGCGATTGGGCCACCCAGTCCAGCCACATCAACCCGGACGAGCGCTCCCTGAACCTCGACGGGAACGGCTGGTTGAACGTGGGCGCGATTGAAGCCGGTGGCAGCCGCGATCGCATGGCGATTGGTGCCGAGTTCCTGATCCCGGTTGTGGAAGACCTGGAACTGACCTTCGCTACCCGTATGGATCGCTACGATGACTCGACGGCGATTGGCGGCCGCAACACCTCCTCGCTGAAGTTCCTGTACAGCCCGATGGACATGCTGAAGTTCCGCGGCAGCGTGGCGCAGACTTTCCGCGCCCCGGACATGTTCAACATTTACGGTGAGTCCACCGGTTTTACCGTGGTTGCGGATCTGCTCGGCAACAACTGTTACGCCGATGAGAACACCGATGACTGTGCGGTATACAACGTGGTTTCCACCCGCCGCGGCCGCCAGGACCTGGAAGAAGAAAAAGGTAAGGATCTTGGTTTCGGTTTGGTATTTACCCCGACCAACGACATCAGCCTGGCCGTTGACTGGTACAACGTACGCCTGGAAGACCTGGTGGTTACCGAGAGTGCTCCCGGCCTGATGCGCCAGGAATGGCAGTGTGCCACCGGTGTATTCGCCAGCGGCAGCGCCTTCTGTCAGAACGTGAATGATCGCGTGATCCGCGATGCTTCCGGTCGGGTAGAACGCGTCATCATCGAGCCGCAGAACCACGAATACACCGACATGGAAGGTGTGGACGTAACCCTGGCGGGCCAATGGGATTCCGCACGCTTCGGTAACTTCAATGCCCAGCTCAAGTACGTGAACATTCTGTCTTACGAGTGGCTGCAGTTCGCGGGCGATGAGCCGATCGAAATGCGCAACGGCCTGCGCGGCCAATCCACTCCGGCCAACAACAGCAACCTGACTCTGAGCTGGAGCAATCCGCTGACCGGTTTCCGCTCAGTGGGTGCGTCGCTGTTTATCCAGCGCCAGGGCAGTGTGAAAAACTTTGTGGGCACTGAGCGGATGGATCCCTACTACACCGCCAACCTGTCTGCCAACTACACCGCGAATGCACGTCTGAACGTGGGCGTGGCGATCAGAAACCTGACCGACGAAATGCCCAACAACGACTACAGCAACCGCTGGCCCTACTACTGGAGCTACCTGCAGCAGCCGTTCGGCCGCAGTGTAAACCTGTCGTTCAGCTACTTCCTGAGTAACTGATTTCCTGTTGATGTGTCGGCCGGTGCTTGATGATTATCTGTCGGGCGCCGGCCACAGGAGTTGAATAATGAAAGTTTTATCAATGCTTGGCGCCGCGGTGGTTACCGGTGCGATTGCGGCGATGAGCGCGCTGCCGGCGCCGGCAGTCGCGAAAGAAAAGGCTGACAAGCCGTTTGCCAGCCTGGGCGAAATGCCGGTTCCGTTTGAAGACCTGTTCCGCCCGGTGGCCTACACCAATATCCGTATTTCCCCGGACGGCAAATATTTCGCCGCTGGCCGTATGCGCGAAGATGGCATGACCGATGGCCTGATCATCGACCGTCGTACCATGGAAATTAAATCCACCCTGCAGATGTCTGGCGACGTTGGTGTCAGTGATATCCGCTGGGCCAACAAAGAGCGCGTACTGTTCAGCTTCACCATGAAATCTGCGGTCGCGGAAGACGCGAGCACTTCGCAGATTGCCGGCATGAACGTCGATGGCTCGCGCAAGGAAATCGTGTACACCGGCACCAGCGATTACGGTGGCGGTGAAGGCGCGGTACTGGCCGGCAAGATCGATGACAAGCACTACCGCATCGAGGTGTACCCGTCCGGCAGCAGTTTGAACTTCCCGCTGAAATATATTTACAAGCTGAATATCTACACTGGCAAGACTACCCGTATCGCCCGTTCCCCGATCCGTATGGGTCGCCCGGTGATGGACAAGAACGGTGAAATCACCCACTGGGTAGGCAAGCTTCCGGACGACTTTGATGCGACCGTTGTTGCCACCAAAAATGCCGGCGGCGATTGGGACGAAACCGTATTCCACAATAAGGACGGTTTCTTCGAGCCTATGGGCTGGACCAAAGACGAAGACTGGATGTGGTACACCGATACGATCGAGGCACCCACCAAAGGTCTGTACCGCTACAACGTGAAAACCGGTGAGAAGAAGCTGGTTTACCGTCACCCGAAAGTGGACTACGACCGCATCTTCAACGATGACGACGGCAACCCCTGGGGTGCACTGGTCAACTACGACTACCCGGTTGTTGTGTACATCGACGAAGATAACCACTATGCCAAGACACACAAGCGCCTGCAGGGAACCTTCCCCAACAAGCACATTCAGATCCTCAACCGTACCAGCGACGGCAATGAGTGGGTGGTGCACGTGGGTGACGACCGTGCGCCGGGCAAATACTACGTGTACAACCAGTTTGACGGCGCGCTGAAGTTCCTCGCCAACCAGGCGGACTGGATCGACCCGGCCAAGATTCCGGCTACCCACCCGGTGCGTTTCAATGCCCGTGACGGCCTGGAAATCAACGGTTACCTCACCCTGCCGGTGAACAAGGAAGCCAAGAACCTGCCGCTGATCATCCTGCCGCACGGCGGCCCGCATGGCCCGCGTGACTACTGGGGCTACAACAAGGAGCGCATTATCTTTGCCAACGCCGGCTACGCGGTGATGCATGTGAATTACCGCGGTTCCGGTGGCTACGGCCGCGATTTCCTGTTCGACTGGTACGGTCACTGGGGCATGGAAATGCAGGACGACCTGACTGACGCCACCCACTGGGCGATTCAGTCCGGTATTGCTGACGCAGACCGTATCTGTATCTACGGTGCTTCCTACGGCGGCTACGCCGCCATGCAGGGCGTCACCAAAGAACCAGACCTGTACCAGTGTGGTATCGGTTACGTCGGTGTGTACGACATGGAGATCTTCAGTACCCACGGTGATATCCGCCTGCGCAAGGCCGGCCGCAAGTACCTGGCGGAAGCCACCGGTACCGATCCGGAAGTGCACCGCCAGCGCTCCCCGGCGCGCAACGCCGAGCGCATCAAGGCACCGGTATTCCTGGTGCAGGGCGCCCGTGACGTACGCGTACCCATCGAACACTACTGGGCCATGCGCGATGCGCTGGAGAAGCAGGATCACGCGCTGGAAACCCTGGTTGCACCGCGGGCGTTCCACGGTGCGCGCGAGAAGGACAGCCAGCAAGAAATCTACTGCCGCATGATCGACTTCTTTAACCGTCACATCGGCGATGGCAAGCCCACCGATGCGCCGGCCAATGACTGTGTACCGGAAGGTGCCCACGGTCTCGAATACAAATACTACGAGGGGGTGAAACGTGGTTAAGCAACTGTTCGCAGCCGTTTCCCTGCTGGTGGCCAGCCAGGCATTCAGCCTGGACTGGCAGCGCCCGGACTGCTCCGGTTTTGACAGCTTCAGTGAATGCCGCAATGCCGAGCGCAACGGCTATCGCCAGCAGAAGCAGCAGGAGTTTCGCGAGAAGGGCCTGTCGTTCTGGTACTACGAGCGCCCGGATTTTTCCGACAACAAAAAAATCGAAAAAGCACTCAAGGACAAGGTCGAAGGTGCATTGTTTTTTTCGTTCAACGTTGAGCGGGATGGCAGTGTCTCCAGCGTTGTCCTGAAAGAAAAAACCAATGAAGAGGTGCAGGTGTTTGCAGCCCCGATTCTGGCTGCGATGAAAAACTGGCAGTTTGTGCCCTCGGAACAATCCTGGCCGAACCAGGAGTGGCGCTTTCAGTTTTACTATGAAGCTGAGCAGTGCGAAGAAGGCAAAGATGACGAAGATAAAAAGGCGTGTATGAGCGAGGAGCAATCCGCGAGCTGACACGCGATAAAGATTTCCTCTGGATCGGGAAAGCCCAACGGCGGCTCGCCGCCGATACCCCCCAGAAAAGCCCGGCATGGATGCCGGGCTTTTTTGTATCTGCGCCACGGCGCATCTGCTGCGTCAAACCAATATCTGGCTCAGCGCGCACTGCGATCATTAAAAAACCCGGCGAGTGCCGGGTTTTTTAATGGCGTGCCACCGCGTATATCAGGACGGCAGGCGGTGCAGTGCACAGATTTTGTTGCCGGAGGGGTCACGCAGGTAGGCAAGATAGAGCTTCATGCCGGAACCCTCGCGGGTACCGGGCGCGTCTTCGCAGCTGGTGCCGCCATTGGCTACGCCTGCCGCGTGCCATTCGTCGCCCTGCTCAGGGCTGGCGACGGTAAACCCGATGGTGCTGCCGTTACCGCAGGAAGCCGGATTTCCGTCGATGGGTTTAGTGAGTGCGAACACGCCGCCGTCGGTGAAGTAGAAGCAGCGACCCTTTTCATCAATGACACCGGGCTTGTAGCCGAGGACGCCCAGGATGGCATCGTAAAAGGTTTTGGATTCCTGAATATCGTTTGCGCCGAGCATTACGTGGCTGAACATCGTGATTCCTTCGAACTTTTGTGTTTTCGCGGCGAAAACGCGCCGCGGGTCGGAAGAGCATGCTAGGCCATAACGAGGATGCTGTGTACCGCTTTTACCGCAAAATGAGCGCGATGCTGTATGACCCCACGGGCACAGCCAGCCCCCCGTCGACGTTTCATCCCAGTTCGCCGTTCAGCACCTGCTTGTATACCCGGCCGGCCTCGGAACCGAATTCCTGAGCGTGCGGGTTCATGTAGCCGCACATCATGAACGCCAGGTGACGCTCTTTCTTGATATTCCAGAGGTCGGCCATCCAGTTCCACACTACGCCCTCAACCAGCGAATAGGCCTCGTAGCGGTCATTGTCGTCGTGGGCCAGCTGCCCATAGACGGAAACAAAATTCAGCCACTCCTGAAACTCTATGGATCCCGCCTGCAGCTGCTTGGAGGCTTGCCGGCGATGGATGGAGCGCGCGTGATAGCGAAGTCGGGTTAACGCGTCCTCGCCGGGTACTGGTGCTGCCATGCTGTTGCCGGACGCATCGGTCACTGACTGCTCGATGGCGGCGATGGCCGCGTCCGGGTTGCGGCAGTGCAATGTCTGCGCACGCGCTTTCCAGGTGGCGACCTTATCTTGTGTCAGCCATTCTTGCGCGTGCAGGCGGTCGGTATCGAGCGGCTTACCTGCAAGTGCGGCCTCTACGAGCGCCAGTTTCAAGTTGGCAGGATCTTCCGCGGCCGCGCTGCTATCTTCAGTCGCCTGGTCGAACGGAAGCTGTGACAACCAGCGTGGGCAGCCACATTCCAGCCACAAAAAGAAATAGCTGAATGGGTCGACCGACCTTGTCTTCATGCGCCGGTGGTAACAGAGCTCAATCAGCGAGGCCAGCGGCAGACGCCATTTGCTCCGCCATTTGTTACTTAGTGCCGCCACTTTTTTCCAGTCCTGTTCGCCCAGTGCCTGGGCCAGGATGCGCGCGAAACAAAAACGAATCATCGGCAGGGGAACGCATTCCTTGCGCAGGAAAAACAGGATTTCCAGTTGCTGCTCGAGTTCGTCGGGTGCACTGTCTGTATTCAGTGCCGCATGGAGCAACATATCACCACTGGTGATTCTGCCTTTTTTACGATCAATCTTTTTGCGCAGCCAGGCGAGGGTTTTCTGTCGCGCCTCGGGTGAAATCCGGCGTTTCCTGAGAAGTGCCCGGTAGCCATTGAATGCCGCACCTGCGCGTACCGCATGCCCATTGACTTTCAATATGAAAAAACTGAAGTAATAGCTCGGAATGACCCAGCCGGCGGCGATGGGAACGCGTATCCAGATTGACGGGAACAGCAGGAGTATCCCGGCGATCAGCAGGGCGACGCTGGCAGGGCTGTCGTAGGGCGCAAAAACGAAGTACGCGATGATTGCTGCGGCCCAGATAAGGACAACGAGTAGCCGAACCGGAGAGGCGACCTTGCGGCCATGATGTCCGCTGTTGTTGTAGGCCCTTAACGCAAAGAACAGAACCCAGAACAGGATGAATAAAATGTGCATCAGGCCACCCCGAAATACGCGCGCCACTGTGCGGCTGTGACTTGCGGTTTTTCCTGTTCCTCGCCGGGTAATGTCGGAGGCACATACCAGAATTCCGCCAACAGCCTTCGCTCAGGATCAATCAATACTGCCTGAGCTTCCCGGATGAGAAACTCGTCCCGTTCGAATGCGCCTGCGGGCGTGGTGAATTCGCCGGCCCCGGCCATTTGCAAGGCCAGCTTCCCGGTCAGCTCGCGCGCTGCGCGGTTTACGTCATTCAGGCTTGCGGATGGCGTAAGTTCCAATACCCAGAATGGCCAGGCGGAGAGCACCGGATTTTTAGAAAACGCCGGAATCATGGGTATCCTCGGCCGCGAGAACCACATCTGGAAGCAGTGCCCACAGCGACTGCGTAATGCCCCTGAGCTGCTCTGCTTTTCCCTGCTCAAGCAGGCTGTGCCCCTGGTCAACAAGCCGTTTGGCCCGCTTCATATCCCGCGCTTCGTGCACACGCGATGCGGCGTGATGGAATTGCTCAGACCAGAAATCCGGGCTCTTGCGGTAGGCGGCCTGGTTGATCCGCTCCAGTTGTTCAATGATTCTCTCCAGCTCGGTCACGCGCCCCGCTTCCAGTGCAGTGGCCATTTTCTTCTCGAGGTTGGCGAGTAACTGCTTGTCCGTTTCGCTGCCCCACTGTACGACGCAGTATTGCGCATTCAGGTACTCGGTTTCGCACTGGTCGCGCAGCTCGTTGATTTGTCCGCGCTGGGTGAGCTCCTCTACCTCGGCTTCGACTTCCAGCAGGTTGCGGTATAGCCGTTGCCGGCTATCTTCGTCTTCCATTGCGCCGGCCAGCTGGGTGCCGATTTCGCCCAGCTGTTGCTGCTGGCGTTCCAGGAGCCGCACCATGCTTTCACTGCGCTCGCGGAATGCATCCTGCTGTAATACGGCGACCCGCTGCTGCAGTGACTGCCACATGGCGCGCATGGCATGTGGATCGGCACTCGGGATGATGAGCTCGGCAACGCCGGATATGAGCAGGTTCTGGTCCGGCACTGAAGCCTGGGACTGCATGTTGCCGCCGCGATCCACCTCCAGGGAGATTTCTACCTTAGTGCCCGCGTACAGCGGCTTTTTCAGGTCTTTGGCCCGGATAACCAGATTGCCCACCCGCCGGCAGTAGCGGGCTTTGGCGCGCTCGCCCTGAACGATGGGGATATTGAGTTCCGCCTGCGTGCCGGGCATCAATGTATCGATCGTGGATTGGGTAAACGTACGTCGCGCCGGCAGTGGCGTGCCGCGCTCGAGAAAGGTTTTGACATAGCCATTGGCGAGCGCCACGCCGATGGAGCGCGACAGCGGCGGGTCGGAAAGGGTTAGCCCATGCATGATGGAAATTTTTTCCGGATGCGCGGGTACCCGCTGGCCCTGGGTGTCGAAGCAGCGCAGTTCAAACTGCGTGGCCCTGGTGGGCTGAATGCTGACGGAGGTCAGGAACGTATTTTCCTGGTTCAGGGCAATTTTTTCACCCTCCCAGCCGTCGCGAACAAACTGGATATGGGAAGGTGTGCTGCCACCGGCGCTGACCAGCCGCCCCATCACCGTGGGATCCAGTTCTGAGCAGACATTCGGGTACTGCAGCCAGAATTTGCAGCCGCTGGCGGTCTGCGGGTCGGCGCGTTCCTGTTCGCTGCCGAGGCCAATCGACACTGCGTACAGCGCTGCGCCTTCGGCCACCAGCGTCATGGGATTGCGGTCGGCGGCCGCCAGTGGTGCCAGCTCTGCGGTAATGCGGTCGCGGATTACCGGCATATTGGCCGGCCCACCCACAAGTACTGTGCGATCCAGACCGCCGTGTTCCATGCCGTGTTCTGCCAGCAGGCGCCGGCAGATTTCCAGTGCGCGGTTGAGGATCGGCTCGCACAGCAGTTCCAATTCCGCACGGGTCAGCGGCAGTTCGTCGACGATCTCCCGGCCGTCCAGCTCCAGGTCAATTTCCACCGTGGTCGAAGACTGGGTCGAGAGACGGATTTTGGCCTGTTCGACCTCGCTGTATAACTTTGCGGTCAGCGCTTTGTGCGCGGGGCTGTTCAGCGGGATGTGGATTTGATGCGCAACCTCGAGTTGGCGCACGGCCCACTCCGCGAGCAGGCGATCAATGTCGCGGCCGCCGAGAAAGTTGTCACCGTCGTGGCCGATCACTCGCAATAGGCCATCCCTCGCTTCCACCAGCGACGCATCGAAGGTGCCGCCGCCGAGGTCAAACACCAGCCAGGATTGGCCGACGGCGTCTTCAGTCCAACCGGCGGCAAACGCGGAGGCTACCGGCTCGGGCAGCAGCTCGACATTTTGCAGGCCGGCGAGATGTGCGGCCTCTGAGGTTGCCTTGCTCTGGGGGAGTTCAAATAGCGCGGGTACGGTAATGACGGCCTGGCTCGGGCGCACGCCCGCAGCGGCCTCGGTATCATCAAGCAGTGCCTTCAGTACTTCGGCGGAAAGCTGTTCTGGAGACCACTGCTTGCCGTGGCTGTCCGGGGCGGTGCGATTTCCGGTACCCATGAGGCGTTTGAATTCCCGGTGGGTATTTGCCGCGTCGCTGTCCAGGAACTTGCGGGCGCGGTCGCCGACCATGACAGTGTCGCCGGTGATGCGCACGATAGAGGGTGTGTTTTCCTGCCCGCGTTTGTTGGGTACCACCGCAACCTGTTCACCATCGAAAATCGCCGCCGCCGAGTTGGTGGTGCCCAGATCTATCCCCAGATACAGCTTGGTCATCCTGTTCCCTTTGGAATTATTTTTCTCGATTTTGGATTCTATAGGAATGGCAGTCCGCGATTCCAGAGCGAATCTTTGTGTTGCGGTATTCCAATTTAAGGCGGGAAGGCGGGTGGAGGCCGGCAGGAGCAAGTCAAGCCTGCCGAAGTGATGCAGGGCTCGTCGGCGCGCGTTGTGCTGATTTCATATTACGCAGGCGTGTCAGGTTGGACTCGCGGGTGTGTGGAGCGCCGGGTGGGATGAGCCGCGAGGATGAAGGCTAGAGCCCGGGGCCGTGTGCGGACCCCGGGACAGCAAAAAATCAGTGCTTCGGTTTCTCCGGCCGGTACACACCGACGTTGCGGTAACCTTCATCCAACAGATGTGACGCGTGCAGCTGGCTCATCACCCCGCGGTCGCAGTACAGCAGGTAGTGCTTGTCCTTATCCAGCTTGTGGAATGCAGTGCTCAGGCGGTAGAAGGGAATGGTTTCCACTTCGGTACCGTCGAGTTCCAGCGGGTTTACCTCTTCTTCTGTGGGGTGGCGGATGTCGATCACGGTGGCGCTGCCCGGTGCAGTGACAATCTCTACCGGCGGTGCATCTTCGCGCAGATCCTGCATGACTTCGTCGATATTCTGCATCACGCGGTTGCTGACAGCGCGATCGAGCACGCTGAAATCGAAGCGGGTTTCCTCGTGCAGCACTTTTTCCATCTTCGCGCGGGTGGTGGGTTTTACTGAAATCACACCGCAGTACTCCGGCATGTTTGCGGCAAATTCTTCAGTACCGATTTCCCGGGCGGTGCGAATGATGTCGGTTTTGTCGGAGGCGATCAGCGGGCGCAATACCAGGGTATCGGTGACACTGTCGATGACGGCAAGGTTCTTCAGTGTCTGGCTGGATACCTGGGCAATGGCTTCACCGGTAACCACGGCGTCCACTTCAAGCTCCTTGGCGATCACGGAGGCGGCGCGCAGCATCATGCGCTTGAGGGTAACCCCCATGTAGGAGTCGTCGACATTCTCGAGGATTTCCGCCACCACTTCGTCAAACGGTACCGTGACGAAACGCACCCGGTGCGACGCGGCGTATTTTTCCCACAGGTAGAAGGCCACCTCTTTTACGCCGAGCTCGTGCTGGCGGCCACCGAGGTTGAAAAACAGGTAGTGGGTACGGATGCCGCGCTTGATTGTCAGGTAGCTGGCGACGGTGGAGTCGAAGCCACCGGAGACCAGTGACAGGACCGGATCCTGGGTGCCGAGCGGGAAGCCGCCGAGACCCTGGTGCAGCTGCTCGATGATGTTCAGCTTGTCGTGGCGGATTTCCAGCTTCACCGTGATATCGGGGTTTTTCAGCTTTACGCCCGCGGCTTCGGTATTCTGGTTCAGGCCGCCGCCGACGTATTGCTCCACGTCCAGCGACTGGAAGTCGTGTTTACCGGTGCGCTTGGCGCGCACACAGAAGGTTTTGCCGGCGAGCTTGTCGCCCCAGGCGGCCAGGGTCTTCTGGTAGATATCGTCGAGGTCACCCAGCGGGAACTGCTGCACCCGGGCGAAGTTGGCAATACCGGGAGTGTGCGACAGCACTTCTTCGATGCGATCCGATAGGTGGGATACGGCGTCTGGTGCGATCACGTCAATCTTTTCCCAGTCCTTGCGCACCTGAATGCGGTCATCCAGCTGGCGCAGCAGCTTGCGCAGGTTGTCTGCGAGCTGGCGCGACATGCGCTTGCGCACCGGGTTGCTCTTGATAGTGATCTCTGGGAAAAACTTGACGACAAAGTGCATAGGGAGTGTGCCGAATACCGCGAGTGAAGTTGCCGGGGCTGCGGGGCGCCATGGCCCAGTTATAGGCTGGGAGCCGCAGACCCTGTAAAAGGTGGCGAATTATAAACTCGCCGGGGGGATTTTGCTTGTCGCACCAATATGGTGCTTTGCGGCGGGCATGGGTTTCATTTTGGTGCATGTTTGCTTGTGGTCGCGTCAATTTTGAGATTAAGCTGCCCCTTCGGCTATTGATTTATCGGCTCTGCGTCGGCGAGCGGCTGTTTTGGCGGCCTTGCCCCAATTTGGCACACTCCTTGCTTATTCAGTTGCCACAAGTACAGCGAATTGGCGCGACACATAACTTTTAATTCTTGGAGGACTGCAATGTCAGCGAAAACGCTCGGGCTCATTAAAGAGAGCGAAGCAAAATGGGTAGACCTGCGCTTCACCGATACCAAAGGTAAGGAACAACACGTTTCCATTCCGTCTAAGGAAGTTGGCAGCGAGTTCTTCGAAGAAGGCAAGATGTTCGATGGTTCTTCCATCGCTGGCTGGAAGGGCATCAACGAATCCGACATGATCCTGATGCCGGACGACGAGACCGCATTCCTGGATCCGTTCACCGACGAAGCGACCGTCATCATTCGCTGTAACATCGTTGACCCGATCACCGGTCAGGGTTACGAGCGCGACCCGCGCTCCATCGCACTGCGCGCCGAAGAGTACCTGAAGTCCACCGGTCTGGGTGACACTGTACTGATGGGTCCGGAGCCCGAGTTCTTCGTATTCGACGACATCACCTGGGGTGCCGAAATGGGTGGCGCCTTCTACAAGATCAACTCCCAGGAAGCGGCCTGGTCTTCTGGCGCCAGCTACGCCGAAGGCAACATGGGTCACCGCCCGGGCGTGAAAGGCGGCTACTTCCCGGTTCCGCCGGTCGACTCCCTGCACGACATTCGTGCGGCCATGTGTTCCGCGATGGAATCCATGGGTCTGGAGATTGAAGTGCACCACCACGAAGTGGGTACTGCTGGCCAGTGTGAAATCGGCGTTGGCGCCAACACCCTGACCAAGAAAGCGGACGAAGTTCAGATCCTGAAGTACGCGGTGCACAACGTAGCGCACGCTTACGGCAAGACTGCGACCTTCATGCCGAAGCCGCTGGTAGGCGACAACGGTTCTGGTATGCACGTGCACCAGTCCTTCAGCAAGGACGGTGTTAACCAGTTCGCTGGTGACGCTTACGCTGGCCTGTCTGAAACTGCCCTGTACTACATCGGCGGTATCATCAAGCACGCGCGTGCCCTGAACGCCATCTGTAACCCGGGCACCAACTCCTACAAGCGTCTGGTACCTGGCTTCGAAGCCCCGGTAATCCTGGCCTACTCCGCGCGCAACCGCTCTGCGTCTATCCGCATTCCGTTCGTGCCGAGCCCGAAAGGCAAGCGTATCGAGACCCGCTTCCCGGATCCGATCGCCAACCCTTACCTGGCCTTCGCTGCCCTGCTGATGGCAGGCCTCGACGGCGTGAAGAACAAAATTCACCCTGGCGACCCGGCGGACAAAGATCTGTACGATCTGGAGCCGGAAGAGCTGGCCGAGTACCCGACCGTTGCTTCCAGCCTGGAACAGGCTCTGGACGCACTGGATCAGGATCGTGCCTTCCTGACCGAAGGTGGTGTATTCACTGATGACGCCATCGACGCCTTCATCGCCCTGAAGCGTGAAGAAGTACAGCGTGTGAACATGACCACTCACCCGGTCGAGTTCGAAATGTACTACTCCTGCTGATCACTTTTCAGCAGTTATGGCCCTCGCCTTGCGCAGGGGCCCGCAAAAACCCGCGCCATCAGGTGCGGGTTTTTTTTATGTGGGTACACTAGCCTTTAACTGAATAGTCAGGGAAAAGAAGCACCATGAAGAACAATGTGAAGCGCCTTCTGGGCTCTGTTCTGGCGGTGGTTGTGGCCGTGCCTGTGATGGCTGCGGCGGACACGGCGAAGGGGCAGGATGTCAAACCGGTGACCTCAGCGGGAAGCACGGTGTACAAGGTGGTAGGCCCCGACGGAAAAGTCACCTTCAGCGATACGCCGCCGCCGGGTCAAAAGGCGGAGAAGGTCAGGATTGGGCCTACCAACGTGCAGCCGATTACGCTGCCGCGCCCTTTGCCCACAAGGAAACTGTCGCCCAAGTCCGACGAAGATGCCGGATATGATGACCTGGGGCCGGTTAATTTCGCCATTGTCAGCCCCGCCAATGATGCCACCATCCCGCCAGGGCAGCGGTATATCCTGTTGCAGGTGGCGATGGATCCTGTGCCCAGGGGCGGTTACGAGTTCTTTGCGGTGATCGACGGCCAGCGCTGGTCCGGCACCTCCAGCGGCACCAGTCTCGACATCTCCGCGCTGGAGCGGGGTACCCACACCATCCAGGCAGTATTGCTCGGGGTCAATGGTGAGCCGCTGGCGGAATCCCAGCCGATCCAGGTGCATGTGAAAAGACCGGGCGGGCAAGTGCCGGACTTCCCGGCCAAGCAGGCACCCAAGGCGCCCCAGATGCCTCAGGCTCCGGGCGTGGTTCCGCCAGGGCGACCCCAGCCACGCCGTTAATCCGCTTCCAGTTTGATCCCCAGTTTGGTGCGTGCCCACGCTGTCGGTTGCGCACCAAATATCCCCCGCGACTTCCCGCTCTGTACATCGACTGTCGGCAGTTGCAAATTGCAGCTGGTTAAATAATGCCCTATGCACCATAATGGTGCGCTAGTTTGACCGCTTCGCTGGGCATGCCCCGCAAGTGCCACCGCCCTTCGCTTTCTGCGCCATTTTGGTTTGCTTCTTGCACTGCCATTAGGCAACAGAACCGTACAGAGAACCGGAATACCGCATGCTCAATGATCGTCAGTTACGGCTACTGCTGGATAACCTCACTTCGGCCGTGCTGGTACTCGATGAAAACCTTTCGATTTGCTACCTGAACTCCGCAGCCGAGGATCTGGTGGCCGCCTCCAGTGCACGCGCCGTGGGCCAGCCACTGGCAGACGTGGTGCGCGAGTCCCTGTCTGCCGACCAGGCGTTGCGCAGTGCACTGGCCACCGGGCAGAAATACACCATGCGGCGGGCGCTGTGGATCCTGCACAACCTCGAAGAGTGCACGGTGGACTATTCGGTGACCCCACTCTCCGAGCTGGGCCTGCTGTTGCTCGAGGTGCAGTCCATGGATCGCCTGCTGCGGATTGCCCGCGAAGACGCCCTGCTCTCCGCCCAGGAAACCACCCGCAATCTGGTGCGGGGGATGGCCCACGAAGTCAAGAATCCGCTCGGCGGAATACGCGGAGCGGCACAGTTGCTGCAAAGGGAATTGAAAGATCTCGAGATGGGTGTCTATCCCGACGAGGGCCTGGCGGAATATACCCAGATCATCATTGAGGAAGCGGATCGCCTGCGTAACCTCGTGGATCGCATGCTGGGACCGCGCAAGCCTCTCGCATTGCGGCCGGTAAATGTACACGCGATTACCGAGCGCGTGGCGCAGCTGATCGAAGCCGAGTGCGATGGCGCTCTGCAGATCCAGCGCGATTACGACCCGTCGATCCCGGATATTCCCGCGGACAGCGAGCAGCTGATACAGGCGGTACTGAACATCGCTCGCAATGCCATGCAGGCCATCGATGAGAGTATCGGCCTCGCAGAGGGAAGCATTTCAGTGCGCACCCGGGTACAGCGCCAGTTCACCATCGGCCGGCGTCAGTGCCCGCTGGTATGCCGTATCGATATTGTCGACAACGGCCCGGGGATACCGGAAGACATTCGCGAGCGGATCTTCTACCCGATGATCTCCGGGCGCGCAGAGGGATCGGGGCTGGGGCTGTCGATCTCCCAGCACATCATCAATCAGCACCGGGGGCTGATCAAATGTGAAAGCCGGCCCGGTCAGACGGAGTTCCAGATTTATTTGCCGCTGTTGACGGACTAGCAGCCCATAAAAGACTTATTAAAAGAACGCAGACCGGAAAACTATTATGAACAATCGCGTTTGGATTATTGATGACGACCGCTCTATCCGTTGGGTACTGGAACGCGCACTCAGCCGCGCGGGCATAGATACCACCTGCTACGAAAACGGTGACCGAGCCCTCGATGACTTCTACAGCGAACAGCCGGATGTAGTCATCAGCGATATCCGCATGCCGGGATCCGACGGCTTTAAGTTATTGCAGCGCTTCCAGGCGGAGCGCCCCGCGCTGCCCATCATTATCATGACCGCGCACTCGGATCTCGATAGTGCGGTGGCCGCCTATCAGGGCGGTGCCTTCGAATACCTGCCGAAACCTTTCGATGTCGATGAAGCCGTGGCGGTAACGCGACGCGCGCTGGCACATGCCAATGAGCAGCAAATCGAAGAGCCGGTAACGATTGATAACGGCACCAGCTCGAAAGAAATCATTGGTGAAGCGCCGGCAATGCAGGAGGTGTTTCGCGCGATTGGCCGCCTGTCCCATTCCAATATCACGGTGTTGATCAATGGCGAATCGGGCACCGGTAAGGAGCTGGTGGCGCAGGCGCTGCACAATCACAGCCCGCGCAAGAGCCAGCCTTTTATCGCGCTGAACATGGCGGCCATCCCGAAAGACCTGATGGAGTCGGAGCTGTTTGGCCATGAGAAAGGTGCGTTTACCGGCGCCAGCGCCCAGCGCGCCGGACGCTTTGAGCAGGCCAATGGCGGCACCCTGTTTCTCGACGAAATTGGCGATATGCCGGCAGAGACGCAAACCCGTCTGCTGCGTGTGCTGGCTGACGGGGAATTTTACCGGGTGGGCGGGCACACGCCGGTTAAAGTGGACGTCCGCATCATCGCCGCCACGCACCAGAACCTGGAAAAGCTGGTGCAGGAACACAAGTTCCGGGAAGACCTTTTCCACCGCCTCAATGTCATCCGCATCCATATTCCCCGTCTCTCAGATCGCCGGGAAGACATCCCGCGCCTGGTGCGCCACTTCTTCAATAGTGCGGCGAAAGACCTGGGGGTAGAGCCCAAAATCCTGCTCAAGGAGACCGAAGAATACCTCGCCAATCTCGACTGGCCGGGTAACGTGCGCCAGCTGGAGAATACCTGCCGCTGGATTACTGTCATGGCTTCTGGCCGTGAGGTGCATGTGGATGACCTGCCCCCGGAACTCCACCAGCAGAGCGCCACCAGCGATGCGCCGCAGGACTGGCAGAAAGCCCTGCGTTTGTGGGCTGACCAGGCGCTCGCCACCGGCCGCCGGGAGATCCTCAGCGAGGCAGTGCCCGCCTTTGAGCGCGCACTGATCGAGATTGCTCTCAAGCACACTGCCGGGCGCAAGCGCGATGCCGCCGAGCTGCTGGGGTGGGGGCGGAACACGCTGACCCGCAAACTCAAAGAGCTGGGCATGAGTGGTGGGGAAGACTGATCACAGATCTTTCCCGTGCAATGATCGATGTAAAACGGGCGGCCATGGCCGCCCGTTTTTTATTTCTACACTGAAGATCTGCCGTGGCCTCAGCGGAGAATTACTTTCCACCGGGAAACTGACCGGCATCGCTGGAACCCGGTACGCTGCTTTGGTCTAATGCGCGGCCGTTTCATCTTTTAGTCACCGTTATCACGGAAATCGTCTTATGAGTAACCTGCCCAGTTGCCCACAGTGTGCATCCGAATACACGTATGAAGATCGCGACCTGTTTATCTGTCCCGAGTGTGGACACGAATGGTCCCAAAGTGCCAGTGAAGAAAATGAAGGCGGCTTGAACGTAAGCGATGCCAATGGCAACCGCCTGCAGGACGGGGATACGGTTACCGTCATCAAGGACCTGAAAGTTAAGGGTTCGTCGCTGGTGGTCAAGGTCGGCACCAAGGTGAAGAATATCCGCCTGGTGGATTCCGACCACAACATCGACTGCAAGATCGATGGGATCGGGCCGATGAAGCTGAAGTCCGAGTTCGTGAAGAAAGCCTGAGCCGGGCTCTCCCCAAAGTCTCCGCCTAGCGGGTTGTCGTGCTTGTCAGCCATATCAACCTGAGACCTCTCTGATTCAGTAAGGCAGTCGAAGAAATCTGAACCAAACTTGGAGTAGGTTTCTGCCCGGGTATTGCGGAATAGATGAAGATACTGGATGCGTGGCTTCCCCTGCCACTGGCCGGGGTTTATTTCGGCTGTTTCCTGCTGGTGATGGTGGCGCTGGCGTTTGGTTACGCGGCTGGCCGTCGTTTCACCAGGCGCCACGAAACGCTGCAGGATGCGTCCCTTGGCAGTGCCGTCGCCGCGACACTGGGGCTGCTCGCGTTTATGCTGGCCTTTACGTTCAACATGACCGCGGATCGCTTCAGTCAGCGCAAGGCACTGTTGATGGAGGATGTAAACGCGATTGGGACGACATATCTGCGCGCTGATTTCCTGAGTGAGGAAGGGCGTGGTGAGGCGCGTACACTTTTGCGTGAGTACGCCGCCCTGCGCAGTTTTTCTCCAAACAAATTCGGAGAGGAAGAATTTGCGCAGGCCAATAGACGCACCGAGGAAATCCAGAAAATGCTCTGGGCGCTGGTCGATCGCCACCTGCAGCAGAACTTTGACCCCACGCGGCTGCGGGCTTTTTATGAGCCCCTCAACCAAATGATCGATTTGCATGCCCTGCGGATACAGGTGGGGATGGTGCATAAAATACCCACGGCGATCTGGGTCGCGCTCTATGCGATCACTGCGTTCGCGATGTTCGGTATGGGTATGCAACTGGGGGTAAGCGGCAGTGCGTCGCCCCTCGCTGCTGTGGCCCTGGCCTTGTCGTTTTCGCTAGTGATTGTCTTGATTGCCGACCTCGATCGCAGCTATGAGGGCTGGCTGCTGGTGGATCAGGGCCCAATGAAAGCGTTGGCTGAATCGCTCAAGCGCGGAGCGGAAATACCCTGAAGAGAAAGCCCGCGCTACAGCAATCAATGTCCCGGCGGGGATTTGGTAATGGTCAGTACGATCTCGCCCACGCGGAAGCCCCATTTGCGCAGTTCGGACTCTCCGATCAGCACATTGTCTGTGGTCAGGTACATGCGGTCATCGACGGTCAGCTCGATTGTCGAATCTTTATAGGGCACGTCAAGCACATAGCGCATAAACGCCGCGTTACCCCGCACCCGAAGCTCCGCGGTACCGATGACGTCTTCTGCCGTGGCGTAAAAGACACGGGTGCCGCTGGCATCTTCCTGAGGTGTCAGCTGCCAGTTGCGGTACTGGATTTCACCGTCATCGAATTCAAAACGCTCTTTCAGTAAACCGCGACTGCCCTGCCAGCTGGCCTCAATCGTGGCATTAAACGTGCGTGTCACCTCGCCGCTGCGGTTCTTCACGATGCCGTGGGCCTGCAGCGATCCCTGAAAAAACTTCTCGGGAATGAACGCCGGGCTGCGACCATCGTAGTGTTCCAGGCCGGGAGCGCTGCAGCCGACACCCGTAAAAATGAACAAAAAAAAACAACCGCGAATTAAACCTTTCATGCGTTTTTCCCCATAACCTTCAGAAACCAGTGGTGTTTATACGGTGGATAACTGGGGCTGGATGACCGGGGAAAAATTGGCAGATCGGGAATGAGGCCTGCGGGAGTTGCCTACCGCTTCAGCCGCCAGATACGCGATCCGGCAGCTGAGGCAAAACTGCTTGGCTGTTGAACGAGTATTACTCCCGGGGCGCAGCCAGATCCTGTTCGCCATCCTTCTCAACGTCCTCGGCTCCCTCAAGTGGGGACGATTCCCTCGGCGGGATCAGCGGTTGTCCATTGCTGATGAACTCGCGCATGAATATTTCCCAAAAAGCCATAAACAGCGCGGCCAGCAAAGGGCCGATGGCGAAACCACTGATGCCGAACATGATCAGCCCGCCTACAGTAGAAAATAGCACGATATAGTCCGGTAACTTGGTGTCGCGCCCCACCAGGATCGGGCGCAGTAGGTTGTCCACCAGGCTGATGACCGCGACGCCGTACACCATCAACACCGTTGCCTTGACGGAATCACCGGTTGCATACAGATAAATTCCCGCCGGGAACCAGATCAATGCCGCGCCCACCGCAGGTAGCAATGACAGCATGGTCATGACCACGCCCCACAATAGGGGGGCGGGCAGGCCGAGGGCCCAGAAAATCAGGCCGCCCAGCGCGCCCTGGGTAACAGCCACAACCAGGTTGCCCTTGATGGTGGCCCGGGTTACCTCGGCAAATTTTGCCAGCAGCAGTTTTTCCCGCTCGTCGCCCAGTGGCAGTGCGCGAATCAGCAGTGCCACCAGCGAGTTGCCGTCGCGGATCAGGAAAAACGTCAGGTACAGCATGAGGCCGAGGCTGACGAAGAAGTTGAGGGTGTTTTGCCCGAGCGCGAGCGCATTTTTGGCGAGGAAGCTGCCGGCGGTCATCAGCCCACCCAACAGGCGCTCCTTGGCGCCGCTCAGGTCGATACCCATGCGTTCGAGAAAGGCATTGACGCCGGGAAAGGCAGCGCGAACCTGCTCGACCTTTTCCCCCAGGTTGATTTCCCCGGACTGCACGCGCTGGTAAAGGTTGGCCCCTTCACTGACAAACGAACTTGCCACCAGTAATACCGGAATCACCACCACCACAATGCACAGGAGCAGGGTCAGGAGCGCAGTGAGGTTAGGCCATTTGGGGAAGCGGTGCAGAAAATGGCGATACACCGGGTGAAAGATCAGCGCGGTCGCACAGGCCCAGAAAATAGGCGTGAAAAATGGCTTGAGCAGAAACGCGAAGGCCAGTGACACCGCCAGTAAAGCGTAAATAAAAGAGCGTCGTTCGAGTTTTTCCTGCACCCGGGCATCCTTTGCATTTGTTGTTATTGAACAGCCGGTTATGTAAACAGATAGGCCGCGGGTTTACCAGCGCCGGTATCCGCAGGTGTCGACGTGAAAACGGATGCCGCTGTAGATACCGAGCCCCATATTCCATTTGCGGCCATGGTTCTTGTGAATCCGGCGCAGCTTGGGCAGCAGCTGCTTGCGGGAGTAGTCGTCCTGCGGAATCATGTCCAGGCCGCAAAAGTGCATGTGCTTGCTGGTGCGTGCGCCGCCGGCTTTGGCGTTGTAGCTGGACGTGCGCCAGCCCGACAGGATGATCACCGGGCCCACTTCCGGGATGACAAATTCCTTCAGGGCCTTGAGTGTGTCCACCATGGTTTCCCAGTTCTCTTCCGGAGGGATCGCGAAGGGCGGCTCCCCGATTTTTTGCCAGTCACTCCCCTGGCGCATGAGCTGGAAGGGGGGGATCACCTCGGCGACCTCATTGATGGTGAGGAAGTGTGAAAGGCGATCGAAGTGCGCGCGGTTGTCTCCCTCCGTCAGGAACTTCTCAAATGCGGCAGCCGAAGCGGCGGCGTAACCCTTGATGTCGTGCACCATCGGTACATCCGGGACAACCACCTCCGGTATGGGCTCTGGCGTTGGGACATACTCCACCGGCGTCACGATACGCTCGGCGAGTTCGGCGACCTTCTCCACCGTTAATACCACCAGTGCGATGGTGCCGATCAGGGTCAGCGCGATAATCCAGATCAGCCGCCGCCGTTCGATGTGGATGTCGAAGAATTCGTGATCCGGTGTTTCTTTGATATCCATTGCTTACCGCCTGCTCATCCTTCCCGGGTTCGGTTACCAGCTGCGGAAGCCGCAGGTGTCGACATGAAAGCGGACGCCACTGTAAATCCCCAGTCCCATATGGCTGTCGGGCCCGAGGCGGGCGTGCAGGTTGCGCAATTCCTCAATCAACTCCTTGCGGCTGATATTGGAGCGCGGCACCAGGTCGAGTCCACAGAAGGTCTTGTGCTTGCTGCCTTTGGATCCGCCGGCCTTGCGGTTGTAGCGGTCGGTGCGGAAAGCCGAGACAACATCGACGGGGCCGATCGCGGGTATCACTTCGTCGCGGATCAGCTTGAGCGTGGGCAGCATGTTGTTCCAGTAATCGCGGGGCGGAATGGCGAACGGGGCCTCGTCGATATCCAGCCAGTCGCTGCCCTGGCGCAGCAGGTTTTCCGGTGCCGTGGCATCGGCAACACCGGCGCTTTCAAGGAAGCTGGTGAGCTCTCCGAACGCGCGCCGGTTGCGACCGTCGCGTAGAAACTGTTTGAGGCTTGCCTGGGTCGCAAAGCGGTAACCCTTGACTTCGTAATAGGGCTTTTCCAGAGATTTGAAGTGCAGGTAGAGCCACAGCGCCAGCAACAGGGCCAGCAATAGTGCAACGAGACCGGCAACAACCCACCAGTTGGTCTGTTGGCTCGGTGGCAGGCGCTCATAGCGGCGCCTGATTTTGAAAAATGGATTTCCCGACGGCATGCCCGTTGCCCGAATTTCCGCTGACAGGTTCGCCGGTCTGGCCGGCGCCGAGGTGCAATCACCAGCTTTCCCGGTGGGGAAATCCGGCCCTCTTTTCACTATAGCTTTCGCGCGAAAGCCTGCCTGCCGCCTGTGGCCGGGCATAAAAAAAGCGGCCCGTAGGCCGCTTTTCAGGGGGGCAGTGAGGGCCTTGGCTTACGCCTGCGGGCCCGCTGCTTTCACATCATCGCTGACGTTGAATTTTTCGATGTTTTCGGCAAACAGCGCGGCGAGCTTTTTCGCAGCGGCGTCGTAGGCGCCAGCATCCGCCCAGGCGTTGCGCGGGTTCAGGTAGCTGTTGTCTACGCCGGGCACCTGCACCGGGATATCCAGGTTCATGATTTCCAGGTGCTCGGTTTCTGCACCTTCCAGGGCGCCGCTCTGGATGGCCGCGATTACGGCGCGGGTTACCGGAATCGGGAAGCGCTTGCCGTTGTCGCCGGAGCCGCCGGTCCAGCCGGTATTCACCAGGTAAACCTTGGAACCGAAGTCTTGGATGCGCTTCATCAGCAGGTCGGCATACTCACGCGGGGCGCGCGGCATGAAGGGTGCGCCGAAGCAGGTGGAGAAGGTCGGGTGAATGCCCGCTTCTGCGCCCAGTTCGGTGGAGCCCACACGAGCGGTATAGCCAGACAGGAAGTGGTAAGCCGCAGCTTCCTTGGACAGGATGGAAACCGGGGGCAGTACGCCGGAAACGTCGCAGGTCAGGAAGATCACGTTTTTCGGTTCGCCGGCGCGGTTTTCCAGCTGGCGCATTTCCACGTGCTCCAGCGGGTAGGAGCAGCGGCCGTTTTCAGTCAGGCTGGTGTCGTGGTAGTCCGGGGTGCCGGCTTCGTCGATCACCACGTTTTCAACGATGGCGCCAAAGCGGATGGCGTCCCAGATCACCGGCTCGTTTTTCTGGCTCAGGTTGATGGTCTTGGCGTAGCAGCCACCTTCCATATTGAACACGCCACCTTTGGCCCAGCCGTGCTCGTCGTCGCCGATCAGGTAGCGTTCCGGGTCGGCAGACAGGGTGGTCTTGCCGGTGCCGGACAGGCCGAAGAACAGGCACACGTCGCCGTCTTTGCCCACGTTGGCCGCGCAGTGCATCGGCATTACGTCTTTTTCCGGCAGCAGGAAGTTCTGCACGGAGAACATCGCTTTCTTCATCTCGCCGGCATAACGCATACCCGCCAGCAGCACTTTGCGCTGGGCAAAGTTGATGATCACGCAGCCTTCGGAATTGGTGCCGTCACGGCTGGGGTCGCACTCGAAGTTGGCGGCATGCAGGATGCGCCACTCTTCCTTGCCCTTGGGGTTGTAGGTGTCCGGGCGGATAAACATGTTGCGGCCGAACAGGGTGTGCCAGGCGGTCTGGGCGGTAACTTTCACCGGGATGTAGTGGTCTTCGTCCTGGCCTACGTGCAGCTGCTGTACAAAGCTGTCGTGGCTGGCAACGAAGTCTTCTACGCGATTCCACAGGGCGTCGAACTTGTCTGCCGGGAACGGACGGTTTACGCCGCCCCACTCGATGCTGTCAGCGGTGGAGGGCTCTTCGACCACAAAGCGGTCAGCGGGAGAGCGGCCAGTGCGCGCGCCAGTTACGGTCACCAGGGCGCCGGTGTCGGAGAGTTTCCCCTCACCGCGCTGGAGTGCCTGCTCGACCAGTTGCGCTGACGCCAGGTTTTTCAGTACCTGCACCTTGTCGTCGATCTGTGCCATTCGTTTATTACCCGTGAAAGTTGTATCAGTGAAACAAATAGTAGGGGTCGACAGTAAAAACGGCGACCCAAGCTGATTGGCGGGCGCATTATGGCAAACTTCAAATTGCGCGGGTAGAAAAACTGTATGTTTTTTAGTCTATTGACAGCGTTGTCAGGTACTTTTTTGCAAAAAAAATATCAATTCTAGTGATGTAGTTTTTTTACTTCATAAATGCGGGAAATATTTGCTGACTACAGGGAAATTTACAAAACCGCGCCCTGGTTCTGGGCTGGCTGCAAAGTGGAAAAAGGGGGCTCAGGTAGCCGATATCGCGGGGTGTGGGCTCTCGGGATGAGAGCGGGATAGAGCATTGCGGGTTGGGGACTGCGCCGGGAACCCGGCGCAGTAACTGGCTCAGTGCAGGGTATGCGGGGGGGCGTTGAACAGGGTTTCGATCTTTTCGCGGTCGAAGCGGTACTGGCGGTTGCAGAACTGGCAGTCCGCGGTGATTTCCCCACCCTGCTCTTCCAGCAGCTGGTAGACATCTTCCGGCCCCATGGCGATCAGCGCGCGCGCGCTGCGATCCGGTGAGCAGCTGCACTTGAAGCGGATATTGGCTGTGCCCAGGGTCGCTGGTGCCAGCTCGTGGAACAGGCGAACCAGCAGCTGGTCGTGGGGCAGGTTGTGCAGCTCTTCCGGGGTAACAGTGGCTGCCAGGTGTACCGCGGTTTCCCAGGCCTCTTCGTTCTCTTCCTGGCTGGCGGCGTTATTTCCCGGTAGTACCTGCAGCATGATGCCGCCGACGGTGTCTGCGCTGGATTCAATCCAGAAGCGGGTCTGCAGCTGTTCTGACTGGGTGAAGTAGTCTTCCAGGCACCCGGCCAGCGTGTCCTTTTCCAGCGGCACTATGCCCTGATAGCGCTCCCCGTCCTGGGGATCCACAGTGATGACCAGGGCGCCACGGTTGCCGACCAGCTCGCGCAGGGTTGCGCCCTCCTTGATCTCCGCGCCTTCCGCGACTCGCGCCAGTCCGCGCACGTCGCTGTGGTGAGTGCACTCGGCGACCAGCAGTGGGACATCGCCCTCACCGCGGGCCTGAAGCATCAGGATGCCTTCAAATTTGAGCGTGGTGGAGAGCAGGCAGGCGGCGGCGAGAAACTCGCCCAGCAGCTTCTGTACGGGCTGAGGCAGGTCGTTGTGCTCGAGTACCTCCCGGTAGCTCCGGCTAAGCGTGACCAACTGGCCGCGGATATCGTGCTCAGAAAAGATAAAGCGTTCCAACTGGTCGGACATATCAAGGCGCCTCGCTAAAAAATGGGGGGGCGATTTTAGGCCGCTAAGGGCTTTTATGATAGCCGTGGACGATCCGGGTTCGTTGTTGGCAATGGTTTGCGGTGTTACTTACCCGCAGGACTGGCGAATCTGTGCTTCGAGCTCCCGGGCACGCTGTTCGCGCTCGCGCTCGCTGATCGTGGACTTATTGCCTTCGGCATCGACGAAGTACACCGGCCCCTTCAGTATTCGCAGCGACCGCTGTGCGCGGCTGCAGGCGGCCTGTCGCTGGCGTTGCTGGCTTTGCAGTTGCTGGCGTTTCTGGTCCTGGTAGTCGCGCTCTATCTGGTCGGCGCGGTGGCGATCCGGCAAGGTCTGCTGCCGGGGCGCATCGGCGCGATTCAGGGGCTTCAGCTGGCTGCCCACAGCCTCGGCTTTCGCCTCAAGCGGCGGGCGGTCGCCGAAGTGCACTTTGCCTTCGTCATCCACCCACCGGTACAGCTCTCCCGCCGCCGCCGGCAGGCTGGCGGCGAGTACGATCAAGAGCGCGAGTCCTTTCCCCATGATTGCAATTTCCTGCTCGCTGGATTCCTGTCGCTATTAAACCGCTTCAGGGCGCTGCTTCGCCAGCGCCGGCGTGCTCGCGGTTGGCGAGGGTACTGAACAGGCCCTGGGAGTGGCGCTCGGGAATCTGGTAGGTCTGCAGGATAAAGGGTTGCTGCTCGAGCGCGGAGGCGGCATCCAGCACCATGCGGTAACCCGCGCTGTCCTGCAAATTGATAAAGGGCGCTTCATTGGCCTCCATCAGCTGGGCGAATTGCTGGAAGTCCCGGACTTTGATGTCGTTGACCGATTCGATAATCCAGTTTTTCCAGTCGTGGTAGCCGAGGTTGACCGGCGCCGGCAGCACTTTGAGGGCGACCACGAGTTCCTGCTGTTCCGGGCTGGACCACTGGTTGCGGGCGTACAGGTATTCGATCGGCGCCTTGGAGTGCCAGTTGTTGCCCCAGCGCTTGATCAGGTTCATGTTCAGCGGCACGAACACCACGCCGCCGTAGATGTAGTAACGCGGGCGCTGGTCGAATTTCTCACCCTGTACCAGCGAGCGTGAGGGTGGTGTGGCCGCGAGGGTGATCCGGGCATTGTGGATCTCGCCGTTGCGTGCGAAGCGCACTGGCAGCTCGTCGCCCACGTGGTGGTGATCCACAGCGTAGTGGTAATTGGTGCGCTGGTTTTTGCGCCACTCGATGGTGCGATCGGCGGCGACCTCAAAGCCGTCCACCGCCAGCAGCACATCGCCGGGCTGCAGCACAGCGGCGGCCGGCGCGTCCGCAAACACGCGTACCACCAGGGCCCCCTGCTGATCCTCTGACAGGCCGGCAGCGGCTTTCATCGACGGGCTTTCCAGGCTCTGGGTAACCACGCCCAGTTCCGGGAAGCCTTGATGTATCCCGTCTTCGGCATCCTTGAGCACGTGCTCGATCACACTCGGGGGGACGAAATAGCCCAGGTTCTCGGCGCCGTTACTGTGGTTGGTCTGCATCGCGACGCCCACAATCCGGCCGCCGGAAATCACCGGGCCGCCGCTGTTGCCGGGATTGATTGCCGCGTCGATCTGGCCGGCCATCAGGTAGCTCTCGGCGTGGGCGTAGTACTGGTGTTCGACCCGCGACAGCACGCCACGGGTGATGGAAAGGGATTTGCCGCCAATCGGGTAACCGTAGACCGTCACTTCTTCCTGCAGATCCGGCAGTTTGCCCAGCGCGAGGGGGCGGGTGTCTTCGAAGAAGTTTTCGTCGTCGACGGTGAGCAGGGCCAGGTCGGCGTCGTGGGAGACGAATTTGACCTGCGCGCGAAACTTCTCGGCGTCGCCGTGGCGCTGTACCTGGATAAAGCTGCCGTTGGCGACCACGTGCGCGTTGGTAAGGATTTGCTTACCTTCTATCACTGCGCCTGAGCCGGACAGCTGCTGGGCGTTGAGCAGGGCCCAGGGGTTGAAGTAGTCGGGGGCGGCGGCAGTGGTGTAGATCTTGATGATCGAGCGCTTGATCTGCTCCCGCTCGCGGTTCTCCGCGCTGGCGGGCTGGGCGAAACACAGGATCAGCAGGCAGAAAGTCAGCAGTTGTTTCATTGCGGCGTTGCTTTATTCATTAGATTGTTGGGGAGTTTAGCACTTTGGCTCCGGCTGGCGGCTTGGGGCTCCGATTGTTGCGCGTACCACTTCTCCCTCCTGCGGCGGCCGGGAGCTGGGTGGGGTTTTCAGGACCGCTGTGCATACATTCCTGTACGCTTCGTCGGCAACGTCCCTGTTGCCGACGATCCTGAAAACCCCACCCAGCCCCCGGCCTTCACTTCGAGTACTGTGCTTCGTCGCTTTGGGAATTTGGCTCAAATTCCGGAGGGCACCACCAAAGCATGTCAGTCTTGCGACTCCTGTATAAAACGGTGAATCTGCCGACGCTGTTTTTTGTTCGGCCTTTCACTGGTGATCACCGCATTATTGGCCTTGCGCTCGGCGGCATACTGTTCCCTTTTCGCGATGCTTTCGTCCGTTTCCCGGTACAGCGCCTGGGCAATATCCGCCCCGCGGCGTTGATCCGATAGCGCGATGACCTCCACGACTTTTTCATCCCAGCCCTGACGAATCTTGAGCAGAGTGCCGGTAGAAATTTCCTTGCTCGCTTTTACCCGTTGGCCGTCGGCGTGCACCTTGCCGCCTTCGATTGCCTGTTTGGCAATACTGCGGGTCTTGAAGAAGCGTGCGGCCCATAGCCACTTATCGATACGTACTTTTTCCATCAAAAATCTTCAAAGCATTTGTTCGCTAACGAAGCGCGAAAATTGGGGTTGAAGGCTGGGTAATGGGTGGGGCTTTTCAGGATCGTCGGCGACAGGGATGTCGCCGCCGAAGCGCCCATGGATGGGTTCACAGCGGTCCTGAAAAGCCCCACCCAGTGCCCTGCCGCCACACTGGTGATTCAGCGTCAGAGATCAGGACGCTGTCACTGGGACGGATGCAAAATCTCGTCGAAATCATGAATCGCAGGAAAATCGGCAATCTCCCGCGCCGGACTCTTGCTGTCCGGCTGGCGGATGCACAGCAGATGCTCGATGCCGTAATCGCGCGCGGCACTGAGGACATGGAGGTTGTCGTCCACAAACAGGGTACGCCCGGGGTGGAACGGCTGGCGTTCCTGCAGGGCGTGCCAGAACAGCGTGCTTTCCTTGGCGTGACCCAGGTCGTGGGAAGAGACGATCTCGTCCAGCCACTGATCAATGCCGGTGATCTCCAGCTTGTGCCCCAGGCCATCCGGGTGTGCATTAGTGACCAGCAGCGCGCGTTTGCCCATGGTGCGCAGGCTGCGCAGGAAGCGATCAGTATGGGGCCTGAGCGCAATGCGATCCTCGATCTCGCGATAGATCGCCGGGACATCCAGCTTCAGGGTGTCGGACCAGTACTGCAGGCAGTACCAGTCCAGGGTGCCCCGCAACTCATCGGTCAGCTGGATAACCAGCGCTTGCGCTTCCGGCACGGAAATCCCGTTGGCCTCGGCATAGCGCAGCGGCAAATGCTCCATCCAGAAGTGGTTGTCGTAGTGCAGATCCAGCAGGGTGCCGTCCATATCCAGCAGCACCGTATCGATCTGGCTCCAGTCCAGCATACTTACCTCAACTGACCGCCGCCTGTGGGGCGCGGCTGTATAAAAATTCGGCGGACATTATGCCCTCAAGCGCTGCGACTCGACAAATCAGCGCGCATCAGGCCAAAAACCAGCAGGGCCTGGGCCCCGTAGTACGTCAGCATAATCCAGGTACCTGCCGCCGGTACCGGATCCACAAACCGATTGATCGCGATAAGCGCGTCGGAAACCATGAAGGTGACAGCGCCGGCAAACAGCAGCGAGGAACCGCTGCGGTGGGCGGCAGCAGACAGGGCCATGGCGACGATCGCCACAATGTAACAGGCCACAGGGATTGCCAGTTCACCGGCACCGGGCACTACCTGCCGGGCGAGCAGCAAGGCCGCGAGCAGTATCGCAACCGCGCGCAGAACAAAGCGGCGGCTGCCAAACCGGGGGGCGCGCAGGAAGTTTCCGGCGTAGGTCAGCTGGGCCAGCAGGAAGGCACCCAGGCCGAACACAAAGTGGTTGGGAAACTGGATGGCCAGAAGTACATCACCGGTCGCAGACAGCGCCAGCGCCACCAGGGCCAGCAGGCGTGTGGTGCCAGCGAGGTGCCGGTTCGCCAGCCATGCCAGCATCAGAATGGGCACAATTTTCAGCAGCGCCATCCAGTTGCCTTCAGTGTTGGTTGCATCCAGCGCCATATAGACCGCAGAAGACAGCGTGAACGCGAGCAGTGGTACCCGCTGATCGTTCAGTGAAGGCATTGCCGGGGGCGTGCTGGGGGTGGCCGCAGAGCTGTTCATCGTATTTCTCCCATTTTCTTATACATTTTTATCTTTTATTGTCGTGAGTATTCTTCAAAGCCCCCGGCGGCGCAATCCACCGGCAGGCGATTCCATAATTGATCAGGGAGTGAATAAATGAAAGCCAACAACATCCTCGAAACCATCGGCAATACCCCTCACGTGCGGATCAACAACCTGTTCCGCGACGACATCGAGGTATGGATGAAGGTCGAGCGCTTCAATCCCGGCAGCAGCATCAAGGATCGCATCGCACTGGGTATGATCGAGGATGCCGAGGCGAGCGGGAAGCTCAAGCCCGGTGGCGTCATCGTCGAGCCGACATCCGGCAACACCGGCATCGGGCTCGCCATGGTGGCCGCCGTCAGGGGCTATCGCCTGATCCTGACCATGCCTGAGTCCATGTCCATCGAACGCCGCAAAATCATGAAGGCACTCGGTGCCGAGCTGGTACTGACACCAAAAGAAAATGGCATGCCCGGCGCCATTGCCAGGGCCGAGGAAATCCTTGCCGAGCACGACAACAGCTGGATGCCGCAGCAGTTCACCAATCCGGCGAATGTTGAAGCACACCGCAAGACCACGGCAAAAGAAATCATTGCCGACTTTCCCGAGGGGCTGGATTACCTGATCACTGGCGTCGGTACCGGCGGCCATATCACCGGTTGCGCCGAAGTGCTGAAGGCGGCCATGTCGAATCTGCAGGTGTTTGCGGTGGAGCCCGAGAAGTCCCAGGTCATTGCTGGCAAGGAAAAAGGCATGCACCGCCTGCAGGGTATTGGCGCCGGTTTCGTTCCCGAGGTGCTGAACAGGGAGGCGCTGGATGGCACCGTCGCCGTCAGCGAGGAAGACAGCTTCGAAATGGCGCGCCAGTGCGCACTGAAAGAGGGGATTTTTGTCGGGATTTCCTCTGGTGCTTCGCTCGCCGCGGTGAAGCAGCGCGAGGGAGATTTTGCTCCGGGCAGCCGCGTGCTGATCTTCAGTTACGACACCGGCGAGCGCTATCTGTCGATCGACGACCTGTTCACAGCCTGATTCCCGATTTTCCCCGCTTCATTACCGCACCGCCGCCCCAAAAGGGCGGCGGTCTGCGTATAATCCCCGGTTTTTACGATAACGACTCAGGTTAGGGGGAATTCCATGGAAAACGTCGTCACGCGGGAACTGCTGGACAAGGTCATTGCCATCTCGGTAGCGGCAGGCGAGGCCATTTTGGAGGTGTATAACGCCAGTGGCGATATTGAAGTGGACACGAAGTCGGATGACTCGCCGGTAACGGCAGCAGACCTGGCGGCCCACAAGATCCTGGCGCCGGCCCTGGCCGAGCTGCTGGACGGGGTTCCGGTACTGTCCGAAGAGGGCCAGATGCCCGGCTATGACGTGCGTGGCCAGTGGGATCGGTACTGGATCATCGACCCCCTCGACGGCACCAAGGAGTTCATTCGTCGCAATGGCGAATTCACGGTCAACGTTGCCTTGATTGAAAACGGCGAGCCGGTGATGGGGGTGGTACACGTCCCGGTCCTGGACATTACCTATGCGGGTGCCAAATCCGCAGGCGCCTTCAAGCGCGATGCCACTGGTGAAAAAGAAATCCGCGTGCGCGCCATGCAGCCGCGACTCGACAACCGTGAGCCGATCGAAATCGTCGCCAGCCGCAGCCATGGTGCGGGCGCAGTAGATGCGCTGCTTGAGCGCATCGAGGGCAGCCTCGGCGAGACCGGCCTCAAGAATATGGGCAGCTCGCTCAAGCTGTGCCTGGTTGCCGAAGGGGCCGCCGACCTGTACCCGCGCCTGGCGCCCACCTGTGAATGGGATACCGCGGCCGCGCAGGCTGTAGTGGAGGCCGCTGGAGGCATCGTTGTGGATGAGCAGTTCAACCTGCTGCGCTACAACCAGAAAGAAGAACTGCTGAACCCGTTTTTCTACGTGATTGGCGACCAGTCATTCAACTGGAAAACCCTGCTCGTCAGTTAATTTCCTCGTCTAGGCTTTACCCAGTAACCGGCCGTTGCGTTGTTTCTAGCGACGGCCCTCCACTTCTGCGAGGTGAAGCCGTGGCCCATAACCAGAGCCCGCACGTCAATATTGATGAACACGAAATCCGCCTGCTGCGCCAGCGGCTGGAGCAGGAGATCCGCTGGCTAAGCAGTCAGATGGATGGGTTGCAGGGCTCTGATGTCAATCCGGATATTTCGCTGCTGCAAACCTACCGCGAAATGATTTTTTCCCGCAGGGCGCTACTGGGGCGCATACCCCGCTGACCCGGTCAATGCATCGCGGACATTTGAGCACCACCTATTTTTTCTTCCGCCCCACTGGGCACGACTTTTTCTCCCAGCCAATTGGGCTCGACGGCCCGCAGGGACAGATCGCGTTCCCTGCGCTTTGGCTACGCCTTTCCCTGTGTACAGGCGAAAACTAATTACGTCGCGCAATTTCTTTAGTTGATGACATTTTCGTTCATGCCCCAACAATTGCGTCTACGCTTGGTGGGATAAAAGTCAACGGATAAAGAGAGCCCTTCATGCGCTACCCGGTTGTGGTTCACAACATTGAGTTTGCCGGATACGGCGCCATCGCGCCGGACCTTCCCCACTGCCATTGCCACGGTGAATCGCTCGAAACCACCCTGCAGAAAATGGCGGAAACAATTACCGAACGATTGGAAGAATTGCAGGCGGCGGGAGATCCGGTACCGGAACCCGGTGATATTGAGGTGCTGCGAAAAAACCCGGCTTTTGTCGGCGGTATCTGGGCGATTATCGACGTAGAGTCCAATGAACTCAGCCCAAAACCCTGATCTTTATCCCGGTTACAGGCGTGCAGTATTGAATCCAGAAATTTAAAAATGCGCCGATAGATTCGGCCAGGAAGTGTTCGAGCCAAGGATGGTTAATATGAAGAAAGTGGTCTTTCTCCTTGCATTTTTTGCCTCCAGCTGTGCATTCGCGCAGTGGAATAACCCGTTTGATGCCTACTGCGCCGGTGAATACCGTTTCATTGGCACCCTCGGCGTGGGCGTGGGTGAACTGCAGATCAATGATGAACAGGATCTTGCCGGCTATGCCAGTATTGGAGTGACACCGGCGGCAGGCGTCTGGCAGGTGGAGTTGCGCTATACCGGATTTGACGACGGCAGCGTGTCGGTGGGGCAGTGGGGAATCGGCGCCAAGGTGGATTTTACCGTGACCTGCGATGTGCAGTGCCTGTACTGGATGGTGGGGTGGAACTACGGTGAATTCGATGTAAATACCATCGACAAATATGACACGATCTATGTGGTGAATGACGAAACCGATGACAACTACTGGAATGCCGGTATCGGTTATCGCTACAAGTGGACGCAGGACTTCGATACATCCATCGAATACAACTACAACGATTTAGACGCCCGGGTACACTTCTTCGACGGTGTTTCTGATGTGCGCTTCGACCTCGGGCACCTGCGCACCCTTACGGTCAATTTTGCTTACCGGTTCTGACAAGACATTTACGAAAACAGGGCGTTTGTGCAAGCAAGGCGCCGGCGAAAAACGACTAGAAAAATATGCCCAAAAAAGGGCCCGGAATTCCCGGGCCCTCCCATCAACAGTGCTCAATAGGCGTATGACAGGCTCAGGTTGAGGCCGTCATCCCGCCCCAGCTGATAGCCGTTGTAGTGGGCGGAAAGACTGCTGGTCCACTCAAGCCCCAGCCGGATGCCCGCAAGGGCGCCCTGTTGCGGCACCAGATTCGCGCCCACCGCCACATCAAAAAATTCACCGCCGTAGTTCGCCTGGAAGTCCGCCGGGCTGGCATGGTTGTGCGGGCCATTGTAGTGGCCGTTGATATCCAGCTGCTTTGCATAGGCAAGACGCGCGGATGCGCTCACCCAGTCTGTCAGCCGGTAGGCGCTCCAGACCGTAGCGCCATAGCGTTCACCAAAACTGAACCCGGAACTGTTCTTATCCTCCATGGGCAGGCGTGCGCTGCCCTGGGCGCCCCAGCTGAGGTTATTGCGGCCACTGGTATAGGTGACAGAGGGCATCAGATCCCAGGTCCCGCTGCCCAGTTGCATCCCATAGTGCACGAACCGGCCGCTGGCATTTTTCAGATCCACATCGCCGGTTGGGGCGCTGACCCCAAGTGTGGCGTGCAGCTTGTAGCCATTGTTGTCGGCAAGGCGGAATAGCCCGGCGAACACGGTGTCGCCAGTACCGCTGGTGCCGTGACTGTGACTGCCGTGCATGGCCATGCCGTCGCCGCTCATGTCTCCCATGTTCCCCATGCCCATATCGCCGTTTGTATCACCGGTGGTATGGCTGCCTGTGGTCATCGCCATGGTCATATCCATGGACATGGTCTGGGGCATAAACATCAGGGTCAGGTTGTCGTTCAGCGCATACATGATGTCCAGCATGTGCATTTCCATGGTCATATCGGTCGCCATCATGGAGAAGCCTGCTGCATTGAGCTCGGCACTGGAGGTCTTCTCCGATCCCTGGTAGAGGCCGGAATAGCTTTCGCGCATATACCGGTAACCGACCATCCACTCGCCTTGCTTGTGCATGTGGTCACTCATGACCCCGGCGGGGGCATGGCCCTCCGGCAGGAACGTGGGCGTGTTGCCGTCGTGGGCAAAAGCGGTGGCCGTTAGCTGGGTCAGCATCAGTGCGGTGGTGATTTTTTTCAGTTCGAAGCGAAACATGTGTGGTTTCCTGAGTTTTTTCAGCCGCGGCACCTCCGATTTTCAGGTGCGCGCGCGACTGCCCCTGCCGGCTGCGACAGGAGTCAACGATGTATTGGGTTTGGTCTTTTACAGCTGGTAATCAGGACAGCTGGTAATCAGGAAATTTCAGGCGGGGCGCGTCCGGGCGGGCGGATGTAGAGCGTAATCTTTGGGGAAAAATCGCGCGCGGCCGGGGCCCGGCCTGCGGCGGCAAGTACCAGCTCGGGCTGCCACTGGCCCGAGTGTGACGCCGCCACCGCGGTGGCGGAAAAACTGCAGTGATTGTCGGAAAAAAGTTTGGCCGTGGCACTATCGTGCTGGTGGCTGCCTGTGCCTGCTTCGGTCGTCGTCGCATTAGCGGGTTGCAGGTTGTGCGATACTGGATGCGACGGGTTGTGATGCGACGAGCTGTGGTGGGATGGCGAGTCTGTATAGCCGGCCCCGCCTGTGAGACCCAGCAACAGCGCGCTGCGGCTGTCGCCGTGACACAACTCGTACAGCGAGCCGCCGGCCACCGCTGCGGGCATAAAACCCGGCGGCACCAGCCCGCGCGCGGCCAGGAAAACACCCAGCAATACTACGGCAAGCCAGGGCGGCAGGCGGTAGCTGCGAGTGTTGATCGCGCGCGCAGGATGCTGTTTCAAGAGGGACTCTGTTTCTTAACCGGGGACTGGCGAGGTGGGGTCAGAGTTTACCACTGCGCTTCAGCTGCCAATAGGTTTCCACCAGCGACATGTGCATCAATTCCGGTTCCGTGTCGGCCAAAATAACATTGCGTGCACGCAGCTGCTGCAGCAACCGGCTGCGCCGCTGCAGGAAATCCCGCGTTGCCCCATTCTCCAGTGCACTCTCGAAATCCGTTACCGGCTGATCCAGCAGACGATCCAGGCTGGTTTCCCGCAGGCAGGCCACCATGACCAGGTGATGCCGCGAAAGCTGTTGCACCGCGGCGAGCAGTTCATCGCTGTCCTCGTCGCGCACGTTCGTCAGCAATATCACCAGCGCGCGCCGCTGCTGGCGGGCCAGCAGCAGCTCGGCGGCGGCGGTGTAGTCGCTGTGGGCGGTGCCAGAATGCAGGTCGTAGACCTGGTTCAGCAGCAGGTTGATCCCGCCCTCGCCCTTCGCCGGCGGCACCCGGCGCTGATCGCCGGCAAAGCACTGCAGCCCGACGGCATCGCCCTGGCGGATAGCCACATAGGCCGACAGCAACAGGGCATTCAGTGCGTGGTCGAAGTGGCTGAGTTCGCCATCCTGAGTGCGCATGCGGCGGCCACAGTCGAGCAGAAAGATGATTTCCTGATCCCGCTCATCCTGGTATTCGCGGCTCACCAGCTTGCGAGCGCGTGCACTTGCGCGCCAATCCACCTGGCGCTGGCTGTCGCCCAGGCGGTATTCCCGCAGCTGGCGAAAGTCCAGCCCTTCGCCGCGGCGCTGCTGCTGGTGTACCCCGAGAAATCGCAGGGTCTGCTCTGCAGAGAGCGCCTGCAGCGAGGAAATACCGAGGAAGTTGGGGTAAATCTTTGCCGACTGCTCTGTGCCCAGCAGGACTTTCTGCTGCCAGAGTCCCCAGGGTGACGCCACCAGCGCCTCCAGCCGGCCGAACTGTGCCAGCCCACGCTTGCGCGGCGTAGCCCGATAGCCGGTGTCGATACTGTGCCCGGGGGCGAGGTGGATCGACAGCGGCAGCTCCCCCGTGCGCAGTGCATCGGGGTGGCGGTCGGACAGCAGCAGGGTCAGGGGGCGCGAACCGTCGTTACTCAGCTGGACAGCCACGTGCTGGCCGACACCCAGGGCCAGGTTGCCCGGCAACTGCCGCTGTCCGTTGAGTCCATCGCAGGAGCGGCCGGTGATGAAGTCGAGCAGTGCGGCTGTGGCCAACAGCCCGAAGCCGATCCACCAGAATGTCTCCGCCTCGCTGGCAAGCCCCGGCCACCACAGGCGTGCAACACTCAGTAGCAGGGCTGCGGCGCAGCACCAGAGCAGCAGCCGGAGTAATCGCGGGGACGGTCTCACAGCCGCGGTGCCTCGACGGATTCGATGATCTGTGCAAGAACGTTGTCGGCAGTCTGGCCGTCGATTTCCATTTCCGGGGACACTGCTACCCGGTGGCGCATCACCGGGATCGCCATCGCCTTGATGTCATCCGGCAGCACAAACTCGCGACCCTGCATCAGCGCGTGCGCGCGTGCGGCGAGGATCAGGCCGATACTGGCGCGGGGGCCGGCACTGCGGCGCAGCTGGCTGGACTCCCGGGTGGCCCGTACCAGGCGCACCGCATAGCCGAGAACCTGCTGATCCAGTTCCACCTGCGGTACCAGGGCCTGCAGGCGCTGCAACTGCTCGGTGCCCAGGATGGGCTCGGCGTCCTGTTGCAGCTGCCGCTCAATGCGCCCGCTGCTGGCCGCGGCGGCGAGCTGCTCTTCCGCTGCCTGACTGGGGAAGTCGATCAGTACCTTGAGCAGGAAGCGATCCAGCTCCGCTTCCGGTAGCGGGTAGGTACCTTCCTGTTCGATGGGATTCTGGGTGGCCAGCACCATGAAGGGGCGCGGCGTCGGGTGGGCCTCGCCATCGATGGTCACCTGTTGTTCCTGCATGACCTCCAGCAGTGCGGCCTGGGTCTTGGCCGGTGCGCGATTGATTTCGTCAGCCAGCAGCAGGTTGGTGAACACCGGGCCGCGGCGCACTTCGAAACGGCTCTCGCCCATATGGAAAATGGCGTGGCCGGTAACGTCCGCGGGCATCAGGTCCGGGGTGAACTGGATGCGGCGGAACTCTCCGCCAAAGCCGCGCGCAAGGCTGCGCACCAGCAGGGTTTTGCCGAGCCCCGGCACCCCCTCCAGCAACACGTGCCCACCGGCGAGCAGTGCGATCAGCACCTGATCCACAACGGCCTGCTGGCCGATCACCACCCGGTTGATGCGCGTGCGCAACTGTTCGAGCAGCGTGCCCGCCTGTTGCCACTGGCTGGCGGTCTGGGCCTCGGCGTTGACCGGGGCGTGAACGGGGGTTTCGCTGGTGGTGATGTCACTCATAGGGCGGCCTCAATAATCTGGATGCTGCGCATGCGCGCGGTAAAGTCCTGTTCACTGCGGGGCGTTGCTTCCCACAGGGTGTTGAATACCTCTGAGCTGGCGAGCCCGCTGCGCGCGGCGACAGCCTCGGCAAGTTCCCGCTGTCGCGCCGGCGGCAGCGCGCGCGCTATCTCCGCGGGCTGCCCGCTGATTTTCTGCAACAGCGGGCGCCGGGCGCTTTCGAATAGCGCCTGGGCGCGATCACTGCGCCAGTAAAATTGTCCGCAGGCACGGATGTGTTCCAGCAGGGAGCGCCGTTCGGCTGGCGGGGACGGCCTCAGGGGGCCGAAGCGGCGGCTGCGGTTTGCGACCCACGCCAGCAGGGCGAGAAAGCCGGCAAGAAAGAATTCCGTGGCATAGCGCCGTGCCAGTGTACTGAGGCCATCAAAATGCGGGCGCGTGATCATCACCAGCTCGCGTTCGCCGACCAGGTGGGCGAGAAAATAGGCGTGATCGAACTCGCCGATACGCTCGTTCTGCCACAGGCCGACATCGGCCAGCACGGTGACGCGGCCGCGGCCGCGCTCGAACTGCACCATCGGCGATTGATCCGGGTAGTTGGCAAAGCGCACCCAGCGCAGGTAACCACCGTCCACCTCGGTGGCGTACTCCTCGGCCATGAGCTCATGGGTGAGCACCTGTACCGGGTTGAAAAACAGCGTGTACCCGGCGCCGCTGTCGCTGGTGAAAAAGAGCAGCCGGTCGTCGTCGACTTCCGGATTGCGGCGGCTTTCTTCCTCCAACTTCTCTTCTGCCGGCTTTTCTTCCGCGAATGCTTCGTCCGCGTCAACGTCGGTTTCCCTGTCAGCGCCCTGCCCGCGGTCAATGCGGCGATTGTGTTCGCGCATCAGCTCGCTCAGCGTCTTGGTGCGAATATCTGCCGCCTGCTCGCCAAAGACTTCGCGCACCTGTTGGTTGAAGTAGAGGTCGATTTCGCCGCGGGTGACGGCGAGCCCGAGATAATCCAGCAGCTGGTCGCGCTCGTGGTCGGCATTACCGCCGCTGGCGACCACAATGGCTTCGCCACCCTGCTCTACCCAGTGCAGGAACTGCTGCAGGCGCTCAGCGTTGTAAATCTGGCTGGAGCTCGTGAGAAACAGGGCATCGTCCTGTCCCAATTCACCGACCACGGCGATATTGTCAGCGCGCCGGTGGGGAATGCCCACGTCGGTGAGAAACTGCTCGGCCGCGAGAAAGCGGTTGCGGCGGGCCTCGGGGCCGAAGCCGCGGTCGACCTGTTCGCTGTAGCGCTCGAAAAAAAACAGGAACAGTGCCGCGGCGGCCGCCGCCAGCAGCAGGGTGATAGCAATGGCTAACCGGCTAACTTTCATCGCGGAATACCTCGCGCCACTGGTTGCAGAGTGATTGCAGGTGCGCCGTCTGTGGCGCGCGGTGGGCGTAGGCCTGGCGCTGCCAAGTTGCGGTGAGCAGGGTAAAAAACTGCACCAGCGCCGGTTGCAGGCGCGTGTCCTGAACCGCATCGTCGCGCACCAGTTGCGCGCACTCGCTCTCGGTAAAGTGATCCTGGAAATCACAGGCGTAACGCGAGATCAGGTTGGACAGGGTTGCTCTGTATAAAAGGCCAAGCGCCTCGCGCTGTTTGCCCGCCTGCCACAGGCGCTGCACTTCACCGGTGACATCCTCAGGCAGGCTTTCGCGGCGTACATCGAGGCCAAACAGGGTTTCGGGCTGGCTTTTCTCTGCCGGCACTCTGGGCTTATAACCCAGGCCGCGGCGAATGTGATGGCGGAAATGCCACAGCAGGAAGGCGATCAGTGCGGCCGCCAGTAGCCACAGCAGTACCTCGACAATAGCCGCCAGCAGCGGCCCGATATCCCCGGCTTCGCCAGTGGGTTCATCGCTGTCGGTTTGCCGCGCCTCCAGCCACTCCACCAATGCGATCAACCATTCTGGATAGCGGAATTCGCTGGATTTGAATTCCTTGAGGCGCCAGCCGCTGACTTCCTCCCGCTGGTGGAAGTCTTCCCCGGCCAGTGTTGCGTCGATGACTTCCTGTGCCTGGGCGGGGGTGACCGGATCCGCGTTCGCTGGTAGCGGATTACCCAGCAGCATTGCGAGACTGCAGGCCAGTACCATGGCGGTGGTCGCGGCGGCGCGCGCCCGTGGACTGCGTTGGCGTGCTGCCGGCGACTGCCGGTCGAGGCGCTCGCGCAACTTGCGAAACTGGATTTCGATATCCCAGGCTTCCAGCGCCACGCGACGGCCGATATACAGCATGAAGCCGCCGCAAATATAAAAGGGTGCGACGGCGGCCATTGCCAGCAGGTAAACGCCATTGGTGACCCAGGTATACAGGGTGACATCGGAAGCCAGCAGCGGTATCCAGTCGATTTCGAGCTGTTCCGGCAGCATCAGGTAACTGAGGGCCGCAATCCCGATCAGCAGCCCCATTTCCACATGGGCGCCGACGATATGCAGCCAGCTGGCGGTGCCTGCGCCATCGCGATGCAGCACCGAGATACGCGCCGAGCGCACCTGGCCGCGACTGCCTTCAAGCACCGTAACCGGAAGGTCGAAAGCGCGCGTGAAGCTGAGCCGCCGCACGCTGATCCACGACAGCCAGTCGCGCGCGTTAGCTTGGCGGAAGAGACCGAGCGCCTGCCGCCAGCCGAGGGTTTCGCCAAACAGTTGCCGGCTCACCACGAGCAATGGCAGCCGTTCGTAGGCGGGCTTCAGCCACCAGGCGGCCATCAGCCCCCAGTTTGGGTTCGCAGGAACCAGCAGGGCGGCGAGCAGATAGATCGCTGCAGCGGGCAGCAGCCACAGTCCGGCCATCAGTGCCCAATGGCGCCGCGCGAGCAGTACGCCCAGGTCGACGGATTCCCAGTTGGAGCGCAGGCGGGCTTCTACCGTGAGCTGGTTGAGGTTCACGCGGCACCTCCATTGGCTGGCTGCACAGCGGCTCCCGCCGTCGGATAGTGGCGGCCGGCGAGCACGCAGTAAGCGATCACCAGAAGCCAGAAGAAGCCACCCACGGCGAGCTTGACGCTGATATCGACCTGGGTGCTGGACGACCAAAAGGCTTCCAGGAATGCCGCAATCACCAGCATCAGGAAGGTGCCGTACATGATTTTCATCGCATCGCGCCCGGCATTGCGCAGGGCATGCATGCGCCGGAGCGCGCCCGGGTTCACGAGCGCGTGGCCGAGGCGCAGTCCCGCGGCACCTGCGAATACAATCGCGGTCAGTTCAAAGGCACCGTGGCCGATGACGAAGGGGTAGAAGGTGGAAGCGAAACCCACCCGGGATATATGCCCGAAGACGGCGCCGAGATAGATACCGTTGAACACCAGGAAGAATATGGAGCCGAGGCCGAACAGAATGCCGGAGGCAAAGGTACGGAAGGCGATGCCGATATTGTTCTTGATATAGAAGCCAAACATCATCAGGTCGGAATCCGAGCCGCGCTCGCGGCCGAGGACATCGTTGGCCGGGTCGTACATGGATTCAAACTGGGTGACCTGCTCCGGCGACATGACCGCGTAGATCAGCGCATCGTTCCAGTAACAGCCGAGCCCCATCACCAGCGCCGGGGCAAGGAACAGCGCGCACGCGAGCCACACGAACGAAGCCTGTTCACGCAGCGCGCGGGGAAAACCGCTGAATATGAATTCCAGCCAGCGATTGCCCGATACGGATGTCTGCTGGTAAAGGCGCTGGTGGCATTCCATTACCAGTTGGTTGAGACGAGCGATCAGGCTGCTGGTGTATTGGCGTTCCTTGGCCACTGCCAGTTGCTGACACAGGCGGCGGTAGCTGGCGGGCAGGTCTGAGGCCGCGTCATCTTCCGCCTGGGTATTTTTTTCATAGCCGGCGAGCCAGCGTTCAAGTTGCTGCCAGAGCGGTTGGTGGCGGGCTTCGAATTCTTTCTGCTTCATTTTTGCTGTCCCGCTTGTTTTTCCCGGCGCGCGCCGAGCAGCCAGCGCCCGATTCCCTGCAGCTGCTGCAGGCCGGAAGAACCGGATTTTCCGGTTAGGGGTTGCAGCAGGTCGGCCAGTTCCTGTTGGCGGGCGTTGCTGAGCTCGGTGTTTCGTTCAGTCAGGCTGACGATGGCCTGTTGATCCTGCAGTTGCAGGCCGCGGGGCGGCGGTGCTGGAGGCACGTCGGGCAACTGCGCGGTGTTCTTGTGAGGTTCCCGGTACACCACGATGGTGCCGGCAGCGAAGTCCCCCAGGCGTTGGAAATACCGGCTGCAGGTCATGCTGACAATGCCCGCGCTATAGCCAAACGGGAGAAAATCGGCGAAGCGCAGCAGGTTGCGCATGATTGATGCGCTCCAGGTAACCGGGGTCAGGTTGTCGTTGACCACGGCGAGAGAAAAGGCTTTTTTGCCGGGCGTCTGCCCGCCTTTGAGCACTTCGAAAAAGACCGGGTAAAACCACTCCAGAAAAAACGAGCCCAGGAGCCAGAAGCCCCAGCCGGCGCGGCCGGCGAATGTCAGCGCGATACCGAGCGCGAGCAGGATCAGGGAGCGGTAAAAGAGGTCGACCGCATAGGCGAGAATACGTGGCACCGGACCTGCCAGCTGTGCGGTAAGGTCAATGCCCTCCGGGGTCTCTGTCCCGTAGAGGGTATCCAGCCGGTTAATGTCGGGTTCGGATTGAGCGTGGCTGGACTGGTGCATCATATGGGCAAATCGCAGCAGGGGGAGTTGCGGTGGCGAAACCGCGAGTGGCTGCGCCACTCACGGTTGTCTGGCCACCTCGGGAATTACACGTCCGGGTTGGCTTCATGGCCGCCGAACATGTTGCGGTACAGTACACCGTACGCGATGCTCATCAGCGGAATCGCCCAGATAAGGCCGATCAGCAGTGCCAGGAAACCGGCCAGGTACACCAGGAACACCACAATCCCGAAACCGAAAATGGCGAACCAGTGCTTGGTGACCGCTTTACGGGAGGTCTCCAGTGCCTGCCAGGGCCCCATGTTCTTGTCCACAATCAGCGGGGTCATCATCAGGTAACCGATGGCCAGATAGATACCCGGCAGAACCAGCAGTACCAGGCCAACGGCAATCAGTAGGTACATCAGTACCATGCCAATCGCCAGCGGCAGCATCTTGTCGAAGTGAGCAAACACTTCGGTGCCGGAAACCGTTTCATCGCGGGCGATCTTGATGCCGATCATAATCAGACCGGCACTGAGCGGTGCGGTAGCCGCAAGAACGATAAGGTCAGAAAGGATACCGGCAACACCGCCGTTCTCGGAGGGGTCGGTCAAAGACTGGCCGGTGATCATGGCGGCAATGACGGAAATGGCAATGGTCGCCAGCGTGTACAGTATGACGCCCAGCCAGATGGTGCCCTTGTTACCACCGGTGCGCTGCCAGGCTTCGCTCAGGGTGTCGCCGATGGCTACCCGATAGTCTCCTGCAAGCGCTTTAGGGATGGAACCGAAGTTGGAAGCATCGCTGGAGGCTTCAGTCAGTTCCGCCTGGGGCGCGTTGTAAATATCACTCATGGTCGAAATTCCTTGATCGAGTGCGTTTTTGTTATTTGAGCGGATGGTTGTGGCGGCTCCGGGTGTAATCCGGCGCCAGCATCCGGACGGCCCAACGATAACACAGTCACAGAGCCCCATGGCGTGCAAATCACGCTTGTGTAATTGCCTGTAATTGGGCGCTGGGCGAGGATACTATTTCGGGTAGCGGGGCCCGGATTTGGGAAGTAAGGCGTTGAGTATGAAAAAGTGGTGGTGGCGCGGTTTATTGCTGCTGTTTTTGGGCGCTCTGGTCTATGCGGCTCTGCCGTGGTACTCCGCGCGTCAGTTGATCGAGGCGTCGCAACAGGGTGATGTGGCCCAGATGGAGCGCTATATCGACTTTCCGCAACTGCGAACCAATATCAAGCAGCGGCTGCAGCAGGAGCTGCGAACTTCGATGGGGCACAGTGTGCCCAAAGAATTCGACGGACTGTTCGCCGCGGGATCCGAGCTGATACTTGGGCCTGTGGTGGAGCGGCTGATTAGTCCGCAGGGAATCTCTGAGCTGATCCAGGGTCGCAGGGAGTGGCGCGAACTGGAAAAAGAATTAGCCGGCGCGGTTGCTCCGGGAAATGAACGCGACCAAATCCCGCCGACAGGCGAAGCCCAGACAGAATCCAGAACGGATGCGGCCCGCGCACAGGAGCGCCATCGGTGGCAATTGCAGCGCTGGTATTTCAGCGGAGTGAATCAGGTGATCGTAGTGTGTGGCAGTAACGCCGATGAAAAGCGAAAGCAGGTGGAGCTTTATCTCGAGCGCCAGGGACTGCGCTGGCGCCTGGTTGATATGGCGTTAGTGGATAGGCGTGAGCAAGAGGGTTAATTGTGGATACGAGTGTGGAAAAGTATGAGTCGGTGAATGTATTTGGCGATCCGTTGCTGGAGTGCAGTGCCAACCCTGTCACCGGTTTCTTTCGCGATGGCTGTTGCAATACCAACGGCCAGGATCTTGGTTCCCATACCGTATGTGTGGAAGTGACCGAAGCATTTCTGGAGTTTTCGCGGAAAAAGGGCAATGACCTGTCCACCCCAGTGGAAGAGTTCGGTTTTCCCGGTCTGCATCCGGGGGATCGCTGGTGTCTGTGCGCGGCTCGTTGGCTGGAGGCCCAGCAGGCCGATATGGCTCCGCGGGTTTACCTGCAGCGTACGCACCGGCAGGCACTGGACATAGTGCCCATGGCATTGCTGCGCCAATACGCGGTAGATCTCAATTGAGCGGGGATGTGTAAGGGGGAGAAAAAACAAAGGGCTCTGTAGCAAGCCATCCTAGCTTACTCAGAGCCAGCCTTGCGGCCAAACCAACTCACAGGATGAAAAATTGTTGGCGAGCACACAGTCCATGTTTCCCCTTCGGCTCTGTGAGACAACCTCCGGATATGCTCAAGCGTAAGCTTGCGCCTTGCGGAGTGAACGAACAATAGCCCTTTGGAGTCAAATGACGCCACCACGTAATTTATTTGTGACTGGCTCGCAAAAAATAGTGTGCGTTCTAGCATGTTTCGCAAAAGGCGACTGATTTATTCCTGCCGGTACCCAATCTGAATTCAGACTTTACTGAATCCTTCCGTCACATATTTTGACACCAGTTGTCCCGTCGTTTTACAGCGGGCTTTTTTCAGCAGGCTCTTGCGGTGATTTTTCACCGTGTTTTCCGAAATGCATAACACCTCGGCTATCTGCGCACTGGTTTGGCCGTGGGTAAGCAATTGCAGTATTTCTGCCTCGCGCGCGGTGAAGATGGAGAGTTTGTTTGCGAATTTTTTATTTTTCGGAGTGACATCAATATTGATAAAGGATTCGCCGCCGAACAAATGCAGAAGCGATAATTTGTAATTGTTGTCCGCGGTCAAATGAGAGATGTCGGTGTGAATCCCGAGTGCGGCGGCAGCGCCATACTCCTCGTCCGTGGCGAAAATAACGCTCTGGTGATTGAACAGGCGGTAATCGCCGGTGCGGGTTTTCATCCGAAAGCAGTAAGAGATCTTGTAGTTTTTCAGGTTCTGCCTGCCGATGTCGTCGCTCAGCATGCGGATGGCGGTCTCTTCCGCATTGGCAACGAACGACACATCCTCTGGATGTATGCAGTCGATAAGATCCTGGATCGACGCTGTAGCCGGGTTTAGGCCGAGCAATTCTTCTATGGACGGGCTCAGATATCTGGGCTGATCAATATCGCAAAAATGCACGATGAAGTGGTAGGACGGGCCGCTGCTGAAGGTGGCAGCCATGGCCTGATCGATTTCCTTTTGGCTCAGGCGGATTCTTTTGCTCGAGAAGAATTCCGGGAAATTATTCCGGGCCCGCTGGATCAGATTGGCTTCCTGTTCGCGATTGTTCATGGGTATGCTGTATTGCCTGTCTTGAATTTGTATTGGGTTATCGGGAGCGACGGGCTGAACTTAAATCAGGCCATCGACAATACAGCTACCCAGCAACTGGTTCATGTTCTGGCACTTGGCCTTTTTCAGGATTCTTTTGCGGTGATTTTTTACGGTAAATTCTGAAAGTGTCAGTTCCTTGGCAATTTCAGCACTGGTCAAACCGGTCGAAATCAGCCTGATGACGGTGACCTCGCGCTCGGTAAACAGCGTGTGGCTGGGTGTGGTCTCTGGCCGTGGAAGCACTACGTCCAAATTAAGGAATGACGGTTCCCCGTCCATGCCAATCAATGATACGCAGTGATTGTTCTCTGTGGCCAAATGGGAGATGTCGGTGTAAACCTTGAGCATCTTGCCCGCCCTTCCGGCCTGATCGGTCGTGAGCACGGCGGACTGGTGGTTGAACAGGCGGTAACTGCCATCGGCGACCTTCATGCGGAAGCAGTAGGAAAACTTGTACTGCTTGACTTTGTCGATGCCGATTTTGTCGCGAAACATTTTGATCGCGGTATCTTCGGCGCGGGCGACAAAGGCGATATCTTCCGGATGTATCTGGTCGAGGACTTCCGCAAACGTGAGGGTTTCGCGCTTGAGCCCCTGGACGCTTTCCATCTGCTCGCTGATATGCCGCAGGCTCAGGTCTGCCAGGTCAAAAACGAAATAGTAGAAAGGCCCGTTACTGAACACAGAGGAAACCAGCTGATCCAGGCTGAACTCGGACAGCTCAGTCATGTGCTTGGTAAACAGGTCACTGTGCTCCCGCCAAACCTGCAGCAACAGGTCAAGCGTTGGACGAATTGCGTCATCTTTCCCCGGCATTGCTAGGGATCCCCCAATTTTGTTGTCCCTACTCCCTATTCTCGTGTTGTTCTGGGAGTAAGTTGTGACATATGTCACGTTTCTAGTGGGACACTTGTACCAAAAGTGGATGGATGGACGCAATCAAAATTTAGGTCACCGCCATAAAAGACAGGTTGCCGGGCCAATATATCGCCAAACTGCTTTGATTTTGTGGGGTGAGATGGGCATGGGAGGTGTCAATAGCAGGTGCTGCGGAAAACCCGCAGCACCTGCTGTGCACCTTAAGAGGGCAGGAAGTCGATGGAGTAATTCAGTGTGGATTTCTCCACATTCGCGGTGCCAAAGTTGATCAGGCGAATGCGGGCCAGCAACTTGCGTTCAAGGTCGTCATCACCCAGTTCACTGCTGACCAGGGTCACCGCAGAAATGGTGCCGTTGGCCTCAATCACCAGCTTAACGGTGACCTTGCCGGCCAGGGTGGGATCCCGTCGCAAGGCGCGGTTGTAAATCGCAAAGATCGCGCCCTTGTTGGCTTCCATGATCTGGCGGATAGACTCCTCGCCGCGTGTACCGCGTTCACGGCGCGCTTCTTTGGCACTCGAACTGGCGGCGGCACTGGCTTCGGCCACTTCTACTTGCGTGGTCTTGCGCCCCGCGAGCGCTGAGCCCCCGGTATCGCGGCTCAGGCTGCCGGTGTTGATACCGCCGCTGGCTGCCTTGGACTTGTCACTGATCAGGGAGCGGTCAACTTTCTGCGCGCTGGCAGCGCCGCTGGACAGGTTGTTCGCGCTGGCCACCGCACTAACGTCGAGGCTGTCGCGCATGTCCATCAGGTCGTCCTGCAACTGCATCAGGCCGCTGTTGGCTGCTTTTTCCCTGGCCTTGGCCACCTCGGCCGCGGGGGCCTTTTCGGACAGCGGCTTTGGCTTCACGGTCTTGATGGGTTCCGGTTTGGGTTTTTCCACCGGCTTAGGTTCCGGTTTCTTCAATTCGGCCGGCTTTTTCTTCTCCGCTGGTTTGGGTTTGGGCTTTTCTACCGGCTTCGGCAGCTCCTTTTTTTCCAGGATCACCCGGGCCAGCTGGGGAGGCAGTTGTTCTTTCTGCTCCCGGGTCAATTCCGCGGCGGGAATAAAGGTAAACAGCGCACAGGTCACCACCAACGCAACCAGGCCGATTTTGAGGAACCGGGCAAAGCGCTGGTCTTCCTCTTCCGTGGCGGCCCAGGGCAGGGTTGAGTTGTAGTAGTGCCAGGGCATCAATGCGGATGAATTCATCGTTACCCTCCTCAGGACCCGGCCGCAGCCGGGTCTTCCGCCGCAGTCTGGGTAACCGCCAGGTCGATATCCCGGTAATCCGCCGCAGCACAGGTATTCATGATCTGCTTCAGCAGCGCATAGGGCACCTCTTCATCACCGAGAATGGTGATCGGGCGGCCCGTTGCCTGTTGTGCTTCGGACAGCGGTTCCGCGCGGCTGGCGAGGTACTTGAGTTCATCCAGCAGCGGCTTGATCTGTTCGTGGCTCGCGGGAATATCAGCAATTTGCGTAATAACGCGATTGCCCACAATGAGTTGTTTGCCATCTACCCGCACCACCGTGGTCGTCTCGGGCTTTTGCGTGGAGGTGGACTCCGGAAGTTTGATGGTCTTGTCGGCTTGCAGCACTTCCACATCGGAAGAGTTCACCAGCAGGAAAAACACCAGGATGGTGAAGATATCCATCAGTGAAACCAGGTTCAGCTTGGTCTGCTTATGCCTGCGCTGCTTGCGGCTCTTCAGCTTGCCGCCAATCGTCGCTTTCATATCAGTTGCCTGCTACCGGTTGATTCTCGGACGCACTGTTCTGTGACGTACCCGCCTGCGGCGCGTCGCCCAGTGATATCTGCGGGAACAGCTCCGCATCCACCACCGAGGCTGCCACCACCGCGCGGAACGAGCGCGCGGTATCCATGGCGGTCACCAGGGTGCGATACGGTGTTCCGGGCTCCGAGAGAATCACCAGATCCTTCTTGTCGATATCTTTTTCCCGCAGGCTGCGCTTCACTTCCTGCAATACATCGGACACCAGTTTGAAATCCGGCTGGCCGTCCCGGTGTGGAATCCGCTTCACGCGGATTCCGGCCGGATAATTGATGTCGATGAACTCGCCGCGCAGCACCATTTCCAGTTGGCGATTTTCAGGCTGTTCCTGCGCACTGGCGTCGGACAGACCCGGAAGATTCAGGTTCAGTATGGAAATATGGGAAAACACCATATTCAGCAGCAATACCGGTACCAGCACCGTCATCAGGCTCATGAACGAGGTGATGTCGAGATCCGGATCGGTTTCCAGCCTGCGTCGAATAGCCATGGTTATCTCTTTTATCGAGTTATTCTGGGTGCACGACGGATCAGGCAGTTGCGCCCGCTTTGGCAGCCGGGCGCGCCGTGGCTTCGGTTTTCTGGCCGCGGGTCAGGGTCAGCAGGTTGAGGAATTTCACACCGGCCATTTCCAGGCTGTCGATGATCTCGTTGGTTTTGTTCTGCAGCATGGAGTAAGCCAGCAGCAGTGGAATGGCGGAGATCAGGCCGAAGGCGGTGGTGTTCATTGCCACGGAGATACTGGAAGACAGCATCGATGCCTTCTCGGACGGGTCGGCGTTGGCTACCGCTGTAAAAGCAGCAATCAGGCCGATGATGGTGCCGAGCAGGCCCAGCAGGGTGGCGATGTTGGCCAGGGTTGCGAGGTAGTTGGTGCGTTTTTCCAGGCGCGGCACGGCTTCGAGAATGCTCTCTTCGATGGCGAGGGCAATGTTTTCATCCTTGCGCGCGTGCTGTGCGGTGGAGATACCGGCGGCGACGATTTTGCCCATGGGGGCTTTTTCCTGCTGCGAGTACTTCAGCGCTGCGGCGAAGTTGCGCTGCTGCATCAAGGGCAGTATCTGGCCGTAGGCACGACGGTTCGCCATCTTCGCACGGGACAGAAATACCCAGCGCTCTACTACCAGCACAATGCCAATAACCAGAACCAGGGCAATGGGATACATGAATGGGCCGCCGGTTTGGAAAAAGCGCAGCAGTGTGTTGAAAAACTCCATGGTCAAATCTCCGGGACTAAAGATTTAAAAATACATAAAAATGATGAACTTCCGTGTGAAGGGGATGACGCTGGGTATTGGTTCGTTAGACCTTCCGCGAGAGGGACCTCGCGGAAGAGCCCCCATGGATGGGTTCACGGCGTGTCTAACGAACCAATACCCAGTGGCAGCACCGCCACAGGACTTGTTTTAAAATTTGTTGCCAGCCCGATCAGGGCTCTCCTAATCTCGCTTGGTGGCGGCCAAGCACCGGGGATTATTTTTCGAAACCACTGTGAATACATCCCTGTACGTTGCGTCGGAAACATCCCTGTTTCCGACGCTTTCGAAAAATAATCCCCGGTAATTGGCCTTCGCGTCGTACTTCTGTACTTCGTTTGTCGAGTAAGAGAACGTTATTTATCGCCTTCCTGCTTTAGTAATTTTATTTCCCGCTGCAACTCAGAATATTCCTGATGCTGAAACGTATGGGTAATTGCATGCGGCAATGTGCTCTCAACCCGCTCCAGGCTCGCAGCCTGTTTCCACGGGATGATGTACAGCACCTTCGGCTGCTCCTGGCTGCCGATAATCGTGGATTCCAGAGTGATCACCTCACCGGATTCCTCCTGCGCAAATACAATAGCCGGGAGCAGCATAAACAGAAGTGAAACAATTTTCTTCACTGGTTACATTCTCCGCTCGAGATCCATGATCCAGCCCTTCAGTACCCGGTCTTCTTCCGTTTGCAGCGCCTGCGCCTCGCGGTAGTGATGCAAAGCCTGTTCCGGTTGGTGCAGGTAGAGGTCAAAAAGAATCCCCAGGTTGCGGTGCGCCGTGCTGAAATCCGGCCAGCGCGCCAGCGCTTTTTCGTACGCGCCCTGCGCTTCCTCAAAGCGGCCCTGATCCCGCAGCAATACGCCCAGGCTGTTCCAGGCAAATACATTGTTCTCATTCGCGGCCACCGCCTGCTTAAGGCTGCTTTCCGCCGGCTCCGGCTGCTTGAGCTTCATCTGCACGATGGACAGGTTCAGCCAGGCACCGGAAAGCTGTGGCCACTGGCTTACCACCTGCTGCAATTCTGTTTCTGCTGCGGTGTACTGCTGGCTTTCGAAAAACTGCCGGGCGCGCTGCAATGCCTGCTCCGCTTCAGCAGGGACACTGCCAGCCTGGGCAAGGTACGGATTTGGCGTAACCGCACGCTGGCCATTTTCATCCACGCTGGGTGTGGCTTCCGGCTCTACCGGATTACTGCCACAGGCGCTGAGCAGCGCGGCCAGCGACAGAGTACCAAACCACTTCAACATATTCAGATCAGTACGCAGCATCGCTCCACTCCACAGTCGTTTCCGGTTTGCGATAGCGGGCCGGCAGCAGCGTTTCCAGTGAGGAGAAGCTGCTTTTGATCCAGTCGTCATAAATTCCGCTGGCGGTGCGCTGGATATTGGCTTCGTGCAGCTCGATCGCCTTCTCCTCAAACGGATAAGCCTGCTCTTCCAGCAAAATTTCATACTGTTCCAACTCCAACGGATTCAGGCCATTGGGGCGCTGGGAGTCCATCAGATCCCGGCTCAGCTGGCGGTAAACCTCGGCGAGGCGGAAATTCGCCGCGGTGGTGAACTCGGCAATACCGAAGTCCAGCACCTTGCGGTAGTCGGCCACCGTGGCCTCCATCGCCTGTTTCTTGTTTTTCAGGCTCTGCTTCAATGGCAGGGTCAGCGACAGGCGCTCGAACCGCGCATAGCTCTGCGCTGCCAGCTCAGTCTGTGCGGAGGCAGCGAGATAACGGCCACGGGGTTCGGAAACCTTGTTGCCTGCGAGGCTCTGCAGCCACAGGTTGCGCTCACGCTGGTTGCCGGATGTTGCGTACAGGGAAACCAGTTGCTGCTGCGCCTCCAGGTTTTGCAGCGCCGGCTGGCGCCAGGTGCGCACGTACTGGCGGTAAGCATCAATGGCCTTCTGTGCCGCACCGGCCTGCTGGAATTGCTCCGCCGCCAGGTACAGCGAGCTGCGGCGCACTTCCGGGTCGCTGTCGTTTGCTGCCAGAAGCAGCAGCTCGTCGGCGGCGGCACCTGGCATATCCAGGCCCTGGTAAATCGCCACCGCCTTGGCGGTAAGTGACGGGGTCAGGCGATGGTTGGGGTAGAACTGGCGGAAGTCAGCAACCTCTGCGCGTGCCACCGGCCAGCGCTCGAGTTTGATCAGCTGGTTGATCGCATCGTACTGGGCCACCGCCGCCACCTCTGAGCGACCGCTGTCACGCACGCGCAGGAGCAGCGCGATGGCCTCTTCGGTGGGCGCAATGTATTCGAGGCTGTCACTGGTAAGGTGAACCTGCTGCAACAGGATTTCCGCCTGTTTGTAGATCGCTGACTGCAGGCGGTCGCGAATCGCCAGGTATTCCGGGTCACTGCTGGTGATACTGGCAAACAGCTGCGCGTAGGCACTTTCCGCGACCGGGAAATTGTCGGTTTCGAAGTGGCTGTGCCCCAACAGCAACAGAATGCGGCGACGCTGTTGGGCATTGGGGGGAGGCTGCCAGTTTGCCGCTTTTTCCGCGGCGGCGATGGTTTCCGCGTGGCGGAACTGCTCGAACAGGTTGTTGGCGGCATCCAGCTGTACCGCCAGAGCGCGGCTGTCCTGTGGCCAGGTTTCGGCAAACTTGAGGCTGGTCTCCGTTTTGCGATCCAGCCACAGGGTGGCCTGTTCCGGGTTCTTTTCCCGCTCGTGCATCTGCCCGGCCATCAGGATCGCGGCGTAACCCGCTTCGGTGGCCTGTGTCAGTCCGGTCCGTTCCGCGTATTCCCAGGCCACTTTGCTGTAGGCCTCGTAGGCCTGTGCATACAGGCCGGCCTCGTTCAGGCATTCGGCCATCAGGAACGTGAGCTGCGGGACTTTCGCGTCGTCTGGGAAGGTTTGCAGGTATTCGCCGTAAAGTGCCGAGGCGGCCAAAAATGCGGATTGGGAATCCCGTTTGGCTTTGGCCACTGCACTGGCTTTGCTGGTGCGCTTGGCGGCTTCCCGGGCCAGTGCCTGGCCGCGGGCGTGATCGAAGCGTGCCAGCTCCTCCAGCCACGGTTTCAGTTGCCCGCGCAGATCCGCGCGCAGTGCGTCATCGGCGTCTATCCAGTAGAGGCTGTTGATACCGTAGCGGGTGACGAAATCGCGTTTCGCCGGCAGCACCTCGCTGGGGAAATTGCCTTGCTGCAGGATTTCCACCGCGCGCACATGCATGGAAGGCGCGATACGGCTGTCGGGATTGCGCTCCACATAGGTCAGGAATGTCTGGGCACCATCGCGGTAGCGTTCGCTCTCCGCGTACCAGTCACCGAGGGCACGGTACAGTTCGTGCTGATAAGAACGAGAGGAACGAGAGGAGCGTGAGCTGGGCTCCAGATTTTCAGTATTAAAGGACTCGATCACCTCGGCCCCGCCCAGGTAATTGAAGCCCAGTGCCAGTACCCGCAGGGTATCGTCGGCCAGGCGACGCTGGCCTTTTTCCAGTTCATCGAGGGGCAGTGGCTTTTCGGAATTTTCTGCCAGCAGTTCGTCCAGCAGGCTCAGGAAGGTCTCTCCCGCGTCGCGATAGCGCGCATCCTTGAACCGGCTCCAGCCGAGCATATAGCGCGCATTCTGTGCGAAGGGGGTTTGCCCCTGGGCGAGTACCGCGGCGAAATCGCGCTCCGCCGCCCGGTATTGCCTGCGGCTGAAGGCAGCTTCGCCGCGGCGGAACAACGCTTCGGCAATGAACGGGGAATCCGGAGCGGTTTCGATAATGCTTTCCAGCGCGTTCAGCGCACCGCCGGTATTGCCGTCGATCGCGCGCGCGCGGGCCAGTCGGTATGCGAGGTAATCGTCGTCGGCGGAGGTTTGCAGCAGCGCTTCATAGCGGCGCACAGCCTCCCGGTAGGCGACGGCCATTTCGGGGTTGTCTGCCTGCTGTTGCTCGAGGCGCTCCATCTCAAGGTCGGCCAGGCGCAACTGAATCTGGCGCCGGGTGCGCGGATCGCTGTTTGCCGCCAGGGCTTTTTCATAACTGGTGATCAGCGTCGGCAGCGCCACCACGGGAACTACCACTTTGGGCTCCGGTGGCGGCAGGCTGGCGGCGGGCAGTTGTGCCAGCGTGGTGCCCGGGTCGAACTGGCTGGCACAGCCGCTGAACAGTGCGCTGCAGCAGATCGCGACTGCCAGCAGTTTCTTGTGGCGACGCATAGGAGAGAACCCGTGGGGTGAAACCGGCATCATGAATCCGCCCCTGCTGGCTCGCTAGTGGCCGTAGGCACTTTATCGGCTGTAGGCACTGCGTCGGCTGCGGGCGGCGCAAGCTGACCCTGCATGGCGGCGTCCTGAATCCGTGCGATGGCGAGGCGGGTATGCGCCATATATTGCTGCACGCGCTGTTGTGCCGAATAGAGGGCGGCCTGTAAATCCGTGCGGATCGCGTCTTCAACCTGCGCGCTCGCGCGATCGATATTGCGCTGCTGTTGCGCAAGGCGCAGGCCCGCATCCGAGACGCTGCCCGCCAGCAGGTTCAGTTGCGGCGCCTCGGCGGCGATGTGCGCGACGTGTCGCTGGCGCCGTGCGGCTTCGGTGAGTTCCGTCTCCAGCGCGGCAATGGCCTTGTGGTTTTTCCACAGGTTGTCGTGGTACTGCTCCGATGCCTGCCACTGCAGCAGGCCGCGTGCCCGTGCCAGCGTCTGCTGTTGATAGTTGCTGGTTTTGCCGGCGCGGGTCAGCCGTTGGTAGCGTTCTTGCGCACTGCGCAGCATTTCCAGGAACTCGGCAGCTTCGCCACCGTCGCTGGCCAGCAGCGCAAGCCCGTCCTGATCCGCTTCGATACGGGCAACGCTGGCCTTGAGCTTCGCCAGCTGCTGCTCGGCAATCTGTACCTGCTGGTCATACTGAGCACTTTCGTGCTGTTGCAGGATGCTGTTGCGGCGCTGTTCGCGCTCGTCGATCAGGTTGTGGAATTCCGGCAGCCGCTGCTGCCAGCGTACCAGTACCCGCTGCAGCTGTTGCAGGTCGCGCAATTCCGACAGCTGCAGTTGCAGGCGGTCGCTCTGCATCATCTGCAGCAGGTAGCGCTGGTTGTCGCGGATCAGCGGCGGTGTTTCGGCATCTTCCAGCCAGCCGTAGCGCTGCAGGTTCGGCACGCCCCCTTCGGTCTCTTCCATGAGTGGGAACTGCAGTCCGGCGCTGGCGCTGTGCAGTGCCTGCAGGTCTGCCAGTGCCTGCTGGTATTGGGCTTCCGCATGCTGGTAAGCCTGCAGGGCCAGCTGCGGGCGTTGCAGCTGTTCGTAACTGTATGGCAGCGCCAGCAATGCTTCCTGCACCTGCGGGGACAGCGGGTTCTGCTGGATCAGGTAACTCAGGGCATCCACGGCCTGTTGGTGGACGCCGCTGTTGACCGCGGCCCAGCCGAGGCCGAGCAGTGCATCGCCGGACCAGGGGGTGTCCAGGCGCACGCTGCGGAATTCCTCCGCCGCCGCCGCATAGTCGTTATTCAATGCCAGCGCATAACCGGCGCCGATACGGGCTTTGTCACGCAGGATACGCAGCTCTTCACCAGCTTCTGGATCACGCTCCACCAATGCTGCCGCGCGGCGATATTCCTGGGCCGCTGTGGATAACTGCTGCTGTCGTGCCAGCGCTGCGCCGAGGTTGATGTGCCCCAGTACCTGCTCGGCTACGGGCAGCTCCGCCATGGCCAGCAATTGTTGCGCCTGCTCCAGGTCGCCGTTGCGAATCGAAAGATTCAGCGTGAGCGAGGACTGGCGCAGCGCGCCGGATTTTTCCAGCTGGGTGGCCGCAGTGTCCCAGTTGCCGTGACGGTAGTTCAGTTCTGCAAGTTTCAGCCAGGCGATTTCGCGGAAGCGGCTGAGGCGCTGCTGATCTTCGTCACTGCCGGCGCGTTGCAATTGTTTTTCAAACAGGGTCGCGGCCTGTTTTTCCAGTCCAAAAGCGAGACTGATACCACCGCGAATCAGGTCGGCGTTATCCGCGTGATGGGCTATACCGCCGCGTAAATCCGATACCATCAGGGTGCTGAGGGCGTCAAAGGTATTGCCCTGGAAATAGTGATACAGCGCAGCGCCATAGCGCATGTCCTGCGCCTGCTGGTATTTGCGTTCACTGGATTGCGAAGGCGTGTCGGCGTTCTGGGCACCCGCGGGCGCGGCAGCGGTCAGCATCGCGGCAATGGCGAGTGTCAGCGGGGCGCGCTTCAGGGTTGTGGAAAACTGCATGGCGACGGCGAACTCAGGGCGCGGGCCATTCAATCACTTCGAACTCCGGCTGCTGCTTGCCGCTGGAATCAGTGATGCGCAGTTCGATCACTGCAGGCTCGTCGGTTTTCTTGAGTTCCAGGGTGGCGGCGCGCTTGAATTCGCGCTGCTCCGGGCCAATGCCGGTGAAGTAGGCAGTGATCGTGTGCTCGCCGGATTTCAGGTTGCCCTTGAACAGCGGCTGGATGCCACCGCGGATCAGCGCCTGGTTCTGGTGCTCGGTGTAGAGGTGGGTCTCCACCAGCGTGTTGTCGATGTGCAGCTTGACCGTATCCAGGTCAAAGAAATGGCCCACATCCATGGAGACATAAACCGCAACCTGGCTCTGCGCCGGGAACAGCAGGTCTTCTTCCAGTACCAGCAGATCCCGGTTCAGTTTCAGTACTTCCTGCTTCAGGTCCTCTAGGTCGCCACTGGGCATATCGCCGCTTTGCGAAATAGCCGGGCTGGCCAGGGTAAAGGCCAGCAGCGCGAACAGGGAGCGGAAATGGCGGCGCGGGGAATACATGTTGGTGCCTGAAGGTGTATGCATTGTTGTTTGGGTTGTCATCGGATTATCTCAGGGTGCCTCGTTTCCGGTGTGATCCAGTTGGCAATTACTGTTGCAGTCCGCTACTGAAAAACATCCGGTGACCCGCATCGATGACGATGGCTTCAAATCCGGGCAAATTTTCAATCAGAGTCAGGCCCTCCTGCTTACCCAGTACAAACACACTGGTGGAAAGGGGGTCGGTATCGAACCCTTTGGGGCCGATGATACTCACACTGATCAGCTTGTCGTTATCGTTCTCGTTACCGCGGTCATCGGTTTCCGTGGGCTTGCCGGTGGCCGGGTTGAAAATGTGGTGTACCCGGTGCTGGTCGTCGTCGATAAAAAAGCGTTCGTAGTCACCGGAGGTGGAGATCGCGGTGTCTTCCAGTGGGATCACCGCAGCATTCTTGCCTTTGTCGCGGGGATGGCGGATACCGACCAGCCAGGGCTTGCCGCGCTTGTCGCCGAGCAGGCGCGCATCGCCGCCGGCGCTGACGTTGGCATTCTGGATGCCGTAGTGTTGCAGAATCGCGACAGCGCGATCCACCGCATAGCCCTTGGCAATGCCGCCGAGATCGATTTTGGTGCGCGGGTCGTCGAACGCGAGCGTGCGATTTTCCCGGTCCAGTTTTATATGGCGGTAGTTGACCGCGGGCAGCAGTTTTTCCGTGGTTGCCCCATCCGCCTGTTGCCCCTCGCGAAAATCGTACAGGCTGCCGAGGGTGGCGAAGGTGATATCGAAAGCGCCCCCTGTCCTGTCGCTGTACCACAGCGACTTGTCCACAATCCCGGCCAGCTCTGCGCTAATGGGCACGGGCTTCCCCGCGCCGGCGCCGCGGTTTACTGCAGAAAGTTCGCTGTCGGCTTTGTAGGGCGAGAGCGCGCGATCAATACGGTGGAACTCTTCCATCACCGCGCGACTGATTTCCCGCGCCTTGTCTTCATCCTCGTGCCAGAACTGCAGGTGCACCTCGGTGCCCATGATGGCCTGTTTTTCATAGTGCCATTCGGCAGCGGCCTGGCCTGCGAGTAGCAGGCCGGCAAGCAGGGTGAAAAAACGCGAGCGATACATCGGTAAAACCACTGGTCAGCGAATGGGCGCGAAGGCGGTGAGACTGTCCATCAGGCTGGCATTACCGAGGCCGTGATTGGGGAACAGGCTGGCGAAGTTATTCTGCTCATTGTGCAACGCCATATAGTTCAGCACCACCGTCTGCACCAGCTGGTTGACGTTGTTCGCTGCCGGGCTGCCCGCTGTCTCTACGTCGCCGGAAGCACGCATATAACCCAATTGCTGGTGGCGGGCCTGTTCATCGGCGGTGCCGCCGAGCAGTTGCGGGCGGCCCGCGGGGTTGTAAACCAGGAAGAACGAAGCCGCGGTCTGCTGGTTGTCCCCGGTCCACACGCCCTTGCCGCGCCCCTCTGCGGAGTCATCGATCATGCCGTTACTGAATACGGAGCCATCGCTGAATACATAGATCATCAGCGGCTGGCCAACGCGCGCGGCGTACTCCAGGCAGGCACCGATGCAGCGGCCGGCACGCAGGTCGCGGATCTCGCCGGTCGCGCGGTCGCCGGTGTGGTAGTCGTAACCGCCCATGGTGATGGTGCCGGCGCCGGCATAACCGTTGATCACCAGTTTCATGGTGGAGGCGGCTTTCTGGAATTCGCGATCGCCAGAAAATTCTTCAGCAGTGAAAATGCCGCTTGGTCCGACAATGTCTGGATCCTGCACAGGGTCAAGGTCACTGGGATTGCCAAAGCGATCAGCCAGGTCTGCACTTTTCATATAACCGCACTTCACCAGATCCCGGATTACTGCATCGTTGGTGACTTTGCCCACTTTGTTTCCGGAAATGCGGTACATGGACTCCATCACTTCGACGGTATCTTCCTGGTTCAGCAGGCCAACCAGATCACCCACGTCTACCAGGCCGGTCACGTCAGAGGGGCGGTCCACTTTTGTCGGGCGCACTTCCGGATTGATCAGATCCGCCGGTGCCATGGAATTGCCACCGGATTCACTGGTCTGGGAACCAATCAGCGCTAGCAGTGATCCGTTGGCTCCGGCGCGGTTGATGCCGTACATGGGGTTGTGGGGATTGTTGCCGGTATCGTTTTCCGAGCGTGCCGGAATCACTGCGCCGTTGATGGCTGCGCGATTGCCTATAGCCACTTTATCCAGTATTCCGCGCAGCATCTGGCTGTCGCTGTGAAAGGCGAGACCGAGCTCGTTGTTGATAAAGCTGTTGCCGGCGGCGTCGGTGAGCGATGGGACCATGTCACCGGGTAAGCCCTGTTTGCTGTAGCCGGCGGTACTGAGAAAGTCCAGCTGGCCACCTTGCTTGCCGACAAGAACATTGGAGCCAGCAATATTGGCACCGCCGGCCAGGTCGAAGCAGATAAAAGGAATCTTACCCGCCCCATCCTTGCTCACTCCACAAACACTGCGAATAGCTTCAAGGTCTGAAGACAGTGCTGCCTGGGCAGCCCTTGGATTAGCAAACAGGCTGAATATCGAGCCGCCCAGCACGGTGGCCATACCGGCGCGAAAACCCTGGCCGAGGAAGTCCCGCCGGCTCACTGGGCGGTGATGATCCGGGTGGCGCAGTGGCTGATCCAGTTCGAAATGTTTTTTCTTGCTCATGTTTTCATACTCCGGTGCATTTGCTCCGGTTATCAGTGAATCAGAATCATTGCGCTGCCCATGGCTGCGGCACAGGTGGCTGTCACCGTGTTTACGGTGGTGGCTGGCTTGCTGCAATCGCCCTGGGTACAAATGGATGCCTTGTCGATCAGAGAGCTTAGCTCCGCGCGCACGACGCTCTCATCAGGTGCGCTATCCAATTGTTCACTGTGGCCAATGGCTGCGGGCCAGTCGATGGGCCGTCCGAGCAGCTTGTCCAGCAATGGGTTGATAATCTGGTCGCGTTTGGCCGTAGTATCGAAGGCTTCGTTGACGCTCGCGCTGAAGTCAAAACCTGGGAAGTATTCGGCACGCGCCACTTCATTATTGGCCAGGGTACTACAGTATTTAACTGCCAGTTGGGTAATACCCATCTGATGTGCGGCGAGGAAGCCGCGCACGTCGGCCTCCACTGGCAGCTGCTGTTTTACCTGCTCCCATGTTTCTGCGACCTCAGACATCGGAATGCCAGTTGCCGCCGACAGTGCCGCGTTAATCTGTTCAAAGCGACGGATGCCGATGCGCGGCTGCGGCGCAAGGTCTGCGGGGGCGGCGGGCGCTGCCGGCATGGCTTCTACGCGCACGAACTCCTCATCGCCCAAACGCTCAAACGTGAGGAAAAACTCGTCGGCCGTTGGGCCTTTTTCCAGCGAAATGATGGTACCCAGCGGCGAGAGTGTCTGGCCGCTTTCCGCGGTGTATTCGGACGCGCTCACGACCGTGTCGAGATTTGCCCAGGCCTGGCCAACGGCGGCCTCGCGGCCGTTGATGCCGATGCGCATGCCCTTGATGACAATGCCATCCGGCGACGCGCCGCTTTCGAGCGAGATGAATTTGGGCTCGCTGAACAGGTAGCCGTGGTTGTCGTACTGCTGGACTTCGAACATCACGTAGCCCTGCGGCACGCCGGTCTGCTCCTCGACCTTGAACAGCAACAGGTATTTTTCACCCACACCGGCTTCGTAGTTGGTGAGGATGTCGTCCTGGTTGAGGGCGCGGGAGTGGATCGCCAGCAGGCGGATGGAACCCTGCCATACGTGCTCGTTGGAAGCCTCGCTGCCGATCACCAGTGCATAGGTATCGTCCCAGGTAGACAGCAGGCCAGCGTCCACAGGATCGGCATCGCCGGTAAATTCACCGTTGACGTAGAGGCGGCGTCCGTTGATCGGATCGAACGTTGCCACCACATGTTGCAGGGTTGCCTGCACCCGCTCCGCCATATCGTCGGTGATCAGCGCGGGCATGCCGTCGGCATCGGTGCTGGTGTCGTTGCGGTTCTGGAAGGTGTAGTTGTACATCGCCTGGCCGAGGGTGAAGTTGCGGATATTGTTGCCAGCGGAGTAGCTGACGATCCGCGCCGGGCCTTCCTGCACCACATTGGCGGGGGCCACCCAGGCCTCGATGGTGTATTCGCCGGTCGCGCTCAGGGTATCGAACAGTTTTTTACTGGTCGCGGTCGCGCCCTGGGCCTTGCCGCCTTTCAACTGCAGTCCCCAGGAGCCGAGCCATTCCACATCCCCGGAGAGCTGCAGGTCGATGGCGGGGTTCACGCCGGAGGTGTCGTAGGCGGTGTTGCCGCTGCCGGTTTTGAATTCGTACAGGGCGATGGCGTTGTTCTCGATGCGACCGCCACCGCTGGCGACGATGCCGTCGGTGAGGTAGAGCGCTTTACTCAATACCCATTCCGGATCGACTTCCGTGAGTGAGATGCCGTTGGCGAAATCGCGGATGGCCGCGGCCATGGCATCGGCGTTGCTGGCGCAGTCGTTCCAGCAGTTGTGGAACTCGTCCCCGAGGCGCACCACAAAGCGGGAGTTTTCCGGGGTGTCGAGATCCATACGGGCCTTGGCGGCTTCGTAGGCTTTGTCCACATCGCTGCTGGCGAAATAGGGCTGCTGCGCAGTTGCGGCGTCTTCGCTGTGGCAGTTGGAACAGTAGAGTTCCAGCAGCGGATAGACCGTGGTGGCGAAATTGCCGCTGCTTTCCGGGAAGCTTTTGCTCGCACCCACGGTGCGTTCGGGTGGTGCGGTCAGGTTGATGGTGCTGGCTTCAGAGCCGGCAGCCGCCGCCCACTCTTCGATGTAGTTGGTGATGATTTCCGCACAGGCGTCGGCGCTGGACAGCCAGCAGTTGTGGCCGCTGGCCACTTTGGTGACGAGGCGGGATTCCGCCGGTTCCCCCAGGTTGACCAGCTCACGCCCTTCGCCGTGGGCGAGGTTGATGTCGTCCTTGCGCACGAAGCGCGGGCTCTGGTTGCCTTCGATATGGCAGCTGCCGCAGCGATTTTCCGCGGCGAGGTTGTCCCAGATATAGCGCTTGTAGTTCTGAACGTCCTCACTTTCCGGTGCCGGGCCTGAATAGGTGGCATCGCCGGGCGTGGGGTTGGTATTCGGCTGCTCTTCCGTCGCCTGACCACTGCCGCCGCTGCAGGCGGCGAGCAGGGTGGACGCGAGCAGGCCTGAAACGATCAATGCCTTGCGCAGCATTGTTTGTGCGTTTACCTGTTTCATATTCTTATTCCCCCGCACAGTAAACCGCAGCATCGGCATATACCTGCTTCAGCTTGTAACCGCCGCTGGTGAAGTCATCGGTAATACTCTCGATGCGGTTGCGATCCTGGCTGTCTTCTGGTGCGCGCAGGCAAACCTGTTCAAATACTTTTGTCACCTGGCACTGGGCAAAGGCGCGGCTGCTGGCCAGTTCGCGGCCCAGTGACTTGGCGCCGTTGCCGGAACCGGGAAGCGCATCGTCCCAGCCCAGGTACATGTTCGGCCCTTCGCGCCAGTAGTTGTCCCACTTGTCGTCCGGGATTACATAGCCATAGGGGAAGGTGGCACTGTTGATATGATTTTTCGCTTTCACCCGGGTGCCTGTTGCAGGGTCGGTTTCGCCGGTACTGTTGTAATCGAGAAAACCATTTTCGCCGGTGGGATCATTGTCGGCGTCGTAGATGAAATCGTAATAGGCGAAGGCCTGGGCCATCGGATCCATGCCGCTGTGGCAGCCGATGCAGTTGTTCTGGAAAACGCGGCTGTCACCGCCGGGGCTGCGGCTCACGTCCTGGCGGATGCGATCCGGCGTGCGTGAGGTATCGTGTACCTGCTCCATATCCCGGCACAGGTGGTTCATCAGGGTAAAGCGAAACATGGCGCGGTTGGTGCCGGCGTAAAAGAAAGACTTGGCGGCGCCGCGGCTGGTGATGATACCGGCGGTGGCATCGCTCGGCAGGCCGGTTACCGCAGACTGGGTTTTGCGCTCCAATGCGGTTTGCAGTGGATAGCCCCTGTTTTCCAACTCGACATAGTGATTGTTGTTGCTGTTGCTGTAAGCGGGCAGGCCCAGGCCGCTGGCGCCAGTGTAGAGGACGTCTTCGAATAGAATCTCGCGGAAGTCTTCGTCATCGCGCACTATGCCGATCACCGTCGCGGTGTAATCGTTCAGCGGGGCAAAATTGTCACCGTCCCGATTGGTCCAGGGCGTGGCGAGGTTTTTCAGGGTGACGTTGTAGAATGCATCATTTTCCATTGCCCGGTAGGCCGCCGCTTCGGGATTACCGCTGTCGATATCCTCGGCCATCGCCGTGAGCACCGAGACTTCGGGTTTTACCCCAGTGAGGCGGCTGTGGATCTGTGCGGCCTGCTCTTCCGGGCCGGCGAGCGCCGGGACAGTGAGGCAGGCAGACGCCGCGAGCAGCAGGCGCGCAGCGAACGATGACTTATTCATGGGTATGATTGCGCTGTAAACGTACGTTGTGACTGGCCAACGATACTAAAGAAGGTTCAAAAATTCGCCAGCGGGAAAAATTTAATCCGTGTTCTGGTTGGCAAAAACAGTGTGCGCGGCTTGAGCCTGTGGTGGGCAATCGCGAAAATCAGGCCAATAAATCTGGCAAACAGTCTGGGACGAACGTCCAGCTTTCCCGCCATCGTCACGGTGAGTGGTTACTACGGAAGAGGAAACTCCCTTGAACAAATTGTGTACGCTGGCCCATTTGTCCGGCGGACTCATTGCATTATTGCTGCTTGGGGGCTGCTCCGGTGGTAGCGGTGAAGGCTCCGGCCTGGGCGGTGGCGATCAGGCGGAAGACCCGGTGGTTGTCGATTACCCGGTGGCCTATGTGCGCCGCAGCCTGCGTTTTGAAGACGATGGTGCGCTGGTGGGGGACAGCCTTTATTCCCCCTCCGCCTTCAATCCCGGCGCAGAGCTTGTATTGCGCGATCGCGCCACGGCAAGCGCGCCCGAACGCGTACTGACCGAAGACCTGTTCGTCAGCGATGAAGCTGCCGGTATCGTATTCGAGGGTGGTTACGACGTTAAAGACCTGACCGTATCCGCCGATGGTCGGCTGATGGCCTTCGCCATGCGCGCACCGGATATCGAAGGCCTGGATGACGACGAGCAGCCGAGCTGGAATATCTGGCTGTACGATTTTGAATCCGCCGAACTGAAGCGCGCGATTTCGTCAGACCTGACTGCGGAAGCGGGTGATGATATTGCCCCCGCCTTTTTGCCCGATGGCCGCATTGTATTCAGTTCCACCCGCCAGCGCCGTTCCCGCGCACTGCTGCTGGACGACGACAAGCCGCAGTTCGGCGCGCTAGCGGAAGACCTGCGGGAGCCCGCTTTTGTACTGCACGTGATGGAAGCCGACGGCACCGATATCCGTCAGATTTCCTATAACCAGAGCCACGATCTCTCGCCCACCGTACTGTTCAACGGCCGCATCCTGTTCAACCGCTGGGACAATATGGGCGGGCGCGACCGCCTGAGCCTGTACACCGTCAATCCCGACGGCACCGACCTGCAGTTCCACTACGGCTACCACAGCCAGGCCACCGGCATCAGCGCCACCGGTGAACCTGTGCCTGCGGCATTCAGCAAGCCGCAGCAAATGCCCGACGGCCGTATCCTCGTCACCCTGCGCTCGCCGGAAGGTATTACCTACGGTGGCGATATGGTGCTGATCGATGCTGAGAATTTCACCGAAGCTTACAGCGAGCCGGAACAGGAAGGCGTACTGCAGGGGCAGGCGTCACTCTCGGTCGAGGAAGTGATTACCGACGGCGGCCTGTCCCCGCACGGTCTGTTTGCAAACGCCTGGGCATTTCACGACGGTACCAGTCGCCTGCTGGTGAGCTGGAGCGAATGCCGGGTGATCGAGCCGGAAACCGAGCTCGCCCGTCCCTGTACTGACGAGTGGCTGGCGACCGAGGGCATTGTGCCGGCAGACCCGCTCTACGGCCTGTGGATCTATGACTATGTAGAGGGCACCCAGCGCCCGATCATCCAGCCGGTAGAAGGCCTGATGATCAGCGAGGGCGTCACCGCCGACCCGCGCCCGGTGCCGGAATTTATTCCCGAGCCGATTCCCGGTGTGGATAGCGACCGCGACCTGGTGCAGGAAGGCATGGCGGTACTGGATATCCGCAGTGTCTACGACTTTGACGGCGAGCAGGTTGTGGATATCTCCACGCTGGCGGATCCACTGCAGACCACCGCCGCCGAGCGCCCGGCGCGTTTCCTGCGGGTGGTGAAAGCGGTGGGTATTCCCGACCGCGATACGCTGGACTTTGATCGCGCGGCTTTTGGCCGCAGCCGCGCGCAGACCATGCGCGAGATCATCGGCTACACCCCGATCCAGCCGGACGGCTCGGTGCGGGTAAAAGTGCCGGCGGATATGCCGCTCGCCATTTCCGTGGTGGATGCCGATGGCCGTCGTATTGTCGGCCGCCATAACAACTGGCTGCAGTTCCGCGCCGGTGAAGTGCGCCAGTGCCAGGGATGCCACAGCGCCGATAGCGAAGTGCCCCACGGCCGTACCGATAAACAGCCGCAGTCGGCCTGGGCCGGCGCGCCTACGAGCGGTGCTCCCTTCGCCAATACCGAAGGTGCGCTGATCGCAGAAATGGGCGAAACCATGGCCCAGCTGCTGGCGCGCATTGCCGGCGAGGCAAGCCTGGAAGGCGATATCCGCTTCAGCGACCTGTGGACCGACCCGGCGCTGCGTGCAAAGGACCCGAGTACCGAACTGCTGCTGAGCGAGCTGCTGACCCCGCAGCCCACCAGCCTTGCCTGCCAGAGTGCCTGGACCCCGGATTGCCGTGCGGTGATTCACTACCCCGAACATATCCAGCCGATCTGGGATCTGCCGCGGGAAATTACCGATGCGACGGGGACGGTGATCGAGGATCGCACCTGTTCCACCTGCCACACCAATCGCGATGCGGCGGGCATGGCGCAGGTGCCGCCGGGACAGCTGGATCTGAGCGCGGATCAGTCGCCGGTCAATACCAACTTCAGTACGTCCTATGTCGAGCTGCTGTTCAATAATCCTACCCAGGAACTCAGCGAGGGGGCGGTGCAGAATGTGCTGGTGCAGGACACCGACGACAATGGCGAGCTGCTGTTCGAAACCGATGATAATGGCGAGCTGATCCTGGATGCCGCCGGCAACCCGATACCTGTTATGGTTACCGTCGACATCGAGCGGATCATGGATACCGCCGGTGCCAGCGCGAGCCGCTTCTTCAGCGTATTTGCCCCCGGCGGCGCGCACGCGGGTGAACTCTCCGCGGCGGAATTACGCCTGATTTCAGAGTGGCTGGATATCGGTGCGCAGTATTACAACAACCCATTCGATGCACCGGTCAATTAAGCAGATGAAAAGGCAGCCCGGCAATTTTTCACTCCGACAGGCCTATTGGCTGCTGGCGCTGGCCGGCGCCCTCCTGGCCCCTTGTACTGCGATCGCGCAGCCCGTCGCCGAAGGCGGCAGTGTGGCGGTAACGGAAAGTTTCAGCGCGCGACAGTTCACCCAGCAGGCACCAGGGGATCTGCCCGAGGATGCCGAGCGGGTTGTGGTGGGTTCCGAATTCCTCAACCTGTACACCGGCCCGGGGCGCGGCTATGTGATCAGCAATGTGGTCGAATACGGCGAGCCCCTGTGGCTGCTGAAGCGCCGCACCGACTGGGTCAAGGTGATGACCCGCCGGGGCAAGACCGGCTGGGCAAAGATTGCCGACCTCGATGAAATATTCACCGCGCAAGGCGAGCCGGTGGCGGTGCCCACACCGGGTATCGACGACTACCGCGAGCAGAACCTGCGCCTCGGGTTTGCCTATGGCGATTTTGCCGGCGCCAACTCCATGGGGGTGTCGCTGGGCTACCGATTTACCCAGAATATCTCCGCCGAAGTGCGCGCAGCGCAGACCATCGGTGCTTACTCCGACAGCCAGACCTACCAGGTTGCGGTGGTGCACCAGCCATTTCCCCAATGGCGGCTGTCGCCCTACTTCCTGCTGGGAACCGGCATCAATATCACCTCCCCCAATGCCACCATCGTCGCCACCGAAGACCGCCAGGACACGGCGATGCTGACTGGCATTGGGGTCACGACCTATCTTTCCCGCCGCTTTGCCCTGCGCGCCGAAGTGGCCAATCACTACCTGCTCACCTCGCGGGAAAATAACCAGGAGATTGTCGAGTGGAAACTCGGGTTCGACGTATTTATGTAAGGCTCGCCGGCTTGCTGCTCGCGGGCTCGCTGTCCTCAGGCGCCCTGGCCCAGTACAGCCAGGATATCGACGAGATTATTTCGCCGGATCTGGAGCGCCGTGAAATCCGCGAGGCCAAGATCGACAGCGAAGACTTCGAATTCACCGCCTATCTCGGCGGCATCATGAGCGTGGAAGATTTTGGCTCCAATGCCCTGTATGGCGGCAGCCTTGCCTACCACATCAGCGAAGACTTCTTTATGGAAGCGGCCTACGGGCAGACCACCTTGGGCGAGTCCAGTTACGAGCGCCTCAGCGGTTCCGCGCCGCTGTTGACTGACGACGAGCGCGAGCTGTCCATGTACAACCTCTCGCTGGCCTGGAACTTCCTGCCAGGGGAGATTTTTGTGTTCGACGACTGGGCGCTCAACAGCAACCTGTACCTGATCGGCGGCATCGGCAATACCAGCTTTGCCGATGAGGAGCACTTCACCTACAACGTCGGTGCCGGCGTGCGGGTGCTGGCCCAGGACTGGTTGGCGGTGCGCATCGATGTGCGCGACCATATTTTTGAACACGAAATCTTTGGCGAGCCGCTGACCACCAACAACCTGTCGGCGCAGCTCGGTATTTCCATCTATTTCTGACTTGCTGCCTTTAAAACAATAAACCCGGAGAAATCGAATGCGTAAACTGATTGCCGCTCTCTGTGCTTCCGCCGCCCTGCTGGCCGGCGCCCCATCGATGGCCAAGGCACCCGCCAGCGACTTTACCCTGGCTTCCCTCAAAGACGGCAACCTGCGTCTGAGCGAACAGCGCGGCGACGTGATCATGCTGAATTTCTGGGCCTCCTGGTGCGGCCCCTGCCGCGAGGAAATGCCGCTGCTGAACGATCTGCACGCGCGTTACGAATCCGCCGGTTTCAAGGTTTGGGGTGTGAACGTGGATGCCAACCGCGACGACGCCCAGGCCATGCTGAAAAAAATCCCGGTGGAATTCCCGGTATTGTTCGACGGTGAAAGCCAGGTGAGCCAGCTGTTTGGTGTCGAAGCCATGCCGAGCTCGGTATTCATCGATCGCGACGGCAATGTGCGCTACGTGCACAAGGGCTACCGCAGCGGCGATGAGGCCGAGTACAAGAAAATCATCAAGGAACTGATCCGGGAATAAACCATGGCCAAGCGCGCGCTGTTACTTCTTCCACTGTTCCTGCTGCTGGGCGGCTGCGAAACCCTGATGCCGGAGCCCTGGGTAAAGCCCTACGAGCGGCATTACCTCGCGGATCCGATCATGAGCTTCGAGCGCGATCCGGTGGCCGCGGGGTATATGAACCACGTCTACGAAGCGCGTGAAGCCGCCAGGGGCGCAGAAGGTGGGTCAGGAGGCGGCTGTGGCTGCAATTGATCGTGCAAAAATCGTCGCGGCTATTATTGGGTTTTGGCTACCTGCCAGCCTGATCGCCGCGGTACTGCCGGAAGAGCGGGCCGATACCATGTACCACTCCTACAGTGGCGGTGGTGTCACCATCGATGGCCCGTCGATCCTGGTGCGCAAGAATGTCGGCAACAAGCTCTCACTGTCGGCCAATTATTACGTGGATATGATTTCCGGTGCCTCCATCGATGTGCAGGCAACCGCAAGCCGCTATTCCGAACAGCGCGATGAGTTTTCGCTGGGGGTCGACTATCTGGTGGATAAAGCCACCCTGAGTCTGAATTACACCAACTCCAGCGAAAGCGATTACCAGGCGGAAACCGTCGGTTTTGGTATCAGGCAGGATTTCTTCGGGGATCTCAGTACCCTGTCCATGCGTGTGAGCTTCGGCAGCGACGATGTCATGCGCAACGGCGACGAGGACTTCCTCGAGCAGGCCGAGCACCGCCGCTATGCCATCGGCTGGAGCCAGATCCTCACCCAGAAGCTGATTGCGGAACTGAGCGTGGAAACGGTGGCCGACGAGGGCTTCCTGAACAATCCCTACCGCAGCGTGCGCTACCTGGATCCGAATGCCGGCAGCGGCTTCAGCTACCAGGCCGAGCTCTACCCCACCACCCGCAACAGCGATGCCGTCGCCCTGCGCGCCAAGTACCGCCTGCCGTACCGGGCCGCGGTAAAAAGTGAATACCGCCGCTACGCAGACAGCTGGGGCATCAGTGCAGACAACCTGGAGCTGCGCTACACCCACCCGCTGGAGCAGGAGAACATCATTCTCGAGGGCAAGCTGCGCTTCTATAAACAGAGCGGGGCGGACTTCTACAGTGACCTTTTCCCCTACCTGAACGCCACCAACTTCCGCGCACGGGATAAAGAGCTGAGCGACTTCACCAGTACCGCTATTGGCATCGGCGCCTCCTACCTGTTGCCGGATCGCTGGTCCCTGTTTGATCGCAAGAACACGGTGAATCTCTATTGGGATTACATCATGTTCGATTACGACAACTTCCACGATGTGCGGGTGCACAACGGCGATTCTGTTTACCTACCGGGCGAGGAGCCCGCCTACAGTTTCAACGCCCACGTTGTGCGGCTGTTCTGGTCGGTGTGGTTCTGAAAAACTGATTTACAGGGGCCGCAAAGGCCCCTAAAGTTCGCCCGCATTGCCCGGTGACACCCGACTGCTCTGGCGGACTTTTCCTCCCGATTTCATCCGGTGCTCACCCGCGGCTGCCATACTCGAGCCAGCTGTGTTTCCCTCTGTTTTGCCACGCCCGGTGGATCCCATGTTCAGTTATCGCCACGCTTTCCACGCCGGCAACTTCGCCGATGTACTCAAACACTTCGTACAGGTGGAAATTATTTCGCACCTGCAGAAGAAAGACGCACCTTTCGACTATATCGATACCCACGCCGGTGCGGGGATGTACCGGTTGCAGTCGGATATGGCGCAGAAAAACCAGGAGTACCTGAACGGAATCGGCAAATTACAGGGCAGCGACGCCCTGCCGGAACTGGCGCCTTACCTGGCGCTCATCGACGACTTTAACCCGGGCGGCCAGCTGCAGCGCTATCCCGGTTCGCCGATGATCGCCGCCCAGATGTTGCGGGCCCAGGACAAAGGCTGGCTGTATGAGCTGCACCCCAGCGACGCCGAACTACTGCGCAACAACTTTGCCGGCAACCGCAATTGCCGGGTGCGCGTCGAGGACGGCTTCAAGGGCCTGAATGGCCTGCTGCCGACCCAGTCCCGGCGCGCGCTGGTGCTGATCGACCCACCGTATGAGCAGAAAGAGGACTACCAGCGCGTGGTCGCGGCGCTGAGCCTGATCCACCGCAAGATGGCCACGGCCACAGTGGCCATCTGGTACCCGGTGGTGGAGCGCAAGCGCATCGACAGCCTGGAAAAGCAGATCGCGGCCACCGGTATCCGCAAGATTGAACTGTTCGAGCTGGGCATTCGTGCCGACAGCGAAGGTCACGGCATGACGTCCTCAGGGATGATCGTGGTGAACCCGCCGTGGACGCTGAAGGAAAAAATGCAGGCGCTGCTGCCGAAGCTGGCACAGCTGCTAAGCGAGGACGGTGCAGCACACTTTCGCTGTGAGACCCTGGCCGGCGAATAGAGTTGCCCGTGAACGGATAGATATAAAAAAGCCCGGGAATTCCGGGCTTTTTTATTGGGGGGAGTTGACCTGGAATCAGTCCTTCCAGAACTGCCACCACTTCTCGCTGTGCTCGGCGCGCGCGGCCTGGCCCTGCTCGGAGCCCTTGTCCATCTCCTTGCGCTCCTGCTCAGCTTTCTTGGCCTGCTGCTTTTCCTTCCCCTTCAGCTTTTCTTCCGGCATCTCTGTATCGGACTTCTCGTCCTTGGGCAGGCGGGCCATACGGTCGACCTTCTTGCCGTCGTGCTTGCCTTCGGCATGCTCGTACTTGGCCTTTCTCTTCTCAGCAAACGCGCGCTTTTCTTCCTCGGTCAGGCGATAGGGCTCGGCTTTCGCCTCTGCCTTCTCATGGGCGTGGGCCTTGGCCGCTTCCTGGCGGGCTTCAATCTGCTCGGGGGTCGGCTTGTCTTTGCCGACGGCTTCGGGCTTGTCTGCCAGTGCCGGCGCGGAAATTGCCAGGCTGGTCATGGCGGCGATCAGAATCTTGTTCATGTGGACTCCTGTCGGTGTGTAGTAGTTGGGGGTAGTTTGCGTGTAGCTACGTGAATTGTGGCTGAACGGATTGTGAGGGTTCCGGGTGACGGTATCACGGCTGCACAGTGTGCTGTGTGAAGGGGCCAGCAAAAGGTGCGTTTCAAGTGGCAGTAGCGCAGCCTCGCCCAACCGGGTGGGGTTCACGCTTAAGTGTGTTGTTCATATTTTAAACGACTTGGAAGCCGGGGAATGAACCCCTGTGTGATTTTTGTTCAGGAAGTTGCGCGCCCTTACAGCATTCGTAGAAATCGGTGACAACTACGGGTTTATCCGGTAGTTTTTCACGGATAAATCGTGAGGCTATTCCCATTTTTTTGGCAGATCCGGTAGCTTCGCGCTGGCGGATCAAACTCCCTGGCGGCTTTGGCTTCGCTCAGGAACCAATGGAAGTGCATGAGCAGCAGAACTCAAAATAATTAATAACAACGCTCGGTAGTACATATGAACATCAGTGACTATTTCTCCAAGGTTCTCCAGGCACCACTGAAAAACATTCAATGGTCTTGGGGCGCAGAAAATGACAAGGCTGTTTTCCTGCGCAGCTGGGTGCCCGAGTTCGATGGCCGGCGTGTCTATGTGTTGGGAGACCGGGACGATTACGGCAGTCCGGGCTACGGCGAGCGCATCCGTCATATTGAATCCATCAACTCCGGCATGCCCGGCTTCGTGGTACTACTGGAACCACTGGACGCGACAGCTGACAAATGGACCATCAAGCGCTTTGAGGAAAAGGTCTATCCCATCAAATGTTTCGAGCGCGAAGCCGACGAGTGGTTTGCCGTGCTAGAGGACGGTGTTGAGATATCCGTAGCCAATGGATTCGATCCAGAAGCCGAGCTGGATAAGCTCATGGACTGCAACGCCACCGAAACAATCAGAAAGGCGGCCAAATCCTGGAAGCTTATTGGGGTAAAGGAGGGTGAGGCGATCTTTAAGCACCCTACCAAATTGACCCGCTTGATCATTGATGTCGACACTGGTGAGTACCGCCGAACATAAGCGCAACACCAACGCATTTTAGCCGTGGACATTTTCGGCAGCCACAGCGTTGATAGGTTTGACGATCTCGCCGGGCTAGAAGAAACATCCGTGCTGTGGCGCTTGGTAGTTGTTCTGCAGGTGTCAGTGATCTTCATGTTCTACGACCGGCATATTTTTTACGGCAAAGCGCGGCATTCCGAAGAGCGCAAAATCATCAAGTATTAAAGATAAATAATAAGAATGGAACACAATAAATACGACATCATTGGCGATATTCACGGCCATGCCGATGCGCTGATTGAACTGTTGGAAAAACTCGGTTACAGCGAAACTGAAACCGGCTACTCTCACCCAGAGCGCAAAGTCATTTTCCTTGGTGACTTTATTGACCGCGGTGAACACCTGGCCCAGCATCGAAAATTGCTGGGAGTGGTGATGAAGATGGTCAAAAATGGTCACGCCAAAGCCATTATGGGCAACCATGAATTCAACGCCCTGGCGTATCACACGGAAGTAAACGGCGAGCCCCTGCGCCCACACACAGATAAAAACACCAAGCAGCACCGGGCGTTTCTCAATGAATACGACAATGACCCGGAAGCCAAGGCCGAGGTGCTGGACTTCTTCTACACACTGCCCATGTGGCTGGATCTGGGTGCCCTGCGCGTCGTGCACGCCTGTTGGCATTCTGAACTGATCGAGCAGTTGGAACATAAAATCAACGGTGCTCGCCTGACCCGTGAGCTGGTGGTAGAGGCCAGTACTAAGGGTACGGAGCTGTATCACGCGGTTGAAACGCTTCTGAAAGGTGTAGAAGTCTCGCTGCCAAAAGGTGTGACTTTCCTAGACAAAAGCGGTCACCCACGTACTGATGTGCGAGTGCAGTGGTGGAACCGCGCCGCCAGTAAGCTGGGAGAGATCGCCCTGCCGCTTGGGGTGGATATCGGTGAGGCCGCCGCCCAGCCAGTGCGCGGCAATATTCCCTATTACCCAGAGGACAGTGTCCCCTGCTTTGTTGGCCACTATTGGCTCAAAGGCACACCAGCTCCACAGGCCCACAACGTTGCTTGTCTGGATTATTCCGTGGCCGCGAGTGAGGGCGATAGACAGCTAGTGGCCTATCGCTTCAGTGGTGAAAAAAACCTGAGCAAAGATAACTACGTATCCGTCCGTCCCGCATAACGGACGATACGGCTACCGGAACTCCACCTACTAAACAAAGAAGCCATTTAAAAGGCCACTGTATGTACCAGATCGACAAAAACGCCAATCGAATTTCTCCACTTAAAGAGAAGAAATTCTCCGAGCTGGGCTTCCGCGAGCGCGAACATTTGCAAGAATGGATTGCTGCGAATCCAGAAGTGCTTGGAGAGGAGCTGCTGATTATCCAGAAGGAGTTCGACGGCTTCGACGAAACCCGTGAGCGCCTCGATCTGCTGGCCCTGGACAAGCAGGGGCACCTGGTAGTGATCGAAAACAAACTGGACGATTCTGGCCGCGATGTTACCTGGCAGACCCTCAAGTACGCCTCTTACTGCGCTGGGCTTACCAAAAGCCAGATTGTCGCCATCTACCAACAGTATCTGGATAAATACGAGCAGGGCGACAGTGCCCAGCAGCGCCTTACGGACTTCTTCGACGATATTGAGTTTGACGAGCTCACTCTCAATCCGGGCTCCGATCAGCGCATTATTTTTGTGGCGGCTAACTTTCGTCGTGAAGTCACTTCCACCGCCTTGTGGCTAATGGATCACCGCATTCGTATCCAATGTATCAAAGCCGTGCCCTTCGCAATCGGGGAGCAACTGCTGCTCAAGCTGGATCAGATCATTCCGGTGAAGGAAGCCGAACAATATATGATCGGCATTAGCGAGAAGAAACAGGAAGAGCAATCCAACGAGCGCTCACTGGCAAACAGCCATCTGATACGGCAGAAATTCTGGAAAGTCTTTCTAGACACTATCCGCGAAAGTGACTGCCGACTCTACGACAACGTCAATCCGAGCAAGGATGGTTGGAGCAGTACTGGCTCCGGGGTGAGTGGCATTGTGTATATCGTGGTCTTTGGCCGCAATTGCATGCGGGTCGAGTTCTTTATCGGCCGCGGCAGCCAGGAGGAGAACAAGTATCTTTTTGACCAGCTGGCAGCCCGCCGCGAAGAATTTAATCAAAAATTCGGTGCCCCGCTGGACTGGGAGCGCCTGGATCATAAAAAGGCCTGTCGGATCAGTTATGAAGCTCCTGCTGACGGTTTCAACTCCGACGAATGGCCGCGTATTGCTACTTGGCTGACGGATCATGTATCTCGGCTCGAAAAGACCTTCCGGCCGGAAATTCCCAATCTGAAAAGCCTGCTGGCGCAGCGGCAGGAAGAGGGCGTGGGCGAAATTTAACGGCGATTTAGTCAAGAGTTGGATGAGTGGATCTTGGGGTTTGGCACGGGGTGGCAATTCGCAGTAGGGCCAGTGCATAGGGGCCGGAGGGCGATTTTGTGGGTGCGAAATTTTGGGCGGGCGCCGTAACCCCACCTTGCGGGTATGCAGGGAGTGGACTTGTGTAGTGGTCAACTTATTCCGGACAGTAAGTTAAGTTTTTCTTCGGCCTTTGCAGGCGGTATACCATCGTTGTGCTGGTGGGGACGTTCCCAGTTGTAATAGATCATCAGATAGTGGCTGATGTCCCGGCTTGCTTATGCGAAGGGGTGGTAGCCGAGCGAAGGTATCCATTCACTTTTCAGGCTGCGGAACAGCCTTTCCATCGGTGCATTGTCCCAGCAGTTACCACGGCGACTCATACTCTGGGTCATCCGGTATCGCCACAGTCGCTGCCGGAAAAGGCGGCTCGCATATTGGCTGCCCTGATCCGAGTTGATATCTTGCGGTTTCCCTCGATGCTCCCAAGCCATTTTCAACGCCTTTACTGCAAGCGCGGCATCTGGCTGTTCTGATATTGTCCATCCAACTATACGATGTGCATACAGGTCGATAACTGTGGTTAAGTAGCACCAGCGAGAACCGGCCCAGATATATGTGATGTCACCGCACCAAACCTGATTTGGTCTCTCCACATCGAACTGGCGATCAAGCTCATTCGGTATATCTGGTCGCTCAACGGTCGCCCTCTTGTATTTATGCGGGCCCGGCTGCTTACAGATCAGACCAGCCTCTCTCATCAGACTGCGAACTTTAAAGCGTCCGATAGCCACGCCCTGATCGTTGAGTAATCCTACGATTTTGCGGCTGCCCGCAGAACTATGGCTACGCGTGAAGATCTCGTTGATCTGGGTCCGGAGCTGTAGCCTGGAGGTGTCCACGACATTGTTCCGGTTCCTGTATTCGTAATAACATGATCGAGGTGCTTCAAACGCGTCACAGACCAGTTCCACGGACTCCTGCTCACTCAATCGGGCTATCAGCGCGTACGATTCATCTCGTCGGACATCAAGAGAGCGGTAGCCTTTTCTAGTATCTCTTTCTCCCGCTCCAGATGGTTGATGCGGGCTTCAAGTTCTTGGATTCTTTGCTGTTCCGGGGTGAGGGCTTTGCTGGCCGGCGTCACACCACCACGTTCAGCCTCGAGTTGGTTCACCCAGCGGCGGATAGCAGTTGTGCCGACATCCAAAGTCCGGGCCGCATCTGATATCGAATACCCTTGGTCAATGACCAAGCGGACAGCCTCCAGCTTGAACTCGGGGAGAAGGATCGACGTTGACTACTCATTGAACACCTCTGATTCGGGTGGCAACCTTACCACCTAAGTTGGTGTCCTGGATTAGTAAACCGCTACACTTTCAAAACTGATTGTGGTAGCAACGGTTCAGACCTTGAGGCCGCCGATGCTAGTAGAGGGCGCGTCGGACCTTATCCAGTCTGCGGCGAAAAAGATCACTTCTTCTGAAGGCGCGCGCGTCTTGCCCTTGAGGGCACATTCCCAGATAGTAAGCACCCGCCAACCACACTGTTCTAGGTTCTTCAGGTTACGGACGTCACGCTCAGCGTTTCCCTCGAGCTTTTTACGCCAGAAAGCCTCTCTGCTGGATGGCCACTTAAAAAGGTGGCAGCCGTGACAATGCCAAAAACAGCCGTTGACCTGTATTACCGCCCGATATTTCGGGAAAACGAGGTCGGGCCTGCCGGGAAGTCGCTTGCCCTGCCATTTGTAAGAACTCCCAAGTCTGTGTCTCAGCCCCAACCGGTGCAAACCACTACGTATGATTTTCTCCGGGCGAGTGTCCTGGCCACGAATGCCTGCCATCATTTGCGACCGCTTCTCGCGGTCTACAATGTCCATAAACTTGTATGTTCTGTATACATATACAGTCCTTCTCAATATACTCCAGTTAGCACTCGGGCTTTCATCTGGGTCAAACCTGTGACATTATCCGCTGGGTCAAACCTGTGACATCCGGTGTAAGCTGGGCCATCATGGTCCGGTCAAAAAGCAATCAAAAAGAAGTCTCTTCAGCATGGCACATCCACAAGATATACAACAGCTTCTTGGATCAGCAGTACGCATCTGGGGGCAGAAGCATGTTGCTGAAGCGATGGGAGTGGAGCGGGAGACTGTCAACCGGTGGCTCAAGAAAAAGGGCATTGATGAGCTGAACGGAAATTTTGCAAATTACCAGAAAGCACTCAAAAGCCTGTTTCCGGCTAAGCCTCGCGATTATGACAAGCGCAAGTTTGACTTCATTGACCTGTTTGCCGGTATCGGCGGCTTACGCAAGGCCTTTGAAGGTATCGGTGGCAAGTGTGTGTTTACCAGTGAATGGGATGAGTATGCCCAGCGCACCTATATGGCCAACCACTACGACGACCACGTAATAAACGGCAATATCAAGGATATTACTGAAGGTCACCGGCTCGCCGAGCAGCGGGGAGTGTGCGCAACGGAGCTTTCCGAGCGGGAGATTGCCGGTTTCATCGCTGAAAGCATCCCGGATCATCACGTTTTGCTGGCGGGATTTCCTTGTCAACCATTCTCCATCGCCGGGGTCAGCAAGAAAAATGCGCTCGGCCGCGCGCACGGCTTTGACTGCAAAATACAGGGAACCTTGTTCTTCGATATCTGCAAGATTCTGAAGGTAAAGCGACCCGCGTGTTTTTTGCTCGAAAATGTCAAGAACCTGAAAAGCCACAACAAGGGTGATACCTACCGAACCATACTCGAGGCCCTGGATGATGCCGGATATACGGTTCCGGTTCCTCAGGTAATGAATGCCAAAGACTGGTTGCCGCAAAATCGCGAGAGAATCGTCATTGTAGGTTTCCGCAAGGATCTCGGGATTGGTAACGGGTTTGATCTGGGCAAGGTAAAACCGAAAGCGGGTGAGGCGGTAGAGTCACTCGGAGAGCTTCTGGACCCGGCAAGCAGAATCGATCCCAAATACACGCTGACAGAAGGCCTGTGGAACTACCTTCGGGCCTACAAAGCAAAGCATCGTGGGAATGGTAACGGGTTCGGGTATGACCTGTTTACGCCCCAGTCAACCTATACCCGGACGCTGTCAGCCCGCTACTATAAGGATGGTTCGGAGATCCTCCTTGCCAAAAACCCCCGGCACGCTAGCAAGTGCGAGGATGGCAAAGACATCCCCCGGCGCCTTACGCCCGCCGAGTGTGCTCGACTGATGGGCTTTGACAGGCCGGGGGAATCCGAATTCAGAATACCGGTATCGGACACGCGCGCCTATAAACAGTTTGGCAACTCTGTCGTAGTGCCGATGTTTGAATCTGTGGCCCGTGAGATGAAAAAGCATATTTTTCAGGCGCTACGGCAGGAATCCCCCACAGAGAAAACGGCCAGTCATCGGCAGGGAGAGCTGTTCCTCGCAGGCTGATCAACCTGAAGGCTTTTCATTTTGCAGATAAATTCGCCAAGGCTCAGAATTTCGCTTCTGGGCCCTGGTGGAAACCTTTTCCGAATGGATTTGGGTACAACAAGGCGAATCCCGGCGGCTGACAGTTCCCGGAACTGGTTTTCGGAGATTCCTTCCTGCAGGGTAAACAGATATTTTACGCGGATCCGGTCCGCTTCATTGATAACCTGGCGCCAGCGGTCTTTCAGCGTGGTTTTGACGGCAAGCATGTTCAAGCGGCTGTCGGGAAAATTTCCGTCGTAGTAACTTTCACCATCGGGAAATAGGAAGTCTGGCCGTTTATTTCCCTCGGTCTTCACTTGTGTCGCAAAGCGGGTTAACCCCTCCTCGATGAAAATCCTCTCAAGGTGCAGCTCCAGCGACCTACCCGCACGGGATTTTCGGCGATTGCCAACAGAATTGGCAAGACTGATAAAGCTGCTGACGCTCTGAAACCCGTTACCGATCAACGGCATTACGTGACAGCTTTCCACCGTTCGGAACACCCGGTACTCATCTTCATATCGTTTCAGCAGTCGTTTATCCGGAGAAATACCGGAATAGGGGTAGGCCGTCGCTACGTAGTCGGAAATCTGCTTTCCTGTTGGAAAGTTAACGCCCCATTCTTCCGGGAGAGAAAGTTCTTCTGATGGACCGGGATGCACAAAGTGAGTCCCGCCTATCAGCGTTGTAAACGGCTGGAAAACGGTAACAGTAGGCAAAACTTCACCAATCAGCCCCTCGAGATAATCCTCTTCCTCCGTGTTGTCGCACATCCATATGTGAAGATAATCTGTGTCAAATCCGGCAACATTTTTCTCAAAAGCAACTATTGTCAGCGCACCGGTATTATCCGGGTCCTGTAAAGGCGCATATTCAACTCCCTGTTTCCAGCGGGTAATTCGCTGCTCGTCTCTTCCGTTGCGCTTATTCTCTGAGCGTTTGCTATTGTAATAAATAACCCGCAGGTACTGAGAAGGCAAATCATGCGATTGCACTTGCCCCTGACATATAACAGAAGGATTGGCCTCATCGTTCGTAAAAATTGACGGAAATGCGAGCCTGCTAAACTCGTGGGGAATATATATACCTGCCCCGTGGCCGCCGGTCAGCCCGGTGTCGTTGGCGGAAAGGCGTTTGACATAGGCGTGCCAGCTGGAGCCCTGCTTTTCCCCAATCCATTCTTGTAGTTTGGAAACGCTCACCTGCAATCAGCCCCTTGCCCTATCTGTTTTCCGACAGAATTCTGTTAATAACGTGTTTTTGACCAAACACCTCCAGTAGCGCCTGGGCGCGGGTAATACCCACATAAAGAAGTTCGTAGCTGGAGGAAATGTCGGTACTCGCAACAAGAAAGATCACCGGGCTCTCCAGTCCCTTGAATCTCCGGATGGTGTCGACGCAGATGTTATCGTCGTTCCGGTGTTCGGCATCTGATGCTCTGTATCTGCCTATGCGTACACCCCGACTGTCCCGGAAAGCTTCCAGCTCTTGTCTATCGGAAAAAAGAATTGCAATATCGCCGGGGCTGATATCTTCTGCATTGACCAGCTCGCCAACACGCTCAGCCAGCCTGGGTTTCAGATCGGAATCGCCGGAAATGACATGAAATGCTGGCTTTTCGCCATCAGGGCCTATTGCCCGAACCGGGCTGCCTTGATAGAAGTTTTCCGCGGTGTTAAAGATGGCCCGGGTATTGCGAAAGTTTCTGGTTAGCCTGTGCTTTGCCAGTGGAAGCGACTTGATATAGCTCGTACTTGTGTGCATGACACGCTGATTGTCATCGTAAAAAATGTACAGCACACCGTCCTCGCCATTCCTGACAACAACTTCAAGCGAGGCTAGCCAGTCATCGGTGAAGTCCTGTCCCTCATCAACAATAACTGCGTCGTATTCCTCAAGTCCTGCATCGCAAAAGTTATCCACCAGATCTTCTGCAAGTTCCGAAACACTGAATTCTTCCGGGTTCAGCCCGGCGCCAATGGCTACATCTCGGCAGTAGCGGTGGAAGTGCCTTGCTGTGACCCCGTGGTAACCATCCATTTTTTCCTGAAGGTAATTTCCAAGCGGTCTGTTAAAGCAAAGCAGAAGTACGCGCTTTCCGGCCTCTGCCAGCATTACTGTCTTCTCAATGGCGAGAATGGTTTTGCCTGTCCCCGCCGCTCCGGCTATCGCCATCCGCTGGTTTTCTTCCATTTCCTTCAGGATAAAAATCTGGTCATTCGTACGCAGGTTAATCGTCTGAAGATCATCCCTCAAATATGAGCCAAGGGGAACGTGAAGGTGAATCGGGCGGGTAAGCATGTCGCTCAGTGCGGCTACGCCGTCGTTACCAAGAGCTTCCGTCTTATCGTTTTCATCCAAAGTACCGTCAAGGCGCGAGGCGACCCATGCGTCCAGGTGGTTGATGTCGCTGTTGAAAGCGAAAAGTTTCAGTGGCATGTCCGGACGGAAATCCCTCGCAGGCCGGGTGCTGTGAGGTAATATGACTCCGTGTCTTGCACAGATATAGCGCGGCTTCCAGAGCGGAGATTCTTTCAGCTTCTCAAGAATGTGATATTTGCTTTTGCGTGCCTGCTCTACCGGATTCTTGATGTGGCGGGGGATCCCGTGCCGATCTGTACTGGACCAATTGTCGTCCCGGTCAATCTCAACCCTTCCTCCTTTGACTTCAATTGTCAGAAGGCCTTTCTGCGGGTGAGCAACTAGAAAGTCCGCCTCGCCATCAACTTCACTCCCGTCCGGGTTCGTACCAAGCCAGGGGCTGGAGTAAAACACGCAATAACGCTCATCCAGCTGCTCTCTTAATGCGTTGTATATCATGACCTCACTGGAGCGCCGAGCGTCATCTCGTATTTCCCTAGGCAAAGATTCCGGAAAAATTCTGGCCATCTAACGCGTTCCCCCGGTGGTCAAATCTGAAAAGAACCCGATGCTGCGGTCTTCCGGCGTTCCAACAAGCATGGCCCGGTCCAGAAACCGGTTGAAGTCCTCGCAGGAAGTCTCGGGTGCAAGCAGGCAGCTGTGGCATGCCGCAAGCGTGGCAGATTCTGTGGCAGCAACCAGTCCCTTGATGCATAGTGGGTCGGAGGAGCACCATTCATTGGCCCTTATTGCCTCGAGAAACATCGGGCCGAAGCGATCAGGCAATCCCTGTCGTTGAAGACCACCGAGAGTGCCATCGGAATCACTGGTCGCGGTGTAGATCATGACACCCGCCATATCTTGATCGTTGCTGCCCAGATATAGGCGCTCCCTCAGTGAGGCCGAAGAGTAGCCACATTGAAGGGCAAGCTGTTTCATAAGGATGTGTGCCAGAGAGTGGATCAGAAGGAAGCGGGCCCCAAGCTCCGGAGAAACTTCGCAGGATGAATCGTTGTCCGGATTAAGTACCCGGCTTTCCTTGTAGTTTTTCAGCGCGGATGCGCGAGCTTTAACTTCCGGCCTCGATTCCCAGGCGGAAAGCCGCTCTGGACACAGCGAGATAAAAATTCCCTCTCCACGAACTTCTATTGCTGGCAGCCAGCCCATAGGGCGTTGTGAAAGATATTGCGATCTGATCGGTGCCTGCCCTGAACTTCCCGGCATGGGCTCAATACGGGTGAATCCCTGAAGCGCTCGGATTTCTCGCAGGCTCACGACACGCAACAGACTGTTCAGGTGCGGCAGTGTTGATGGAAGGCTACAGGAGCGAACCTCAAATTCATCTCCTGCGCGTTGACGGCGTGATGCAGCCAGCCTGAACTGTTGATATTCGTCCCAGCGCAGGTTGCCACTACTGCATTTTTCACTCTCCGCTATTTTCTCCTCAACGAGTTCCTTGAAACTAGCCTTTTCGATATTGCCAATATCCTCGGATATTTGTTCCCAGAACTGATCGATATGGCGTTCCCGGTTCTCTTTTGCGGAATGTGTCTCATCCCCTTTGATAGTTGCAATGTCATTCCAGCGATATCCCAGCTGCCTGATGATTTCTTCAGACCAGGGAGGAATAACCAGTGCGGACTGCATCAGTGGGAAGTAAATATTGGACGCACCCCGTTGGAGCGTGACGGATTTTTGCTCGCAGACCTCGTCACCATCAATTAGCCATGGCCGTGCTCCGCTGCAGGCATGATCCTTGTGCGCCTCTGGAGAAAATATGAACTCCAAAGACTTCCGTTTTCCGCATTTCCCGCAGCTAAGTACAAGCCCTGCAAGACCGGGCCCTTCCGCCTCAAGCTTGAATTTTTTACCATTTGAGCATGGGGAGCCTGAGTGGACCCACCGGGACCAGGGGAAGTCTTCAAGGTGTCCGTGCCGGCAGGCTGTTACGAAACGAACAGGAACGACATATACATTTTCGTTGGACTCGGACTTGGAACTGCAACCGGAACAGTACCTGGAAGGGTCACCCGGGCTCTGGCCCCACCGTCGTGCTGGCTGGATGATGTGGCACTTCGGGCACTGTAGCCAGCCGGGGAAGCGCTTGCCCGTCAGCGGAATTACCGTGTCTTTATCGGAAGGCGTATCCGGTGATACCGGTGGCAATCGGAAATGGGATACATGAAGCTTCTGGGCAAGGCGTGGCTCAGTCAGTCTTTTCATATCAGAGGCGACTGCACCAGCTTCTTCGGCAGCTTGCTCCCAGTATTCGAGCCCACCCGCGACCACAGATACTGCTGCGCCTGATCCCGGCGCGCGGAAATCGATAATGGCACCCGGACCGTAGTTCATGATGATATTGCTTTGACGAATTTTTCCGAGCTCTTTTTTTGACATGTTTTCTTTCCTTTTATCGCTCCGTCAGAACGAACAGGCTTCCAGGCTCGACATTGCGCATCGAATTTGGGGTAGGGGTTGCTCTGCCGTGGTACGTGCCCGCTCTGGACTTGATTTCTGCAGCACGTTCCGCCGATAGGAGAAGACTTTTACTGTAGGCTCTGTCATTCCAGTAATTTTGATAATCCTTCGCGCTACCGAGCCATTTCTCCAGAAATTCCTGGAGTGCATCTTCAACGCTGTCGGCTTCTTCTTCGTCAATATCCTCTGCGCGAGCTACCACATACTCGATAAGATCCTGCAGTTGCTCCTCGTAATCACTGACCTTCCAGGCTTCATCGCTAAGCTCCGGAATCAGATGCCGTGCGAGGATGACCAGAACCGCATGCAGTGCCTTGTCCCTTGCTCTGGGTGCGAAAGGGGTGACGCTCGTCGCCTCGACTTCGCGATATAACGCCTTGTGCCATGTGTTGAATGTCTCGAAATGAGAGCGGTCCCTGGACTTGGCGTTATTGTAAATGGAAAGTACCAGTCCACCAGGTCCACCGCGCCGGCGACCGACCCGGCTTGTGGCCTGGATGTATTCCGCGATTGTCTTGGGCTGTCCATTCACGATCATTGAGCCGAGCCGTGGAACGTCCACGCCCACACTGATCATGTTGCTGGCAAGCACCACGTCACAGGTACCGGCCTCCTCGAATGTTTTGTTCAACTGGTCGAGGTAATTCTTGATTTCAGATGAGCTGACGCGGCTGGTCAGCTCCATCGGCTCGGATATCCTCCGGGTATTTTCTGTGCGTCTTCCCGAATAGTCTGCAAGGGAGTTGGTGACGTCATCCTGCATCAGAACAAGCGCGCCACCCAGCTCCCGCAGGGAATTGAAATAGGCAACCAGCGTCCAGAAGTCATCCCGGGTTTGATCTGAGATCTCGGGGGAGGACACTGCCTGTAACAGGCTCGCCGACAGGGCCTGAAGTGTGAATTTGGCAGATCTGCCAGCTGTGGTAATGCCAACATATTGGCGACCGGGGTCATCCTCGTCCTCTACGGCAAAGCCCGAATTACTTGCATCAAGAATTGGTGGCGGGAACAGGCAGGTTTCACGGTTGAACAGGTTTTTTATTTGTGACGACGCCTGTCGGATCGTCGCAGTGGAGGCGATAATTTTCGGGACTACTTCACCCCGGCTGCAGAGTTTGTCGATAGCAATTTCATAGATACCGGTCAGGGTGCCCAGTGGCCCTGATATCAGGTGCAGCTCGTCCTGGATGATCAGGTCAGGCTGGCGGAAACGGGTGTTAAGGCCAAACAACTGCGCAGTGTCTTTCTTGCGTGCAATTTGCGCGAATTTATCCACTGTTCCAATTACCAGCGAGGGCTTGTGTCTGTATACGCTGTTGTCGACCGTCCAGACGGGAAGTGGCGCTTCCCGCCAAAGACAGTCCGGATGATCACAATTGGCAATGATCTGTTCATTCGTGCTATCAATCTTCCAGCTCAGCCGTGTGTCTTTATGCCTAGGACAGTATTTGAGCTGGTCTGGTCGATTGTGCGCATGGGCATCGGCCATTGCGTCCCTAGCATCTTTGAACTTGTTGGGGGTTGTATCGGATCCGACCCACAAGCCAAGGGAAAAGGGAATATCCCCAAGGCTGACTTTAATGTCGGGCGGTGCTCCATATCCCTGCCTCAGTGCGTCACACGCACTTATCAGCGCCGCAGCGCGCTGGAACTGCTGTACCGTCAGCAGACGAAGTGTGTAGCGCATAAAAGAGGCCACGCCTGCTCCCTGTTCGCCATAGCGGAGTCGTCGCAGGATAATCGTGAAAGCGATCAGCCCGAGGTATGCCTCGGTTTTTCCTCCGCCTGTCGGAAACCAGAGCAGATCTGCGGTTTTACGGTGCTTGTGTTCATCATCCGCGACCGATTCCAGCGTGAGCAGAAAGAAACCCAGCTGGAACGGGCGCCAGATCAGTGGCGACTTGTCGTCCGGCGCGGCCCATTGTCGCTGCAACTGGATCGCCCGGTTGGCAAGCCTGAAGGCGGTTTGGACGTTGCTATCGCTTCCTATGAGGTCGATAGCGCCTTGCATACGTTGGCGAACTTCATCTGCGTTATTGATATGACTTCTGGCCTGGTCACGCAGATTTTCATCAAGTGACTCAATAGATTCATTCTGCTCCTGATACCACTGTTCATAGAGTGAAGGAAGTCTTTTCAGTCCGGATACAAGTTGATCGTCTCTTGCTGTCGATAGCCACTCAGTACTGAGAATACCTTCCTGGGAAAGAGGTGCGAAATTTTTTACCCCCTCGCTGCTCATTGCCTTTACCGTGCTTGTCGGAAGCCAGGTAGAAGCCACAGAGGAAACACCGTCTTCGTTTTCAGACCAGGTTGCTGCACATGTGTGGCCCACAGCGTATTCCTTCACATCCCGGTAAATAAGCTGTGCCATCCGGGTATCCTCATCAATTGCGGATCCACCCAGGGGGCGCGGACAGAAATGGGTGTTCTCACCGCAAGTGACGACGAGTCCAGTTTGAAAGAATGTAAGCTCTTCTGCGCGGGATCTTTCGTACTCCTTGGGTAACTTGTGTTCATTAATCATTGCCACAGTGACAAGTTGTTGCTTACCCCAGGAGCTTGTGCGTATATGCAGGCCAAGTCCTTCAATGCCCGTCTCTTGCGGCGGGAAGTCACGCGAAGGAAAATCAAGAGTGACATCTTCCAAGCGGGCATCCAGGGGAAACCTTTGCCATAAAACCCGCTTGGATTTTTCTCCGTCAGCTTGCGCGTCTTCTTTGGTGTTAGCGACCGGGCGATAGACGGCGCCTTGAATCTGGATGTTAACTGACGGCTTATCAGTCCCGTCGATAACAAACGAGATGCCTGCGCTGGCGGGCCGCTTGACCGTAGCCAGAGACACCTCGTCCTGGGAAACGTCATTTGCATCTATGTCCCGCCGTCCTTCCGCTTGCAGCTGGTCTGCATCCTCCTGCGCAATATCCGTTGCCGGTGGAAAAAGTATGCCGGTCAAGTAAACGTCAGTAGGGTATGCATGCAGTTGCTCATCCTCCCTGAGAGGGCCGAGGAGGTCCTCTGTGATTCGCTTCACCAATGTTGTCTTGTCTGACATTTCACTTGTCCCTGCTAGTTGAAGAAGACCTTTGGAAATCCGGTGATTACCGGTGCAAGCAAGAATCCACTATGGCGCCACGGGGGCAACAGCTGCTCCCGGTGTGCCTCGGGAATAACCAGCGTTGTTGCTCCGGTCATCCTGATATGTCTGATTTTGCTGCTGGGGCGGAGGCTTTTGGCACCATTTTTTTCGCTCACGATTCTGCCAATCCCCCAGAGGTCATACGAGAATGTCCTGGACATAAGCCCGATTATTCGTCCGGTTTCTGCGACCCTGATGATATTGGCCTTCAATGTATGTTCGTAGAATATTTCGAGCTCAACAGGTGTTTTCGAATTTTCCCAGAGCCACTGCTGGAGCTCTGCATGGTCGATCTCCAGTCGTTCATCAGCCAGTGATAAAGGGTCAATATCGCCGCCAAGACCGACTTCAATCATGCGCGCATTCTTGTCTTTGCGTGGCTTCCTGTAGGTTCTTCTGCCATCGTATCGCGACGAATACAGCTTGTTGCCCTGCCCAACCATCAGTCGTTTTCGTGCACGTGTTGCACCAACGAAAAGTACGCGCTCTTCCTCGGCAATTTCAGCCGGGCTCTTTACATAGTCGGATTCCGGATTGTCGTCTATAGACGAATCCGGAGGCAGCATCAGGTGAACCTGATTGGCCTCGCGCCCCTTGGAGGCGTGGATTGTCCCCAGCGTCGCTCCGGGCAGTTCGCTTTCGTCGACCAGGAGTTCAATCGGTGGTCTGTCCCGGCCAACCAGCTCCCGCAGTCGGGATACTTTTACCTTCCGGTCACGGGTACCGGCCATCTTGCGGAGGAGTGTCCATGCGTTTTCAACGGTTTCACTGTTCAGGCTTGGCGCTTCAACACCATGTGCTTCACATAGCTCACTGAACTGTTGTTGCTCGATGAGATCATCACCGTATTGTGCGAAGAGGTGTCCTATCCATGGATGAACCCGCTCTGGCATACCTGACATGCGAATTTTGTGATTGATACCGTCTTTCCACAGAAAGGCCGAGTCCATCAGCACTTCTGCGCGGGTGCGGTAGAGCACAAGGTGGTCGGACTTTTCAGCAATGTCCTGTTTGGTCGCAGGTCCTACCTTGCCGTGGGCACAGCTCGCAATCAGCTGCTTCATTTCTTTCCAGCCGGATTTATTGCTTTCCACCCGGTCAAGCAGCCTTTCTCTCCCCTGGGTGAAAAGGCGTTTCAGGTTCGGGTCGGTTGTGCGATGGATATTGTCCAGTCGTAGTCTTTGGAATTGGGAACGGCTCTCTGCCATCAGTCGTTCCACTACTGTGCGGGAGTGGTGTGTGTCACGCTGCTCTGAATCATTAGTGAATCCGTAAATCGCCTGTGCGCTGTCAGCGAATACGGTCACGCCGCAGGCCGGATCCAGATTCCGAATGATCTGCATTGCGAGTTCAGCGCGATCCCCTACCAGATCCTGACCTTCATCCAGAATGACATGCTCGAATTCCTGCAGGTAGTCGAGTAGGCCTTCATCTGCATCGTCGAGTAACTCTATAAAGCGCTTGATATTACCTTCATAGCTTCTCATCAGGATGGCCGGATCTCCCTCATTCAGGCCCTTGAGAACCTGCCAGGTAAAGGAGTCGAGGGTCAGAATCTGGAGCCCTTTGACCCGGGATTTGTCTTCCGTAAGCGCCTCGATACGGTCACGCAGTTCCTTGACGGCTGTCCGGGTAAAGCTGATCAGAAAAATCTTGGATGCTTCAAGATCGCCTTGTTCAACAAGGTGGGCGACCCGGGCACAGGCTACTGCTGTCTTGCCGGAGCCGGGGCCTGCCTCCACTATCCGGTAGGCGTCTTCATCCAGCTCTATTACCGTGCGCTGTTCGGAATCCCAGTTCGCAGGCGTGACAAATGCATCCGCTTCAGCGGGGAACACGCCTTTATCAGAGCCTTGGCCGGTTAGCGATGGCTCACTTGTTTTCGGCTCCGGTTGCTCGTGCTTCAGCTTATCCAGCTTGGCGCTTACACAGGATAACAGGCTCGGTACGCGTTTATTCCTCGTCCTGTGCCGAAGCTCGTCGAGAATGGATTCAAGGATCTCAACGTCAGACGTGTTTTTCTCGAAGAGATCTTGCAGCTGCTCGAAGGAGAGCTGGGTATAAGGTCTGTCTTTCATGGTTCCCGTCCCCGATTGTCGGGCTCCGGCGGTCAGGTCTTCTAACCGTGGAGCTCGAAAATCGACCAGCTCCGGGGCGATACGCCGGATGTTATTTTTATTTTGCGGGTTTCAGGTTTCGCACCCGAGTACCGATGGAACGATAGTACCGATGGGGGGGGGTTACGGCAACAATGTGATATGAGTCGCATTTCTTGTTCAGGAATCACCTGGGCTCTCTGTCGATAACGCCTCTGTATTTTCTCGGCGAGCATGTGCCTGCCCGGAGTGGGTGGGGAGTGAAACCCATCACATTTGCGGGTAGTATCCTCCGGTTGCCTGAAATAACTCGATAAAACTGGTTGGGCCGCGCTGGAATGGACAAAAAAAACTTTCCGAAGGTGATATCTGTACAAAATTTATCATCCCAGCGCTGGAATGGGCCGGATGGGATATCCATCGCCATCTGCGCAGGAAAGCAGCGGAGCAGAAAGCCAGAGGGCTCAGGCGCATAACGGACGAGGATGGGCAACTCGCCGTTGCCTGCCTCGGTAATATCCTGGTTGAATTGGAGTGGGGGCGCTGGTAAGCCTGATGTCCACAAAAGAAATAATAATAAAAAACCTGTTTCGAGAAGTGTCCGCCCATGTCGGGCAAGAGGATTACACCACCGCGCAGCGGCTCCTGGATCGTGCCGCCAATGAGTATGGGCGCCATCCTGAGGTTGATCGTTTTCTCGACAAGCTATACCGGAATCTTGGCCTGGAACGCCCACAAGCCGATCCTGGATTTGAGCTTCTTGACCTCCCCTCGGCTGACGACCTCGATTACTTGACGAAGCAGGAAGCTCTTCACCAAGAGGAAGATTTTGTTGTCGAAGTACCTCCCACTGACCCGGTGCCCAAAGCGCCCTCAGCGCGTAAAAAGCTACAACTGAAACGCAATCGGGGTGATAGTGACAGCGAGAGTACGGAAGGCCCTAAGATCGTTTACCGCAGCCGCGCCACCAAAAGCGCTTTTGAGTCCGCTGCAGAACCCGGCGAAGTTGCTACACATTCAGAACCTGAAAGGACAAACCAAGTCTCGGCTACCACAGAAGGAGAAATGGAAGCCGATCCCACTCCGGCAATTGTTGACTCCCCCGAGCCTTCTCCCGTTTCCGAAGCGCCAGTCCCAGTAATCCCCGACCCCGAACCGGAAGCGCTGACCCGACCGGATTCTTCCACGCCAACAGCGGAGAAATCCCAAGCCGTTTCGCCATCCCCGATAGCTGAGAGTTACGACGACGATGAAGACGTCGATTCGGAATATCTGGGCACCGAAGATTGGCAGCAGTCCCAGCTGCTTTTCGAGGAGGACGATACCGACGAAGAGCCAGCGGATGAAACGGCTTCACCTACCAGTGTGGATTGCAGCGAGGACTTTTCCTATGAAGACCTGCTCGCCCTGGATGAGTGGGACGATGCCGGCGAAGACGAGGACATCCGGGCGGACGACGAGCTGGGGCTCGACGAACAGCTCACGCTGCAGCAGCGCGCCCGACAGGTAGCCATCGAGTTCCGGCTGGAAAACGATCTGGACGAGGGTTGGCTCGCGTTCCTGACCGATGTATTCACCACACGTGGTCGTGGGGCGGTACGCAAGGCCATGCAGTGGGCCATCGACCGGGATATCAATCTGGAGCAGCTGGAACTGGCGCAAGAGCTTAAAGCCTTGTGGAAAGTACGGCAGGACTACTGGACCAACTTGAATCACGCCTGGGCGAGGGGAGAGTGCGCGGAGGCCACCTACCGCTTGCTGAGCTGGCGCCTGGCTATCCGTATTGTAACGGCGTTTGATGCCATTCCTGCTTTTGAAGAGCTGGACTTGATGTTGGAACACGAATACGAGTACTGGATTAGCCACATTGTTCTGCGCCGAACCTACCCCGTTTTCCAACGCTATCTCAGCAGTTATCGCTTCTCGGCCTCGCCGCGCCTGCTCCCCGCAAGTCAGGGCTATCACTTTACCGGGGAGGAGTGGGCTGAGCCGGAAGCCTTTTCGCTGGAGCCCGCTCACGGGTACCAGCTTGCACAGCAAATGACGGAAATGGGAGTCGACGGTGTGAACAGGCCTCCTGTCAGCAACTACGGATTCAGTGATATGCCGATGGATAAGCTGCAGGAGCGCTGGCAAAAGCCAGAAGATAACAAGGACAAAAAGGAGTCCGCCAAAGAGTCTCCCGCCCTGAAAGCCCGCGGCCCCAGAAAACAGCCGATCGTCAGGCGTACACCCGCCTTCCTGCTCGAAGAGGCAACTTCATGATCAATGAATCCCTATTACCGGTAAAAGGCTGCCTGGTGACCCGCGATGATATGGGCCTGGGCGTTGTTCAGGGTACGGTCAAGGGAACCAGCGGCTGGCGTGCCAAGGTCTTCTGGACGCAACTGAAGGACCACAAGTACGAACCCCTCGACGGTCTGCAAAGCGCCTTCAAGCCTCAGATGGAAGTCCAGCATCGAGCGACCATGATCGGCTGGGAAAGCCTGGGCCAGGGCAGGGTGATTAAATCCAGAGTGGTGGCCGGTAGTGAACAGGTGTTGGTGGAGTTCTTCCACTCCGGTGAACGACGCTGGCTGCCGTATCAGGTGCTGGAGTGGATCAAGGGGCCTGTGCATCGTTTTCAACTGAACCAGTTTGAGAAAGCCGGCAGTGCCGAGCGCATGCGCCTGCGGATTCTGGCCCACGCCATCGACAACTGGCACCAGAACACCGGCGCACTTTCCGGCCTGGATATCGACCCGCTGCCCCACCAGATCCATCTGGTGCACCACATCGTCAACTCCGGCAACCTGAACTGGATGATCGCCGATGATGTGGGCCTTGGTAAAACCATTGAAACCGGCATGCTGATCTCGGCGCTCAAGCGTCGAGAGGAAGCAAAGCGTATTCTGCTAATCACTCCCGCAGGCCTGACTAGGCAATGGCAGGAAGAACTCTACGAAAAGTTCGGGCTGGATGGCTTCCGTATCTACGGCAACGAGTTCACCATCGACGAGCCCCGCCACTGGAAGATGTACGACCATGTGATCGCCTCCATCGACCGCCTGAAAAGTGATGAACATTTGGAGCTACTGCGCCACGCCGAGCCATGGGACCTGGTGATCTTTGACGAGGCCCACCGCCTGAGCCGCCGCCAGTACGGGATGAAATTCGACTCCTCGCAGCGCTTTGACCTGGCCCGCACTTTGCGGCCACTGACAAAGGCGATGGTGTTGCTGACCGCGACCCCGCATCAGGGCAAGCAGGACAAGTTCCAGAGCTTGCTGCAACTGCTGCGCCCTGAACGTAAAGAGGATATCCGCGACCTCGCGCTGAACCCCGAGATCCTCGGTGAGATGGTATTCCGCAACAACAAGTCCGACGTGACCGACGCCGAGGGCAATTTCATTTTCCAGGGCAAGACGACCAAGTCGATAAGCGTGGGGGTCTCGCCAGAAGCGGTGGCCTTCGATAAGGCACTGCAGGAATATCTCCAGGAGGGCTACGCCGCAGGTAACAGACTCGGCTACAAAGGCAATGCCATCGGCTTCGTGATGACGGTCTACCGCAAGCTGGCGACCTCCAGTGCAGCAGCCATCATGGCGGCGCTACAGCGTCGACGGCAGCGCCTGCTGGTCGATGGACAACAACAGAAAGCGGCAATCGAGAGTGACGAACGCTTTATCGGTGAGACCGAGGAACTGTTCGACAGCAGCGCCACCGAATTTTTCCAAGGCGAATTGGAATTACTGGATGAGTTAATCGAGAAGTGTCGAGCTTACCTCGCCAATGATGAAAAACTGAATGGCTTTCTTAAGCAGCTTACTCCGCAGGTTCTGGCACGTAACCCAGACGAAAAAATCCTGATATTCACTGAATACCGTTCCACTCAGGAATACCTGCAGCACGCGCTGGCCAACCACTTTGGTGCACACAAGGTGAGCCTGATTAATGGCAGCATGGATCAGCCATCGCGCAAACTGGCGATCCAGCAATTTGAAGGTGAAGGCCAGTTCCTGATCTCCACCGAGGCTGGCGGCGAGGGCATAAACCTCCAGTCCAAATGCCACATCATGGTGAACTACGACCTGCCTTGGAACCCCATGCGACTGGTGCAACGCATTGGCCGACTCTATCGCTACGGCCAAAAGAAGCGTGTCGTGGTCTTCAATATGCAGGCTAAGAACACCCTGGATGACCAGATAACCCAGCTGATGTACGAGCGAATCGACCAGGTTGTAAACGATATGGCTGCGCTTGGTTCCGAATTCAATGAGCGCATGCACGACGATATCGTCGGTGAGATTGCTGGCTTGATTGATGTTGAAGAGATCCTGGAGGCTGCCAACGGCACCAGCATAGACCGCACTGCTGAACGGATCGAAGAGGCGCTGCAGCGAGCCAAAGAGTCAGCCGACAAACAGAAGGATCTATTTGAGCATGCGGAAACCTTCGATGCATCCCGGCTGGCAGGCAAGATAAATATCGAATCGCACCATTTACACAGCTTTGCAGAAGGGATGTATACGGTACTTGGTATCGAGGTTGTAGAGCGCTCTCATGGCAATAAGGTGTGGGCATTGCAGTTTTCTGAGCAGCAAATGGACGAGCTGGGCACCCGTCGCAGCCGCCGTAAGGTGACTTTTGATCGAGTGATTGCCAGCCAGTCTCGTGAGATTGAGTTGCTAGAGCCAGGTCATTTTTTATTCGATTATTTGCTCGACAAGGCGAGGCGCTATGAATTTGGTGGGGTGAACAGCGTTATCAAACTTGGCCAGGTTGCTGATCAAGAATCTAATAAGTCGTCGATGCCAAAGCTGCTGACAGCAGGTTACCTATGTTGGCAAGACCTTGCTGGTATACGCCGAAATCAGGAGTTCAGCATTTGGGGCGTGGATGGAGGGGGGAAAGTATCCAAAAACTCTCGGGCTCTGCTGCAGAAGTTAACCAGAAAGTGGGAGGATGGCGCGCTTGAGGTAGGGGCGGAGAAAGAGCTACTTTCCTCTGTGGAGCGAAGAATGGATGAAGGTTTGCAAGGTGACGCTTCTAAGTTGCTATTGCCGGAACTCAGGGAATTTATCGCTATAGGCAGGGTAGAGCCTTAGCCTTTATTCTAGTGGCCGGAATTGACTTGGGTAATCCTTAGATACCTTGATGGTTTGGATTGGATGGTTGTGTATTGTGCAGAGCGTTAGCTTCGCAGAATTCTAAAAAAAGATCCGGAAATAAGATTGTGTTTGATCTACCAGTGATGACCAGATGACATCGAGTTTAGTGCCCAGAGGTGGAAGAATCGTAATAGCCTAAGGGCTATTACGCCCCTGCGAGCTTCACGCTGGCGCGCTCGTTGTAAATCGCTGGCGCGATTAGTGGAACCACATCGGTGGTTCTCAACCACCTCCGAGTCGCTGTGCTTCCATCAATAGCACGTCGGAGAAGATGGGTTTTGTGATCTATGCTTGCGCCGGACATTCGGTTACTCGCCTCTTTCATAGGCCGGATCTCAGCCTGCTCTTCCGTATTAGGCCAATTCTCTGCTGCTCCGGGGTAAGGGCCTTACTGGCCATCATCTCACCGCCATGCCCAGCCTCTAGCTGATTCACCGAGTGGCGGATGGCGATTGTGCCAATATCCTGAAAGCGCGCGTCATCTGATATTGAGTACCCTTGATCCACGACCAGACGAGCAGTATCGAGTCTGAACTTTGGGGAAAAGGATCGACGCTGTCTACCCTTTGAGACACCTCTGTCTTACCACCTAAATTGGTGTCCGGGATTAGCAGGCCACTACAATCCCTGCTTTTAAAAGCTCGGTTAATCAGTTAGTTCGCATGTTATGGCACTAGTTTGGCTGGTTGCTTCAGTTTTGGGTGCGAGAATCAAGAGTTCTTCAATCGCAGATTCTTTAGAAATTTTTTGGGTTCCGGCATCAAACTCGGATGGGGTAAGTTTGTGTTCGAGAAAGAATTGGTACTGTGATTCATAGCCTTCCAGGACTGAATTTCTTGAAACCATATTGTTCATGGAAGTGATCAGTTCCTGTTCATTTTTATCCAGACTGTCTGAAAACAGGCTTTTCACTCTGGAGAATGTTGAACTGGAGGTTCTGGAACGCAGGTTGTCTATCCACTCAAAACCGCGGTCTTCATTGTGCGCGAAGTCCATCCAGGTGGCTAATTGACTGGAAGGCAGGAGTTCCACATATTTTTTTTCTAGGAATCTTTCTGGATTTTCCCCCAGAACAAGCTCTGAGGCGATCCGCTGGCTCTTCTGTCTCCAGGCTTTTCTGCCATTTCCGAGCTCAGCAACGGCTTTATCAAACATGCCCAGCTCTGCACTGCATCGTGCACGCATCAGGAAGGCGGTACAGAAGAAGTGTTGGTAAGTCATAGCCTCAAGCAGGTCATCCGACTGATCGAGGTGCTCGGAGTAATGCATGGCCGCGTGGCCCAGCGACTCTCTGGATGAGTGCAGGATATGAGTGCGATGCCCAATGTCGGTAGGTAAAGAGGCAAGCTCATCTGCCGCAAGAAGTAGGGAGGCTCGACGGTCGGTATCGAGGAAGGTCTTGATCCAGGTGACCTTTTTGTCGATCTCCTTTACTCGGTTCTCAACCTTTTTCAGGCTGGCGTAGAGCACGGCAAAGCTTACTGCACTGACGGCCAGATTCAGGCCGGAGAGGGCCATGGTGGCCTGGCTCATCTGGACCAACTGCTGGGTGGTCTTGGCGATGTTGTGGAGCTGAAAGGTATTGAAGATATCGAATGGCGCACTGAGGACACCCAGTGGATTCAAGGCTGAAGATGCCGCCGGTATAAGGTGCCTGACTATCCTACCTCCGGCATCACGGATAACGCCGCCGTGGACGGAATACTTACCACTTAGAACTCCCATTGCTACTGACTCCGGGATGCTGCGTTCTAGAGTTAGGAGGTGTTCGATCATTGGTGCCGCTGCTTATTTTTGTGATATGGGTCATGTTAATGGTTTGGGTTTGGTTTGGAAATGTTGGTGGGTGGAGGTGGTGAGGGTTCGGGTTTGGTGGGGGACTGCAGCGGCAGTGGTTGAGCGGAAGAATCGTAATAGCCTAAGGGCTATTACGCCCCTGCGGGCTTCGCGCTGGCGCGCTCGTTGCAAATCGCTGGCGCGATTAGTCGAACCACATCGGTGGTGCTCAACCGCCCCTCGGAACCATAAAAAAAGCCGCACCCTTTCGGGAGCGGCTTTTTGTATGGTGCCCAGAGGCGGAATCGAACCACCGACACGGGGATTTTCAATCCCCTGCTCTACCGACTGAGCTATCTGGGCTTCGCTTTTTACCGGGTGTCTCCGGTAGCGAGGCGCGTATTAAACCCGCTTCGCTTGGGGGAGTCAACCCTTTGATTGATAAAAAGTTTTTCCAATTGCGACCGGCGGTTCCTGCGCGGTCGCTTTGGTGGGTTCGGGTGGTCTATTTGTCGCCTTCCGGCACGAAGCCTTCTGCTGCGTCGTACTCTTCGCCGCTGAGGAATTTCGCCATCTGCTCGCTTAAATAGGCGCGGGCGGAGGGTTCCATCATGTTGAGGCGCTTCTCGTTGATGAGCATGGTCTGGTGTGCCATCCACTCCTGCCAGGCCTTGGCGGAGACGTGTTCGAAGATGTCCTGGCCTTTGGGGCCGGGCATGGGCGGGTTGGGGAGTCCTTCCAGTTCCTGTTGGTACTTGCGGCAGAAGACGGTGCGGGACATGGGTGCTCCTAGTAATTCACGTTTGGTTCGTTATGCCCTGGGCTGGCAAGACGACTTAATACGGTGCCAGTAATGGCTCTTTAAGCGCCAGCAGCTGTTTGACCAGCTTGGCGATGGGTGCCGGCAGTCCGAGATCCTGTCCGGATCGGGGCCGGTCGAGCTGGCGCAGTTTATACCAGCCGCTGGGGCCTTCTGCCACCTGTGTGGGCTTCTTCGGCAGGGTTATCCACACCGGGTGAATGTCCAGGTGGAAATGGCTGAAGGTGTGGCGCATGGGTGGCAGCGGCTGGATTTCAGTCGCGCTGAGGTCGCGGGCGGCCAGCCATTCCTGCGCGCTGGCTTCGCCACCGTCGTCGCCTTCCAGCTGCGGTGGTATCCACAGGCCGCCCCAGATGCCGGTGGCGGGGCGCTGTTCCAGGTACAGTTCGCCGTCGTGTTCGATCAGCAGCAGGGTAGCCTGGCGCTCCGGCTTCTCCTTGCGGGGCTTTTTGCCGGGGTAATCGGTGGGGTTGCCCTGCAGGCGCGCGGTGCAGTGTCTGGTAAACGGGCAGCGCTCACAGGCGGGCCTGGAGCGGGTGCAGAGGGTGGCGCCCAGATCCATCATGGCCTGGGTGTAATCGCCGCTGCGGCTCTCCGGGGTATAGCGCTCGGCGATTTCCCACAGCTGGTTGGCGACCGCGGTCTGCCCCGGCCAGCCTGCAACCGCGTGGATGCGTGCGAGCACGCGCTTTACGTTGCCGTCGAGAATCGGCGCGACGAGGCCCATGCTGATGCTGGCAATGGCGCCGGCGGTGGAGCGGCCGATACCCGGGAGTTCGGCCAGGGCCTCTACATCCGCGGGGAACTCACCGCCGTGCTGGTTGACCACCGTCTGTGCGCATTTGTGCAGGTTGCGCGCGCGGGCGTAGTAGCCGAGGCCGCTCCAGTGAGCGAGTACTTCGTCCTGGGTTGCCGCGGCCAGTGCTTGCACGGTAGGGAAGCTCTGCATGAAGCGCTGGTAGTAAGGGATCACTGCGCTGACCTGGGTCTGCTGCAGCATGATCTCCGATACCCACACCCGGTAGGGGTTGATGTCCTGCTGCCAGGGCAGGTCGTGGCGCCCGTGCTGGTCGAACCAGGTGAGCAGGTCTTGCTGGAATTTTTTTGGGGTAATCGGTTTTGGCATGGCTGAAACGAAAATGGGCACCGCTGAGGGTGCCCATGGTACGGTGTTCCGGCCCGCCGTCATACCCGCTTGAGGCGGTATGACAGCATGCGGGCTCAGTCGCCGCGGTTGAACAGGCCCTTGAACCTGTCCTTGAGGTCGTCCACCTTCTCTTTCACCTTGTCGCCGTACTTCTTCTCGGCCTTGTACTTCAGCTCTTCGCGGATCAGGTCGTCCAGGCGGCGACTGTCCGGTTTACAGGTGGTGGCGCCGGCCTCGTTGAAGTTGGCCTTGCAGCGCAGGGGAAGCGGGCGGTTGCGCCAGCGGTCGTTCTGCACCGAGCAGCCGTTGCCGGAGGTCTTGTTGCCCACCAGTGCCAGGCCGAGGGCGAAGTCGAACTTCTGCTTTTCCAGTTCGACGGTGCCGTCACCGGTCAGTGCGATGTTTTCCACTCCGGCGTTGATCTGCTGCACTTTGGCCATGTCGCCATCCAGGTTCACGCTGGCGCGCAGATCCTGCAGGCGGGTGCTCTGGGGCCAGTCCTTCTCCGGCATTGGCGTCTTCTCGGCGTAGCTCACCAGCTGGCACATGCCTTTTTCCAGGTTGAATGGCGCCAGCGCCAGCTCGGCGGCATTCAGTTGAACCGCAGCATTCAGGTTTTTCTGCAGTGCCAGGGTGTCGGCGCCACTGGTCTGGGCCACCCAGGTGATATCGGTTTTACCGGACAGCGTCACTTTGTTCGCATCCGCCGCTTCCGGTTCGTCACTGGCGAACAGGGCTTCCTGTATCTTGGAAATTTCCACGCCGGTCAGGCCGCCGCTCAGCTCGCCGCGGGCGGATTTGCCGCGCGCGTTGAATACGCCGGTGCTGTTCAGTTGGCCGCCGTAGAGGCCGGCGGCCAGTTTGTTCAGCTGGTAGAGGCCGTTATTGATGTCGACGGCCAGTTGCGGCTCGTCGATATCAAAGTCCAGTGCGCGCAGCTTTTTCAGGTTCAGATCCAGTTTGGCATTGAAGCCGCGCATGGATTCCAGCGGCAGGGGCACTGGCTGGGCTGCGGCCACGTCCGCGGCAAGCTCCTGCTCTTCCGGGGTGGCAACCGGCGGCGGCAGGTAGTCGTCCACATTCAGCTCGCCGCCGCTCAAGCTCAGTGCCACGGAGGGAGCGTCGCCGGCTTTGTAGCTGGCACTGCCGTTGAGGGCGTTGCCGTCCAGGGTCAGCTGCAGGGGCTCCAGCTTGAGCTGTTTGTCGGTGCCGCTGATGTCGGATTCGATTCGCAGCTTCTGCAGCGCGCTGGCGCTCTGGGCTTTGTATTCACTGCCGACGGCCGCCAGCCAGCCGGTGAGCGGTGCCACTTCGGTATTGAGGTTGAGCTGGATCTGCCAGGGCTGGTCGGCCTTTTCGCGGCGCACAAAGCCGCGCATGGAGACTTCCGCCTTTGCGCCTTCCGCACTGCTGAGCTTGATGTTGGCGGGCTGCAGGCGCAGGCCGTTTAGCCCCTTGTCGATCGCCAGTGAACTGTCGATATCGACGGTGATGGGTTCCGGCAGGTCGCTGCCGGCAATCTCCGCGGTCAGCGCCACCTTGCCGGGCTTGCCGCCGGGTACCAGGTTGTCGGCGCCTACGTGCAGCTTGCTGATCGCGTACTCGGTGCCGGTCTTTTTGTCGGTGTAGCGCAGCACGCCGTCTTCCACGCGCAGCTGTTCCAGGGCCAGGTGCAGTTCGCTGCTGGCTTCTTCGCCGGTCTCTTTCTCGGGCACTTCGAGTTTGGGCGGCTGGGATTGCTGTTGCTGTTTATCCAGCTCGGCCTTGGCCTCCATGGCGTCGGCGATCAGTTCCCAGTTGCCTTTGCCGTCCTTGCCCACGGTGAGTTCCACCTGCGGGCCTGCCAGCAGGATTTCCTTGGCTTCGATGCGTTTTTTCAGCAGTGGCATCAGCGCTACGCCGACGGCAACCTTGTCGGCCTGCAGCAGCGGCTCTTCCGGCAGTGGCAGCGGGGCCAGTTTTACGCCTTCCAGCTTCAGCGCAATATTGGGCCAGAGTTGCCAGCCGATATCGCCATCGAGGGTCAGGGCGATACCCTGCTCGGCAGCCAGTTCCTGAATTTTGGGTTTGTACTGGTTGGCATCGAGACCGGTGAGGAACCAGGCGATGATCCCGGCCAGCAGAGCAAAAAAAATGACGAGAAACAAAAGTCCGCGTTTGATCCAGGCCATACAGGCGTGTCCTTATTCTGGGGAAATTCGGAAAAAGGTGGCGCTACCCGGGCGGCGAGGCCGGGGTAGCGTAGATGCGGACTATTGAAGCAGGTGGCGGTCGGAAATGAAACCTTGTACCTGCATTGGCGTGGCTGGCGTCTCAATTAGAGAGACGCGGTGGGCGGTGCTGTGTTGGTGGCGTGCCTGTCGACACGGTTTTTCGGCACCGCAGGGTGCGGCCAGCAGCCGGTTACGCGTCGGTTCCCCGCCCAGCGCGCAGTACCAGCTCTGATACTGCGTTGTGCACGCGGAAAAAGACACTGCGAATGATCGCCACGGTGATGTTGGTGCCCTCTTTGATGGTAATGCCGATCAGTTTGCCCAGGCGAATGATCAGGCGCGTGACCCAGTGCGACAGCTTCTTGCCAAATTCGTAAGCCTTTTGCAGGAAGATCGCGAGCTGATCCAGCAGCGTAAAGGTTGAGCTGCCGGTGACCACCAGTGCGATTCCGGCGAGTTCCACCACTTTCTTCAGAACCCACATTACCGCTTCGGCAGCCACCCAGGCGGTGTTCAGGGTCAGGGATAGTGGGCCGTCGGATTCAAGCCAGCTTTGGATGCTGCGCTGGATCGGCGCTGGTGGGCGTTTCTTGCGCACCAGGTCCCAGTTGTGCTTTTCCTCGTTGCCTGACAAAGACGCTATGTAGTTCTTCATCAGGTGGTATTCAGCAGGATTGAGGGCCAGGCCGGACTTTAACAGGAGGTCACCGGGGCCGTTGTCGGAAACGTGGATGAATGGCCATGTGGGTACCATGGGCACGGGATCGGTGCGGTGGTATACGCGAAATATGTTGTTCTGGCCCAGGCGCCGGTCTGCACCATCCGCGAAAAAGTTCAGGCCGACCCGCGGGCTGCCAAACGTATACAGTTTTACCGTGCGGCCGCTTTTTGCCTTCAGGTAATCCGCAACGAGCGTGGCCAGGGCGCCGCCCAGGCTGTGGCCTACGCAATGGATGGTGTGGACTTTGGCCGGAAGGTTGCCGATGAATTTTTCCAGGTCGGGAAGTAGCGACTGGAAGCTGTAGAAAAACCCCTGGTGAACCTGGCCGCCGGTGTGGAATTGCTTCAGGCCTGCGTTGAGGTCGGTGAGGGCGTCGTAGCCGTTGGCGGTGCCCCTGACTGCAATCAGCGCCTCGCCCGTGCGATGTTTCGTTCCCAGTGCGGCCAGGCCCAGAGGCTGCTCTTTTTTCAGGACTATGAAGGCGCCGGTTTTTCCGTTCAGCTGGTTGCCCGGCTCGAAATCAAACTGGTCTGAATAAAGATCAAAAAACAGCTGCCTGTTTTTTTCGTTTTTAATCAGGTAAATGTCATTGGCAATATTTGCACTTAATTCCGGTGTGAGCAGCGCCATTTTGATTCCCTTCTTTTTTATGGTCAGTCTTCATTGGCCCAGGTACAGGGTGTGCTGAGGATGGATCCGAATGCCCGCTGGGTTTTTGCCTCGTTGCTTAGTTCGCACACAAGCTTGAGTGGTTTGCCATTCATTTCGCTGTTAAGTGCGGCTTCCCTTTTGGCGTAATTCCAGATCACATATTCCTTGTCGTCAAATTCGACCGTTATATATTGTGAGGAGACAAACTCCATCGGCAGGAACTTGGTGAAAGAAGTTTCGAACTGTGCCGGTAACGTTACTTCCCCGTTTTCGTCCGCATTGAATTCATCAACTATTTCTTTTCTCCAGTCGACGGTTCGAGTGACTTTGGCACCGTTTGCAGGCTTTCCGTCGAGCTGTATTGCAATGTGCATTTCGGAAAAGGTGCATGAGCGCATAGGGTTGGAACCTGACATGGCGACTCCTGGTTTAGAGCAAGAAACAGTGGTCATTATTGCAATAAAAATCCATTTAATTTTTTGCAATATTCTTCTCCGGGAAAACAAGTCTGGCCATTGTAATTGGAACGACTGATCTGTCGAGTCAATATCAGGAAATTTAAATTAACTGGTACGATGGTTCTTTTTATTGTGAGATTTATTGCCAATTAATTACGGGGGCTCGAGCCCTGACTGCCGTTTTTGTCTGGAAGCGTAATGCCCTTTTGGGATGGGCCGTGGTGAGTGTCGGCAGGTATGGCGGGGTGGAAGGGGAAGCTAGTGCCCGGCTAAGGTAGCCGGGCACTGAATGCTGAGTTGTTGGTACCGAAAACCCTAGAAATGGATCCTTACGCCGGCTTCGATACTGCGCCCGGCCTCCGGGGCGTAGTCGCGCAGCAGGGATGTGGCGTTGCGGATCTCCTCGTCCAGCAGGTTGCGCGCGTTGGCAAACAGCACGGCGTCGTTGCCGGCCAGCTTGAAGTTGTACTGCGCGGTGAGATCCATGCGGGTGTAGGCGGCGGTCGCTTCCTCAAGTTCGCCGGGGCGATCCTGGGCGGTGGCGCGGGTGTTACGCCACTGCCAGTTCCAGTTGTCATAATCGCCGCCGAGGCCGAAGCCGTAGCGCAGCGGCGGCAGGCGAGGCACGTCCCGGCTTTCGCCGGCAATGCGGTCGTCGAAGCTGGCGCGCACGCTATCGCCAAACAGGGTCAGGCTAAGGGACTGTGACAGCGGAAACTGCACCGATGCCTCGGCACCGTAAAAGGTGGCGTCGCGGTTGGTGTAGCCGTAGATATCGAACTCGCTTTCTTCATCCACCAGCCCGGTGTTGGCGGCGTAGATGTAATCACCAATGCGGTTGTAGAACACACTGGCTTCCACCTTGGCGGCATGCCAGCCATCGGCGTCCTTGTTGTGGTGGTGGTAACCCAGTTCCAGGTTGATGGAGTTTTCCTTGTCGAGGGACTCACTGCCGATGATGTAGCGGGACTCCGCCAGGTGCGCGCCGTCGGCAAACAGCTCTTCGGCCACCGGTGCGCGCTCGGCACTGGTGAGGCCCATGCTCAGGTGCTGGTGTTCGGCGAGGAAGTACTGCAGCGCGGTGCTGATGCCGACGAGGTCGAAGTCTTTGTCGTTACCGTATTCCGGTTCCACGTTGACGTTTTCCAGTCGCGCGCCCAGATCCAGGTGCCACTTGCCCCACTCGCGCTCCTTCATGGTGAAGGCGCCGATGGCACGGGTAATGGATGGGCGGATAAAGGCCTCGTCGCCAATCGCCGCGAAGTCCTTGCGGGACAACTGCAGGCCGTAGGCGCCGCGCCACTCGCCGCCGTCGTCATGGGTCAGCTCGATACGGCTTTCCCAGGCCTTGTTGGTGAACCGGGTGCCCTCGTCATAATGACCATCGTGGGGCTCCAGCTCCACATGCGCATAGTCGGTATGGCCGAGGCGGAAGCTGAGCTTGTCCCAGTAGTCATCGCCGAAGTCGTGTTCGCCCTTTAGGTCGTAGCGGGTCTGGGCCAGGTCGATACGCACACCGGCTTCCTCTGCGTGTTCCTCGTGGCCGTGCTCTTCCTCCAGCGCGTGCGCCTCACCCTCTTCTTCTTCGTGGTGGGCGTGGGTGCCGAGGGGGATGCCGTAGTTGTTTTCCAGACGGTTGACTGACAGGCCGATAAAGCCGCTGTCGGTCACCCAGGACAGGCCGGCACTGCCGCTCTTGGCGCGGGCATTGGTATTGCCCACGAAGCCATCGGTATTGAACTCTTCCTCATGGGCCTCTTCGCCCGCGTGCGCTTCGTGTTCGTGTTCTTTGTGCTCGAGGATTGCCAGGCCCGGGATCTGGGTGTTGCCATTTTCGCGGTACACGCCGTCCAGGTACCAGGCCAGGTTGCCGGCCCCGCCCTGCAGGCGGAACACACCGGCGTCCTGTGCGTTGGCGGTGTCGTGGCGCATTTCCACCGCGCCCTCAACGGCTTGCGGCACCTTGCTGGGGATGCGGCCGTCGATCACGTTCACCACCCCGCCAATGGCGCCGCTGCCGTAGCGCAGTGCCGCTGGGCCGCGCAGGATCTCAATGCTGTTGGCGAGCAGGGGTTCGATGCTGGCGGCGTGGTCAGAGCTGGTGTTGGACGCGTCTGCCACATCCAGGTTGTCGCTCAGGATTTTCACCCGGTTGGCGCTCTGGCCGCGAATGACCGGTAGGCCGACACCGCCACCAAACGAAGCGTTGGCAACCCCCAGCTGGCTGTTGAGGGTCTGGCCGAGAGTGGCGGCCGCGGACTTGCGCAGGTCGTCGCCATTCAGCACGGATACCGGCGCCGCGACCGCATCGGCGGGTTTAGCCAGGGGGGAAACGGTCACGTTGACCTCTTCCAGGGTCGCTTTCTTGTCGGCGGACTGCGCGGATACGGAAGCGGACAGCGCACAGGCAACAGCCAGCGCCAGAGTGTTTACTCGGTACATAATTTTTATTCCTGTCACGGATCGGCGGCGACCACCCAAAGGCCGGCGCCAAAAACTCAATTCGGGTTTTTATCGATCAGCTGAGTGACAGGGGTGCGGGCGGGCCGCGGGCGTTCTGGCGCTCCGGCTGGCTGTCGCGCGCCACCGGGGCCTGTTGCTGGATATAGAGGGGGGCCAGGTCTTCGCGGATATAGACGAAGGGGCCGCTGACAGCCGCGGGCATGTGGTTGAAACAGAGTTCGCACAGCTCGTGGGACTTGTCCTGCAGGTGAATATGCTCCGCCAGTACCGGCTGTGCGCAGATGAACGCAAGCAGCAGCACCAGGCTGGCCCAGAAACGGGATTTATGGGAGGAGCGCATATTCATGGGGGCGTATGTTATTTGATCGTACAGGCAAATCAAGTTTCATGTGAGACTATCGGCCAAAATCCATCCGGTTTGGGCGTATAATTCGCGCCTTCTACCTCATTGGGTGGCAAAGCTGCTGCCCAGTTGCAATCAAGGATGTAAAAGCCCATGCGCACCGCCAGCGTCAACCGCGACACCCTGGAAACCAAGATCAAGGTCAGCCTCAACCTCGATGGCAAAGGCACCGGCAAATTCGATACCGGCGTACCCTTCCTCGAGCACATGATGGACCAGATCGCCCGCCACGGCATGATCGACCTGGACATCACCTGCGATGGCGACACTCATATCGACGACCACCACACCGTGGAAGATATCGGCATTACGCTCGGCAAGGCCATCAACCAGGCGGTGGGCGACAAAAAGGGCATGACCCGTTACGGCCACAGCTACGTGCCGCTGGACGAAGCCCTGTCCCGGGTCGTGATCGACTTCTCCGGCCGTCCCGGGCTGGTGATGAACGTGCCGTTTACCCAGAAGCGCATCGGCCAGTTCGACACCGAACTGTTCTACGAATTCTTCCAGGGCTTCGTCAACCACGCCCTGGTCACCGTGCACATTGACTGCCTGCGCGGCCACAACGCCCACCACCAGATCGAAACCGTATTCAAGGCCTTCGGCCGCGCCCTGCGCATGGCGCTCACGCCGGATCCGCGTATGGAAGGCGCCATGCCCTCCACCAAAGGTGTGCTCTGAGGAAATTGCAGAATGCAGAAGATCGTCGTCCTCGACTACGGTATGGGCAACCTGCACTCGGTTGCCAGTGCCCTGCAGAAAGTTGCCCCCGATGACAAAGTCGTTCTCGCCACCACGCCGGAAGAGGCCGAAGGCGCTGACCGCCTGATCGTCCCCGGCGTCGGCGCCATCCGCGACTGTATGGAAGGCTTCATCCGCCCCGGCTTCGTGCCACTGCTGAACCAGTGCATCGAGTCCGGCATGCCGGTACTGGGTATCTGTGTGGGCATGCAGATCATGATGGCCCACAGCGAAGAGAATAACGGCGTCGATTGCCTGGGTATCTTCCCGCAGCCGGTGAAGTTCTTCGGTACCGACCTGCATGAAGAGGGCGCAGCTGGCGCCCGCGGCTCACGGTTAAAGGTTCCCCATATGGGCTGGAACCGCGTGCAGCAGAGAATCGTCCACCCGCTGTGGGCGGACATCGAAGACGGCAGCCGATTCTATTTCGTGCACAGCTACTATGTGCCGGCGGAGAACAATGATGCTGTGGCCGGGGAAACCACGTACGGCGTGAGGCTTGCAGCGGCGGTTACGCGGGAAAATATTTTCGCGACCCAGTTCCATCCGGAAAAAAGTGCGGATGCCGGTTTGCAGTTGCTGAAGAATTTCGTCAGCTGGAATGGCAGCGCCTGATTTTGCGTGAGAGTCTGCTTAATTGAAGCGCTGACGAAGTAACAATCTATTCGCGAAGGCGGAGTGCCGGGGATAGGGTTTCGGAAGCGTCGGCAACAGGGATGCTGCCGACGCAACGTACAGGGATGTATTCACAGTGGTTCCGAAACCCTATCCCCGGTGCTGCGCCGCCACCGGACCAGCAGAGAACGATGCGGGCCCGGATCAATCTACAGGAAGTGAATTAAATGATCGTAATCCCAGCCATTGATCTGAAAGACGGCCAGTGCGTACGCCTGCGCCAGGGTGAAATGGAAGACGCTACCGTCTTCTCTGATGACCCGGTTGCCACCGCCGAGCACTGGCTCAACCAGGGCGCCAAGCGGCTGCATCTCGTGGATCTCAATGGCGCCTTCGCCGGCAACCCGGTGAACGCCGAAGCCGTCAACGCCATCGCCCGGCAGTTCCCCAAATTCCCCGTGCAGATCGGCGGCGGCATTCGCGACCTCAAAACCATCGAGTGGTATCTCGATGCCGGTGTTACCTGGACCATCATCGGCACCGCCGCAGTCAAAAATCCAAAACTGGTTAAAGAAGCCTGCCGGGAATTCGAAGGTCACATCATCGTCGGCCTCGATGCCAAAGACGGACTGGTCGCCACCGAAGGCTGGGCCGAAGTGTCCGACGTACAGGCCACCGAACTCGCCAAGCAGTTCCAGGACTGCGGCGTCAGCTCGATCGTCTATACCGACATCGCCCGCGACGGCATGATGCAGGGCGTCAACATCGAAGCCACCCTGGAAATGGCCCGCGCAGTCCAGATCCCCATCATCGCCTCCGGCGGCGTCAGCAGCATCGACGACATTCGCCAGCTGCTCGAAGCCAAAGAGATCTACGGGGCCATCACCGGCCGCGCCATCTACGAAGACAAGCTCGACCTGCGCGAAGCGCAGAAACTGTGTGACGAGTGGGATAAATAGCAGGAAAAGTTTATGGGCCTCGCCAAACGCATCATCCCCTGTCTCGACGTCGATGCCGGACGAGTCGTCAAAGGCGTAAACTTTGTCGATATCCGCGATGCCGGAGATCCGGTGGAAGTCGCCCGCCGCTACAACGAAGCGGGTGCGGACGAAGTCACCTTCCTCGATATCACCGCCACCCATGAAGAGCGCGACACCACCCTGCACACCGTGGAAAAAATGGCCTCCCAGGTCTTTATTCCGCTGACCGTAGGTGGCGGTGTGCGCACCCTGCAGGATATTCGCAATCTGCTGAATGCCGGCGCCGACAAAACCGCGATCAACTCCGCCGCAGTGCACAATCCCGAATTCGTGCGCGAAGCGGCCGACCGCTTCGGCAGCCAGTGCATCGTGGTGGCCATCGATGCCAAGCAGGTTGGCGACGGCAAGTGGGAGATATTTACCCACGGTGGCCGCAAGCCGACCGGAATCGACGCGGTTGAGTGGGCAAAGAAAATGGATCGGTACGGCGCCGGGGAAATCCTGCTGACCAGCATGGATCGCGACGGAACCAAGAACGGCTTTGACCTCGCCCTCACTCGCGCGGTCAGCGATGCGGTGTCAGTGCCCGTGATTGCTTCCGGTGGCGTGGGCAACCTGCAACATCTCGCCGACGGCGTGCTGCAGGGTGGCGCCGACGCCGTACTGGCAGCAAGTATTTTTCACTTCGGGGAATATACCGTGGGCGAAGCCAAGGCATTCATGCAGAATGCCGGCATTGAAATGCGAATCTGACCAGGCTGGCTTCTGCGACGCTGATCTTCAGAACTTGTGCGCGTTGCGCCAGCGGCGCGCACGCAGACTGCCAAAGGGCCGGACATTCCCGGTGTATTCTCTGGCCGGATTCAGGAATTTTTCTACCGCATTTTCCGCTTCTGCGCGACAGGAATAGGGGCCGAATACCTTGCCCCCCCTGATATTGAAATACCAGTTGTCACCGAGTTTATAGAAGCGCTCTGCGCGGGGTGGGATTGGCTGCTCCTCTTCGCCACGGCGATACTGCTGCATGACTACCTCGCTACATCTTCAACTGCAAAACTTCAAAAAACCGGCACGCTCACTTTAATACTAGCCAAAGTTTGCGTGCCGGTTTTGCGCCTGACTTCCCGCTGGAAGTCCAGGGGGTTAACGGTTCTCTGCGCGAATCTGCGCTGCGTGCTCGGCAGGTGCCGCGCTGTCTGCGGTACTCGGTGCCGGTGCCTGGTAACGCTGCACGTAGAGGTTGAGCCCCTTGAGCACGTTCAGCGCCTCGAATACCTGGTTGTCCTGGCTGTACCAGTCCTCGCGCTTGGATTTCGCCCGCTTGCGGTCTTCCGAGCCACTTTCCGCACCGCCGTTGCCGTTGCCCAGGTGTCCGGCCAGATCCGCTTCAGTGGTGCGCGAGCGACCGTCCATGCGGGTAACCGTGGCGCGTTCAACGGTGATATCCGGCTTGATACCCTGGGCCTGTATCGAGCGGCCCTTGGGGGTGAAATACAGCGCAGTGGTCAGCTTGATCGCGCGGTCTTCATTGATCGGGATTACGGTCTGCACCGAGCCCTTACCAAAACTGTCGGTGCCCATTACCACCGCGCGGCGGTGATCCTGCAGGGCGCCCGCCACGATCTCGGCCGCTGACGCGGAGCCGTCATTGATCAGTACCACCAACGGCGCGCCCTTGGTGACATCACCGGGGCTGGCGGAATAGCGCAGGTTCGAGGATTCATTGCGGCCCTCGGTGTACACAACCAGGCCCTCTTCGAGGAAGGCGTCCACCACTTCCACCGAAGACTGCAGTACGCCACCGGGATTGTTGCGCAGGTCGATCACCAGGCCTTTGAGCTCGCCCTGCTTTTGCAGTTTTTTCATTGCCCGCATCAGGTCGCCGCCGGTGTCCAGCTGGAACTGGCTGATGCGCAGGTAGCCATAGCCGTCTTCGAGCATCTCGCCGCGCACACTGTACACCCGCACCTTGTCGCGCTTGAGGGTAACGTCGAATGGTTCCTTGTGGCCTTTGCGGCCGATGGTGAGCGTCACTTCGCTGCCCACCGGTCCGCGCATTTTCTCCACCGCTTCATCGAGGCTCACGCCGCGCAGCGACTTGCCTGCCAGGCGCAGGATGACATCGCCGGCGCGCAGGTCGGCGCGCGCAGCGGGCGTGTCGTCCATGGGCGTAACGATCGTGATGTAATCGTCTTCGATACCGACCTCGATACCCAGGCCGGCAAACTCACCGGTGGTGTTGGCCTGCAGGTCGTCGAAGGAGCGGCTGTCGAGGTAGGCGGAGTGGGGATCCAGTCCCTGCAGCATGCCCTTGATGGCATATTCCAACAGGGTGCTGTCGTCCACTTCCTCAACGTATCCCTGCCGTATCTGCTCGAAGACTTTGGCAAAGCTGCGCAGGTCCTCCAGTGGCAGGCGGGACTGGGCCTCAAGGGAAGGGGTCTCGGCACCGTCGCCCTGGCTGAGTCCGATCAGCGGCAATGCGGTAAGGGCTGCCGCGCCAATGAAGCGGGCCAGCGATTTCGGGGTGAACATAATCTGCGCGTCCTTGGCATTTATCGTTTCTTTCCAAGAAGAATTGTAGACCCGGAATTAGAACTGGGCCGGCAAACTGGCGGTAATTGCAAGGGAGTGGCGGGCGGGAGCAGACAGGGCAGGATTAACCTGGCCCGGCGTCAGAGCGCCGGGCGCGGAAGCGTGAAAATCAGCGATACAGATTGAACAGCTGCTTGTTTTCGGTGAGGTAAAGCCAGCCTTTGGCAATGCGGTAGATGCTCCAGACATACCAGGCAATCGCCAGTGGGAATGCCAGGAATGTGCCAAGCCCAAAGGTCAGCGCAAAAATAGCCAGGCCGATGACAAGCAGGATTGCGAGGAACAGCAACCCCTTCCAGAAGCTTTGGATCTGCCAGCGCAGGTGCTGTTCGTAATAGGTGCCCCGGGCGTCATCCAGCTTGATATAGGCCAGAATCAGGGCGATGAATATGGTGATGCCGATAAAGTAAGACAGGGCCTGCAGCGCGTAGTTGAGGTGGCAGATCTGCCGCAGGCTGCTGTCTCTTTCGATGTACTGTCCCTGTTGTGTACCGGTCTGTTCCATGACTCTTCCTTCTGTATCAGTGCGCATTGCTATCCGGGGAAATCTTGCGGGTTTGTCAGCATTTCGCCAAACGATACCGAAGCGCGAAATGCGCGACAAATTTTTATCGCACTTTGTCAGCGCTGCTTCTATATCAGCCGCGACACCAGGCGGTTGGATCCTGCGGCTTGCCGTGGCGGCGAATTTCGAAATACAGCCCGCTGTGGGAAAGTCCACCGGTATTGCCGACCTTGGCGATGGTATCGCCGCGCTCCACCCACTCGCCGATGGCGCGGGTCAGTGACTGGTTGTGTCCGTAGAGGCTCATGTAACCGTCGCCGTGGTCGAGGATGATCAGCATGCCCTGGCCGCGCAGGTAATCGGAAAACACCACCCGGCCGCGGTGAATGGCCTGAACCGGATTGCCCTCATTGGCGCGGATAGTGACTCCGGTCCAGGTAATACCATTGGCGCGGCGCTGGCCGAAGGCATTGGCGCGGCGACCCTGGGTCGGCCACTGCATGCGCCCGCGCTGCTTGGCGAACGGGGTCTGGTCGCTGGGGTTGATCAGGTTGGCGATCGCGCGGCCAACCTCGTCCACCAGGCGCTGCAGGCGGCTGCGGTCGCCGTGCAGTTTATCCAGTTCGCCGCTCTTGCTGGCCAGTTGTGTCGCCAGTTTGTCGAGGGTGCGCTGGCGCGCCTGCTGGGCGCTGGTCAGGGCGCGGCGCTTGTCTTCCAGCTGGTCGCGCTCGCGGGCCAGGGTATCCTGCTCGCGCTGGATGCCACTGCTGACGGTTTCTAGTTCGGAGAGGGTACTGACGTAGTCGTCGATGACGCGGCTGCGTTGCTTGAGAAAGTAGTCGTGGTAGCGGAGTTGGCGGGCGATGTGCTGGGGATCTTGCTGGTTGAGGAGCAGCTTGATCTGCTCCTGGCGACCGAGTCGGTAAGCGGCGGCGACTTCCTGCTCGACCCGCCGCTGCATACTTCGCCGGGATTCCTCCAGCTGTTTTTCTTCCTGCTTCAGTTCCTGCAGCTTCTGGCCGCGGCTCTGCATGTCGGATTTGATCTTGTCGATCCGCTGCAGCAGTTCGGAAATATCTTTCTCGTTGGCTTCCAGATCCTTGAGCAGCTGGTCGCGCTCACTTTTGACCTGGTTCAGCTCCTGCTGCAGGGTTTCGATGCGCTGCTTGATTTCCGCCAGCCGCGCCTGCTGTTCTTCATCGGCCGCCTGTGCAAAACAGGCGGGCGCGAACAGCAGGGCGGATAGCAGTGCAGCGATGGCATACGCAGAAAATTTCATGGCGAAAAGCTTACCTGAATTTGGCCCAGTCCAACTTAGTCCAACTTTACCAGAGGCTCGCCACTCATTTCTGCTGGTTGTGTCATACCCATCAGAGTCAGCATGGTCGGCGCCACGTCCGCAAGGCTGCCGCCGTCGCGCATGGTCACGTTGCGCTCACCCACATACACGAAGGGTACCGGCAGGGTGGAATGCTGGGTGCTCACCTGGCCGGAGCCGGCGTCGTACATTTCTTCCACATTGCCGTGGTCGGCGGTGATCAGCACCTCGCCGCCGGCGGCCAGTGCAGCCTTGATCACGCGATCCACACAGCCGTCCAGTGCCTCCACGGCTTTTACCGCGGCTTCGAATACGCCGGTGTGGCCGACCATGTCGCCGTTGGCGTAGTTGCAGATGATGGCGTCGAACTTGCCGCTCTCGATGGCTTCCACCAGCTTGTCGGTCACTTCCGGTGCGCTCATTTCCGGCTGCAGGTCGTAGGTGGCCACATCTGGCGATTTGATCAGCACGCGCTCTTCACCGCTGTAGGGCTCTTCGCGGCCGCCGCTGAAGAAGAAGGTCACATGGGCGTATTTTTCGGTTTCGGCGATGCGCAGCTGGGTCTTGCCCTGGTTCTGCAGGTATTCGCCAAAGGTATTGACCAGCGCTTCCGGCGGGAAGGCGCAGCTGGCGTTGATGTCGCCGGCGTATTCTGTGGTCATCACAAAGTCGGCCAGCTTGGGCTGCGCCGCGCGCTCAAAGCCGTCGAAGGCCGGGTCGGTAAAGGCGCGGGTCAGCTGGCGCGCGCGATCCGGGCGGAAGTTCATAAAGATCAGCGCGTCGCCATCGGCCAGCGGTGCCGGGGCGCCGATCAGGGTCGGGGCGACGAACTCGTCGTTTTCATCGCGCGCATAGGCCGCCGCGAGTGCCGCCAGGGCGTCGTCGGCCCGGTGCTTGGCGGTGCCCTGGGTAATCAGGTCGTAGACCGGCTGTACCCGGTCCCAGCGCTGGTCGCGATCCATGGCAAAGTAGCGGCCGCTGAGGCTGGCGATACGGGCATTGCCGACGGAATCGCATACCTGCATCAGGCGCGCGATGGAGGGCTCGGCACTGCGCGGCGGGGTGTCGCGGCCATCGGTAAACGCGTGGACGTAAATCGCCCTGGCTCCGCGCTGTGCGGCCAGGGTGACCATGGCGACGATATGGTCTTCGTGACTGTGGACACCGCCTTCCGACAGCAGGCCCATAATATGTACGGCACCGTTGCCGGCCACGGCCTTGTCGACGGCGGCGGTATAGGCCGGGTTGCGGAAGAAGTCGCCGTCCTGGATCGCCTTGTTGATGCGGGTGAAGTTCTGGTACACCACGCGGCCGGCGCCGAGGGTCATATGGCCCACTTCGGAGTTGCCCATCTGGCCTTCCGGCAGGCCCACGGCCATGCCGGACGTGTGGATCAGGGTCTTCGGGCGGGTGGCCCAGATCTCGTCCCATACCGGGGAGTTCGCCGCCGCAATGGCGTTGTGCTCGGCGTGCTCACTGTGGCCGAAGCCGTCGAGAATGAGCAGAACCAGGGGGCGTTTGGGCGATAACTCAGCGGATGCCATGGGATCAGATTTCCTGTGTTGGGTTGATAGAGATCTCGGGCGTCGATGCCGGAAAACTGGTGATTTTTGCGTCACCAATTTGCAGGGGGCGGATTTTAACCTGTTTCGGGTCGGAAGGTCAGGTATTGATCAGCTTTGGGTTGCCCCGTGCAGTGAAATTGCTGGTTAATAATTGGTCATGCCTCGTGTATACTCCGCCCCCTTTACAGGGCTCGGTCACAGGCCGGCTTTGACCACGGCGACCTTTCGGTCGCACACAACAACAAACAGAGAGTTATTGGGGGCGAAGTGGACTTTTTCGTCTTTATCAGCGAGCAATGGCTGCTGGTGAGCCTTTTGGTGGCGCTGCTTTATGCGCTGGCTATTTCCGAACGCCTGAAAGCGGGCAAACCCGCCTCGGCCCATGAGGCTACGCGGCTGATCAACAGCGATGAAGCCAAGGTGGTGGATCTGCGCGATCGCTCCGAGTTCACCGCCGGGCATATTGTGGACGCAATCCATATTCCCCACAGCGAGTTTGAGAAACGCGCTGGTGAACTGGCGCAGTTCAAGGACAAGACCATCATCCTGGCCGACAAGATGGGCCAACACGCCGGTGCCGTCGGTCGCCAGCTGAAGAAGGCCGGCTATAACGTGCGCCGCCTGGAAGGTGGCATGTCCGAGTGGTCGAACCAGAAGTTGCCGCTGGTCAAGGGTTGATCTATCACGGGGTAGCCGGCTCCTAGAGCGGCTACCCTGCGTATTCAGAGGTACTCAATCGTGAAAGACGTCGTTATCTATACCACCCGCTACTGCCCGTTCTGCATCCGTGCCAAGTACCTGCTGGACAACAAGAATGTCCCGTACAAGGAAATTTCCGTGGACGGCAAGCCGGGGCTGCGGGCAGAAATGACCGCCAAGGCCGGGCGACACACGGTGCCGCAGATCTGGATTGGCAATCATCACGTGGGTGGTTGCGATGAACTGATGGCGATTGAACGCAGCGGTCAGCTCGACAAGCTGTTGGCGTAATTCTCGGCCTGAAATTCAAGAAATTTTGATTACAGCCTTGAAAGGGTATTTCGAGGCCCCCATTTGAAGACTCATACAGGGAGTCTTCTATCAGGGAAGGCAGTTAATAAACCTTTTATAAAAGAACAGGCAGTAACATGGCTGAAGAACTCAACGGCGCAGCGGCCAACGCAGAAGCCCAACAAGTACAATTCGCGATGCAGCGCATCTACCTCAAAGACCTGTCCTTCGAGACTCCGATGGGCGCTGAGGTTTTCAAGAAGCAGTGGAAACCAGCTGTTAACCAGGAACTGAACACCAAAACCGCAAAGATCGACGAAGATCTTTACGAAGTGGCCCTGACCCTGACCATCACCGTCAAGCTGGAAGAAGAGACCGCTTTCCTGGTGGAAGTAGAGCAGGCTGGCCTGTTCGCCGTTAAAGGTCTGGAAGGCGCTCAGCTGGCGCAGGCTCTGAACACTGCCTGCCCGACCATCCTGTTCCCGTATGCCCGCGAAGTGGTAGACAACGTAGTGACCAAGGGTTCTTTCCCGGCCCTGATGCTGCCGCCGATCAACTTCGACGCCCTGTTCGCCGCTGCCCTGCAGCAGGCCCAGAAGCAGGCCGCCGAGCAAGGCGCAGAAGAGAAGACCGAAGCTTAATTTCGAGTTTCAGCTCTCTGATAAAAAGGCTCCTTCGGGGGCCTTTTTTGTTTTTTCGTTCTTATTTTTTGGCGCCTGTGGCGAGCACGCTGGCGGTAACTATTTGCGGGACACGCCGTAAACCCATCCCTGGGGGCTCGGCTGCGGCCGTCCTGGCCGCAGACGGTCCCGCAAATAGTTACCGCCAGCGCGCTCTTCGCATGTGATTTCAAGGCTATTCACGAAGCACAGCAGTGAGATATGAAGGGGCTGATACCTGATGCACGTTCGCGAGACCTTCTGCGACAGGGATGTCGCGGAAGAGCCCCCAGGGATGGGTTTACGGCGTGTCTCGCGAACGTGCATCAGGTAGCAGGCCCGCTACAAACTTTTTACGGAGCTACTCCATGAATTGGGATTTTTCGGCCCCTTACATTTACAAAGTCCAGGTAGCAGCAGAGCACGTTGACGGCCTTCACCACGCCAACAATGCAGAATACGTGCGCTGGTGCGAGCGCGCTGCCTGGGCGCACAGTGTGGAGCTGGGGCTCGATGTCACCAATTACCAATCCATGGACCGGGGAATGGCAATCCGGCAGGCGGGGTACGACTATATACTGGCCGCCAGAGAGGGCGATGAACTGCTGATCGGCACCTGGCTTACCAAGGTCGACGGCCGCCTCAATATGACCCGCAAGTTCCAGGTCTACCGCGCCGCCGATCAAGCCCTGATCCTGCGTGCGACCTGGGAAATGGTCTGCATCGAACTCTCCAGCGGCAAGCCCAAGCGCATGCCGCAGACCTTCAAGGACATCTACTGCCCGGCCGTGGTTGAAGAGGTTGCACCCGCGTCTGACCAGTGATCCGCATCGATAACCGCCAGCAACTGGAGTGGACATGAGCGAAGAGATCACCCTGACCAAAAACACCGGCGCCCTCAAAGGCAAGACGATTTTCATTACCGGTGCCAGCCGCGGCATCGGCCGCGCCATCGCCCTCAAGTGCGCCGCCGACGGAGCCAATATCGCCATCGCGGCGAAATCCGCCGAACCCCATCCCAAGCTGCCCGGCACCATCTACACCGTGGCCGAGGAAATTGAAGCTGCCGGCGGCAAGGCCCTGCCCATCCAGGTGGATGTACGCGATGAGCAGCAGGTCGCGGATGCGCTCAAGAAAACCGCCGACACCTTCGGTTGTATCGACGCAGTGATCAACAACGCCGGTGCCATCAACCTCACCAACGTCGAGTCGACGCCGCCCAAGCGCTACGACCTGATGCTCGACGTCAATGCGCGCGCGGTATACCTCACCGCCCACCTCGCCATCCCCTACCTGAAGCAGTCGGACTGCGCGCATATCCTGAGCCTGTCGCCGCCGCTGAACCTGGAGCCGCGCTGGCTGGGGCCCTTCGCACCCTATGCCCTGTCCAAGTTCGGCATGACCATCCTCAGCATGGGGCTCGCGGAAGAGCTGCGTGAAGCGGGGGTCAGTGTCGCAACCCTGTGGCCGCGCACGCTGGTGGCTACAGCGGCCATCGAGTTTGCCGTGGGATCAAGGGAAATGTTCGAGCAGAGCCGCAAGCCAGTGGTGATGGCGGATGCGGCTTACGAGGTCTTGATTACCCGCAACCAGGGGCTCAATGGGGCCCAGCTGATTGATGAGGTACTTTTGCACGAGCGGGGGGTGGAAGATTTCACCCAGTATGCGCACAATCCCGCCAAGGCCGACCAACTGGCGGTGGATCTGTTTCTCGACCCCTGAGTCGAGGGACGTGCCCGCCGCCGGGGCCATGAGTGCAGAGGTATTTCGGGGGAATTGTGGAAAAAGACGATCAAGAACTGTTTCACGGCGCCATGGGCGCGCTGGGTGACGTGAAGCCGCTGGCCCCGAAGCACAAGACCGTAAACCTCAACAAGCAGGCCGATGACAAGCTCAACCTGCGCGCACGCCGCGAAGCGGCTACTGCGCAGACCGCCCTGGAACTTAATCCGCTGGGCGGCGAGTTCGTGGAGCCGGTGGAACCCTGGGATCCGATCGAATTCAAGCGCGATGGCGTGCAGAACGGGGTTTATCGCAACCTGCGCCTGGGCAAGTACCACGTGGACGCGCGCCTCGACTTGCACCATCACACCATCGAAATGGCGCGCAGCGCGCTGTATCAGTTTGTACGGGATTGCATGGATTCGGATGTGCGCTGCGCCCTGGTGACGCACGGCAAGGGTGAGGGACGCAAGCAGCCGGCGCTGCTGAAAAGCTGTGTCAACGCCTGGTTGCCGCAGCTTCCGGAAGTACTCGCGTTCCACAGTGCACAGAAGCAGCACGGGGGGCTGGGAGCTACCTACATTCTGCTGCGCAAGAGCGAGCGCAAGCGGCAGCAAAACCTCGAGCAGCACCAGCGACGCAACCGATAAAAAATGCTTCCGCGTAACTTGTTTGTCACGTCTGCTATCTAATCTACGCCCACAACGAAATGTGGCTTGTCCGGTTGCGTTACTGCAGCCGCCTCAGCGTCGTTGTTCTTCTCTCTTTGCATCTAACCATCGTTAGTGCTTTAGCTTCCGGGTTTGGAAGTGCCTCCGCTTGGAGGATTGGTTTTACCCTTCTTGAATGGTATTTAGCGGCCCTGGTGGCCGCTTTTTTTTATGCTGCTTTTGCCCGGGTATCAGCCGCCGGCCGGGGGCAGTTCCCGCGTCTGCTGAAATTCCAGCCGGGTACCGTCGGCTCCGGTGAGTATCAGCCTGTCCACACCGAGATCGGCGCGGTTGACCCTCGGCAGCGCCAGCAGGAAATCCTGTTCCAGCTCGCTGCTGCTCCGGCGGTCGCCCATGCGGGAGATTTTGGGTGGCTTGAGCCATTCGATACCGCCGTCTTCGGCGAGCGAAAATTTGCCGAGGTAGGGGTTTGTGCCCGCACTGCCGCGGACGAAGCCCAGCTTGTCACAGGTAAAGTAGGGGCGGTCGCGCCAGACCTTGCGCCAGAACATGTGGGATTTATGCTCGCGGCCATCTACGGTCAGGCTCTCCAGTAGCCATTGATGGGTGCAAATGGTTTCGGTGGTTGCTTCTTCCATCAGAAGGGGGCTCGCGCCCTGCTCATCGACATGACTGCAGGCCGAAATGAGCAGCGATAGCAGCAGGGAAACTGCCAGAGAAAATCCCGGGCGCGGGGGCGCGAAGTGGACGTGGCGCTGAGCGGGCATGGAATCCTTCCGGTGACTGTTTGCGCCATTTAACATGATTTAGCCGCCGTCGTCTGTGACAAGTCCCTCCAATACCGGAACAAAAAGACGCAGCAGTCAGCGCTCTGACTTGATGTATTCGATATAGATATCGCCTGGAATATCACGCAGGATCAGGCGCGCACCGCCACTTTTGACGAACGCCTGGCGGGTACCGGACAGGGCGCGGAGGTACTGGCTTTCCTGCTCCATCATTGGCGGTGGCCCGGCTTTTTTGGTGGAAGCGAAACTCGCCGTATCCCAGAGTATCTGGCCGCTATCGGTAATCTGCATGCTGCCGCGGTAGGTATTGATGCCGCTTTTCCCCATGGCCTGGCCGTCGGTGTTGCACAGGAAGGTAAAGGATTCCGGTTGGTCTACCTGCACGGCATTGCCATTGAGTCGCAGGAGGCGCATCTCCCATTTGCTGCCACACACGCTGGACAGCGAGCCGGGTTGCTGGATGGGCTTGTCGTCACTGCTGCTCATGCCCACGCACCCGGCGATAACAATCCCCAGCCCCGCGAGCCAAACCAAAAAAAGCCTGCTCATAGTCGCTTGTCCCTGCTTGCAGATACCCCAAGCTTAGCCGGAGGCTGCGGAAACGCGTGGACTCCGGCGACAAGCTGAGGTGGATGCCGTCACAGTTGGGCGATAAATCGCCTGCCTAGGACTCGCGTACGCAACGCACGACGATTTTTGTTTCGAGCTCGCGCTCAAAGCAGCGGAATTTGGTGCCGTTGACGTTCAGTGACTTGGGGCTGCGCGAAGGCGCTTCGCTGGTTCTTACCGACATATGATCGGGTTGGCCCATATTGGGGGGGATGGCGCTGCTGAACGCCTGGTTTGCGTGACTTTCCCTCGGCTCGGTTGCGGTACAACCGGCGACAATCCCTGCCGCTACCGCCGCAGCCAGCAGAATACAACTGAATTTCTGCACGCTGATACCTCGGTGGCTGGTATGGCGAACGCGACACTTATCTGTCGCCTTCACTGTTCAGGTTAGAAGACCCTGATGCCAAAGAGGGGAAATGCCCGCCAATTTGTTTAAGGTTGCGCCGGAAAGAAAATCGCAGCGGCAAAAAAGGGGGCCACAGAGCCCCCAAGGTAAAACACAACGCTAATTGCGAAACGACTTAGAAGTTGTAGCTACCGGTTAGTGCAACGGTGCGCGGTGCGCCGTAGTAGCCGGTAACCAGCGCAGCGGAGTCATAGCCAGCGTTGCGGTACTCTTCGTCTTTCAGGTTTTTACCCTGCAGGCTCACCTGCCAGTTGCCATCGCCGCTGAAGTAGGTGACACCGGCATCCAGTAGGGTAACGGAACCTTCGTCCAGCAAGCTTGGCGCCGCGTAAATCTGGATACCGTCGCGGTAGGAAACCGAGCCATTCACTACCAGCTCGCCACCGGCAACGTCCATGTTGTAGGACATCTGGTAAAGGCCGGTAGTGGCCGGGCTGTACTGCAGGTTGTCCCAGGCATCGGCCAGGTCTACTTCCACGAATTCACCCGGGTTCGCGCCTGGCACCTTGGCCAAGACTTCCAGGTAATCACCGTCGGTGTAGCCGAGCACCAGGTTGGAGGTCAGGCGGTCGGTGAGGCTGGCCATCAGTTCCACTTCGAAGCCGCGGATCTCAGCCTCACCGGCATTGATTACCGAGCTGGCAAAGCCGCCGGTGGACTGGGAGAAGTCCTGCACCGTGACCTGCATGTCTTCATAGTCGGTACTGAATGCCGCGAAATTCAGGCGCACGCGATCTTCGAACAGCTGGGTCTTGATACCCACTTCGAAGGTGTCCGCAGTTTCCGGGTCGTAGCCGTTGACGGTTTCCGGAGTTACGGAGGCGTCGCCGCGCATATCGAAGCCGCCACTCTTGAAGCCAGAGCTGAAGCTGCCGTACACCATGGTGTCGTCATTGATCTGGTAGTTGGCCGCCACCTTGGGTGAGAACTGTCCCCAGGAGTCGCTATTGGTGTAGTCGGTCAAAATGCCGATTGGCTGTTCGAAAGCCGGCGTACCGTCATAGTGATCGGCAAACATCGGGGAATAGAGGCCGAAATAGTTCGCCTTGAACACGTCCGCGGATTTTTCGTCGCGGGTGTAGCGGCCACCGAGGATTACGCTGAAATCGTCAGTGATGGCATAGTCAAAATTGGCGTAAGCGGCGAGGCTCTCGGTATCCACGCTGCCGCTGACGTTCTGTGTCAGGCCGAGTGGCAGGGCCGGAGAGAGAATGCTGTAGATACCCAGTACGGCATCGAAGCCGCCGGATGCGGTGCCATCGTAATAGTAGATACCGGATACCAGGTTGGCGCGGTCGCTGCTCCAGTTCAGCTGGAATTCCTGGGTGAACTGTTCGTCGTCGTAGAACGCAGGCACATCGAAATCGGGGCGCGGGCTGCTGTCGAAGTCGATGTTGGTGGTGGTCTCACCAGTGCGGGTGGCGGTGATGGATTTCAGGGTGACGCTGTCGGACACTTTCCATTCCGCGGTCACGGATGCGCCGCTGCTTTCCACCGAGTTGTCGGAAGGCATGTTGGAGCGGTGATCGAAGACGTTATCGAGAGGCTGCTCGCCACCGTAGGGGTTGGTGAACATCAGGTGGCCGAAGCGCGCGTTGGAGTCGTCTTTGGTGGTGTCTGCTGCCAGGCGGATGAACCAGTCATCGTTCGGAGTGATTTCCATGGACACGCGGGCGCTGGTGACGTCTTTGTTGTAGTTGTCAGCACCGGTAATAATGTTTTCACCGAAGCCATCGCGCTGGTAGCTGGCTACCGCCGCGCCAACCGCTACCTTGCTGCCAAGGCCAACCTGACCGCTCAGCACCAGGTCGCGCTGGTTGTAGGAACCGACGCCGCCACGGATTCTGAATTCGGTATCACCGGTCATTTTTTTGGTGACATATTTCACCGCGCCGCCGATGGTGTTTTTGCCATACAGGGTGCCCTGCGGGCCGCGCAGAACCTCGATGCGCTCAACATCGAATACGTCCATCACCGCACCCTGGGGACGGGCAACGTAGATGTCATCCACATAGATGCCGACACCAGGCTCAAAGCCCCACAGAGGATCCTGCTGGCCGATACCGCGGATATAAGCGGTGAGGGTGGAGTTGGTGCCGCGGCTGACCTGCAGGGTGGTATTCGGGCTCAGCTTCTGTACGTCGGTCAGGTCGGCAACGCCGTTCTCGATCAGGGCGTCTTCGCCGAATGCGGTTACCGCTACTGGTACTTCCTGCAAAGACTGCTCGCGCTTCTGGGCGGTGACGGTCACTTCTTCCAGTGCCTTGTTGTCCGCATAGCTCAAGCTGGCGCCGCAGGCGAGCATGATGCCCACGGCGAGAGGATTGAATTTTATTGTTTTACGCATGACTCTCTCCGATCACCAGTTATGGTTTTTATATAGGAATGTTCCGGACTAGCACTCTAGCCACTCTCTGTCCCTTTGCCTGCTAGACCAAGGTATGACGATCCGGTGGTAGCGGGGGCAGGACAGAAAACAGACAATCGGTTAGGCTCTCAATATAACCAAAATAATGAAAGGTGCGCCAATTGTTCAGTCTGCCCATGCTGGCCGCCGTCGGCCTTGCCTACCTGCTGCTACTGTTCGCCATTGCCTTCTGGGGCGATCGGCTGCCGGCCGCCCGTATCCGTCCGATCAAGCCGTTGTTGCTGGCGCTGGCCGGTACCTACACCAGTGCGTGGATGTTCTTCGGTACCCCGGCGCAGGCGGTGCACGAGGGCTGGCTGCTGCCACCGACGTTTGTCGGCGCCAGCCTGATGCTGATTTTCGGTGCACCGCTGCTGGTGCGTTTTGTGCGTCTGTCCAAGCAACAGGGCTCCACCTCCATCGCCGATTTCATCAGTGCCCAGTACGGTGGCACCCAGTGGCTGGCGGCGGTGGTGGCGCTGCTGGCGGTGGTCGCCGTGGTGCCCTACTTGTCGCTGCAGCTGCGCGCCGTAGCGGACAGCTTCCTGCTGCTCGCCCGCGGCGACGACATCAATCCCTCGTCCGTCACCGCCATCGTCGCGGCGACCCTGGGCCTGTTTGCGCTGTTGTTCGGTACCCGGCATATCGACAGCAGCGTGCACCGCAATGGCATGTTGCTGGCGGTGGCCTTCGAGGCGCTGGTCAAGATCGGCGCGATCGTGGCGGTGGCCTGGTTCCTGCTGAACACCGCCTTTGACGGCGCCACCGACCTGACCCGCGCCGCGCTGGCCAGCGAGCGCGTTGCCGCCATGGCCGAGGCGCGCGGGGCCGACACCGGCTTTTTCGCGGTGGTGGTGCTGGGAATGGCCGCGATTTTCTGCCTGCCGCGACAGTTCCACATCCTGATGATCGAGAGCGATGACGAGCGCGATATCGGCCCGGTGCGCAAGCTGATCCCGGTGTATCTCGGCATCCTGTCGGCGGCGATTCTGGTGGTGGGTTACGGCGGCCTGCTGTGGCTGCCGGGCGCCGGCGGCGATGGTGCTGGCTACAGCAACCCGGAGCGTTTTGTGCTCGGCGTGCCGCTGGAAAGCGGCCAGTCGTGGCTGGCCCTGCTGGCGTTTGTGGGTGGCCTGTCCGCCGGTTCCAGCATGGTGATCATCGCCACCATTGCACTGTCCACCATGATCGCCAACACCATGATCGTGCCCTGGTGGCTGCGCCGCCTGCAGGCCAGGCCTGTGGGCAAGGTGCTGGGAACGGATCTGCGGCGGGTGCGGCGGGTGATTATCGGGCTGCTGATGCTGGCTGCGTTCGGGGTCAACGAGGCGATCGGGCCCGGGGTCAGTCTGGGGACTTTCGGGCTGCTGTCGCTGGCCCTGGTGGCGCAACTGGCACCGGCAATGATCGCCGCGGTGACCTGGCCATCGCACTGGCCGCGCCTGCGTTCACTGGCGGTGCTGGTGGGATTGCTGTTGGGTAGCGCGGTGTGGGCGCTTTCGGCACTGCCGGCGGCGCTTGGCCATGCGGACGTGCTTGGACTCTGGCTGGGGCTCCACTGGAATCCGCTGACTGTCAGCTGTGTCCTCGGCCTCGGGGTCAACGGTCTCGCACTGGTGCTGGTGTCACTGCTGCAGCAGCGCTTTGCGCCCCGCCGCGGCAGCGCGGAATCCGCGCCGGTGGACAAGGTGCGCCTGCGCCAGTTGCTGGCGCGCTTCGTTGGTGAGGATGCGGCAGACCGCGCGCTGGCGCCGCTGTTGCAGAAGACTGCGGGCAAGGTGGGGGCGCACGCGTACCGCGAGGCGGTGGAGAAAATCCTTGCCGGCATTGTCGGCAGTACCAGCGCGCGCCGCCTGGTTCGCCAGCTGAGCGAGCCGGACACCGCGGCACAGCAGCTGGATCAGGCTTCGGCCATCTACCAGTTCGGGCGCGGGTTGCTGCAGAGCAGCATCGACAACATCGACCAGGGCATCTCGGTGGTGGACGCCAACCTCAATCTGGTGGCGTGGAACCGCCGCTACCTGGAGCTGTTCCGCTACCCGCAGGAAATGATCTACGTCGGCCGCCCGGTGGCGGAACTGGTGCGCTACAACGCGAGCCGCGGCGAGTGCGGCCCCGGCTCGGTGGAAATGCATGTGGATAAGCGGGTGGAGCACCTGCGCAACGGCACTGCCTACCGGGTGCAGCGCCATCGCACCGACGGCACCGTGCTCGAAATCCGCGGCAACCCGCTGCCCGGCGGTGGCTTCGTCACCACCTATACCGACGTTTCCGATTACCAGCGGGCGCTGGCGGAGCTCACTGAAATACGTAACTCGCTCGAGCAGAAGGTGGTGCACCGTACCACCGAGCTGGAAACCGTCAACGACGAGCTGCAGGCGCTGAACCGCGAGCTGCACGCGGCCAGTGCGGGCAAGACCCGTTTCCTGGCCGCGGCCAGCCACGACCTTGTGCAGCCATTGAATGCCAGCCGCCTTTTCCTCGATGCACTGGCCGCGCGCGAACTGGAGGACAGCAGCCGCCAGCTGCTCACCCGCGCGGACAGTGCGCTGGCGGCGGCGGAGCAGCTGATCACCGATATGTTGCAGATCGCGCGCATGGATGCGGGGGATATCCGACCGGCATTCAGCGCGGTATCCCTCGACAGCATCCTCGACGACGCGGTGGCCCAGGCGCGCATTGCTGCCAGCAGCCGCGGCATTCGCCTGCGCTATCGCCGCAGTAATCTCTGGGTGCGCAGCGACGAAAAAATGCTGCGCCGCATCGTGCAGAACCTGCTGGATAACGCGGTCAAATACACCCGCCGTGGCGGTGTGCTGATCGGTGTGCGCCGTTGCGGGCAGGCGGTTTCACTGGAGGTCTGGGATACCGGAGTCGGCATCGCCGCAGAACAGCAGCAGGATGTGTTCCGGGAGTTCTGCCGCCTGACGCCGAAAGAACTGGCCGATGGCGGCCAGCGCCAGCACGGCTACGGCCTTGGCCTGGCCACTGTGGAGCGCCTGTGCCGCCTGCTGCACAGCCCGGTCACCCTGGGCTCGAAACCCGGCCGCGGCAGTGTGTTCAAGGTGCGTCTGGCACTGGCTGCGGCGCAGGCCGCAACCCGGGCATTGCCGGGAACCGCGAACGGGCGCGGGGCGAAGCTGGATCTGCAGGTGCTGTGTGTGGACAACGAGCCCTCGATTCTGGAGGCGATGGCGGCGCTGCTGGAAGGCTGGGGCTGTCGCGTGCATTGTGCCCGCGACCGGGCCGAGGCACTGGCGTGCGCAGAACCGGATCTGTTGCTGATGGATTTCCACCTGGATGACGGCGACAACGGCATCGACCTGGCGGCGGAATTGCTGGCGCGCTGGGGCGGCGATGTGCCCTGCGTGATCATCTCTGCGGAAAATACCAACACCGTCAAAACCCAGGCGCGCAGTGCCGGCTGGCAATTCCTGCAGAAGCCACTGCGTCCGGCGGCGCTGCGTGCGTTACTGCAGCAGCGACAAAAAAGCACAACGGCAGCGGTTCCTGCGACCAAGGTCGTATAGGCAAGGCGCAGCGACCGAAGCAGTCTGAAAGCCAATTCCATCAATAATAAAAAGCGGTATCCAAGCGATGAAAAAATACCTGTTGGAAATCCTGATGTTCAGCGCCTATGCGTTGTTCGCGGCCAGCTGGGTGTCGGGCGCCATTCTGACGCCGGCGATCCAGGCATCGTTCGGCGAGGAGGGCTTCGCCAACGCCACCTGGGGCAGCAACGTGATTACCCTGGCCAAGATCGTCGGCAACCTGGCGGCCGCCGCCCTGCTGATGCGCCTCGGTGCCAAGCGCGCCTTTGCCCTGGCCATCGTGCTGATTGCCACTGGCGGCTTTGGCGCACTGGCGGACAGCTACGGCGCGTGGCTGGTTTCGCGCCTGTCCCTCGGCCTTGGTGGCGCGCTGGCAATCGTCTATTTCGCGCCGGTGGTACTGCACTACTTTTCTGCCGAGGAGCGACCACTGATCAACGGTGTGAATGCGGCGGCCTTCAATACCGGCAACCTTCTCGCCCTGCTTTCGACCACCGCGCTGGCAACCTGGCTGGGCGCGTGGGAATCCGTCGTGGCACTGTATGGGGTGATGGTGTTGGCGCTGGGGGTGCTGTGGTGGTTGAGCGCCGAAGACTTTTCCCTGTCCGGTGGTGGCGACAAGCCTGCGGAAGACTATGGCCTCAGGGAAGGTATGCGGGAGTCTTTTAACTGGTGGCTGCCTCTGGCCTACTGCGGTGTTCTTTTCTGCTATATCGCCATATTTTCTCTGTTCCCGCTGATCGATGGCTTTGCCGTGGCCAGCAAGCACCTCTCTGCGGTAATGATCGCTGCGGGGATGGTGGGAACAGTCGCCGGTATTATCGCGACCAAGCGCCTTCCGTTGCGCTTGCCGGTACTGCGCTACGCGGGACTGGCGCTGGTGGTTTTTGCCGCATTGATGGTCACCAGTAAAAATCCGATGGTTGCCTATTCAGCGGCCGCACTCGCCGGTTTCTGCATGTTTTTGCCGATGACCGCTCTGGTCACCCTGCCACAGGAATTGCCGTGCATGACACCGGCAAGAATCACCGTAACCTTCGCCATGTTCTGGTCTGTCTCTTACGGGGTGGAAACGGCACTGATGTACGGTGCCGGCGTGCTGGCGGACATCAGCGGCGAGCCGGCGATGGCGGCGTACTTTGCGGTGGCCTGCTCGGCCTCCCTGTTTGTGTTCTCTTTCCTGTTGCCGGAGAGCGGCAAGAAACCGCTGTCTTCTGAAGAAAACCTGGAGGCCAACAATGCGTCAGCTTGAAGCAAAACTTGCCACCTGGCTGGAGGCGGTGAACGCGCAGGTGGCTGCGTTGAAAGCAGCCGGTTTCGAACCAACGCCGATCAGCGCGCGTGAAAGCCTCGCCAACCTCACGCGGACGTTTGTCGAGCCGGGGCCGGAAATGTCCGCATGTGAAACCCTGGTGCATGGTGGTGAGTACGCGGTGCCGGTGAGGATTTACCAGCCAGCGAAGCGCCAGCCGGGGCCGGTGATCATTTACTGCCATGGCGGTGGCCATATGGCGGGCAGTGTGTCGGTCTACGATCCCATTTGCCGCCGCATCGCCGATGCCTGTGGGCGGACGCTGGTTTCCGTTGAGTATCGCCTGGCGCCGGAAAATCCGTATCCGGCCGCCCTGAACGACCTGGTCAGTGTGGTGCGGCATCTGGGCGCGGCACTGGATAAAAAAGGCATTGAGCACGATGGCCGCTGGATCCTGATGGGGGATTCCGGTGGCGGCGCCCTGTGTGCCTCAGCGTCCCGCCTGCTGCAACACCAGCCGCATTCGGTGGTTGCCCAGGTGCTGATTTATCCGAGCCTGGATTACACGATGCAGCTGCCTTCCATTGTGGAAAATGGCAGTGGCTACCTGCTCGAGAAAGAAAAGATCCTCTGGTACTTCGAGAATTATTTCCAGGGGGCGGAAAACCCTTTTCAGACGTCGCCGCTGCACGGCGAATTTACGCAAAACCTGCCCAAGACCCTGGTGGTTACCGCGGAATTCTGTGCATTACGGGATGAGGGCAAGTTGTATGTGGATAAAGTGCGCGAGGCGGGTGTGGCGGCCGAGCTGATCAATTTTGACGATATGATCCATGCGTTCCTGAATTTGGAATCCATGGTGCCGGAAGCCTGTGGGCGGTTTTATCGGCATGTGGCGGAGTTTGTTGCGGGCCTCTGAGCTTGCATCGTGCTCTATTTTTCCTGTGTGGCGGCAGGGTAGCGGGTACAGGTTTTCAGGACCGCTGTGAATACATCCCTGTACGCTCTGTCGGCAACATCCCTGTTGCCGACAGTCCTGAAAACCTGCACCCGCTACCCTGCCTTCGTATCGAATCTATTTACGCTGTAAGCGAATCTCACGCAAAAAATAATTGGCTAGCTACGGCAAAATTGGGGTCTTCATCTCACGAAGCAGAGAGCGGAAAATCGAAGGCAAAGTGCCGGGTATCCGTTTTTGAAAGCGTCAGCGACAGGGCCGTCGCTGACGCAGCGTACAGGGATGTATTCACAGCGGTTTCAAAAACGGATACCCGGTGCTTTGCCGCCACGGTGGTTGGAAAAGGCCGGAGACCACAGCCTTCAAATCTGGATCAACGCCTGCGCTTCACGAATCAACTGCTTGCGATCGCGCAGTTCCAGCTTCCTGAGAATGGCAGTGACGTGACTTTTGACTGTGGGCTCGGTGATATCCAGATCAAAGGCAATCTGCTTGTTCAGCATGCCCTGGGCAATCATCTGGAAAATCTTGAGTTGCTGCGGTGTCAGCTGACCAAGCTTTTCTGCCAGTGCGCTCTCGCTTTCCGCTTCCAATGCTTCAGCACTGAACCACTGCTCGCCCGCCAGCACGGATTCGATACATTGCAGAATTTCATCCGGGCGCGCGGTCTTGGAGAGAAAGCCGCTGGCGCCGAGGCTCGCAGCCTGCTGGATTACCGCGTGCCTGTCGCTACCTGAAACCACTACCACGGGAACGGCCGGATAATCGTTGCGGATGCGCGCGAGACCGCTGAAGCCCTCGCTGCCGGGCATGTTCAGATCCAGCAACAGCAGATCCACTTCGGTATCGGCAAGCCGTGCCAGGGTGGAATCCAGATCCTCGCTCTGCAGCAGGTCTGAATTCGGAAAGTGGCTGGATAGCGTGGTCACCAGTGCATCACGGTACAGCGGGTGATCGTCGGCAATCAGTAATTGATAATTCACGGCAGCACCCTGAAGGATGAAGGAATCGGGTGCCAACGATACTACTGCGCGCTCCATCCACCGTCCACCGGCAAGGCGGCACCGGTAATGGTGCCGGCGAAACTGCCACACAGGTACAGCGCCAGTTCGGCGATGGCTTCCGGGCCGGTGGCGCGTGCCAGCGGCTGCTTGGCGCCCACCAGCTGTGCCCGCGCGGACTCGATATCGATCTGTTGCTCGCGGGCTATGGACTCGATCTGCGGCTGGATCAGCGGGGTTTCCACCCAGCCCGGGCAGATGGCGTTGGCGGTGATGCCGGCGTCGGCATTTTCCAGTGCCAGCACCTTGGTTAATCCCACCAGTCCGTGCTTGGCCGCGCAGTAGGCTGCCTTGTTTTCCGAGGCCACCAGGCCGTGTACCGAGGCAATATTGATGATGCGTCCCCAGTTGCCCGCGCGCATCGCAGGCAGCAGTTCGCGGCTCAGGAAAAAGCCCGCGCTCAGATTGATCGCGAGGATCTGGTGCCACTTGTCGGTAGGGAACTCGTGGGCCGGCGCGGTGAACTGGATGCCGGCATTATTGATGAGCACCGAAGGGTTGCCGATGGCCTCGCGGGTGTCCGCCGCCAGTTGCACGCAGCCTTGTTCTTCCGCGATGTTCGCACTGCTGAAACCCACTTTCCCCGCATAGCCGGAAAACGCTTCGCACAGTGCGCGGCCTTCTTCAGGTGTGGCCAGCCCATGCAGCATCACATGGTGACCCGCGCGCGCGAAGCAGTGGGCAATGGCGAGGCCGATGCCACTGGTGGAACCGGTTATGAGTACGGCGTGTGATGAATCCTGCTGCACAGCAAACTCCCGCGGCTGTTATCACTTATTGTTTGCAGAAATCCTAACGCGGCTGTCCCGGTCGGTCTGTATGACCAAGGTATGAATTGCACGAAGCCGCCCGGAAGGCGGCTTCGATGTTTATACGGGATTGCGAGCCCGCTCAGCGGCGATGGCCATGCCCGCCATGGTGGCGTCCCGGGCGCGTGCTGTGATGGGGACGGTTATAGTGGTGCGGGCGGTTGTAGTAGTGACGGTTGTTATACCGACCGTGGTGACGATAGTAGTGGTTGCCGCGATACCGGTAGTGACGGGGGTAGTAACCGCGCGGGTAATAGCCGCGATAGTAGCGCGGGGAGGAATAGTAAAAAGAAACGCTGCTGGACGGATAGACATACGGGCGTGAGTAGGGGTAGGTGGAATAACCGACGCTACCGGAGCTGTAATAGCCATCGGACACACAGGCACCGAGTGTCAGGGTTCCGAAGACGGTTGCGGCCAACAGGCCTTTCTTGACGAGTCTCTTCATGGTGACTTCTCCGTGATTTGGAGTTGGCAGTGCACCGCAGCAGGTATGTCTCGCGCATACCTTACAGCTGCGAATGCGCTAAGCGGTATCGTGCAGATCAGCGGGGCTGTTGCGGGTACCGGTGATAGTGAGACGGGGATCCGCCGCGGAACTGACCGCCTTGCCAGTAGTAATTGGGATGGCGCACATTGTGGCAGCGTCCATCCTGATGGCAGTGGTAGTAGCGGCCCTGCACTGAGTAGTACCCGGGGCGATCACTGGTATTGATGGCCGTAGTGGTACTGGTCATATCCTGCATGCTGCTGCACCCGGAAAGGGTAAGTAGTGCAGCGGCACCAATCGTCCCTGCGAGTCCTCCATAAATACGCTTCATATAAACCTCCACGCCGAGCGGCGGGTCTCAACTGTTCACTTCCGATCCGTATTACACAGGTACGTGTTGACAAAAACGGGCAGCGGCCTGTGGCAATGCGAAACTCAAGTGGAAACCAATTAAAGGGTGGCGCAGTGGCGATCACGACGGTTTGAGGTGAAAGGCAACAACCAAAACGAAATGAGAGAAGTGGGGGATAGACGAAAAAGGAAGAAAGGGCGCCGACCGGGAGGCCGGCGCAGGGGCGTCAGGCCGAGAGCAGTTGCTGCAACTGGTTGTCCAGCAGCTGCTGGAGCTTGGGATTGAGCGCGGTCACTTCCGCCCCCCAGGCGGTGTCGTGGTACTGGATGCGGTTATCCAGGGATTCGTCGTCGCGCAATGCCGGGTGCAGGCACAGGCCGCGCGACTGGGACAGCAGTTGTTCTCCGCGGAAGTCGAACTCTGTGGATTTTGTCGGCAGCACCGCCACAGCCAGCTGCAGTCCGGTCGCGCGGCTCGACTGCTGCAGCCCGCGCAACAGCAGGCCCGCGCAGACGGCGCGGAAGGCGGCATCGTCGCCAGCGAAACCGAGACCAACGGCAGGCCCGGCACTGGGCAGGGCCTGGCCATCGTAGATGCGCGAGAGCAACTTCAGGCGCCCCTCGAGTTCTGTCTCCAGGTTGTCGAGGGCGCTGCGCGAGAGCTGGTTCCCCAGCTGTGCCCAGTTGAGGGGACGCAGGTAGAGGCCGGCGGTGATTTCCGGCGGCGGTTTCGGCTGTGCCCGCGGCACCGTGAGCGCGGCGCGCCGCGCAGGTCGCACCTGGGTTACCGCCAGGGCGCAGGCGGCGCTGAACGGGAGTGCGAAAACCAGGCACAGCAGCAGGCTTGCCCAAGGGTAGGCGGTGCTCTCACCGGGGCGCACGTTCAGGGAGACGCTGCCGGCGAGGCTGTCGTGGAGCACCACCGGCTCGGTGATGGTCTCGCCCCGCTCCCGTTCCCCGGCCTGTGCCAGCGGACTGGAGTCCACGTCCTGAACCGTTACCCCGTAAATGGCTGGCAGTGCGAGCGCTTGCTGGGCCAGCAACTGCAGGCTGATGCGGTCACCGGCCACAATCTGTTCCAGGCTCTGCGCTGCGATCAGCGTGGCCGCGGCGCGCGCGCTGGCCCTGTCGCGCGCGGCCGTGCTGGCTTTCTGCTGGCCGTAGGCGTGGCCGAGGGTCGCGAGGCAGAACATTGCCACGGTAAGCCAGATCGCCGCCGCCAGCAGCTGCTGCTGGCGGGTGCGGCTAAGTCCCTGGATAAAGTCGGGGATCTGCTGTGAAAGTGCGGAAAATCGGGAAAAGTGCTGTTTCATAATTGTTATTGCCGTTTGCTCGCGGCCACCGGGCCAGCGTTCGATTTTATCCCACTCCTTCAGAGAAAAAAGGCGCCGGGCTATAATGCGCGGCCAAATTGCGCGCGGATTCCCCGCGCCTACCTACCCGCGTCTACCTAGATAGACTCAGCACAGAGAGCCAGCCATGGATGCATCTCCCACCGCCACCCAGCGCCAGCAGGCGTTTTCCCTGACGGCCGCAGCGCTGGACAGCCTCGCTTCCGACGGCATACGCGTGCGCTACCTGCGCCTTGATCGTGGCGACGATCACTGGCACCTGGGATTGCAGTGGTCACCGGAGCAGCAAACCTCGCTGGTCAATGGTGAGGTTTTCGCCGCACTGCCTGCGGCGCCTGCGCCGGTGCGCGCGCCCTGGTGTCTCACCCTGCTGACGGATACCCTGCAGCTGGCACAGTTGCAAGCTGTGCGCCACTTTGTCGCCGCGCAGCAGTGGCGCTTGATTGCGGCCGATACTCTTGCGTGCCGCGAGGACTGCACGGTGGTGCGTCTGCAGCTTGATGCCGCACTGGATTTTCACGCTGCGCGACAGGCACTGCTGGCGCTGGCGGAGCGGATCGGCGTTGAACTGGTACTGCAGACCGGCGCGAGCCATAAACCGCCCAGGCTTGCCTGTTTCGATATGGACTCCACCCTGATCCAGGCGGAAGTCATCGACGAGCTGGCCAAGATCGCCGGCGTCGGCCATCAGGTAGCGGAAATCACCGCAGCGGCGATGCGCGGTGAACTGGATTTCCAGCAGAGCTTCCGCAAGCGCATGAGCCTGCTGCGCGGCTTCACTGAGCAAAGCCTTTCTGAAATTGCCCCGCAACTGCCCCTGATGACCGGTGCCCAGCGGCTGCTCAGAGCCCTGCGCGCACTCGGTTGTAAAACCGCGATTCTCTCCGGCGGCTTTACCTATTTCGCCCACTACCTGCAGGCCAACCATCTGGCGGTCGACGTTGTGCACGCGAACCAGCTGGAGTTTGAAGCCGGTAGCCTGACCGGCGGTGTGATCGAGCCGATTGTCGACGGCGCGCGCAAAGCGCTGCTGCTCGAGGAGCTGGCTGCGGAAATGGAACTGTCTCTGGACGAAGTGATTGCGGTGGGTGACGGCGCCAATGACCTGCCGATGCTGTCGCTGGGCGCACTCGGCATCGCGTTTCATGCAAAACCGAAAGTGCGCGCCGAGGCGCCGCAGGCCATCGACAGGTTCGGCCTGGACGCGGCGCTCTACCTGTTTGGTCTCAACGACCACCAGATTGCCGCACTGCTCGAGGACTGAACCTCAGGCATTGTTCCTCGCCTGAACAGCCGGAGCCCCAGCGGGGCTCCGGCGTTCGGTCAGCCTTTTCCCGCACCGATCAGCGAACTTTCCAGCTCACCCATACCGCGCGGTATGTCGACGGGTACCCGAAGGTCGCGCATGGTGCAGCCGAGCGCGTGTAACGTGCGGAATAAATTCTGCGCGCGGCACTGTTCTCCCATCTGCCCGATACGCACGATCGGCAGCCCGAAGGATCCGGAAATTTCCACCTGATAGTTCTGGGACATATACGCACAAATTTCGCGATTGCCCAGCGTGCCCGGCGCCTCGATACCGATTACCGAATTCAACCGGCTCTCTTCAGGGATGAAGAGCTTGAGTCCCATTGCCTGAATGCCGTTTTGCAGGGATTTCGAGCAGCGTTCGTGGCGTGAGAACCGCGCCTCGAGGCCTTCCAGACAGATAAGGCGCAGCGCTTCATGCAGCGCCAAAACCCCGGAAACCGGCGCGGTGTAGTGGTAGGAACCCTTGTGCCAGAAATTCTCGGCGAGCTGGGCATCCAGGCACCAGTGCGACGGTGTCCACTGCCGGCTTTGGATTTTCTGCCAGGCATCTTCTGAAAAGGCCACCAGGGAAACACCGGGGATGGACGACAGGCCTTTCTGCCCTCCGGTAATGACCGCATCGATTTTCCAGTCGTCCATCTGCAGTGGCATTGTGCTCAGGGTACACACGGCATCGACGATGGTGATGCAGCCTCTTTTCTTTGCCTCAATGGCCAGCGCTGGCAGGTTTTTATTGAAGGTGGTGTTCGATGTTTCCCCCTGCACAATGGTGATGCAGTCGGGCTCAAAGGTTTCGATGGCAGCAATGAACCGATCGAGTTCGACCTGGGATTTTTCCGGGCAGGACAGGGTTTCAACCGTAGCGCCAAGGCGCTGACACATTTCCGCCATGCGGTGACTGAAGTAGCCGTTGCACACACACAGTACCCTGGTGTCTTTGGTCACCAGGTTCGCAATCGCCATTTCCATCGCCGCCGAACCGGGACCGGCAACCCCCAGTATCCAGGGCGAGCGGGTCTGGAAAACGTACTGCGACATCTCTTTCACCTGCCCGATGATTTTTGACATGGTGGCGCCGAGGTGATTGATCACGTTCCTGTTCGCATTGGCCACCAGTTCTGGAATCGGTACCGGACCTGCGCCCATCATCAGCAGTGGCTCGGCCGGCAAGATATCGTTGAGCGAAGAAATTTTCGGGGCGGGTAGAAGTCCGGTTTCAGTGACGTGTTCCATACAGATTTTTTCAGTTCAGGAGTTTTGGGTTAATAACGTTTTCAGGTTTGGCGGACAGGCTCAATCGATTTTCGCGGACAACAGGTTTTCCTTGGTTCGCATAGCGTGTAACTGGGCTGACAAACGTTCAGCAAAAAGCGGGCAAAACATGGGACGGGAGTACTCGATACCAGGCTTCTCCTCCCGCATGTGGATGCACACTGGGGCACGGTAGAACGTCGATATTTCAGGCCTGGACACCGGTTTCTGCCTGGGAGCGTTTATATCAATCAGGCACTCAAACAGGCAGTCGGGAGAGCGGCGACAGAAATACTCAGTAGGAGCGAACGAGACCAATGGCCGGAGACAGCCCGGAGCTGATTTCCGCAAACGGCATTGGCGGTCTGCGCTCGCGCTTGCCGTCCTGGTAGCACACTTGCTGATCGCAGGCCGTGACAGCCAACATCAGCGCGATCAAAGCGAGGGCGGCGAGAAATCGTGAGCGCATGGTTGTCCCTATTATGCGATTGGCGATTGTCATCGGGGGGTAGTGCCAATTAGACGAGCGGCAACGAAAAATAGTTGCACTCGGGGTGGCTGAGCTTAAGAGAATTGCGCCGCTATTCACAGTCCTCTGCGCAGTATTGCCAATATCTGGCGCGAAACTCCTTGTGTCGCACCGGGCACTGTCCACTGTGCTCGCCGGTGAGCACAGTGGGCAGGCCATTGTTATATCTGTGTCGTATCAGTCCAGCGCCTGGGGCGGGTGTTCCGCCTCCAGATCGGCGACATCGCGGCTGACCTGTCCCGGCGAACCGGTGCGCCGCGCCAGCACATCGTAGGCGACGGGCACGATGTAGACGGTGAACAGTGTCGCCGCCAGCACCCCGAACAGCACCACGGTACCGATCACGGCGCGGGTCTCGGAGCCCGCGCCGGATGACAGCAGCAGGGGCAGCGATCCGGCGGCGGTGGTAATGCCTGTCATCAGGATGGGCCGCAGGCGCGTACCTGCGGCCTCGCGCAGGGCCTGGCCGAACGCCATGCCGCGATCCCTCAACTGGTTGGCGAATTCCACGATCAAGATGCCGTTCTTGGCCGCGAGCCCCACCAGCATGATCAGGCCCACCTGGCTGTAGATATTCAGCGACTGCTGTGTGGCCAGAAGCCCTGCCAGCGCGCCCGCCATGGCCAGGGGCACGGTGAGGATGATCACCAGCGGGTGCACGAAGCTCTCGAACTGTGCCGCGAGCACCAGGAATACCACCAGGGTGCCGAGCAGGATCGCGAACAGGATGGTGTTGCCGGAGTCCTGGAAGTTCTTCGACTGTCCCTTGTAATCCACCATCGGTGTGCCATCCAGCTTCTCGTCCACCAGCTGGTTCAGGTAAGTGAGCGCTTCACCCAGTGCCAGGCCATCGGCCAGGTTGGCATCCAGGGTGATGGAGCGGATGCGGTTGTAGCGCTGTAGCTGTGGCGAGTCGGCGTACTCGGAAACCTCGATCAGGCTCTGCAGCGGAATCAGCGCGCCGCTGGTGGTGGAGCGCACGTAGATGTTGTCGAGGCTGTCGGGACTGCGCTGCAGGGCCCTTTCGCCTTCGAGAATCACGTCGTACTCCTCGCCGTTGTTGATGAACGTGGTGGCGCGCAGGGAGCCAAACATGGTTTGCAGGGTGGTGCCCACGTCGCTTACCTGCACACCGAGGTCGGCGGCGCGCTCGTAATCCACGTTGATACGCAATTGCGGTTGGGTCTCCTTGTAATCCCAGTCGGCGCCCAGCAGGCCGGGGTTGGATTCGGCCAGTGCGTCATTCAGCTGGTCGCGCCACTGGGTCAGTTGTTCGTAGCTGCTGCCGCCGAGCACAAACTGCACCGGCTTGCCGAGTCCGCCGCCAAAGCCCTGGCGCATTACCGGGAAGGCGCGCACGCCGCTCAGGTCAGCGACACTGGCCCGCACCTGGTTCATCAGCTCGAAGCCGGATGGACGCTCGCCCCAGGGCGCCAAGGTGAAGATCACCATGCCGGTATTGAACGTGGCCGAAGTGCCAAAGGAGCGCGGCGAGCGCACCAGCAGGCGCCTCACATAACCCTTTTCCACCAGCGGCATGGTGCGCCGCTCGATCTCTTCCATATACTCCTGCATGTAGTCGTAGCTGGCGCCCTCGGGGCCGTTCACCAGCAGGAAGAAGGCGCCGCGATCTTCCCGCGGCGCGTATTCGCTGGGAATAAACCGGAACGCCAGTGCGGCGAACCCGAGCACGGCCACGAATACCGCGCCGGCAATCCAGTGGTGGCGCAGGAAAAAGTCCAGCCCGCGGCTGTAGCCGTGCTGTACCCGCGTGAGCTGTGCGTCCATAAAGCGGGTGATCGGGCTGCCCTGGCTGCTGGGGCGCAGCAATTTCGCGGCCACCACAGGCGACAGGGTAAGTGCGGTGATGGACGAGAAGATCACCGCCGCCGACATGGTCAGGGCAAACTCGGAAAACAGCCGGCCGATGTCGCCTTCGAGAAACGTGATCGGCGCGAACACCGCCACCAGCACCAGGGTGGTGGCAACGACGGCAAAGCCTACCTCGCGGGTGCCGCGGTAGGCGGCCAGCAGGGGTGGCTCGCCGTATTCGTCCATGCGCCGGAACACGTTTTCCAGCACCACGATGGCGTCGTCCACCACCAGCCCGATGGCCAGTACCATCGCCAGCAGCGTGAGCAGGTTGATACTGAAGCCGAAGGCGTACAGCAGGATCGAAGTCGCAATCAGGGACACCGGTACGGTGACGGCCGGCACCAGGGTCGCGCGCCAGTTGCCGAGAAACAGGTAGATGACCAGCACCACCAGGATCACTGCAATGATCAGGGTGGAGTACACCTCGTCGATCGCCTCGGCCACGAATACCGAAGCGTCATAGCTCTGCGCCAGGTGCATGCCCTCGGGCAGGCTCTGGTTCACCCGCACCAGTTCTTCCTTGGCCGCCTCTGCCACGGCGATGATGTTGCCGGTGGACTGACGGCTAATGCCGATGCCCACCATGGGTTCGCCGTTGCCGCGGAAGGTCGAGCGCTCCTCCACCGAACTCAGCTCCACACGCGCGACGTCGCCGAGGCGCACCACGTGACCGTTGTCACCGGTGGTGATGGCGAGCCGTGCGAAATCCTCCGCGCTGGTGAACTGGCGCTGCAGGCGCAGGGTGAACTGGCGCTCGCTGGACTCCAGGTAGCCCGCCGGCAGCTCGCGGTTCTCCGCGCGCAGCGCGCGCTCGATATCGCCGCTGGTGACGTTGTGTGCAGCCATGGCGCTGCGGTCGAGCCAGATCCGCATGGCGAAATCCTTGGCGCCGCCGACCCGCACCCGGGCCACGCCGTCGAGCACGGAAAAGCGGTCGACCAGGTAGCGGTTGGCGTAGTCCGTGAGCTCGGGAATGCTGAGGCGATCGGAGGTGAGGTTGAGCCACAGCACCACATCGTCGTTGCTGTCGACTTTCTCGATCTCGGGGGGATCGGCCTCCACCGGCAGGTTGTTGAGCACACCGGCAACCCGGTCGCGCACATCGTTGGCGGCGCCGTCGACGTCGCGGTTGATGTTGAACTCGATCGAGATCGACGAGCGCCCGTCGGAGCTGGAGGAGCTGACGGTTTTGATACCCTCGATACCGGCGATGCGATCCTCGATCTGGCGGGTGATGCGGTTCTCGACGATATCTGCGGAGGCGCCGGGATAGTTGGTGGTGATCGACACGATGGGCGGGTCGATGTCCGGATATTCCCTGAGTGCCAGGCGGTCGAAACTGATCAGGCCGAACACCACCAGCAGCAGGGACAGAACCAGCGCGAGTACCGGGCGCTTGACCGCTGTATCACTGATGATCATTGTGCGGCGGCTCCGGTCGCTTGCTGCAGGGATACCGCCTGGCCGTCGCGGATGTGCAGGGTGCCGCGGGTAACCACCTGCTGGTCGGCGTCGAGCCCGGACAGGATTTCCACCTTGCCCTCGTAGCGGCGGCCGAGCTGTACCTGCCGGCGGCGCACAACCGGCTCACTGCCGCTGTGGTCGACCACGAACACGGACTGGCTGCCGGCCAACGGTATCAGTGCGCTCTCGGGGATGGTAAGCGCGGTGCGGGGATTGCTGATGATACGCACGCGCAGCAGCATGCCGGGCTTGAGCTGTTCATCCGGGTTTTCCAGCCGCGCGCGCACGGTAAAGGCGCGGGTCTGCGGGTCGACCCGGGCTTCGGCGATCATCACTTCGCCGTTGAACACGCGCTCCGGCATGGCCTGGCTCACGGCCTCGATTTTCATGCCGCCGTAGACCGCCGCAAGCTGCCGCTCTGGCACCGTAAAGTCGAGCTTGATGCGAGAAATATCCTGTAGTGTGGTGATCTCGGTGGTCGGTGTGACGAGACTGCCGAGGCTGATATTGCGCAGCCCCAGCTGGCCGTCAAAGGGGGCGCGGATGATGCGGTCATCGATGCGCGCTTGCAGCGCCTGCACCTGCGCACGGGTTTCGGCGACCAGGGTTTCACTGGCTTCCAGCTGTTCGCGGGTGGCGAGGTTTTTCTTGACCAGTCCGCGCAGGCGCTCGGTGTCGCGCTCGTGACGCCGCAGGCTGGCGCGGGCGCCGGCGAGCTCGGCCTTTTCCTCGCCGTGGCTCAGCTCCACCAGTACATCGCCGGCCTTTACCCGCTGGCCGCTTTCGAAGGCCAGGCGGGAAACATACTCGGTCTCGCCGGCGCGCAGGGAGACAAACTCCCAGGCTTTTGCCGTGCCCAGGGCCTCGATCGGGTTGGACACTTCCTCTTGGGTTACGGATGCTGTGCGCACGGCAACCGGCATGCTGCCGGGTGAGTTCTGGGCCGGCGCAGGTTGGCTGAGGGCGAACAGCGTGAGACTGATGACACCGAGAGTTTTCATTATTGGAGGTACTACCTGGGTTTTGAATCGGGTTCTTGGTTGCGGGCGCTATTTTACGCACGGAACGCCGGCATGGGCAGCAGACTGAGCAGCAACATCCGGGCCAGCTTGTGGGCGTGCTGCCTGAAGATACGGGGAGGGGGTGTGATTGGATTCGCCGGCCGCACCCGCCGTAACGGGCGCGACCGGGACTATACCGGCAGGTTAGCGCCGCTTATTCGCTGTCGTCACCGTAGATGATTTTGCTGTTGACCTTGACGGTCAGCGGGTGGTAACCCGGCTTGGCTTTCTCGAAGATGCGCTTGGCTTCGTCGGTCTTGCCGTGCTCCACCATATTGCGATACAGCGGACGCAGGAACTTATTGCGGCCTATGCTGACCAGGAAATCCTCCAGCCGTGCGTTGGCCGGCTGGTAATCATTGCGCACGGCAATCATCAGCCAGCTGAAAGCGATTTCATTGTTCTTGGACTGGGTCAGGTCAAATGCTTCATCCAGTGCCTTCAGCTGGTCTTCGCTCAGTTTCTCCGGCATGCCGTCGAGGAAGTACTTCCACTGGTGGAAGGTCCAGCCTTTGGTGTCGATGTCACTCGCCTTGATTTCGCCGTTCAGCCACTGCTCGCGGATCGGATCCAGCTTGGTGAACGCATCGGACTGCGGGTGCGGTGCGCCTTCCGGGATGCCCGGCTCGAAAATCCATTGTTGGATACGCGCGCGATCCAACTGCTCCGGGTACTGCTTGAGCAGGGTCTGATCCAGGTACTTCACGAAGTCTTCCGTGGTGATGCTCTGGAACGCAAAGTGATTGAAGTACTCCAGCAGGAATTTGTCGAAATTCTCGCGGCCGACTTTCTGTTCCAGCTCGTACAGGAACAGTGAACCTTTCTCGTACGGAATGTTCGAGAACACTTCATCGGGATCGCGGCCGCGCAGGTCGATGGCCATGATCTCGTCTTTGTCTTCGCGATCGTCCAGATCCGCTTTCAGGTCGTCGTAACCCAGCGCCATCTCCATCTTGTAGCGATCGTCGCCGTACACAAACTGCATGATGCGGTTGGTGAGGTAGGTGGTGAAGCCCTCATTCAGCCACAGGTCGCGCCAGCTGGCGTTGGTGATCAGGTTGCCGGACCAGGAGTGGGCCAACTCGTGGGCGATCAGCGCCACCAGGCTCTTGTCGCCGGCAATTACGGTGGGGGTGATGAACGACAGGCGCGGGTTTTCCATGCCGCCGAAGGGGAAGCTCGGGGGCAGGATCAGCAGGTCGTAGCGATCCCAGCGGTAGGGGCCGAAGTTCTGCTCGGTGGCCTCCAGCATGGATTCGGTGTCTTCGAACTCCTTCGCCGCCGCTTCCAGCAGTTCCGGCTCGGCGTACACACCAGTGCGCTCGCCCATGGGCTTGAATTCGAGATTGCCGATGCCGATCGCAATCAGGTAGGAAGGAATGGCCTGGGGCATTTCGAACTCGAACACGCCGTCCATTTCCGCATCCGGATCATTGTTGGCGCTCATGACTGCGCGCAGATCCTTCGGCGTGCGGATGGTGGCCTTGTAGGTCACGCGCACTTTTGGGGAATCCTGCAGTGGGATGAAGCTGCGGGCGTGGATGGCCTGGGCCTGGGTGAACAGAAACGGGTGCTTTTTGCCGGCGGTTTGCTGCGGTTCCAGCCACTGTACACCGGAGGCGCCCGGGGAGGTCTGGTATTCGATGGCGACCTTGTTGGCGCCCTTCGGCAGGGTGATTTTCAGCGGGGTGCCCAGGTGCGGATCCTGCTTGCCCAGGCTGAACTTGACCGGTTTCAGGTCGCTGCCAATACCCGCGCGTACGGCCTTGATATCCAGTTCGCGGGTATCGAGGATCAGCGGCTTGTTTTTACTGTTCAGCGCCTTGATGTCCAGGATGGCCTGGCCAGAGAGCACCTTGTTGTCGAAGTCGGCGGTGAGGTCGAAATCGACATGCTTGACCACGTAATCATTGCTGTTGGCAAAGGAGTGGTAGTCGACACCGGACTCGGGCGCAGCCTTGTCTGCCATAGGCGCCTCTTTCTCGAGGTTCTCCGGCTTGTACTCGGTGGCGCTCTCTGGGATCTGCTCGGCGCTCGGCTTTTCCGCCGGGGCTTCGCTTTTGCTGCAGCCGGCGGTAACGGCGGCGAGGGAGCAGGCCAGCAGGCCGGCGCCGATCAGGCGGCCGAATCTGGCGTTGAACAATTGGGGCGACATGCGATGGCTCCGTGATTGTTGTTGTGCTTGAAGTGAAGGAAGCGGATAAATTCTTCGCGGCACAGAATACCGAATTGCGGTAGCAACTTGGAAATTCGGTGCAGAAAATTATCGCTCTGGCGTAAAACAGTCTGTTTTTTATGCGGGCGGGATAGGCTGCGGCAGCGGCGGACTGGCCGCCACTGCCGGATTGTGGTCAATCCAGGCTGAAATCGAAATTCATCTCGTCCGCCGGGGGCTGCACATAGTAGCCCTGGATGTAGTCGGTGCCGGTCTGCCACAGGGTGGGCAGCATGCTGGCCTGCTCAACATGCGGAACGATCACCTGAGTGTTGATGGACTTCAGCTGGCCGACCAGCTTCACCAAATTCTCGCTGTCTTCGCCCTCGTCCTGGACTTCGCGCACGAAGGAGGCATCAATCTTGGCGATGTCGACGCTGACGTGTTCCAGTGACTTGAATGGGCTCAGGCCAGTGCCGAAGTGGCAGATGGCCACGCGGCAGCCCATGTCCTGAACCAGTTTGGTGAAGTCGCGGGCGGCGTGCAGGTTGCTGTTGATATCCTCGGCGCGCAGCTGGAAGGTCACCGCTTTGGGCGGCACTTTTGCTGCTTTGAACGCGACGCCGAGCCAGGCGGGCAGGCTGGTGTCCTTGAGGGAGGCGGCGGTCAGGTGCAGCAGTAGCGAGACTTCTTCGCCTTTGGCGCGATGCGCCGCGGCGGCCTTGATCGCGCTGAGGATGACCCAGCGATCCATTTTGGTGGACAGCCCTGCATCGCCAAGGGCTTCGAGGAAGGCGATGGGGGCCAGCTGCTCCTTGCCGTCCACAAGGCGCACCAGCACTTCGTAAATCTTTTCGCCACTGCCCTGCAGGCTGAGAATCGGCTGGTAAAGCAGCTTGAGGTTGCCGGCTTCCAGAGCCTGGACGACACGGGCGCGGTGATAGGTATCGGCGTCGCCAGTGGCTTCGCTGTCGGGCTCGAACAGGGCAAAGCCGTTGCTGGTGTGTTTGGCGAGGGCCTGCTCGTGGGCCTTGCGCGCCTGCTCAAGTACCTTGTCCGCATTGCCGGAGGTTTCGCTCATCAGCGAGATGCCGATGGAAGCGGTGATATGCAGGGTCTTGTCGGCGGCTTCGAAAATGGTGTCGGCGATTTTCTGCAGCAGCTCTTTGGCGCGCATTTCCGCACTGTCCGGCGTGGTTTCCGGCATCAGCAGGCTGTAGCTCGATTCCCCATAGCGGGCGATGACGTCGCCGCGGCGCACGCAGCCCTGCAGCAGCTGGGCGAGCTTGCGGTGCATGTCGTCGGTACCGGCTACGCCCAGGATCTGCTGTACAGACTCTTCGTAGCGGTCGATCTCGATATGCATCAGGCCGCCAGTACGCTGGGAGCCAGCGGCGGACTGAATCGCGGTGTCGAGCAGTTGTACAAAGCGCTGGCGGTTGTACAGGCCGGTGGCCGCATCGCGGTGCTTGGCTTCGCTGAGCTTGGCTTCCAGTTCTTCAGTATTGCCCGTGCTGGCGGCGATACGCACCTGCAGGCAGCGCTCTTCGTCGTAGATGGTGGTGAGTACTTCGGCCTTGATGGGCAGCGGCGTGCCTTTGGCGGTTTTCGCCGTGAACTGCCACTCTTGGGCTTCCACTTCGTTGTTGTTGATCGCGCACTGGCGCAGGAATTCCCGCGCGTCTGGCTGCTCGCCCTCGGCGATCATGTCGATCAGCGGCTGATATTCCACATCGTCGCGGTCTTCGTAGCCGAAACGCTCGGCGAAGGAGCTGTTGGCGTACACCAGCAGCCCGTCAGAAACGTAGGCGATGGCGTCTTTGGAGCTGTCGAGCAATTCCTTGGTGCGTTTCAGGGTCGCGTGGTAGCGGCGATCGTGGATCCGGGCCTGGCGGCGCTCTTCGAGGGCGACCAGTTCGCGCTGTATCACCAGCAGCAGGTGCTGGTCGTCGTCCACGGTAATCACATCCCTGGCGCCGGCCTTGAGCCCTTCAACGACTGCTTGTGAACCGGTGCGTTCGCTGATCAGGATGGTCGGGACATCTTTCTGCAGCTTGTTGATGGTGCGGATCGCCGTGGTCGGGTCCAGTTGCTGGCTCTGTTCGGTGGCAATCAGAAGATCCCAGGCGTGTTCCTGCAGGAGCTTGGTCAGGGCGGCTTCACTGGTGACATGCTGGGCGCGATTGGAGCGCCCCGCATTGTGCAGCATGCTCACCAGTCGCTGGGCTTCGGCGGGGGAGTCATTAATCAGAAGAAGTCGAATGGTGTTGTCGCTGCTCATTTTTTTCCCGTTGTACTGCTTTGCGGCGGTTTTTTTTGACTTTCTTCAACCCTTGCGCCCAATGGCCCTGAAGACAGGCACTACCGTACCAGTCATGCAGGGGGCGCAGGAGGATAGCCACATGGCCAGTAGTTTAGGCCGCGCGCGCGGTGGGGAACAAGTGCATAGTCGGCAAAGCGGGCTTATCGAGTCCATTGCCACTGTACAGCGCGCGGGATCAGGAAAAATCGAAGATGGCAAAACTGCCGGTACCCAGTGTCCGCTGATGCAGCGTCACGCAGCGGGCTTGCCCGGCGGCTACCACATCGACGCTATCACCGGGCTGGAACAGTGGGGTGGGCAAAATCAGCTCCGGTGCGCGGCCGCAGTCACCGGTGAGGAGGGCGGCGATGGGATCCGTGCGCCGTCCATCCCGGGTGTGGCGGTGGACGCGAACCGCACTGGTATGACCGCCGAGCAGCTCAACCCCGGCGCGGCACTGATCCGGGAGCGCATACTGCCAGCGCACCACAGCCACTTCCCAGCGGCCACTCATAGCGATGCCGATCAGGTCGCCACTGCGGAGTTTGCCGTGCACCCCTGGGGGTAAGCGCAGGCCCGCGCCGTTGGGACTGGTATTGAGCAGGGTGCACGGAATACTCCGGTAGCGTCCCTGGTCGCGGTGCTCGTGATCCCGTCGCGTGGTGGGGGCGCTGGGCAGGGCTACTTCATATTCTGCGAGCGAATCTCCGGTGCGGAAATCCACCGCGCCAACGTCCATGACCAGTCGCTGAGTCTCCCGGGCGGGCGAGCCAAACGTCGCCCCGACTTCCGGCGGTGCCGCGGCGCTGCGGTTCAGGTGGTGGCAAATGGCGGTAATACCGATGACGACTTCACAGCGGACATTCACCGGGGTTCGGCGGCCGTCGCGGCTGAGGTCCCCACCCCACAGGTTGTGCACCCTTTGCAGCACATCGAGCGCAATGTCGGCCGGCCGCTGCATGCGGAGCTGCAAATGTCGCAGTGGCCGGCCGAGGTCAACGGTCCAGCCCTGGGGTATTGAAAAGTGTCTGGGTTCCACCCCGGCATTCTGCAGGCGCATCGACGGGATCGGGGCCTGATCCAGTTTGATATTGGCCAGCAGGGCGCGGCTTCCGGGGCAGTGCTGATCCAGGATGGTCGCGTCCTTCGCCCATCGCCCGCACAGTCGCCACAAGTCCTGTTGTTCGGTGCTTGAGAATTGCAGGGGGTTGGTGCTGGCGAAAAGCGCGCAGTGCAGATATGGGGTGTTAAGACGTTCTATTCCAAGAACATTGGCACTTGGCTGCTTGCGCGCGAACGGGTCAAAAACCCGGTGCCGGCTCAGTCCCCGTTCACGTGCCAGCTTCAATAGCAGTTGCAGTCGAATCCAGGTGTGCTTGGGGGTGGCGAGATGGAACTGGCTACTGATGTAAATCAGGCGCCGCAGGCTGTCACTGGCGCGGTGCAGGGCCAGGCGCAGGTGCCGCCGGGCAAACGGGGTATCGCGATCATTGGCCAGCTCTGCGCACACGCTGGAGAATGCCTGAGCGAGGTGCTGATGCAGGATACAGGCAATTTGCACCGAGCGGTGGGCCTCCCGGGTCTGGGCGCCGCCGTATTGGGGGAGCTGGGCCAGCCCGAGGCTTTGGCCAAGCTCGATCACCGCGGGCCGCAAAACTTCCAGGCAAGCGAGCCGCTGGCTGGCTTTGGCCTGCCAGCGGGCGATCTCGCTCAACAGGCTGCGCAGGGTTGCTGCGCGACGCTGTGCCGCTTCATCACCAATGTTCTGGGGAAGGGCGTGCCGAAGCCAGCGTTGCAGCTGGCGGTGGTTGCGGCAGCCACAGGACAGCCGGGGTAAATCGCGCTTTGCGGTGGTGAGTTTGTCGCCGGGGTTGCCGGCCCTTCGATGGTCTCGGGGTTCTGGCCGACTGATGTCGCGGCGTCCGGCTCGGGCATCCCGCCCGATCTCCGGTTCGGCTATTTGTGCATCCTGCATGGTAATGACCGGTTTTTATCTTTCCGGAGTATACGAGGCGCATCAGCCTAAACAATTCATTGGGGTGGATTCACGCGACAGAAATGTGAGGTTACGCCAGATGAATTGAGTGCTGATATGCAATAAAGGCGCTCAATTTTCCTCGGGCCAGCTCGGGTCAACTCGTGTCACACGGGTGTTTTGGATCTTTCGCCCGGGATTTCCCGAACCAGACGGGGTACCAGGTAGCCCGGCAGGCGCTGGCGGATGGCTTCCACAAGATCCTTTGCCCGCGCATCACTGACCTCGAAGTGAGCCGCGCCCTGCACCCGGTCTAGCTGGTGCAGGTAATAGGGTAGTACACCTGCGTCGAACAGCGCTTCCGATAGTGCCGCCAGCGCTTCTACCGAGTCGTTGACGCCCCGCAGCAACACCGACTGGTTGAGCAGGGTGACCCCGGCGCGGCGCAGCCGGGCCAGTGCCGCGCGCACGTCGCCATCGATTTCATTGGCGTGGTTGCAGTGCAATACGAGCACGGGTTTCAGCCGACTGTTGGCGAACCAGGACAGCAATTCATCGTTAATCCGCGAGGGGGCAACAATGGGCAGGCGCGTGTGAATACGCAGCTTGTCCACGTGCGCAATGGCTGCCAGCTCACCTGCGAGCCATCCCAGCTGGCGGTCGTTCAGTACCAGGGGGTCGCCACCGCTCAGGATGACTTCGCACAGGTCGTGCTGGGCGCGGATGTAATCCAGGGCTTGCTGCCACTGGCTGCGGTTCAGGTGGTTGTCGCCGTAGGGAAAGGCGCGGCGGAAGCAGTAGCGGCAATTAATTGCACACTGGCCTGCCGTAATCAGCAGCAGGCGGCCGCGGTACTTGTGAACCACGCCCGGCACAGGGTTGGCATTGGCTTCTTCCAGGGGGTCGTTGCTGAATCCCGGGGTGGCATCCAGTTCCAGCCCTGAAGGCAGTGCCTGTAATAGCAGCGGATCATTGGGGTCGCCCGCGCGGATACGCTGGAGGTAGGGACGCGGCACCCTCAGCTGGAAGAGCTTTGCTGCTGCCTGCAATTGTGGCAGCTGCCCGGCACTCAATTGCAGCAGGTCGAGTAACTCCTGCGGGTCAGTGACCAGATCAGCCATTTCCTCCTGCCAGCGGCGGCTCCCGCTATCAATCAACCGAACATGTGTCACTGGCAAATCCGCACTCATAGGCCTGTACATCAAAAGGCGCGATTGTACCAGAAATCGGTTTTGTGGCGATTTCTTGTACAGATCCCGCGTGGTAACAAATATTTTCTTCGAGGGATACCTGACAGAACTGCTAGGTGACGCTCCCGGCTGTGATCCATAGGCTTCGCACCGTTGTCGGCGACTTGTCAGTCGCATTTGGCGAAGGGTGATGGTCGGGTGCCGAGTGTACATCTGCCTCCCCTTCCCGGCATCGCCGCAGATTGCGGTTTTCCCCCCAGCCACCTGTTAACCATTCGATCAGTGAGTCAGGAAACCATGGAACAAGTTCAGAGCAAGCGCCCGGCGGTGAAAAAAACAGAACCCAAATCGAGCGCTGCGCAAGCGGCAGCCGGTAAGCGTGAACCAACCACACCTCTTGAACCGGTGCCACCGAGTAACACCGCACTTTTCCCCGCAATCACCGAAATGCCGGAGAATCGCGAACACGTACTCTGGTATGACTCCCGCGTTTTGGACAGCCTGAGCGCCGAAGAACGCAAGGCTATTGTGCAGCGCCTCGGGCAGGGCAGATACAACGGTGTGGTGCTTTATGGGGATAATTTCGAGTCCCTGGACCAGGGTGTGTCTCCGCGATTGCAGCGGGTATTGCACCTGGAAAATCGCCAGGAGTGGCAGAAGTTTGCCGAGCTGCTCGAAAGCGATGCGGGCAAAAAGCAAATCTCTGTCATCTCCAGCCAGCAGGCAGACGTACTGGCCTGTGCCCGTGAGGCGGGCTACCGCACAAGCCTCCGTATGCATGTCGACAACGCGGCAAGCCTGCATGCGTCGTTCCACCAGGGAATGCACTACGACCACCTGATGGTGTCATTCAAGGATCCCACCAATATCCCCCTCGAACTGGTTATTGCCGAACTGCACAAAACCAATACGGTGCTGCTGAAAGAAGTTCACCAGGATGTGGACGATGCGGTGATCGCTCTGGGGGTGCTTGAACTCGGCAGTGACGGCGTGCTGGCCAGCTTTACCACCATGGAACAGTTTGATCGCTTTGCCAGCAAGATGGACGCCCAGGACTCTCCGAAAATCGACATCCAGGTAGGCACCATCGACCGCATAACGCACCTGGGACTCGGTTACCGTGCCTGTATCGACACCACGCACATGTTCAATCCGGACGAGGGCATTCTTGTCGGCTCCACGTCGACCGGGGGTCTCCTCTGCTGCCCGGAAGTTTTCCATTTGCCGTACATGGAACTGCGGCCGTTTCGCATCAATGCGGCATCGGTGCACAGCTACGTGTTCCAGAGCAATGATCGCACCGCTTACATCAGCGAGCTGCGTGCAGGCAGTCAGTTGACGACGGTCAATTCCCGTGGCGAAACCAGGCAGGTTTATGTAGGGCGCACCAAAACGGAAATTCGCCCACTGCTGCTGATCGAAGCCTCTTTCCCGGAGAACCGCAAGGTCAACATCATCATGCAGGACGATTGGCATGTACGCATTTTTTCCGATCAGGCCAAACCCCTCAATGTCACCGAATTGAAACCGGGAGACCGCGTTCTTGGTTTTGGTACCGAGCCCGGACGCCATGTCGGGGTAAAGGTAGACGAACACATCATCGAACTTTGATTCCTGCCACAACCAGGCGCCGCTGTGCGCCTGGTTTATTGCCTTCAATCAAAAAAGAGGAGTGTGGAAGTGCACCAGGTACTGATTACCGGCGCTACAGGTTTTGTTGGCAGCGCACTTGCGGCCAGCTTTCTCGCCCGCGGTGCAGGCGTCACGGCGATATCACGCAATGACCCGGATGGCGTTCGCACCTTGAATGCCATTTTGAGTGCAGCACATGGGTTTGAACTGGACATCAGCGGGGCAGTAAAAAAACACCTGCGCGTTATTGATATCGATTTCGCCACGCTTGAAAGCACCTTGTCTGACGAGGTGCTGGAAAATATTACGGAAGTTTGGCATGTGGCGGCGGAAATGAGCTATTCCGCGCACAAGCTTGCCCAGTCTTTCGAGACCAATGTGGGAACGACCGCCCGGCTCTACCAGGCTGTCGCACAGCGCGCTTGCGGGTGCCGCCGCTTCTATTATGTTTCCACTGCGTATGTGGCCGGGCTCGCCGGAGGGCCGGTACGCGAGCAGCTGCATGCGCAGAGTCAAATGGTCAACACTTACCAGGTGACCAAATGGAGCGCGGAACAATCGCTGCGCTTGCTGCATGAGCGGCACAAACTGCCGGTATCGATTTTCCGCCCCACCGTCGTTGTCGGTCACAGTCACACCGGCTGGACGCTGCGAAATGGTTTCGGTTTCTACATGTTCCAGGATGCGGTGCTGGCCGTTGCCCGTGCCGGGCACAAGGAGCTGGCCCTTGACCTGCTGCCCAGGATTCGTCCCGATCTGGTTCCCATTGATCAGCTTGCGAACGATGCCTGTTCACTGACACTGCGCAACGACGTCGGAACAGAATTCGAAGTATTTCATAGTGCTGGTGGCATCGGTGTGGCGATAGACGAGCTGGTGAAGGTTTGGGGTGAAGTGGCGCGGGTGAAAACCCGGCTGGGAAAACCCACCACGTCACTGGAACAGAAGTTTGATCGCGCCATCGGGCCCAACCGTCCGTTCGCCATGACCGAATGGCAGTTTGATCGATCCAGCCTGGATGCTGCGATCGATCGCCATTCGCCGGTGCGTCCGCTGTCCCGTGAGCAGATACGCAACCTGTGTCAGTGGTATGCCGGTGATGTCGCACTCGAGCATGCCCGCCATGCTGTTGAGGCCGGTTGAGGTATCCGGTTGTGACTACGCTAGCAACAGCTGAAGTCGATGTTTCACGTCAGGGGGCGTTTCCTCCCGTGGACGCTCTGGCGGAAGTGTTTGAGCATCTGGCGGAAATGGCCAATGTCAACACAAACCAGATCATCGTCGTAAGTGGCCGTCTGGATCCCGAGATTCTGCAGCAGAGCGTTTCCCGCGCGGCCGCGCAGATTCCATTGCTGCATACACACCCGGTTGGCGGCCGCCTTCAGCCGAGGGATACGGCAGCACACAACTGGGTTGTGCATCGGGAATATGCGGGGGCCTGTGATTTTTCCGATTCTGATTTCCGTCACCTGCTGATGGACTTCAGCGATCAAAACCGCCTCTCATGGCGGCAGCGCCCGCCTCTGCAGGTGTTGTTGATAACCGCTGCGGACGGCACCAATTCCTGCGTTTACCTGAGCAGTCACCATGGGGTTGCCGATGCGCGAAGCGATTGTCTGCTACTGCGTTCAATCATCGATCATTACGCGTATCTGAGCGGAGTACCGGGGGTTACGCCTCCAGCCAGCGAGCTGCCATTTTCCCCTTTGCCGCGAATCCGCCCCCAGTGGTATCGGCCGCTGGCGCGAGCATTGCGCTTGCTGCGGGCGGGCTTCAGCGTTGTTGCGGATCTGGTGCGCAGCGACGGTGGCTTAGCGGTCGACTATGCCGGCCAGCGGTGGGAGCCAGGTACCGGGCACAATGCGATCGCGCAGCTCGATTTCTTTCAAAGCCTGATGCCGCTGGAACTGGAATCCCGCGTGGCGCGGACTGCGCGCACCGCTGGTGTTACGGTCAATACGGTGTTGTGTGCGGCGCTGGCGCAAATGATGGATCGCACTGCTGGCAGTGTGGCGAATGGTCATCTGCGGATTACCTGTGCGGTCAGCTTACGCCGCCTTATTGAGCGGGATTACGATCGCAGCTTCCGCAACTACCTGATCCCCAGCAATATCCGCCTGCACCGGGGCCAGGACTCCTTATCACTGGTGCGCAGTGTGCACCGGGCAATTGGCCATGCGCGCAGTGACCAGCAGGTTGGCACCGAGCTCGGTCGCCTTGAAGCTTTGCTGCCTCTGCTGCGCCTGCGCCGCTTGCGCGGGCTGACGCGAACGATGCTGAACCGATGCCAGGGAACCAATGCCTGCTATTCGAACCCGGGGCGCATCGAGGAGAACTTTTCCGAGTTCGGATCCCTTGAACACGCCACCCAGAGCTATGTGGGTTTTGGCTGTCTGGTGCCGCCGTACGATTTCATTCTCTACACCCCTACGGTTAATGGGCGTATGCAACTTGACCTGGTATATCGCCGCGCCGTGTTCAGCGATATCAAACAGCAGTTCGTCGCACCTTATCTCGAAACGTTACAGCAACTGCTGGACGACATGGATTCCTGTTCGGAGTTAAAACAGAAATGACTGATTTATTACTGGCCGCATTCCTTGTCGTTCTGGGATATCTGTTTTTTATCTTTGTACGCCTGGGATTTATCGGTCGCCTTGCCTTGCTGGCGCGGTGGGATGACCGGGTTGACTCCGTGCTTGAGTATGCCGCGCATCGTCACGGCGACCGCAAACTGGTGGAACTGGCGCAGCCCCTGAGTTGGAGTGACAAGAAGCAGTGGAGCGCCATGGACATTCTCGCTGTGGCCAATCGGATATCGGCGTGCCTCCATCACCTGGGCGTCAATGAGGGTGACCGGGTTGCTATCTATAAATCCAATCAGTTTGACTACTTTATATTTTCGGTAGCGGCGCTGCGTATAGGTGCCATCGCGGTGCCAATCAATGTCAATGTGGCCGCGGATATTGCGGCAGGTTACATGGAACGCGTGGGTGTAAAGTTGCTCATGAGCGATGCCGGAGGATGGGAGAAACTTGCCAATCTTGGAAAAGAGTTTCCCTTTGCATCTCTGAGGCAAATGGTCGTGGTTGACCAGTTAGAGCACTGCGAGCAGGCGCCCGTTTGGCAACACGCCCTGGCCGACCTGCTGGCTGCTGATCTATCTCCGGCACCGATGCGCAGACGCGGCGCGGCGGATCCGCTGTATATCGTGCATACGTCCGGTACTACCGGCGTTCCCAAAGGCGTTATTCTCAAGCAGGAAGGTATCGCGCAGTCGCTGCGTTCGATTGTGCTATTCAATCCGGTTTCTCCCCGTGATCTCGCCTGTTTTGCCTTGCCACTAAACCATCAGGTGTCCCACCTCTATCTGCACGGTGTTTTACTGATGGGGGTTCCGTGTGTTCTCGATGGCGAGATGACCGCCGATGGCCTGATGCAATTGCTGCGGCGGCGCAAACCCAGCATCTTCTTCGGGTTCCCGATTACTTATACCCGCCTGATCGAAGCAGGCGTCACCGATCTGGATCTGGAGTGCCTGCGAATCTGGGGCACGACCGCCGACGCCAGCCACGAAGTTCATCAGCGCGCGCTTTTGCCCCATGGCTCATTCTTCAAACGTATAGGTCTTCCGTTTCGCGGCTCGCTTTTTGTTGATGGATTGGGTTCCAGTGAGGTTGGTATTGCCGCGCTACTGCGAATCACCACGCCGTGGACGAAAAAATTCGGTCGCCGCGTTGGTCGCCGCACCCCGCTGGGGCCGCAAATAAAAATTGCTGATGCCATGGGTAACCCCGTAGCGCAAGGCGAGGTGGGGCGCTTGATGATTCGCGGCAAGAGTATGTTCGGCGGGTACTGGAATGCCCACGATGTGTTCTATTCCGCAACGCGTGATGGTTGGTGGTTTACCGGTGACATGGTGCGACTCGGTGATGATGGCGAGGTCGTGCACCTCGATCGTGAAGTCGATGTGATGCACACCGCCCGAGGCGTAGTTTACACGCTGCCGATTGAAGAAATCGTGCTGAAACATCCCGCGGTACTCGACACCTGTGTTTTTGGCGTGTGCCCCGAAAAAGGCGCACAGGAGGTGCCCGCAGCGGTAGTGGCACTGCGCAGCGAAGCGCAGACCACAGATCCCCAGGCCCTGCACAACGAACTGAATCAGCTGCTTTCCCAATCCCAGCATTTGGCGCATTTGTGGGTTATCGACTGGCAGGCCTTTCCGATCGGCGCGACCGGAAAAACCCTGAAAAGACAGCTGCGTGAACGTTACAGCGACCTGCTGCAAGCCGCCCAACAGATTCCTTCCCGCGACCGTGAGTACACACCATGCGACGTCAGCGAACTGCATTCCTCCTGATCATCGCATGGTCGTGCGGTGTTGCTGTATCGCCCGCGTCGGCCGATACGAACTGGGCGTTTGCGGCAGATCCAGGAACCCGCTGGGCCAGCGAAAGCGAGTGGACCCTGCAGTTGCTACATGAGCGTGAAGAATTGTTTGCGCCGCTGGGTGGCGACTCCGCCCAGCGCAGCGCCGCCGAATTGAGGCTGGACTTCCAATTGCGCTGCAATGCGGTTCCCTGCGAGGGAACCCGCTTGATTCTCAAACCGCGCCTGGTGGCAGACAGGCATGACCGGCCGGCTGCGCTTCCGGATCCGAAGCCGGACTGGCTGGCAGAAGGGTATGTCCTGCATGAATCCGGGAAAAGTGTGCGCATTGGCGCCGGCAAACGGCTGATGGGATGGGGGCCTTCGCTGCTGTACAGCCCGACCAATCGCCTGTTTCCCGACAACGGTGCGGTCACGCCGCGGCGCGATATTCCGGGTAAGCCGATGGTGTTTGGCAGTGCGAACTTTTCCTCACGCGGACGGGTCACGGCGCTAGTTGCGGACCCTCGCCTCGATGATGTGGCGGGTATCGACAGTGACGGGGGCTTTTCACTGGCGCGGGCGGAATGGAACTGGGTGGAAGGCCAGCTGACAACAGCCGGCGCCGTCACCGGTGGTGGCGGAGGGTTTCGTCCCTACGTCGGCGGCTACGTTCAGCACGGTATTGGTGATGCGTGGACGATTGGGGCGGAGGTCGCAGCCTCGCGCGGCTACGCGGACGGTGAAGCCGATGCGGCGGGACTGTTGCAGAACCGCCAGCGCTCGCGCTGGGACGGTGTTGCGAACCTGCGCTACGGCGCCACCTCTGGTGCCGAGATCGGCGTGGAGCTCATTTACAACGGATTCGCACTCAGTGACGAGGAAATACGAAACCCACTGCTTGCCGCCTACCCGTCGGCCGGGCGCGGGCCGTCGCGCAATCGTCCCTTGCACCCTTTTGTGCAGTCGCAATATCTACTGGTGCAAGGCACCTGGCCGAAACTGTTTGGCGACCGCCGTTGGGGTTTGACCACGCGGTTTTTACAGGGCCTGGATCGCAGCAGCACCAGCGCGTTTTCCGAATTGTCTTTTAGTCCCGGTGACACCAGCACCCTTTATCTGGGCGTGTCGCACAGCCGCGCTGGTCGCGAACTGGAAATGAGCCAGCCGGTAACACGCAGTATTTATTTCGCGGTGGACGCCTTTTTCTAGGCGACGGAATCGATGGTGAGAGTTAAGGAAACAAGGAGAAAAAATGAACCTGGTCGAATTCAAGTCCGTCAGTAAACGCTATCGGCTCGGCGAGCTGGAAGTGACCGCCCTGGAGCAGGTCGACTTTGCCGTAGCTAGAGGCGACTTTGTTGCCTTGACTGGTCCCAGTGGCAGCGGCAAAACCACCATGCTGAATCTGATAGGGTGCCTGGATTACCCCAGTGATGGCGAAATTCGCGTGTTGGGGCAGCCAGTTAACCAGCTGGATGATCGCTCGCTGGATAGGCTGCGCAGCCAGACCTACGGGATTATTTTCCAGAACTTCAACCTGATTCCTGTGCTCACCGCGCTGGAGAACGTTGCACTACCCCTGTATTTACACAAACTGCCAAAATCGGAAATGGATCGTCGCGCGCATCGCGCACTAGAGTCTGTGGGCTTGTCGCGTTTCACCGACTTTCTTCCGGACCAGCTTTCCGGTGGGCAGCGTCAGCGCGTCGCGGTTGCCAGGGCGTTGGTCACCGAGCCCAAACTGATTCTTGCAGACGAGCCCACAGCCAGCCTGGACAGCGCCAGTGCACTGTCACTGGTTGAGTTGATGAAGAACCTCAACCGGGAACAGCAAGTGACATTCGTTTTCTCCACGCACGACCAGCGTTTGTTGTCGCATGTTGATCGCGTAGTGGAGTTGCGTGATGGCTGCCTGATGGCGGCTGCGGATACACAGCTGCATGCGGAAGCGGACAGCACCGCAATGGCAACTGGCGAGAGTGAGGTGGCGTGATGTGGGCCCTCGCTTTTCGCAATCTCTATCGCGACCGGCGTCGCACTATTGCCACGGTCATTGCAGTAGGCGTCGGTTTGTTCGCAGTGCTGATGTTTCTCGGGTATATCCGCTTTGTAGAGAGCTCGCTGGCATCGGTGGTGATCTATCGGGATGTGAATGCCCATGTGCAGGTCTACCGCAAGGACGGCCCCGCGCAACTGGCTGCCAGCCCGGCCAAGTACTCCCTGGATCGAACGGATCAGCAAATGATTCGTGAGGTCGCTGCCAGCCTGCCGTACTTCCTGCGCGCGTCCGAGCAGCTGATGGGTGTCGGCATGGTACAGGCCGGTGGCGAGAGCGCGGTATTTTTGGCGCGTGGTGTCGACCCGGAGTTTGAGAAAGTACTGCAGGCAGAAAGTCCCCTGGCGCCAACGACAAGCCTGCCGGACGACGGTCTGCTGCTCACCACACAATTGCAGGATTTACTCCGCTACCCGGAGCGCGGTACTGAGCTGCAGTTATTCAGTGCCTCCTATGCCAATCGTATGAATGCGATTGAGGCACCACTAGCGGGTGAATTTTCCACTGGTATCGAGGCGATTGAAGACAAGGGGCTGAAGGCGCCGCTGACGCTGCTGCAATCACTCTACGACACGGACGCGGTATCGCGCGTGCTCATTCAGCTGGACGATCGCTCCCACAGTGCAGATTTTCGTCGCGAGCTGGCTGCGGCGTTGGCGAGCCGCGCACCGGATCGCTTTGAAGTGACCACTTGGGATCATCCGCAAATTGGCCAGCTCTATGCCAGCTTCATGGGATTTTTCACCATGGTGTTTGCATTCACGGGTATTGTCGTATTCACCATCGCCCTGATCACTATCCAGCACACTGTGGCCATGAATATTGCAGATCGCACCCGGGAGATCGGCATGTTGCGGGCAATGGGTTTTAGCCGCGGGCGCGTTGCCGGCGTTTTCCTGCGCGAAAGCGTGCTCACTACGTTGGCTGCGGCGCTGCTGGCAATAATTTCCGCATACATTGCGAACATCGGTTTGCGCGCTTCCGGTGTGGAAACCCAGCTGCCGCGCATCGCTGAGCCGACTGCGCTGGCACTGGAACTGCCGTTGTACTGGGCCCTCGTGGCAACGGCATGCATGGGTGCCGGTATTACCTTGGGCGCGCTGCTCAGTGCCAGAAGGCGGATTGGCGGAGATGTGCGGCCGGGTACCCGCGGGGTGCCACTTACGCGCTTGCTGGCGTCCGGCGCCTGCCTGTTATTCGCACTGGGATTATTGCCTCCAGCGCCTGCGCAGGCGCAAAGCCAAGATGTGGCCAGTGAAGGCGCGGCAGCGCCGGGCGTGGATGTACTGCGCGACTGGTTGCGCTCGGCAGATCTCGCCCGCGGAGGATGGGGCAGTTATCAGTGGAAGCTGCATATTCGTACGGAAGACCCCGCTGGCGCGACGGATACACAGTACGACATTGCGGTGCGCGACGGTCGAGCGATTGCGTTAACCACGGCACCGCGACGCTATCGCGGAGAAAAAATCCTCATCGCATCCCGCGCTATGTGGTACGCCAAGCCGGGATTGCGCAAACCCGTCAGTATCAGTCCGCAGCAGCGGCTGGTTGGCGAGGCGGCCAATGGCGATATCGCCGCGACCCAATATGCCCGGGACTACACCCCTGAATACCTGGGTACTGAAGTGATCGACGGTGTGCCGTGCGACAAGCTGAAACTCACGGCAGCGTCCGAGGGTGCCACTTACGAATCCATTATCTATTACCTGGATCAGCACACACGCCTGGGCATCAAGGCGGAGTTCCTGACCGCCAGTGGCATGACCTTCAAGCGCGCCTTCTTCGAGTACGGGAACAGGGTGCAGGTGGACGGATCAGAGCTCCCGTTTATTTCGCGCATGAAAATCGTCAATGCGAACTTTCCTGAACGCTACAGCGTGCTTGAGTACGACCAGGTCACCAGGGCGAATCCGCCTGAAAGCCTGTTTTCCGTCGACACGCTGATGACCCTGTAGGAGGCGTCATGAATATCTCTCTTTTGCTCGGTATGTCGTTGCGCAATCTTTGGCGAAATGGGCGCAAATCCCGTGGCACCTTTGCGGTGATGTGCGTATCGATCCTCGCTTTGTGCCTGCTGTCCGGTTACATGCAGGCCAATGTTGAATTGATTCGCGATGCCTTTATGCGCTGGGGAGCGCGTGGACATCTGGTGATTGAAAAGCCGGCTTCTGATCTGGCCCGACAGGTTGAGGGCGCTGGTCAAATACCGCTTACCCTGAAAACGCAGGCCCGCATCGAGGCCGTGCTCAAGGGCGATGCAGATGTTGTTACGAGTGCCCGCATACTGCGTATTTCCGGCATGGTGTCGAACGCGACGGTCAGCACGATTTTTGCCGGTATTGGCCAGGACGTGCAGGAAATTCGCCAGATCAAAGGGCCTGCCTACGAGTTTGACGTGGTCGCCGGCACACCGCTGTGGATGGAGACACGTGCGCAACCGCTGATTCTCGGCCAGGGCCTTGCGGCCATTCTCGGCTGTCAGGTTCCCGACACCGGCTTTGCACCGCTGCAACCTGGTGATACACCGGTCTCGCGTCCGCTGGACTGCCCTGAAATCCCACTTGAGCTTACCGCGGCAACGCGCGGAACCGCGCGCATCAATGTGATACAGGCACAGCCCACCGGCATTATGGATTGGGGGATCAAGGAGGTGAACGATCGCCTGGTGGTGCTGCCGATGGCCGATGCCCAGAGCCTGCTGAATACCTCGGATGTCAGCGAATATCACGTGCTGCTGCGCGAGGGCGTCAGCCTCAGCGCAGCGCGCGATCGTATCGCTGCAGCTTTGCAAGCGGAGGGCGTCGAGGGGGTCGAAGTGTTCCGCTGGTCTGATCGAGCCGCATTCTATGTGCAGGTAAAGGCGGTACTTGGTGGCTTTCTCAATTTCATCGCATTTATTGCCTGTGCGATTGGGTTCACCAGTCTGCTGAATGCCAGCTACATGAATTTTTCGCAGCGCGCGCGCGAATTCGCCACGTTGCGCAGTCTTGGCTTCCCGCGACGTTTCGTTCTCGGCCTCACTGCACTTGAGAACAGCTGGCTGGCGCTGGGCGCAGCGGCACTGGGCATCGGCGGTGCATCTCTCATTGTGCTGGCCGTACGCCGGGCTCAGATCATGTGGACGCCACCGGGTTCGAGCAATGCGGTGCCGGTCGATCTGGCGTGGGTATGGCCAACTTATATCGCGGCGGCATTAGCAGTCGTTTTGATTGCAGCCTGCGCCAGCGCCATCCCCACGCGAAAAATTCTTAGACGGCCAATCCGCGCTGTTTTATCCGATCGGTGACCCTGGCCCGAAACATGGAAAGGAGACAGTTCAATGACTGAAATGGCACGCAAGCGTCGCTGGCAGCGTTTTGTTGATCCGCAGTCCGGCAGGGCGCTGATCGTTCCGCTCGATCACGGCCTGACGATGGGACCCATCTCCGGAATAGCCCGGCCCGAAGATATTTTTTCATGGGTCAATTCAGGTGCAGTTACCGGAGTGGTTTTGCACAAGGGGCTGGCCGCACGGCTCGCTGGCGATCTCGAATGCGGCCTGGTGGTTCATCTTACCGGGTCTCTCAGTCTCGATGAAAAACCGGATTTAAAACATCTGGTAACGAGCGTCGAGGCTGCGGTTCGCCTTGGTGCCGATGCCGTTTCCGTACAAACGAATTTTTCCGCCGCGACCGCTTCGCACAATTTGCGTTTGATGGGCCAGGTGGTGGATCAGGCCCACGCCTGGGGCCTGCCGGTAATGAGCATGGTGTACGACAAGTCGCCGTCCACTGGCCAGGCGCTGCTGCGCATCCGGCACTTCATGCGCGCTGCGGTGGAACTGGGCGTGGATGCGCTGAAGGTGGCGGCGCCGACGTCCCTGGAGGCGGTGCCCGAAATGCTGGACGGGATCCAGAGCCACACACCGGTGCTGTTTGCTGGTGGGACACTGGCCGATGAGCGCGCCTTGCTCGATCTTGCGGCTGCGGTCCGGCGCTATAACGCGGGCGGTATGTGCGTGGGGCGCAATATATTTCAGCGGGCAAATCCCGCGCGGACCCTCGGGCGCTTACTGGACGTATTTCGCGGTGGCACCACCACAGAAATCGCATTTGCTTGCAGGGAGACAAGGGATGAGGTGGAAGTGGCTGTATAGCACAGCGCAATTTAATACCCGCCGGCCAGACCGGGTTCATCGTCCAATTTGCTGAACAGAGAGAAATTTTGCCGTGATCCATATTGATGCCAGATCAAATAATGTCGACCTGCTGGTTGATCGCCATGTCCGTGCCGGGCGCGGAAACCACCCTGCGTTGGTGGAGTGTAATCTGGCTGGCCGCCGCACCCTGACGTACTGTGAATTGCAGCGTGCGACTTTGGCAGCCGTGCGGGAATTGCACGTGCAATTAGCGGGTAGCCGTTTTCAAAGACACATTGCCCTTGTGGGCGGCGCCACTCTGGAGAATGTTGTGTATTGGCTTGCGGCAATGCGCGCGGGCCACCTGCCTTTTCTGGTGCACCCCGCGCTTCCTGAAGATCAGTACGCCACCTTGTGGGAAGGTTTCGATCCGGATCTGATCCTGGCTGACCGCTGCGCGGAAGCGGCCCTGGGTCAGGGTGCGGAACCGATGCTATCGGTCGAGGAACTGGTCAGTGCTGGATCGGCGTTGCCGCAACCCGCAGAAGTGAGCGCGTTGTCTGCCAGTCTGGATTTACGCCCGGCACTGGTGCTTGCGACTTCAGGCTCCACGGGCAATCCAAAGCTGTGTGTGCACAGCCACCGGGCCTTTTGGGAATTTGAGCGCACAGTGACACGCCCCATGTGGGGCATTCGGCCAGATGATCGCGTACTGGCGAGCAGTGGTCCGTATTTCTCCTTCGGCCTGCAGGGATTGCATGTACCCCTGAGTCAGGGCGCCACTGCAGTGATGCTGCCGCAGTGGCAGCAGCACACGGATTTCCTCGATGTTATCGAGGCGGAGGCAGTAAGCGTTTTCCTCGCCGTTCCAACCTTATATCACTTGCTCATGGCCCGCGCGCAGCGGAATTACCACCTGGACAGCCTGCGCCTTTCCATGTCTGCGGGTGAGCGATTGCCGCCGGTTATTCGCCAGCGCTGGGAAGCGTGGAGTGGCTCGCAGATGCTGAACTCGATCGGCACCACGGAAACCTTTGCACCTTACCTGTCGGAATGTTCGCAGGGCGCGCGTGCACTGCAGCGTGTGGCGGGTTTTCACTATACCGAAACCAGGCACGGGCATGACGGCTCGCTATCCCTTGCTCTCAGCAATGGCTGCCTGATGTTGGGGTACCTGAATGCGGATACCGATTGCCTGCGCGAGCCTGTGCCGGTCGAGTTTGATACGGGCGACCTGTTTCTGCGAGAAGAGGCCGGCTACCAATTTGTATCCCGCATCAGTGAGCGCATCAAAGTGGCGGGCCACTGGGTAAGCCCGCAGGAGCTGGAGGAATTTCTGCTCGCGGACAAGCGAGTCGAAAAAGCGGCGGCATTGCCCGTGGAAACACCGGACGGTTTGACGCGGTTGCGAGCGTATGTGGTGGCAAAAAGTCATGGCTACACGGCGACAGCATTGATCGATGACCTGATGAAACGCATCCGCGACGAGTTGCATCCGCGGGCCTTGCGACCTGACCGCATCGAGTTGGTCGAGGACATTGCCACTACGCCCAGTGGCAAACTCAAGCGACAGGAATTGCGCGGCCTGGTCGAGCGCCCGGCGGCGAAGGCCGGGGCGATGTTAACCAGCTGACATTGACTGTCTTGAACCCGCCCATGGCGTTGCTTGCCGTGGGCGGGGTGGGATCAGGGATGGATCAGCCTCAGGGAAAGTGCCCGCGCAACAGCCTGTCGCCGATTAGAGACGCCCAGCTTATGGATGATATTCCTGACGTGAAAATTCACAGTGGCTTCCGAACAACTGAGGATGCGCGAAATTTCCCACGAGGATTTTCCCGCTGCCGCCCAGTGCAGGCATTCGCCCTCGCGCCGGGTCAGCTTCACGGCGCACTCAAACGCGGACTCCTCGATGCGGCAGATGGCTTCATACGCATACGACGTCATCAAGTGAATCGTCGGCAAAGTTTCGGTCAACCAGGATTCCAGGCGCTCATCAAAACCCGCCCCGTTAGCTACCGTGATCATCATAGCGCGGTTGTGCACGGCGCTGTGAAGTGCGGTGGCGACTCCGGAAGCGATACCGTGCGACACCGACTCTTCATACAGCTGGCTGGCCTGTCCGGGAAAGTGGGCCCTGTGCCAAATGAGCGGTACCAGCGACTGCCGGCAGTGACCAACCACGGGGTCGAGCTTCTCCCAGCCCTGATGTTTATAGCGCTCTACGCAGGAGCGCGGATAGTTGGTGTGCACCCGATAGCGGGGATCTCCGGATCCCGCTTTTCCCTCGACACCGATAAGAAAAAAGTCAAACCCTATGGCGTTGACTGCTTGCTCGATATGCGTTTTGACCTGCTCGATGGTCTTCGCTGCCAACAAATCAGGCAATGCCCGAACCACTTCCATTTGCGGGCTCAAGTCGTTTCACCTCCATTAAATCCGAATTTGTTGAAGTATGCCGCTGCGGTTAGCCATAGATAGGAAAATTTTATCTCAATTTCATGACAGTCAGGGGGGGTAATCGGTACCTCCGGGCAAAACTGAGAACAAATGCCGATGAGGTCGCAATCGGCCGGTTTAAACTGTACACACACTGGAATTGAAAGGAGAAAACTCCAGATGGATATGTACCTTGAGTTGCTTGAAAATAATAAAGAAGCCCTGATCGAACGTGCCAGGGGGCACTCATTTTTGCAGCGCTGTCGAACAGGGGATGTTCCGCTCGCGGAGCTGAAGATTTTTCTCGCGCAACAGGGCCTCTACAGCGCTTACTTTACCCGCTACCTGTGCGCGATGATGGCTAGCCTTCCGGATAACGATGCGGTGTTGGCGCTGGCAGAAAACCTGTTTGAAGAATTGGGCCTTGAGCCCGGAAGCCCACAGCCCCATCACCTGATATTCCGCGATATGTTGCGGCACTTTGATATCGATCTTGCGCGGAGCCCCATGCTGCCTGGCACTCGTCGATTAATAGAACGGATGTTCCATCATTGCCGCGATTTGTCGCCCAGTGCCGGTTTGGGCGCATTGTGCCTGGGTGCAGAAGCGCTGGTTCCGCCGCTGTATAGCGACATCGTCGCCGGTTTTCGCGCTCAGGGTGTGAGTGACAAGGCACTGGAATTTTTCCTGTTGCATATCGAGTGTGATGACGGCCATGCGGAGACTATTCGGGACATTATGGTGGGCATCGCGGACAGGGATCCCTCCCAGATTGACGTGATGTTGAACGCCGGGCGTGACATGGTTGATGCGCGCCTCCATTTCTTTGACTCTATCGAAGATTGTTTTCGGAAAACGCAGACTGCGCAGCCAGAGCAGGATCGCATGCGCGAAGCAATTCCAGCATGAGTGACCTATTGCCACCGGTTATTGATCCTGAGAGGAGAGATTTTTCATGGCCGACACAATGATGCTGGATAAGGAAACACTCGTGCAAAATGCGCGAGAGAAAATGACCCGGCACCTCGCAATGCCGGATTGGTCGCTGCGGGAAAAAATAGCGCTTACCTGCCGGATTTTATTTGGCGAAGGACACGATTCAGGCCTCGCGGGACAGATCACTGCGCGTGCTGAGGCGCCGGGCACCTATTACACCCAGAGGCTCGGCCTCGGCTTTGACGAGATAAATGCTTCCAATTTACTGGTCGTCGATGAGGATCTGGAACTGGTAGCCGGAGAAGGGATGCCCAACCCGGCCAATCGTTTTCACTCCTGGATTTATCGGTCGCGGCCGGACGTAAACTGTATTGTGCATACCCATCCCCTGCACATCTCGGCGTTGTCCATGTTGGCTCGTCCGCTGCGAATTGCGCATATGGACACCTGCCTGTTGCATGATGATGTCGCGTTACTCGAAAAGTGGCCTGGCGTCCCGGTTGGGAACGGTGAGGGCGAAATTATCGCGGGTGTGCTTGGAAACAAGCGCGCCGCGTTGCTCGCCCACCACGGGCTGGTGGTCGCGTGCCGCTCGGTCGAGGAGGCATGTGTGATCGCGATTCAGTGCGAGCGCGCCGCCAAACTGCAGCTGCTGGCCGAATCCGCCGGAGCCATCCAGGAAATCGACTCGGTACTGGCGACCGAAGCGCACGACTGGGTTCTGCAGGAAAAGCGGATTCAGGCCACATTTGCCTACTTTGCCCGCCGTGCATTGCGCGCCCTGTCCGGCAGCGGTGAGAGTCCGCTGGTATAGGTGGCGACGGGCGCGGCCGATTTGGTCACGCCCGTCACAGGATCCGTCACTCGGGCAATTTTGACGTAGGAGGCTGCTCCCATGCTGCACAGGCTGCACCGAATCTCGGCCCTGCTGATCGGCTGTTACGTTGCCGGTCATATTGCCAATCATATGCTGGCGCTCCTGGGTGTGGATGCCCATATCGCCTATATGGAGCAGTACCGGCACATATACCGCGCGCCGGTCATTGAGCCTGTGTTGCTGACCTGTGTGCTGTTTCAGGTGGCGTCCGGGCTGGTGTTTATCGCGCGCCGCTGGGGTAAACGCCGGGGCTTTTTCGACCACGTCCAGGCGATTTCCGGTGGGTATCTCGCGTTCTTCCTTCTTTTTCATGTCGGTGCGGTGCTGTACGGGCGGACGGTTCAGGGCGTCGATACAAACTTTTACTTTGCCGCTGCCGGTTTGCACCTGGGTTATTTCCCGCTGTTCTTCATGCCGTATTACACGCTTGCCGTGGCGGCATTCTTTTCCCATGTGGCCTGTGGCCTGCGCTGGCTGTTGCGCAGTCACCTGTCACAGCGTTTGCGTGACCGCCTGGCCATAGCGGTGATGCTGCTGGGTTTACTGCTGGGACTGGTTATTGTTGCCGCCTTTGCTGGCGCTTTCTATGCCGTCGAGATCCCTTCAGCCTACTGTTTTAGCGATTGCTAGAGCTTGCTGTTCGTTCTTGCTGCGTCACTCCTGTATAATCCCGCCCCATTCTGTGATGACCATTAGGGCTTTCTTTATTTATGGCTAGCTACTCCACCAACGAATTCAAGGGCGGTCTCAAGGTAATGCTGGACGGCGACCCTTGCTCCATTGTGGAAAATGAATTCGTCAAGCCCGGTAAAGGGCAAGCGTTTAACCGCGTCAAGCTGCGCAACCTGAAGACCGGTCGCGTGTGGGAGCGTACTTTCCGTTCCGGTGAGAGCCTGGAATCCGCGGACGTGATGGACCGCGATATGGAATATCTCTACAACGACGGTGAGTTCTTCCACTTCATGGAGCCGGAGACCTTCGAGCAGCATCAGGCCGATGCGAGCACTGTTGGCGATGCGGCCAAGTGGCTGAAGGAACAGGACGTGTGCGTGGTAACCCTGTATAACGGCGCGCCGCTGGCGGTGACTCCGCCCAACCACGTTATCCTGGAAATCGCCGATACCGATCCGGGTGTACGCGGTGATACCGCTCAGGGTGGCACCAAGCCGGCGACCCTGGTTACCGGTGCTGTGGTCAAGGTGCCGCTGTTCCTGGAAATTGGCGACACGATCAAAGTGGACACGCGCTCCGCTGAATACCTGGGTCGCGCCAAGGAAGACTGATCGCGACAAGGCCGTCCCGGCAGGCACCTGTGAGCAGGTTCGGCGGCGGCCAGAATTGTGGGTGCAAACCTGGCTACTGCAGTCTCACCCAGTGTCCTGTCGGCAGCGCCTGATGCTGCTGGCAGGTACCAAAACTGTACCTGATACCCGGCGTTCACGTTCGGGATCACTGCCGTTCGGCAACTACACTCAACCTCTCAGATCATTTTTGCTGCCTGATACCCATGGCTGATGCTCTCTGGCGCCCGACCGCCCCCCTGGACAATCTCCGCCGCCGCGCCACACTGCTGGCCGATATCCGGCGTTTTTTCACTGAGCGCGATGTGCTCGAAGTGGAAGTGCCGGTGCTTTCCCGCCGCGCCACCAGTGATCCCCACATTGAGTCCATCAGTGCCGACTGCAGCGGGGACCGGGCCTATCTGGCAACCAGCCCGGAATTTGGGCTCAAGCGCCTGGTGGCGGGAGGCTTCGGCGATTGCTACTACCTTGGCAAGGCGTTTCGCGACGGTGAGGCCGGTGGCCGCCACAATCCCGAATTCACCATGCTGGAATGGTACCGGCTGGGGTGGGATGACCACCGCCTGATGATCGAGGTGGGGGAGCTCCTGTCGCGGCTGCTGAAGATCTCGCGCGTCTGCTCCTACAGCTACCGGGCATTGTTCCTGCAAATGCTGGGGCTGGATCCACACCGGGCGACCTTCGCCGAGCTCAAGGCGTGCGTGACTGAGCATCTGGACATTTCCTTCGAGCCGGCCGGGCGGGATGAGTGTCTCGACCTGCTGATGAGCCACTACATCGAGCCGCGCATGAGTTCCGGTATCACGCTGTTGTATGACTTCCCGGCGAGCCAGGCGGCCTTGGCGCGGGTGGAAGAGGACGAGCAGGGGGTTCCCGTCGCGCGGCGCTTCGAAGCCTATGTAGGTGGAATGGAGCTGGCGAACGGTTACTGGGAACTGACCGATGCCGCGGAGCAACTGCGTCGCTTTGAAGCAGACCAGCGCTACCGCGAGGCGCACGGCAGGCCGGTTCGGCCATTCGAGGAGCGTCTGGTGGAGGCTCTGGTTGCGGGGATGCCCGATTGTGCCGGCGTTGCCCTTGGCGTGGATCGGCTGGTGATGCTGGCCTGTGAAGCGGAGCGCATTGACCAGGTGGTAGCCTTTCCGATCGACCGCGCCTGAACCAGCCCGGGCCGGGGGTGACCCGGCCTGGGGTCAGCTGTTTTCGCCACCGCGGTCCGGGCTATTTCCGTTAGCGCCCTGGCGAGAGTTGGGCACGTGCGCGCCACTGCGCTCGGGGGCGAAGTCGAAGCGTGTTACTTCGCCCACAGCGTAAAAGCCGGCATTCAGCCACAGATCCTGCTGCTCCTCATCCACCAGTGCCACCGTGTGTTTGTGGTGGCTGTGGATAACTTCGCCGAGCAAGTGCTGGAACATGGCGGTGCCGATGCCGCGCTTGCGGAATTCCGGCAGGGTGCCCAGGTCGTAAAAGCCGAGGGCATCGGCAGAAGAAAACAGGCTGCCGGTGGCGACAGGCTGCCCCTGAAACAGGCCGAGATAAAACTTCAGGCGGCTGTACTTGTGCTCGGGCAGCGTGGAGACATGCTGGTAAAACTTTTTCACCTGCGCCCGCTCCCGCGGACTGTCGTGTATTTCTGCGATCAACTCACCGAAGGACAGCAGATCCTCCGCGTTGGCTACCGCACGGATCTCGAGATCCGCGAGCGGCTTGCCGTCCGTTGCGAGCTGTTTGACTTCCGCGGCCATCGCAATGAGCGGGGGCTGCTCCACCAGGCCCATTTCTTTCAGGGCTTCTTCGTCCAGCGGCCGGCTGGCACAGTGCCAGAGGGAAAAGGGGCTGTGGCGTTCGGCAAAGTAATCCACCACAAAGCGCTGGAGAATGCGCGGCAGTGCCACAGCGTTGCTCACAACCTGGTTAAAGCGGGTGGAAAGCAGGCCGCTATCGGTGCGCAGCAGGCCGGTGATTTCCTTGCTCTGTTTGGGGTTGAGCAGGTCGGCGCAGTATCCGGCACGGTTTTCCAGATTGCGGCAGACGAGATTTTTGGCACTGAGACTGTATTTCATGGTTACAGGATAGCTCCGCCGCAGGGACGCGGTATTGGGTGGATTGCGGAGCTGTCAGTAAATTCAGCCCAACTGATCGACCTGCGACAGGGCACATTGGTTCATTGACAGTGCCGGTTGGTCGCAACTGGCCACGCCAATCACTTTCGCGGGCACTCCCGCCACCAGGGACTTCTCGGGTACCGGCTTGAGCACCACGCTGCCGGAGGCGATCTGCGAACAGCGGCCGATCTCGATATTGCCGAGGATCTTAGTACCGGCACCGATCAGTACACCGCAGCGAACCTTCGGGTGACGGTCGCCAGACTCTTTACCGGTGCCGCCAAGGGTGACCGACTGCATGATCGACACATTGTCTTCCACCACCGCGGTTTCGCCGATGACGATGCCGGTGGCGTGATCCAGCAGGATGCCCTGCCCGAGCTGCGCGGCGGGGTGGATGTCGACCGCGAACACCACCGAGATGCGGTGCTGTAAAAACAGCGCCAGCGAGCGGCGGTTCTGCAGCCACAGCCAGTGGGCCACGCGCCACGCCTGCAGGGCGTGGAAACCCTTGAAGTACAGGAAGGGTTCGTAAAGCGAGTGGCAGGCGCTGTCGCGCTGATCCACCGCGGCGAGGTCGGCGCGGGCCGCGGCGCCGATGGCCGGATCCGCCTGCAGCGCCTCGTCGATCACCTCGCGGATCAGCAGTGCCGGTGCCACGGCACTGTCGAGCTTGTTGGCGAGGTGGAAGCTGAGGGCGGCTTCCAGCGTGGTGTGATTGAGAATGGTGGCGTGCAGAAAACTCGCGAGAATCGGTTCCCGCTCAACCTGTACCGCCACGTCCCGGCGGATGCTGTCCCACAGTGCGTCCTGATCCAGCCCGGTTTGGGTATCTTCCATTTTGTACTCCTTCCTTTCGCGTGAGCGTAGCGCGGTTACACCGCGCCCAGTGTCAGCGGCGGCTCCTGCAGCATGGAAAGCTGCTCGCGCAGCGCGACTATGTGCTCCGCCCAGTAGCGCGGGGTATTAAACCAGGGAAATGCCATCGGGAACGCCGGATCCTGCCAGCGCCGCGCGAGCCAGGCGGCGTGGTGCATCTGGCGCAGGCAACGCAGCGGCTCGACCAGTTGCAGCTGCTGCGGATCGAAAGGGTGGAAAGTCTCGTAGCCTTCCACCACGGCGTCGAGATAGGCGGTCTGCTCGGCGCGATTGCCGGAGATCAGCATCCAGATGTCCTGGATCGCCGGCCCCTGCATGCAGTCGTCGAGATCGACAAACCAGGGGGTATCGTCGCGCCACAGGAAGTTGCCGCTGTGGCAGTCGCCGTGCAGCCGCAGGGTCTGCCAGTCGCGCTCGAATGCCGGCGCAATCTGCTCGAGCACGTGGGCACTGACGGTTTCGTAGGCCTCGCGGTTCTCCCGCGGCAGGAAATCGCCGCTGAGGATGAACTCGCGGCTTTCGATGGCAAAGGTCTCGAGCGAGAGCGCGCGGCGGTGTTCAAACGGGCGTGCGGCGCCAATGGCGTGAATCCGCCCGAGCATGGTGCCTACCTGTTCCAGGTGGTCGAAGTTATCCAGCTCCACCTGGCGGCCGCCGCGGCGTGGGAACAGCGCAAAGCGGAAGCCGTGGGCTTCGTGCAGCGTGTCGCCGTTGATTTCCAGCGGGGCCACCACGGATACCTCGGCCTCGGCCAGTTCGCGGGAAAACTGGTGTTCTTCGCGGATCTGCGCATCGCTCCAGCGCTCCGGGCGATAGAACTTGGCGATCAATGGCTGGGATTCGTCGATCCCGACCTGGTAGACGCGGTTCTCGTAGCTGTTGAGGGGGAAAATGCGCGCGTCGGAGAGCAGGCCGACACTTTCCACACAGTCGATTACGGTATCTGGCGTCAGGGAATCGTAGGGGTGCTGGCTATCTGACATGTCGTACATCGCGCTTGTGGCCGGCTGGGAAGCGCATGCTAACGCGCCGTACCTGGCAGCACAATCAAACAACGCCGGTGGTGTTTCTCAATGGCGATCCGCAGACGGCCACCTTCCGCGATTCCCGGCTTGGCCGGGGCCTGTGGCGCGGGTATTCAGTGGTCGCTGAATTCCCGCGCCCGGTGCCACGGGGGCTCAAACCGCGATTTTTTCCAGCGCCAGGCTGCCGATGGAATAGCCGGCACCAAAGGAGCAGATAACGCCCTTGCTGCCCACCGGCAGGTCGTCGCTGTGCAGGTTGAACGCGATCACTGAGCCGGCACAACCGGTATTGGCGTAGCGATCCAGCACGATGGGCGCGCGCTCGGGAGTAGCTTCATCGCCCATCAGTTTTTTCGCGATCAACTGGTTCATGTTGATGTTGGCCTGGTGCAGCCACCAGCGGCTGATGGCCTTGGGCTCGATGCCCAGCTCTTCCACCTGGCTTTCCAGGTGCGCGGCGGCCATCGGGCAGACTTCCTTGAACACCTTGCGGCCGTTCTGGCGGAACAGCTTGCCTGGGCCGAACGGATCCACATCCGCGGCGCGGGAGGTGTAGCTGAAGTTGGAGCGGATATTGTTGGAAAACACGGTCTTGGCCTTGGTGCCGAGAATTTCCCAGGCCGTTTCCGCGTTGCAGCCTTCGCGGCGCTCGATCACGCTGGCCACGGCGACATCACCGAAAATAAAGTGGCTGTCGCGGTCGGTGTAGTCGACTTGCGGTGAGGCCAGTTCCGGATTGATCACCAGAACCGCGCGCGCGGAGCCCGAGCTCACCGCGTCTACGGCGCGCTGCAGGGCAAAGGTGGCGGAGGAGCAGGCCACTTCCATGTCGAAGCCGAATCCGTCGATGCCCAGTGCACCCTGGATCTCGATGGCGATGGCCGGATAGGAGCGTTGCAGGTAAGACGCGCTGACAATCACGGCGTCGATGTCTTCCGGGCGCTTGTTGGCCTTTTCCATTGCCAGGCGTGCGGCCTTCAGGCCCATTTCCGCCTGCAGGCACAGCTCGTCGTCGGCGCGCTCCGGCAGGTAGGGGCGCATGCGCTCGGGATCGAGGATGCCCTCTTTGGAGATCACATAGCGGTTTTTGATACCGGAAGCCTTCTCGATGAACTCGGCGGAGGAGTGCGGCTTGGCCTCAACTTCGCCGGCTTCGATGGCGGCGGCGTGCTCGCGGTTGAACTTGTCCGCGTAGGTGTTCAGTGCAGCTACCAGTTCTTCATTGCTGATCGCTTCTGGCGGCGTCCACAGGCCGGTGCCGCTGATGACGATGCCGCGGGGCATTTTGTATTCACTCATCATTACTTCATCCTGTGTGTCGCGCCTGGCCACGGCCGGGCGACCTTCTACTTTAACGTTAGCAGCCTGTATACGCAGTGATCACTCGGCCACGAAGGGCGTGTATTGTGACGCCAAGGGGCACTCTGGTCTAGAAAACGGCGCCCAAGTACCAGGTAGATGCTGGGCCAGACTGGAAAAGGCTTAGGGCGTTCTGGCCAGCGCGTAAGTACTCACCAGTCGCGCACCGGCGGCCAGCAGGGTCGCAGAGGCCGCTTCAACGGTGGCGCCGGTGGTGACCACATCGTCCACCAGGCCAATATGCAGGTCTTTAACGTCTGCAGATGCGCGAAAACTCCGGGACAGGTTTTTCAGGCGCTCACTGCGCTTGAGCTGCTGTTGGCTGCCGGTAAACGCTGTTTTACGGAGCATCCGGGCCTTCACCGGCAGCTGCCAATGTCGCCCCCAAATATCGGCAATCAGCTGCGCCTGGTTGTAGCCGCGCACGAGCTGGCGGCGCCAGTGCAGTGGCATGGGTACGAGTACATCCGGGCGCTGGTCATCGGCGACAGGTGGCAGCAGTTGCTGCGCTGCGACCTCGGCCAGGGTGCGCCCGGCGGTGAGGTCTGCGCGATATTTAAAGCGCTGGATCAGCTGCGCGATCGGGTAGGCGTAGAGCCAGCAGGCGTGGCAGCGGTGGTTGCTCGGCGGTTGCTGCTGGCAGCGGGCGCACAGGGTGTCAGCGCCGCCGGTCAGCGGCAGCGCACACAGCCGGCAGGCGTGCCCGAGCAGCGGGAGTTCCTGGCGGCACGGCGTGCAGGTGCCGCAGGCGTCAGCGCCTCCGGCGTTGCACAGTACACAGTGAGTCAGGCTTCGCCGCAGCTGGCCCGAAATATAAGCGAACACGCCGGAGTCCCTCCCTGACGATCCGTAAAAATGACCTGTAAACCATTTGTGGTTCATTTGGTTGACAGCGGTTGGGCCACCGCTACACTGGCAGGCCTTCAACCTTCGATCCCCGGCCAGATAATGACCAATAAGTCTCGCGGCCCCCGAGGAGAGTAATCCCTGTGACTGCCACCCAGCAAATTCCCGAAGCGACTATCCGCCACGACTGGACTCGCCAGCAGGTGCTCGACCTGTTCGCGCTGCCGTTCAACGATCTGCTGTTCACCGCGCAGCAGGTACACCGGACACACTTTGACGCCAACCGGGTTCAGGTGAGCACCCTGTGTTCCATCAAGACCGGCGCCTGTCCGGAAGACTGCACTTACTGCCCCCAGAGCGCCCGTTACGATACCGGCCTTGAGCGCGAAAAGCTGATGAAGGTGGAAAAGGTGGTCGAGGAGGCGCGCGCAGCCAAGGCCAGCGGTGCCACTCGCTTCTGCATGGGGGCGGCCTGGCGCTCGCCGAAAAACAAGGACATGCCCTACGTCACCCAGATGGTGCGCGAGGTCAAAGCGCTGGGCCTGGAAACCTGCATGACCCTCGGCATGCTCAGCGATGAGCAGGCGAAAGACCTGGCGGACGCCGGCCTGGATTACTACAACCACAACCTGGATACCTCGCCGGAATACTACGGCGAGATCATTACGACCCGCACTTACCAGAATCGCCTGGATACCCTGGCCAATGTGCGCGCAGCGGGTATGAAAGTTTGTGCGGGCGGTATTATTGGCCTCGGCGAAGGGGAAAAGGATCGCGCCGGCCTGCTGATGCAGCTGGCAAACCTGCCCGAGCACCCGGAGTCTGTGCCGATCAATATGCTGGTAAAAGTGGCGGGTACACCGCTGGCGGAAAACGAGGATCTGGATCCGTTCGAATTTATCCGCTGCATCGCCGTGGCCCGCATCATGATGCCGAAATCCCACGTGCGCCTGTCGGCCGGTCGCGAGTCGATGAACGACGAGATGCAGTCGCTGGCATTCCTCGCGGGTGCCAACTCCATTTTCTATGGCGAGAAGCTGCTCACCACCGGCAACCCGGAAGCCAACAAGGATATGCAGCTGTTTGCCCGCCTCGGCATCAAACCCGAGGAGTACCAGCAGTACGAGGACGAGACGGCAGTGGAAGCCGAGCTGCAGGCGCAGATTGCCGAACAGCAGAATGATCCGTTCTTCTACGACGCCGCCAAGGCGTAATTCGGGTCAGCGGTTTTGACCTCCAGCCTGCAAGCCTTCCTGCGCGAGCGCCTGGCCGAACGCCGGGCGCAACAGCTGTACCGCAGTCACAAGATTCTGGACGCCGCACCGGGGCCGGTAGCGGTGGTGGACGGTCGCGAGCTGGTGACCTTCAGCAGTAACGACTATCTGGGTCTTGCCACCCATCCCGAGGTGATCGCCGCGCAGCAGCGGGGTGCCGGGCTGGGTGCCGGGGCCACGGCCTCGCACCTGGTCAATGGCCACTTCGCCATCCACCAGCAACTGCAGGACAAAATTGCGGAAGTGACCGGTCGCGACGCGGCGCTGCTGTTTGGCAGCGGCTATATGGCGAATGTCGGCGTGATCAACGCGCTCGTCGGTCGCGGGGACTTTGTGGTGCAGGACAAACTCAACCACGCCTCCCTGATTGACGGCGGTCGCCTCAGTGGCGCCCAGTACCTGCGCTTCGGCCACAGTGATCTCGCGGGGCTGGAGCGGCAGCTGCAGCGGGCGCGCGACCGCGGTGACGGCAAAATCCTGCTGGCGGTGGACGGCGTCTACAGCATGGATGGCGACACCGCGCCACTGGCCGAGATGGCCCGGCTCTGCGCGCACTACAATGCGTGGCTGATGGTGGATGAAGCCCACGGCTTTGGCGTCATGGGCAGCGACGCTTTCCCGTCGGCAGGCAGTGCCGCCGCTGCGGGCCTGGATCAGGACTCGGCGCCCATAATCATGGGCACCCTGGGCAAGGCGGCTGGAAATGGCGGTGCCTTCGTGGCGGGTTCCAGAGACCTGATCGATTATCTCACCCAGTTTGCGCGTACCTACATCTACACCACGGGAATGCCGCCTGCGGTGGCGGCGGGCAATTTGGCCGCAATCGAGCTGATGCAGCGGGAACCGCTGCGCCGGGTCCTGCAAAACCGGATTGAATATTTCCGCACGCGCGCAGGCGCGCTCGGTCTGCCACTGAAAAATTCCCTGAGTGCCATCCAGCCCCTCGTGCTCGGCAGTGAGGAAACCGTGCTCGCCGTGGCGCAGCACCTGCAGCAGCGGGGCTTTCTGGTCGGTGCCATTCGTCCACCCACGGTTCCGGCCGGCACGGCGCGGTTGCGGATTACCCTGTCGGCGGCCCATTTCGAACAACAGATCGACGGCCTGCTGGGTGCGCTGGTTGTCGCCCTGAATGAAATTCGCAGGCCGGAAAGTGCCGGGGAGGTTGAGTGAGCGCCCAAATAGAGCACATTGTGTTCCTGCACGGCTGGGGAGGTGACAGCCGCTGCTGGGCGCCACTGCTTGGCGAACTCGCAGGAGTGGCTCAGGCGTGCCACTGCATTGACCTGCCGGGTTTCGGGAAACGCGCCACAGACGGCTGGCCCGATACCGAAACCCTGCTGGCGGAACTCGAGGCCGAGCTGCCTGAACACTGTCTGCTGGTCGGCTGGTCTCTGGGTGGGATGCTGGCGGCGCAGCTGGCCGCGCGCTCGCACAAGGTGCGCGCGCTGGTGACCATTGCTGCGAATGGTTGCTTTGTCGCCCGCGAAACCTGGCCCGGCATGGCGCCGGCGGTGTTTGAACAATTCTGCAGTGCCCAGCGCAGTGACCCGGTAAAAAACTGGCAGCGCTTTTGTGGTCTGCAGGCTCGCGGCGACAGCGCCATGCGCAGCCTGCTGAAAATGCTCAAAAGCTGGCAACCGGAAACCGTACCCGCAAGCTGGGATCCGGCGCTGGAATGTCTTGGCCAGCTGGATAACCGTGCAGCCCTGTCCCGGCTGAGCGTGCCGGCGCTGCACATTTTCGGCGCTGAAGATGCGCTGGTGCCGGTGGAGGCTGCGGCGCAGCTGCGCGGGCTGGGCTGCCAGGTCGAGATTGTTGAGGGCGCGGGACACTGCCCGCACCTCGGCAATCCGGGCGCAGTGGCGGGACTGCTGAAACGCATGCTGGCGGAACCGGATCAAGCGCCCCTGGAGAAGACCGCAGTGGCCCGGGCCTTTGGCCGGGCAGCGGCCAGTTACGATGCCGCCGCCCACCTGCAGCGGGCGGTCTGCCGACAACTGCTGGGGCGGGTCGACGCGCTTGGCGGCGGGCAGCCGCGGCGCATCCTGGATCTTGGCAGCGGCACCGGGTTTGGCAGCGCGCTATTGCGCCGGCGCTTCCCGCAGGCGGAGATCATCGCCCTCGATATTGCCCCGCAAATGCTGGCCTATGCGCGAGACCACCGGCCGCAAGCGGATGCCTATATCGCCGCGGATGCCGAACAGCTGCCGCTGGCGGATGACTCTTTTGATCTCGTGTTCTCCAGTTTCGCCCTGCAGTGGTGCTATCGCCTGCCGCAGCTGTTTGCAGAAATTCGCCGCATTACCGCGCCGGGCGGGCGGGCACTCATTTCGACCCTCGGCCCCGGTACCCTGCATGAACTCAAGGACAGCTGGGCACGGGTGGATGACGGGGTGCATGTGAACCGTTTCCTGCCGGCGGCCGACTGGCTGAACTCAGCGCAGGGCGCGGGCTTGCGGGCAACGCTCGAAAGCGAGATGCGCGTGCTGCACTTTGACAGTGTCACGGCGCTGATGCGTGAGCTGAAAAGCATTGGCGCACAGAATGTGAACCGCGGCGCGGGAAGGGGGCTGTTGGGGCGCGCGCGCCTGCGCAAGCTGGCGGACGCCTATGATCACTTCAGGGGGGCTGCGGGATTACCGGCGACTTATGAAGTGCTTTACCTGCAGCTCGCCCGAGAGGCGATGGAACTACCGCAGGGACCGGCCGCAGCGCAGGCGGGAGGGCCCGCCGCGGCGCGGCAGGCCCGGGACTGAACCCGACTCAGGGGAAGATTTCGATCGGCGTACCGGTATTGACCATGGCCCAGATTTCGTCCATCTCCGGGTTGGTGACGGCGATACAGCCATCGGTCCAGTTCATCCGCGTGAGGTATTTTTCGATACCTTTCCAGTGCGGTTTCTGGCCGTGAATCATGATCGCGCCACCGGGGCTGCGACCCATCTTTTTCGCCCGTGCGCGGTCAGCAGCGTTCGGGTAGGAAACCTGGATAGCCCGGTAATAGGTGCTGTTTTTCTTTTTCCAGTTCAGGGTGTAGCGGCCTTCTGGCGTGCGCGAATCACCCTCATACTGTTTATGCCCCACGGGATTCTTGCCAAATACCACTTTGTAACTTTTCACGACCTTGCCGGCGCGCTTAAGCTGCATCAGGTGTTTGGATTTGTACACGACCACTTCATCCACAGGCTGGATCTTGGCAAGTGCCAGGGTCGGCAAAAGAAGCAGGGCAATCAGACTCAGTTTTATGTATCGCATGGCTCTCGACGGTTATCAAAGGGTTTCCGGGGCAAAAACAGCTTCCCTGCTCTCGCGCGCCAAGGCTCCTGCCGAGGTGGCGGGGGAACACTGGTTGCGCGGTGCGACTTAAACACGCAAATGCGTTATGACAGCGCTGTCTTAGGCTGTCTGCCCAGACCAGAGTCGGGGCACTTATTAGGCAATTTTCCTAACCCCGATGGCTCTTCGTGAAGAGGGGTGTTCAAATATTGCTCTAGATGGACAATTTATCATCACGTAGGCGACGTTTAAAGAGGCGTCAAGAAAAAAGACTGAATTGATAGAGGAAGATTCCGTGACCCACACGTTTTTCGTGACCGGTACCAATACCGAAGTCGGCAAAACCTATGTCAGCGCTGCGCTGCTGCAGGCGGCGGCAGCGCGTGGACTGCAGACGGCTGCGGTCAAACCGGTGGCCTCCGGCTGCGAGCTCACCGAAGAGGGGCTGCGCAACAGCGATGCGCTGACCCTGCAGCAGGCCATGACCCTGGATTTGCCCTATCAGCAGGTGAACCCGGTAGCGCTGGAGCCCGCCATTGCGCCGCATATCGCGGCAATGGAGGCGCGCAAGAACCTGGATGCCGGCAGGCTCGCCGGTGTCTGTCGAGGCGTGATGAGCAGTGCCGCCGATTTTGTGGTGATCGAGGGCGCGGGTGGCTGGCGTGTGCCTCTGGGGCCGCGCACGATGCTTTCGGATCTGCCCCGGACCCTGCAATTGCCGGTCATCCTGGTCGTCGGTATGGAGCTCGGCTGTATCAATCACGCGCTGCTGACCGCCGAAGCCATCCGCCGCGACGGCCTGCAACTGGCGGGTTGGGTTGGCAACTTCGTGCGCGAGGCCGGCATGGCGCGGGCCGAGGAAAACCTGGGCACCCTGCGCGCGCTGCTGCCGGCACCCTGTCTCGGGGTGCTGCCGTTTGATGAGCAGGCAGACTACCGCAATGCAGCGGCCCTGCTGGACCTGTCTCCACTGTTGCCGGCGGCCGATCAGCCAGAAGCGGAGTAATCCGCCCAATACCCCGCCCTGTGGCCGAGAAATCGGGCCCGGGGCAACTACTCGTCCCTTCTGAAAACGACTGACCAAGCGCCCGTATTCCTGCGGGTGGCTTGACTTAGGCATGCCTTGGCCCTAGATTCAAACAATTGTTTGAAACAACTGATTGATCTCAAGATTCTGGAGAAGCGAGACCATGGCCGAGTACAAGGCGCCACTGCGCGAGATGAATTTCTTACTGCACGAGGTATTTGAGGCAGACAAGCTGTGGGCGCGCTTGCCAGCGCTGGCGGAAACCGCCGACCGCGAAACGGCTGATGCCATCCTCGAAGAGATGGCCAAGGTCGCCGCCAATACCCTCGACCCGATCAACCGCTCCGGTGACGAAGAAGGCTGCCACTGGAACGACGGTGTGGTGACTACCCCGAAGGGCTTCCCGGAAGCTTACGCCACCTACTGCGAAGGCGGCTGGGGCGCTCTGGTGGGCAACCCGGAATTCGGTGGCATGGGCATGCCGAAAATGCTGGGTGCGCAGGTGGAAGAAATGATCTGTGCCGCCAACATCTCCTTCGCGCTCTACCCGGTGCTGACCAACGGCGCCTGCCTGGCGATCGACGCCCACGCTACCCAGGAGCTGAAAGAAAAGTACCTGCCGAACATGTACGCCGGCACCTGGGCCGGCGCCATGGATCTGACCGAGCCGCACGCCGGTACCGACCTGGGCATCATCCGCACCAAGGCGGAGCCGCAGGAAGACGGCAGCTACAGCATCACCGGCTCCAAAATCTTCATTACCGGCGGTGACCACGACCTGTCCGAGAATATCATTCACCTGGTACTGGCCAAGCTCCCGGACGCGCCGAAGGGCCCGAAAGGCATCTCCCTGTTCCTGGTACCAAAGATACTCGTCAACGAAGACGGCAGCCTGGGCGAGCGCAATGGCGTGAGCTGTGGCTCCATCGAGCACAAGATGGGTATCAAGGCTTCCGCCACCTGCGCCATGAACTTCGACGGCGCCAAGGGCTGGCTGGTGGGCGAAGTGAACAAGGGCCTCGCCGCCATGTTCACCATGATGAACTACGAGCGCCTGGGTGTAGGTATTCAGGGCCTGGGCGCTTCCGAGCGTTCCTACCAGAGTGCCATCGAATACGCCCGCGACCGCGTGCAGAGCCGCTCCCCGGAAGGTGCCAAGCAGCCGGAAAAAGCTGCAGACCCGATCATCGTGCATCCGGACGTGCGCCGCATGCTGCTGACCCAGAAAGCCTACATCGGCGGTGGCCGCGCCCTGTCCACCTATGTGGCCAAGTGGCTGGATATCGCCAAGTTCGGCGAGGGTGAGGAAAAACAGCACGCAGAAGCCATGGTGGCGCTGCTGACCCCGGTGGCCAAGGCCTTCTTCACCGACAAGGGCCTCGAGTGCACCGTGATCGGCCAGCAGGTGTTCGGCGGCCACGGTTATATCCGCGAGTGGGGCCAGGAGCAGCTGGTGCGCGACGTGCGTATCACCCAGATCTACGAGGGCACCAACGGTATCCAGGCACTGGATCTGATCGGCCGCAAGACCGTGGCCAACGGCGGCGCCTTCTTTGATCTGTTCGCCGCAGACGTGCAGTCGTTCATTGATGCCAACAGCGATAACGAAGCCCTGGCGGAATTCATCCAGCCGCTGGCGACCGAGCTGCAGCGCCTGAAAGACGTGACCGCCGCGGTGATCGAAGCGTCCAAGACCGACCCCAACGCGCCGGGCGCAGCTTCCGTGGACTACCTGAACCTGTTCGGTTATGTGGCTTACGCCTACATGTGGGCGAAAGCGGCAAGCGTTGCACTGCCGCAGGCCGAAGCGGACGACTTCTACCGCGGACAGGTAAAAACCGCACGCTTCTACTTTGCCCGTCTGCTGCCGCAGGCCACGGCGCTGGCCACCAGCGTACTCGCCGGCAGCGCCACCCTGATGGACGTGGAAGAAGACCTGTTCTGATTTTCGGCGACGACATCCCTGAATTTGATCTGCTGATCAGCCCCGCCTAGCGGGGCTTTTTTCGTTATGGCGTCTCTTATAGACTCGGGGCATCACAATAAAAAAGCCTGAGGCCAGTACCCTCATGACAGAAAAAGATCACGCTGTTGCCGCGAAAAAACTCTCAGCCGAAGACCAGGCCAGGGTAGACCAGTACCTGCAAAGCGGTCATAACGATGTGGAGCGCAAGCCATTCCGCCCCCTCATGTTGCTGGCGGTGATCGTCGGTGTCCTCACGGCGCTGTCCCTGCTCAGCCTGTTCATCGCACGTACCAAGGGGGTGGTGTGATGGCCGGAACCGAACAGGAAGCCGGGCGATTTATTCCTCTCGCTTTCCAACGACTCGACGAAGCTGACATGGCCACGCGGGCACGAGCGTTTTACCAGCACATGCGCAGCCGGCGTTCGGTGCGGGATTTCTCCGCGCAACCGCTGCCGCGCAGTGTGATCGAGGACGCACTGCGCACTGCCGGCAGCGCCCCCAGCGGCGCTAACATGCAGCCGTGGCATTTCAGCGTGGTGGAGTCTGCGGAAGTAAAACGCGAGATTCGCCTGGCGGCGGAAGAAGAGGAGCGGGAGTTCTACCAGCGCCGCGCGTCTGACGAGTGGCTGGATGCCCTGGCGCCGCTGGGCACCGATGCCCATAAGCCATTTCTCGAGACTGCCCCCTACCTGATCGTGATCTTCCTGAAAAAGTTCTCTGCGGCTGAAGGCGGCGAACAGCGTAAGAATTACTACACCTCGGAGTCGGTCGGTATTGCCACCGGGATGCTGCTGGCGGCCCTGCACAATGCCGGTGTGGCCACCCTCACCCATACCCCCAGCCCGATGAAATTTCTGAACCGGATCCTCAAACGCCCCGACTCCGAGCGCCCCTATATGATTGTGGTGGCGGGGCTGCCGGCGGACGGCGTACAGGTTCCCGCAATCGGCAAAAAACCTTTGCAGGAGATCGCGGAATTTATCTGACTTGCCGGGTCTGCCACCCAATTTTGAAAGGGATTTATTCGATGAAAGGGAAAATATTCGCCACGCTGCTGCTGGCTTTTGGCATTTCCGGTTGTGACACTTTGGGGCGCATAGCGCTGGAGCAGGCGACTGACAGCCGCATACGCTATGGCGCGCAGTGTGAGTCACTACGTATGCAATGCCGCCCTGAGAACTACCGGCAGTGGCAAACATCCAAAGGCGAGCTGGGATGCTCGTGCGCTGGTTCGCCCGAGCAGTCTCGTTACCCGACCGGTATACAGGATCCGCTCTAGCACGGCAGTGTGAACCGCTGGTTTAACCGACGTTGTGGCCGTTGTTGCCCCTCGCGATCAAATACTGCCACTCGGGCTCGGCCACTGGCTGTATCGACAGGCGCCCCTGCTTCACAAGTACCATCTCGGCCAGTGCCGGATCCCGCTTGATCTCTGCCAGTGGCACCGGGCGCGCAAACTGGCTTTGCCACTGGATGTCGACGCAGAACCATCGGGGTTTATCTGTGCTGGCCTTGGGATCGAAGTATTTGCTCTCCGGGTTGAACTGCGCCGGATCCGGGTAGGCGGCCCGGACTACCCTGGCAGTGCCCACGATGGCGGGGACTTTACAGGCACTGTGATAGAACAGGACGCCATCGCCCTCGGCCACCTGGTCGCGTAGGAAGTTGCGTGCCTGATAGTTGCGGATGCCGTCCCAGCGACCGGTTTGCCCGGTTTCTGCCTTCAGGTCATCCAGGCCGTATTCATCCGGTTCCGACTTGAAAAGCCAGTACTTCATCCGCGTTCCCCTCGGTTTGATCGCGCCATCTGCGGCAATCTGTCTGTCTGATGCGTTTGGTGGTATTTCGCCGGCGGCACCGGTCGTTTAGTCTATTTTCCCAGATTGGCGCACTTTCTGCGCCGTTTATGGAGATTTATGGGTACTTCGGTTTTCAGCTGGCTGTCAGACAAGCTCGCCTCCCAGCGCTGCCAATACTGGGCGCTACAGTGCAGCGGCTGGGGCGGTTATACCCTGCTGACGTTCATTGGCGGTTTTTTCTGGGTGGAGAATCACTGGCTCTACACCGGCTATATCGCCGTGGCAGCCGCATCCGGTATCGCCATATCCGAAGCCATGCGCCGTGGATTCCAGAGGCTGTGGGACAAACCGGCAGCATCGCGCCTGACAGGCTCGCTGCTGGTGGTGATACTGGCTGCGGCGCTGTGGGCAGCGATCAAATTCGGCGGTTCCCTGTGGCTGTACGGCAAGGAGAGCGAGGAACACCCGGTCGTGCTCGGGGTGTACTGGTTCTCCTATTCGTTCCTGATTTACATGACCTGGGCGGCGCTTTACTACGGCATCAAGTATTACCAGGCCTCTCTGCTGCAGCAGGAAAAGGCCCTGAAGGCGGAGTCCATCGCGCATCAGTCGCAGTTGAAGATGTTGCGCTACCAGCTCAACCCGCATTTCCTGTTCAATACCCTGAACGCCATTTCGACCCTGATTCTGGATCAGGACGGGAAGACCGCCAACAATATGGTGACCCGCCTGTCACAGTTCCTGCGTCACTCGCTGGACAACGACCCGATGCAGAAGGTCACCCTGGCAAAGGAGGTCGAGGCGCTGGAGCTGTACCTGGATATCGAGAAGGTGCGCTTCGCCGATCGCCTGCAGGTCAACGTGGATCTGGAAGGGGATGCGCCAAAGGGCCTGGTTCCCAGTCTGCTGCTGCAACCTCTGGTGGAAAATGCGATCAAATATGGCATCTCCCAGCGCGAGTGGGGTGGTGAGATCAATATCCGTGCGCGGGTGTTTGCCGGTGAGCTGCTGATCGAGGTAAGTGACAATGGCCCCGGGGTTTCAGAGGCGGCACTGGCGGGGCTGGGCAAGGGCAGCGGCGTCGGTATCCGCAATACCTGTGAGCGCTTGCGCGCGCTTTATGGCGACGAGCAGAAAACCCGCTTCTGCAACCTGCCCGGTGGCGGGCTGGCGGTAAACCTGCGAATCCCGTTCGAGCAGGATGCCTGAGCCACGAGATGTAGTTCGAATTCAATAAACGGTAAGTACACATGACCGGTAGCAGTGACATTCTCAAGACCATCATCGTTGACGACGAACCCCTGGCCCGCCGCGGTCTGCGCCTGCGCCTGGAGCACCTTGGCGGTGTCGAGGTGATTGCCGAGTGCAGCAATGGGCGCGAAGCCCTGGAGCAGATTGTCGCGCTGCACCCGGATGTAGTCTTTCTCGATATCCAGATGCCGGGAGTGAGTGGGCTGGAACTGGTGCAATTGTTGCCACAGGAAGACCTGCCGCAAATCGTGTTTGTCACCGCCTATGACCAGTACGCGGTGGAGGCATTCGAGATCAATGCGGTGGACTATGTGCTGAAGCCCATCGAAGAAGAGCGTCTCAGCCTTGCCCTCAATCGGGTGCGGCAAAAACTCGGCAGCGAAAACCTGGCGGCCCAGCGTGAACAGCTGCTGGAGGCGGTAGCAGACCTTACCCAGGAATCGCCGGAAGTTCTGGAGGAAAGGCTGGCCGCAGGCGAGCTGGGTGGCAGCCGTTATCCGGAAAAAATTGCGATCAAGGATTCCGGTAAAATTACCCTGGTTCCCGCGCGGGAGATCGACTGGATCGATGCCGCCGGTGACTACATGTGCGTACACGCCAAGGGTGAAACCCATGTGATGCGCATTACCATGAAGGAGCTGGAGCAGCAGCTGGATCCGAAAATTTTTCAGCGTATCCACCGCTCCACCATCGTCAACCTGCAGCGGGTGCAGGAAATCTGCGCGCATATCAATGGCGAATATCACCTGGTGTTGAGCAATGGTGAGCGCCTGAAGATGAGCCGCAGTTATAAAAACAAGGTTCAGCACTTCGTTTAAGTGTAATCCCGGCATTATTTGTACCCTATAACTCCCGGCGCGACTGAACCAACACGCCGGGAGTTCCCATGCCCTCATCCGATATCGAGCTCGCCACCCGGCCCATGCTGAAACTGCTGGCCGACAACTGGTGGGTGCTGCTTGTGCGCGGCCTGTTCGCGATACTTTTCGGCGTGCTGACATTTGTCTGGCCCGGGATCTCCCTGCTGAGCCTGATTATCCTGTTTGGTGCCTATTCCCTGGTGGATGGCGTTATTGCCTTGTACGGAGCCTTCAAGGGCCGGGGTGAAACACGCGGCTATTCGCTGTGGTGGCTGCTGTTTGTGGGCTTCAGCGGGATTGCCGCAGGTATCGTTACTTTTATTTATCCACAGGTAACGGCGCTGGTGCTGGTGATTTTTATCGGGGCCTGGGCGCTGGTGCGTGGGATATTCGAGATCATCGGCGCGGTTCGCCTGCGCCGGGAGATCGAGCACGAATGGCTGCTGATTCTCGCTGGCGTTATCTCGGTGCTGTTTGGCCTGGCCCTGCTGGTCAGTCCCGGGGCGGGGGCGCTGGCGCTGCTGTGGCTGATCGGTGGATACGCGATTCTGTTTGGCCTGATCCTGGTGTGGCTGTCATTTCGCCTGCGCAAGGTGGCGCGAATGTAAATTACGCGGGCGTCAACCGACTGGCATAGTTTGCGCATGGCGAGAAAGCATCGTCGCTCAACATTGATTTGCCGCCACGTGCGGGGCAAACTGGGTTCGGCATAGCTAAACAATAACAAGAGCCCGATATGAGTGAAGCACTGATCTTCCTCGATCCCAATGCAGGAAAAAGTCTGCAATCACAGATACGGGAAAAACTGATACAGGGCATTTTCTCCGGCAGTATTCCCGCCGGGCACAAGATGCCTTCTTCGCGCCGCATGGCCGAGCAGCTGAGTGTCGCCCGCAATACAGTGGTGCTGGCTTATCAACAGCTGGTAGATGACGGTTTGCTGGTTACGCGTGAACGCAGTGGTTTTTTCGTCAGCGATACCATTCCTCAGCAGGGGGTAATCAGTTACGGCCCCGCCGCCGCGTCTGTGAATGACGAAGCTGAGCGACGTTTCTGGCGTGTGCACTGCAACCCGGTTACGGTCAACCGTCGCGCGCTGCAGGCGCGACCAGCGAACTGGTTGCAGTACCCCTTCCCCTTTGTCAGCAACGAATACGATCCCCGGCTCTATCCTGGCAATGAGTGGCGAGAGTGCGCGCGGGATATATTCAGTGCCCGGGAAGTGGCACAGTGGGCAACGCTTGGCAGCAATGAAGATGACCGTTTCCTGGTTGAGCAGGTTTGTACCCGGCTCTTGCCGCGGCGCGGAATTTATGTGGATTCCGGCCAGTTACTGCTGGCCAGCGGTTTGGATCAGGCCTGTTACCTTCTGGGTGAATTGCTGCTCGGCAAAGGGCGCAAGCTCGCACTGGTGACGCCCGCAGCCCCCGAAACTGCTGATATTTTTCTGGGTACTGGTGCCGACCTGCTGTCTCTGGGACAGGACTCCGATGGCCCTGTTATCGACGGCCGGCTGCATGAAGCGGACTGTGTTTACCTGGAGCCGAATGTCCAGAACCCCACCGCCGTTACCACAAGTCTCGAGCGTCGCAGGCAAATTCTGCAACAGGTTCAAAGTCAGCAGGCTGTGATTATTGAAAATGACTGCGAACTCGATTTTTGCTACCACGCCAATGCACTGCCGCCACTAAAGAGTATGGAGCAGGGCAACTCAGTCATCTATCTGTATCAAATTCCGAAAATTATTGATCCGGGGATGCAGCTCGCGTTTGTGGTTGCACCGAAGCCCGTAATTCGGCGACTGCGGGCATTAAGGTACACGCTGCGGGAAAAGGTTCCGGCACTGAATCAGCGGATGTTGGGGAAATTTATTGCAGAAGGTCACTATGACGCTGCACTGTTCCGAATTACCCAGCAGTTGCGCGAGCGCTGGGTGGCACTTGGTGAAGCCCTGATGTATCACCTGCCCAAGCTCAAGGTCCGCAGGGCAAGCTGTGGCACCAGTTGCTGGCTTGAGCTGCCTGAGCATATTGATGCCCATCAGTTGCAAGTACTGGCGGAAAAGAACGGCCTTCTCCTGGAAGCGGTCGGCGACGGGCATGCCGTGCGACTGGGTTTCTCCGCGATTGACACCGGCAAGATAGAGGCCGGGATCAAGATTCTGGCAAACCTGATCGACGGCGAGCTGGAGGCTGCAGAGGAGAACCTGCATTGCGCGATCGGACGACGCCTGTCCGCCGAAAACCTGGCTAATGAAATGCCGGGTGCCGTTTTGCTCGGTACCAACACTCTCGGCGAGTATTACAGAATCGAACTGAGGCCGGATGGCACCATGCTGGGTTATTCGCGCAACGATGTGGATATTGATGAGACCGATACCGGGCGTTGGTGGCTGGATGGTGACCGATGGGTGCGGCAGTGGAGAAACTGGTCCTACGGCCGCCGGGCCAGCTTCCATGTGGTTATCGACGGGCATCGCATCAAATGGTTTGGCGAAACCGGTAAATTGATCGATACGGCGATCATCGCCAGTGAGTAGCCGGCCTACGATACGTTTTCCGGAGGTATTCCCCCGGATCAAATAAACGTTTGGGTATGCCAGATGATAAGCCGGTTACGATTGGCCAGGTACCGGATCCAGTCGCGTTGCCGCTGCCACAGCCGGCAGGCACAGTAGCAGTACAGCAGTCGCGATCAGTACCAGCTGAGTATAACTGCCACCTCCACTAATAAAGTAACCGGCCAGCAGCGGGCCGCAGGCCAAGCCGGATTTCGAAGCAAAGCCGCCAAAGGCCCCCATCTGGCCCGTGGCATCGAAACGGGATGCCATCGTAAGAAAATAGGGTACGCAGAATGCCCAGGTCATTCCGGTGACCACATTGGCAAGGATGAACACCGGGCGAATATTACTGAATACAAACAGTGCCAGTCCGACAATGGTTATCACCAGCGCCGCCAATAGCGGACCGGCCAGTGGCAGGCGCTGTCCTGTCACCGCTGCCAAGGCAGCACCGCTGATCGCAATCAAATTGGCCCAGAATAGGGTCTGGCTGATGAAATCGAGAGAAAGTTCAAACGACTTTCCGAGATCGAAGATAAACGCAAACAGGGCCATATTCGCCAGCTGAAAGCAGAATAGGGCGATAAGAGTCACTGCGATCGGCACTAGCTGCCGTTGGTACCCCGAACCTGCCTTTGCCACTCGAGAGGTGGGCTCGCCTGCTTGAGGCAGAGGGTACTCGGCAATCAACGGCAGTATAAAAAGTGTAATTGTACTGAAGCAGATAAGTGCATAAAAAGGCACATAAGTGCCGTGCTGTTTGACCAGTGGTGGCAGCAGCAGCATACCGATCGCGCCACCTATGTATTGCACCAGTAACACCATGCTGTAGCTGCGGCCAGCGATACCGCTGCGTGCAATTACCGCAAACCCCAGCCCTACCAGAGCTCCGCCGAGGATGCCATGCAGCAGCCGCAGGGGAATGAGCAATTCAAGGTTTCCCAGTTTGATAGTCAGGACGTCCATGGCGATAGAGCCACACAGCAATGCCATTGCGGTTAGCTTCCAGCGCGGGATATACCGGATCAGCCAGGATATACAGAAAGCGCCAATTACTGCGCCTATCGTGTTCGAGAAAGTGATTTTTCCTGCCTGCTCTGCGGATAGCCCGGCTCCGGCCATGAGTGCGTCGACGATGACGGGAAAGATATTGACGTAGTAGAGCCCCGCCGATGACAAAAAAGCCAGGAAGAGGCTCGCCAGCCAACCGTCACTGACCAGAAAGCGCCGGCGAATCTGCATCGGTTCAGGCTGCGCATCTATGCCCGCGCGTGCTTGGCCACTGTTTCCCTGCATATTTGCTCCGGAACTTGCTTCGGTGTTTATCTGTGCGGCATTCGCGCCGCCCTGTTGCGGATCAAAGCTAACTTATTACACGCCTGCGGATAGTGCCAGTTGACGCTCGGGGATGGAGCCACTTTCCGCGATTGCAGTCATTTTGGGACTAAAAAACCAAGGTGGACTAGCTGGGCCCGCGAATCTGGACCTATAGCTTGTTGATTACCTGGTTCAAGATTGAACCAGGTCGGGCGCAAGGCGTCCTGATGATGCTAAGCAGGGATCCATGAGTGATGAGTAATAAACGCCGTGCCTTCGGTATCGCCGCGCTACAGCTGAAGCTGGACGAGGTCGACAACCTCGAACTGTTGCTGCAGAAAATCCAGCGCACCAAGTTGCGCTACCCATGGGTCAAGATGGTTGTCCTGAGCGAGCTGGCAGTGCGCGGCGTGGGTGCGCAACATGCCTGCGAGTTGCCTTCCCCGCAGGAAAATGCATTTTGCCGCACCGCGCGAGAGCTGGGTATATGGCTGATACCGGGTTCCATGTATGAAAAATGTGGCGCTGCGGTATTCAATACAACACCGGTCATCGCACCCTCCGGTGAAGTCGTTGCACGCTACCGGAAGATATACCCGTTCCTGCCGTATGAAAAAGGCGTGACCGGTGGTGACCGATTTGTCGTATTCGACGTGCCCGGCGTGGGTCGCTTTGGCGTGTCCATCTGCTACGACATGTGGTTTCCGGAGACCACCAGGGCACTGGTCTGGCTGGGCGCTGAAGTCATTATCCATCCTACCAAGACCGACACCATCGATCGCAAGGATGAACTCTCTATTGTTCGCGCCAGTGCCTCGATGAATCAGTGTTACATCGTCGATGTAAATTCCGCAGGCACGCAAGGCGTCGGCCATTCTCTGGTTGTCGGCCCAGAGGGGGAGACGATCCATCAGGCAAGTGTCGAGGAAGAAATCATCGCGTTTGAAATTGATGTGGAAAAAGTCGAGCAGGTTCGCGAGCGCGGTATGAAAGGCCTGGGCCAAACCCTGAAAAGTTTTCGCGATGGCCGTGTGCGCTACCCCCAATACGAAGAGGGTGCTGTTTCCGCGGCATTGGAAAACCTTGGGGAGCTGAAAATTCCAGAGTAACTACAAATATTCCGTTTCCACTCAAAGGATGAAAAGTAAGGAGTCACGGCGTTATACACTGTCTGGCACTAGGTTGTCGCGGTGTGCCGGCAAGTAAAACCCATACAGGCGGGCGCTGTCTGGCCGGCGAAAAAATCACAATACGAGAACCAAACCTAGCAGAGGGCATCATGAAAACTACGTTCAAGCAGGGGTTTAGCAAGTCTAGATTGGCCGGCGCGGTTGCCGCGGTATCTGCGGGAACGATGTTTGCTGTTCCAAACGCTGTATTCGCACAGGAAGCGGATAGCGTTGAAGAAATCATCGTTACCGCAACACGCCGGGATACCAGTATTCAGGACGTTCCCTACAATATCAGCGCCGTGTCCGGGGATGATCTGGAAAAAGCGAATATCAAGGACGTATCGGAATTGATGCGCTCCCTGCCCGGGGTGCAGTACATTGACCGCGACTGGCGCTCCGGTGGCGTGGTGAACGGTATCCTGATGCGCGGTGTGAACATTGACGCCGGCACCCAGGGTGATGTGCAGCTGAGTGCTGCGCCGCCGGTTGCCACTTACCTGAACAATACGCCGTTGTTTGTCAGCCTGGCACTGCGCGATATCGAGCGCGTGGAGGTGTTGCGCGGCCCGCAGGGCACGCTGTATGGATCCGGCGCACTCGGGGGCGCCGTGCGGTACATTCAGCGCGCGCCGAAAATGGAAGAGTTTGAGGCGAATGTTTCCGGCTATTACAGCCAGACCGAGGGTTCGTCTGGCTGGAATCACGGCGTCGATGGCATCGTCAATATCCCGATGGGGGACAAGCTGGCGGCGCGAATGTCTTTCGGGACATTAAAACGAGCGGGCATTATTGATTACGCCAATGCTTATGTACTCGATGGTTCCGCGGTACCGGTACTTGAGAACCCTGCAGATGTCGTAAATAGCCCTGCACTGTATCAAGACATCGAAGATGCCGATGAGGTCAACGTAGATTACGCGCGGGCCAGCCTGCGGTTTGAGCCAAATGAGAAGTTCTCGGCACAACTGGATTACTTTACCCAGGAAGGTGACGCCGGTGGCCGACGCCAGCAGACCGAAAGCATGGACGACTATGAATTCGGCGGTCTTATTTTGGAACCCTCGGAGCGGGAACTGGATCTCGTTAGCCTGGAACTCGAAGTGGATCTCGGATTTGCCACGCTTACATCCAGTACCTCGCAATACGATCACGATTCCACTGCGGTGACCGACAACACCGGGTTTTATGCCAACGCCGGTTTTGGCTTCTACTATGCCGGCTCGCCGCGACCGCTGAACCGTGCCACCCGCACGTTCGAAGACAGTTCGCTGGTGCAGGAGTTGCGCCTGGTATCGAATACAGAAGGCGCAATTGACTGGATCCTCGGCGCCTACTACCAGGATCAGAATTTCGGCATGACCCAGCTTTCGGAGACTCCCGGGCTGAATGATTGGGTTGTTGCATCGCTGGAGCAAGGTGCCCCCGGGCTCGATGAAGGCCCCTGGCTGCCGGAAACCGGCGCTGACTGGTATGCCTACTGGTGGTTAATGGATACCTCCAGTGATGTGGATTGGCGTTACAGTCGCAACATGAACTATGTCGAAAAAGCCTTTTTCGGTGAGCTTACCTACCATGTTTCCGATCGCTGGCAGGTTACAGCCGGTGCGCGCAAGTTCGATGTGGAATCCGAAATCGACAGCCGCGCCGAACTGCCGTTCTGGTTCATGCTGGATGAGTTTGATCAGTCATTCAGTGATTCCGATACGATCTTCAAGCTGAACACCTCGGTGGACCTGACGGAAACCGATATGGTCTATGCCACCTGGTCGCAGGGCTATCGCCGTGGTGGGGCCAATGCCGTATCCACGTCGGGGCCATTCCCTGAAGATCCGGGCCTGCTGAGCTATGGGGCTGATACCGTCGACAATTACGAAATCGGCATCAAGGGTACATTGGACAGAAGACTCCAATACAATGCCGCACTTTTCCGGGTGAACTGGGACGATGTGCAGCTGAATACGGCTGGCCCTGTATCCGGGTACTTTGTCGTGGTAAATGGTGATGAAGCGGTAAGCCAGGGGCTCGAACTGTCATTGAATGGGCAGTTTACCGATACCCTGGATGGCGGCATCAGCTACACCTATGTCGATGCCGAGCTGACCGAGGATATTCTTTTCCCCGGGCAAACTGTCAGTACACGTGAGGCGGGATCAGCCTTGCCGGGAATTCCGGAGCATGCTGTTACTGCTCGTATTGGTTACCTGCAGTCACTGAGTAGTGGCCTGTCAATGTATTACCAGATGAATGGTTACTACCAGTCCGAAACCGAAAACAGTGCGTCGAGCAGTCCGCGCGAGGCGGCCACGCACGATGGTTTCGCTTTGCTCAATGCATCTGTTTCTCTCTCTGCTGATGCCTGGAACCTGGATCTGTTCGTAAAAAATATCGCGAATGAAGACGGGGTGACCGGCGCGCGTACCCAGGCTACCTGGGGCCAGAATTATGCCGGCAGTCAGTCGCAGTGGTTTAACTACAGTTATGCCAACGACGCATCCAGCAGCTTTATCACCATGCCCAGAACCTTGGGTATGTCTGCGACCTATCGTTTCTAAGCGGAGAGTTCCTGACCTTTCGGGAAATGCTTGGCCGGTCTACTCGACCGGCTTTTTTATTCCTGCGATTGAGGCGATCTGCTAAGGTCTCGGGTGGTTAAACTTTGACTTTATACGATGGGTGAATCCTTGGCAGTCACCAGTAATCAGGATCAAAGCAGGTATCGGCAGGCCGTACAGCTTTTCAGGGACAAATCCTTTGAAGCTGCGCTGGTGACGATAACGGATGCGATAGAGCATAATCAGTTGCTCGAATCGGAAGTCATCAACGCTGGCCGTCTGCAGGCGGATATCCTGCTGGCCCAAGGTGAAGTGCAATGCGCACTGGCGGTACTGAATCAAACCCTGGGCAAGATTGCGCAAGGCCATCCGGCTTATCTCCCGGTCATGCTGCACCGGGCATCCATCCTGCTGCGTGCCGGAGATATCGCCGGCGCTGCCCGGCTGGACTACAGCGCTCTGATGGCATGCAGCGACGTCACTCTGCTGGCACAGGCTGGCTACATCTATGCATTGTGTGAGCAGCATGAGAAGGCCTTGCAGGTGTATCGCGCAGCGCTCAGACTGGATCCGGATCAGCCACAATTATTGTTTAACCTTGCATCGGCCTGTCGTGCCATGGGGTTACTGGATGAGTCCGAAACACTTTACAACAGAGTGATTGCCCGCAAACCCCAGGACTGGGAGGCGTACAAAAATCGCAGTGACCTGCGTACCCAGACCCCGCAGCGCAATAATGTCGATTCCCTGAAGGCTCTGATATCCAGCAGAGAACTGCCCATGCAGGGGCGTGTGCAGTTGAGCTTTGCCCTGGCCAAGGAGCTGGAAGATCTGGGCCACTTTGAGGAAAGTTTCCACTTCCTCGCGCAGGGTTGTGCCGCACGCCGTGCTGGTTTGCGCTATGACCTGGATAAAGACCTGTCAGTAATGCATGCCATTCGCGAGACTTACGATGCCGGATACTTCCGCACTTCGGGTTACTCGGGCGAAGAGGGCAAGGGCATTATCTTTATTCTCGGTATGCCGAGAACCGGTACTACCCTGGTCGATCGAATACTTACTGCGGCCAGTGGCGTGGTTTCCGCGGGCGAGCCCGATACCTTTGCCCGCTATCTCACCGAAATGGTCGTTTCCCAGCGCACTTCAGAAATTCCTGACAAGCCTGCATTCGTCCGGGCGTCTGGCAAACTGGATTTTGCCCGGCTGGGCCAGCGCTATGCGGAACAGTTGAACGCACGCGCGGCACAGCGACACGCGAGTATCATCATCGATAAAAATCCGATGAATTTTCTCTACGCAGGTTTGATCCAGCGTGCCTTGCCTGGCGCGCGGATTATTCATCTGCGGCGCGGTGCCATGGATACCTGCTACGCGATATATAAAACTCTGTTCAAAACTGCTTACCCATTTTCCTATGACCTGGACGAACTGGGGCGCTACTACCTTGCTTACCGCGATCTGATGGCCCATTGGCACCGGGTGATACCCGGGTGTATTTACGATCTGGATTACGAAGCCCTGGTGCAGAACCCCGAAAGCGAGGCTCGCAAGCTGCTGGAGTATTGCGGGCTGAGCTGGCAGGACGCCGTGCTGGATTTTCACCGCAACCGCGCGCAGGGGACGGCGACCGCCAGTGCCGCTCAGGTTCGGCAACCCATGTATACCTCATCCATCGGCAAGTGGCGACGCTACGAGCGTCAACTGGCACCGCTGATACACAGGTTACAGCAGGGTCAAGTCGGCCTGTAGAAAGTGAGGAGTCCATGGGTACATGCATGCGGTATCCATTTCTCTGCCTGGCGGTAGTGACATTGCTTACGGGCTGCTATTCCCTGGGGCCAGAAAGCAGGCACTTTTCAGCCGATCCCATTTCAGGGAAAAGTCCCGTTAAGGGTGCTGCGCCCAGTGACGGCAACGAGGCAGATTTTTATTTCGGGGCTTTAAACACGCTCACAGGCAGCGGCCGGGTGTCGCGAACGTTACTTACTTACGATGACCTGATTCCCGGTATCGGCTCCGGTGCGCCGGTCAATCTTTCTGCCTACGCTCTCCCGGAGGGGGCGGCTCATCCCGTGCATGTATTTGCGGGCACACTTGCGCTCAGTGGTGAGAAGACGGCGGGTAAGTTTGCCGAGATCAAGGATCTCTACGGTTACACCGGTGGTGATGACCACCCGCGCAAACATCTGCCGCCGTTTGAGTTCCAGTTCCTTCAGGCGGGGAGTTATATCTTCCCTCTGCGGCGGGAATCGATCGCCGGCAATCATCCGGACTGGGAGTATGTACTGACACCGGGCCGAGTGTGGCAGGAGCAGGGTGACCTCGGGTACAGCCGGGTTGCACTACCTTTTGCGCTGCAGGAGCGCAATGCCAACTGCATGCACAACGGGGTACTGAGTTTTCTGTTTAAGGCCGATGGTTCGATTTCAAGGGCGGCCTATCAGATCAGCAGCGAAACCTGTCTGTATTTCAAGGCCGACTGGTGGGGAATACTGGAGGCCTCTTACACGCCGCAAATAATCCCCGACCAAAAGGCACTGATCCAGCGCTACCAGAGAGAGCTAGACGCGCGTATGCCGGTGAAGCCCTTGTCGGCCCTGGCGGTGGATTATCCGGGGGCCGATTACGCAGTGTTTGCCAACCCCAGTGGCAACGATTCGCCCGAAGTTACTCTCGCCGGATTCGTGGTTGACGGAACGCACTACCGCGGCGATTGCGCAACCCGTCATGGTGACTACCCCTACTGCGACTCCCTGGTACTTCCATCTTATTCCACTGCTAAGGGGCTGTTCGCCGGTTTGGCCATGATGCGCCTGCAGCAGTTGTATCCCGGTGTACGCGACGCCGAAGTCAGCCGTTACATTGATGCCTGCAGCGACCACCGCTGGCACGATGTCACGCTGAACGATCTTCTGGATATGACGACCGGCAATTACCACAGCGATGCATACATGGAAGATGAAGACTCGCCGCACACGGAGGGACTGTTTTTTGCGGAAAAACACCAGCAAAAAATCCAGTACAGCTGCGACTATTACACCCGAAAAAGTCCACCGGGCAGCCAGTGGGTGTATCACACTTCGGATACCTATATTGCCGGCACTCTGATGGCCGAATACCTGAGGGCGTTGGGCGGTGATGAGGTCGATCTGTTTACCGATATTGTGGTTTCCGATCTCTGGGATCCCATCGGAATCAGCGCGACGGGCCGCTACACGCGCCGGACCTATGACTCGCGCCGGCAGCCTTTTTCAGGCTGGGGCCTTATGTGGTTACCTGACGATGTTGCGAAGATTGCGCGTTTTGTTGCGCTGGACGAGGGCAGGGTCGATGGCCAGGCAAAGCTGAACGTCGACGAGCTGGATGCGGCATTACAGCGGCGTTCCGCCGATAAAGGTGCCGAGCCTCTGGCCGCCTATCGCTACAACAACGGATTCTGGGCCTATGATGTGGGCGGGCAGCTGGAGGGTTGTAGCGGAGAGCTGTGGATCCCGTTTTTATCCGGGTATGGCGGCATTACCATCGCACTTTTGCCAAACCAGAGTATCTACTATTACTTCAGTGACCGCGGTGACTTCGGCTGGTTACACGCTGTGCGTGCCGCACACAGTATTCGTCGCCTTTGCCCGTAATTGCTCGAGTGCGTTACCAAAATAAAAAACGGCAGCCAGTGGCTGCCGTTTCTGGTTGCGCAATTCGCGCGTTACTGCACGCTGGTGACCAGTGCCTGGCCTTGTTCCTGTAATGCCATACACAGGTTGATGCTTTCATCGGTTTGCGCCAGTGCGCGTTCATAACCGGGTACCAGTTTTTTCTGCTGGGTGAACAGCATCTGTACTTCCTTCAGGGAGCCCAGGTCACAGAAGCCTGCGGCAAAGCGCGGGGTGTTGCGACGCCACTGTTCCGGGATCTTGGCGACCACAGCACTGAAGTTGTCGCGCAGCCAGTCCCAGTTTTTGGCCTGCAGTGTCGGCTCAGAGAGCGCGTTCTGGATCAGACCGAACGCTTCCCGCGCGCCCATCGCATCGCTCAGCGCCAGGCTGTGGATAGTGCCGAGCTGCGACGGATCGGTAATGCGGCCGAGGGCATTGGCACTGGCGCTGTCAAACAGCGGGTCGTCAAGTTCGCTGCGAATGCGGATCAGGTGATCGACAAATGCCTTGCCGGAATCCTGCACGGCAACGGTCAGTGCGCTCTCGTAGAGGTCGGAGTCGAGTGCTTTGGGATCCCGCGCCCGGTTAAAGCCGGTGAACTTTTCGGCCTTTTCCTTGAGCAGCTGGCGTGCGGCCGGCTGTTTCGCATCCAGTGCGAGAACGCCGAGCAGTGTACTGTGCAGCAGCTTGCTGTCGTTGTCGCTGCTGTTTTCCAGCTGCGCGACTTTTTCGCCGTACAACTTCTGCAGGAATGCATGCCAATCCGCCTGCTGGTCTTTTTGTGCGTAGCGATCCCCGTATTTTGCCAGGTAGCCGAGCGGCGCTTCGACCACCTGGCGCTTGTCCGACCCGGCTGACTTCTGGATCGCGGCAATCAGTAATTGCGGCTGGAGTTGGCCGGCCTCGAACGCGGCAAAGGCGCTGTCGATAACGGCCAGCTGCTCGGTGGGCGCGAGGCTGTCGAACTGCTCGATCAGTGCCTGCCAGGCCTGCTCTGGCATGGAAAAGCGGTAGTAGCCGCTGCCGTTGACGTTCGGCAGCACCCACGCCGGGCAGGCGCCACCGGAGACTTCCAGAGACTGCTCCGGCTCGGTGAGGAATTCGCACTGCTCGGTTCCGCTGCTGCTGCGCATGCAGAACGGGATGCTCCATTTTTTACCGGCGTCGGCAATCGGTGAACCGAGGGGCTTGTAGCGCTGTTGCTGGATGTGCACCTTGGCTTTGCCCTCGGTGTTGCAGTCCAGGGTCAGTTGCAGCAGCGGTACCCCCTTCTGTTCCACAAACGTGCGGAAGGTGTCGGTGAGGCGCGGGCTCTGGGTTTCCTCGCCAATCACGCGGTAGAAGTCGGGGGAATCGGCTACGCCATCGGCGAAGGTTTCGATGTAGCGACCGAGAGCCGGGCGGAAGGTATCGGCACCGAAGTACTGGTCGACCATGTGGATGACACCCAGGCTCTTGGCGTAGGTGATGGCGTCATAGGCGTTGCGGATATCGTTGTTGTCGTCGATCGGCTCGCGGATGGCGCGGGTACTGGCAAGTGAATCCAGCTTCATCGCGCTGATGGCGCGCACGGCGGCATTCAGGTCATGGCCGCCGTCTGGCTCCATGATGATCAGTACCAGCGGCGTACCCCAGGTGGCAAAGCCTTCCTTCAACCACAGGTCGTCCCACCAGGGTGGGGTAACCAGGTTGCCGAACCACATGTGCGCGATCTCATGGGCGTGCACGCCGAGCAGGGCCAGGCGCAGGCCCGGCGCTGGCTCTTCGCCTTCCACCAGGATGCGCTGCTCGCGATAGGTGATGGCCGCAGAGAGTTCGGTGGCGCCACTGGGCCACTGGGGCGCGGCGATGATGTCCAGCTTGCGGAACGGGTAGGGGCGCTGCAGCTGCTCTTCAAAAATGCGCAGCATTTCGGGAGTAACATCGAGGATGTATTTCAGATCCTTGCCGCGGCCCTTGCGCGCGAAGCCGCGCAGGGGCAGCTCTTCTTTACGGTATTTGTTCGCGGGAATCGCCGGGCGTTCCACCACATCAAACGGGCCTACCGCCAGTGACAGCAGGTAGGTGGGCATGGGGCGGGTCTGGGCAAAGGTGACCTTCTCCATGCCATTGCCGGCGTCAGTGCGGTTTACTTCCGGGGCGTTGCCGATGGCCACATAGCCTTTGGGGATGGTCAGGTTGATGTCATACGTCGCTTTGAGGCCCGGTTCGTCGAACCCGGGCAGGAAGCGCCGCGCCTGGATGGATTCGGACTTGGCCAGTGCATAGGACTCGCCCTGTTCCACTACCTTGAACAGGCCGGCCAGGTTTTTATCAAACGGCGCGCTGTACTTGATGCGCAGGGTGATTTCCCCGGCGGGCACACCGCCGGCAAAATCCACTCTCACTACACCGCTTTCCAGCAACTGGCGGTAATGCGCCGGCACTACCTTGTCCTTTGTCGCGTTTTCGCCACTGGCGACCAGTGCATTGATATCGGCGACATCGATGTTGTTGCCGTGCATCCAGATGTGGTCGGTGGGTGCGTCCAGTTCGATGTCGATCTCTACCTGGCCGTCAAAGCGCTCCTGGCGGGGATCCAGGTTGAGGTCGAGGCGGTAGGCCCTGGGGCGGACGCCATCGGGCAGTTTGCCGGCGGGCGGCTGGCCATCGTTTTCGGTGGTGGTGGCCACTGCGTCCGCGGAGGTTTCGGCAGCGGGTTTATCCACAGTGGGTGTGGACTTGTTCTTGGTATCGCAGCCGCTGAGGACGATCAGTCCTGCAAGGATGCTGGTGAGGGCAAGTTGTCGCATGATTTCCGTTATTGGTTGGGAAAACTCCTATTTTAGCGGTTTGCCGGGGAGAATTTAAAAGGCAAACGGGACAGGTGGGTTTGCGCGGGCGCCGGGTGGAGTTTTGTGCCACCCCGGCGCCGGCTCCCTGAGTTACAGATGTGGAATCGTCAGCACCGATTGCCGGTCGCGCCGGTAGGGCACGGTGATGTCGTAATGGGTATCTGCGGGCTTCTGGTAAATGCTGCCCTGGGTATCGATCGCCAGGGTCACCACATGCCCGGCGGGCACGTCGTAGGAGGTGGTGAACAGTTCCAGGGCGATTTTCTGCGCGCGGCCGACGGTGGCATTGCGCAGGGTAAAGGGCGCGTGGGTGATCAGCCTGCCCCAGCCAAAGGCGTCGGTATCGTACAGGTGCACCTGCAGCTGTACCTCTGGCTTGCTCGGCACTATCCACATTTCCAGGGTGGGGGTGCCGCGGATCCTGAACGTGCTCCAGTGCAGTGGCGAGTTGTACTCGATGGCGTAATAGCCGTTGATACCGGTCATGTTGGTATAAATCGGTATGCCGAAGCCCTCAAGCACGTCTGACAGAAGCGGGATGCCGGTGCCGGCCTTGGTGTCGGCGCCGCCGTGAAACTCGTTATTCCAGCCCCAGCCGCTGTAGGTGCCGGTTTCCATGCTGGCGTTGTTGAAGTAGCTCAGGCGCGGGTGCAGATAGTAGCGGGCAGTCTTGTCGGTTACCGGGAAGTCGGCGAACTGTTCCCGCCGGTTGCTGATGCGCACCGTCATATCGACCCTGGGCTCGCTGTCGATACCGTTGGCCTCGCCTTTCAGGTAGTGGTCGAACCAGCGGAAACTGGTGGCCCAGATATGCCCCTCATTGCCGCCGAGTATTTCACCCACCGCGTGAGTGCCCGGATTCAGCATTAGTTTCTTGGGCCCGTCCAACAGACTGTAAAGCTGGGTCATGCTGTTGGGTTTGAACAGGTAATCGGCGAAGTTGTTCGACATCAGCACCGCGGTACCGTTGGCATTCAGCTGGTCTACATAGCTGAGTGCAGAGCGCGGTGCGGCGAAGTTGTACACGCTGTCGATATCATTGCCGGAGCGCAGATTGCTCCAGAGGGTATCCACCGCAGGGTCGAGGTTGAAGGCGGTGAGGGTCAGCAGCGTGCCCCACACCAGGTTGACCGTATCGTTGGGGTACAGCCCCTCGACGATGTCGGACCAGCCGGAAAGCGCCGCCACAGCATCCACCCGCGGATCCTGGGCTGCGACCACCAGCGAAGTGCCGGCACCATAGGAAATACCCGCCAGCCCCAGCTTGCCCACCGGGTAATGGGCCTCGAGCCAGTCAATCAGGACCCGTGCATCGGCAATCGTATTCGGGCCGCTTACATCCACTGTGCCGCCAGAGGCACCGAAGCCGCGGGTGGAGTAGCTCAGCACCAGATAACCATTTTCGGCCAGCGCTTTGGCCTGGGCCAGATACTGGTTCTTGTCCAGCACCCAGCTGTTGGTGAACAGCACCGTGGGGTAGCCATCCGCCGGCGCCGGGGTTTCCGGGATAAACAGGTTGGCGTCGATCTCGGTGCCGTCAAAGCTGGTGATTTCCACATCAGCGATAAAGGTGGGGCCGGCCTGGGACGGCAATGGGGTGAACAGCGACAGGGCGCCGGCGAGCAGCGCCGGCAGGGCGAGTGTCTTCATCGTTTTCTCTCGGGTTGTTTTGTTTTATTGCTTTTATTCGTGCCTGAGGCGGTGCTGATTTACAGGCGTTCCCGATTCTAGAAGAGCGGTTGGGGGCAATTCTGACCGTTAGTGCCAACTGGAATGGCATTCCCGGTCACTGGCGGAGGGTTAAACGCGAAACTCTTCGGTCGATGTGTGACTGGTACGGACTTTCAGGTCGAAACCCAATGGTCACGCCTGTGGCGCGCACTGGCGACTGGCACGCGACGGCGCCATTTTCATTGAGCCCGCGAGGGTGAAGTATAGACCGTTACCGGTGTCCCGAGAGTTCTGGAGATAAATTGGTCTTTTTTTGACCAGCGAAAACAGGTAGTGTGCCCATTCGCGCAACGGTGTTCAAAAAACAGCCAGTTGCCCCGAGCATTTTCAACCGGGTGGCCAGAATATGTTTTCAAGATTGCTTGCTTCCGTAGTCATATTTTCCAGCGCTCTGCTGTTTGCTGGGGGCGCCATGGCAGGCAATCTGGCCAAAGATACCTGGCATCAAATTGACAGCGCTAATTTTCACATCCTCACCAATGGTGACCCGGCTGCGGTGCGCACGCTGGCGGAGGATCTCGAGCGCTATCGCGCCGTGGCCCTCGACCTGCTGGGTGCGAAAGATGACGGCACCAAGCTGACCATCTATGCCGCTGCGGATCGCGACAGCTACGCCGGCCTGGTGGGCGACGATCTCGCCGAGCTGACCAACGGCCTGTTCGACACAACGGCGGAGGGCAGCTACGCGCTGGTAAATCTCGACGGCCGTACCGGTGAGCGCCAGCTGGAAGCGCGGGAGTTCCTGTTTCACGAGTACACCCACTTCCTGAGCTACAACGGTACCACCACTCACTACCCCTACTGGTATAGCGAGGGTTTTGCCGAGTTCATGTCCACCATGACCTTTGGCCCCAACAACACCTACCAGATAGGTGCCATCCCCGGCGAACGGGCCATGACCCTGCTGTACACCAGCCCGCTGCCGCTGAAGCAACTGCTGGAAGCCACCGCCTACAATACGCCGGATGAAGACAAAGGCCGGGTGTATGCCAGCGGCTGGATGCTGGCCCACTGGCTGATCATGAACAGCGGCAAGGCCGAGCAGTTCAAGGGCTTTGTGAAGGACTACAACAACGGCGCCGATCCGGTCAAAGCGCTGACCAAGAACCTGGGCATGTCCTTCAGCCAGATTGAAAAGTCGTACACCGCGCGTTTCCAGAACGGCAAGTTCGACCTCGCCCGCGGCAAGGTGCCGGCGAGCTTCAAACCGGCGCGCCCGAAAGTGAAAGCGCTGAGTGGCCAGCAGACCGTGGTGGAGTTGGCGCGTTTCCTGGTGAAGTCTGGCTATAACCTCGAGGGCATCGAATCGATGGTGCGCTACGCGGAAAAGAATGGCCTCTACACCCCTGAACTCAACGCGGTGCGCGCCGATGCCGCTACCCGTGTCGGTGATTTTGCGCGCGCCGAACAGATGCTGGGTCAGGTGTCACCGAGCGATCGCAAGAGCTTCTGGTACCAGAAAGCCGAAGGCTGGTTGTGGCTGAACCGCGAAATGGGCAACTTCGGCGAAGATCGCAATAAAGCGGCTCTGAAGAAGGCGCGTGACACTTTCGTCAACCTGGTCAACAACCAGTCCGAGCAGGCCATGCACTGGTACGGTCTGGCGCTGACCATGGAGATGCTGGGTTACCCGAAAAAGCAGTACACGGAAATGCTGGAGCAGGCCTACCTGCGCGCGCCCCGCGAACAACACATTGCGCAGTGGATGGCCCAGGAGCTGTACAACCAGAAAGACGCGGAGTATTTCGCCCAGGTGGCCCAGCCGCTGATGCTGGAGATGACCAACGAAGCGGAATACAACCAGATGAAGATGATGCTGGCGGAGCTGAAACCGAAGAACTCTGAGGGCCCCAAGGGCGGGGCCAAAGGTACCGCCAAGGATAGTGACAAGCTGTCGGCCCCTTAACCGCCACCGACCGCTGTCATTTGTACACTGGGGAGCCAAAGGCTCCCTTTTTTTGTCCGGCTTCGCGGCAGGTACGGCGCCTACTGCTCATAAAGTTCAAGGGGCAGGCCGTCCGGGTCACTGAAAAAAGTGAAGCGCTTGCCGGTGTACTCGTCTGTCCGCACCGGCTCCACCTCCACGCCCTGCTGTTCGAGCAGGGCCTTGCTCTCTTCGACGGAATCCACCACAAACGCCAGGTGTCTTAGCCCCTGTGCTTCCGGGTAGCTGGGCCTTGCCGGTGCGCCGGGAAATGAAAACAGCTCCACCTGGCCACCGTCCGGCAGTTGCAGGTCGAGCTTCCAGGAGTCCCGCGGCTGGCGGTAATTTTCCGCAAGTATTTTCAGCCCCAGGATTTCGCTGTAGAAATGCCGCGAGCGCTGGTAGTCAGAACAGATGATGGCGGCGTGGTGGATCGCTTTCAGCTTCAGCATGAACTTCTCTGGTTTTGTGCACTCGCCAGAGTCTGGCAAACGAAACGGTGAGCAGGGAAGTAAAACAGATAAGAATCGGGCCGGCCAGCGTGGTGCCGGTGGGGTTCAGTCGAGGGATTTGAGTTTGCCTCGGAAGCTGTCGATATCCCGGTAACCCTTTGCCTGCATGATTGTGGATAACTCACCGGCGATGCGTGCAAAGCAATCGACCCCCTCGCGCATCAGCTGGGTGCCGATCTGCACCGCACTCGCGCCACACAGAATATGCTCGAAGGCGTCCTCGCCGGTTTTTACCCCGCCGCAGCCGATAATTGCAATATCCTCCCGCAGCAATGTGTAGAACTTGCGCACATTGGCCAGCGCGGTGGGCTTGATGAAATCGCCGCCGATCCCGCCAAAGCCGGACTTGGGCTTGATCACCACCGACTCGGCCTGTACATCGATCACCAGTCCATTACCGATGCTGTTCACGCAGGTTACAAACGCGATCGGGAAATCGTTCAGCACCGCCGCCATCATGTCGAAGTGTGGCAAGTCGAAGTAGGGCGGCAGCTTTACCCCTAACGGCTGATCCACATACTCGAATATGCGCTCGAGCAGCGCGCGGCTCTGCTCAAAGTCGTAACCGGTTTGCGGTTTTCCGGGCACATTGGGGCAGGACAGGTTCAGCTCGATTGCCGAGATCGCCGCTTCCCCGGCCAGGGCCCGGACAATCTCGATATTGTCGTCGTGGCTGAGGCCGGATACCGACATGAAATAGGGCTTGCCAAAGGACTGCGCGCGGCGGGCGTACTCCAGGTAATAGCGGTAGCCCTCGTTGGGCAGCCCCATGCTGTTGATGCTGCCCCAGGCGGTCTCCACATAGCGGGGCTCGGGGTTGCCCGCGCGCGGTTCCAGGGTGGCGCTCTTGCTCAGGATAGCACCGGCCTCACTGTTGCCGAGAGCGTCGAGTTCTTCGCTCGTGGTGCACAAAGGGCCGGAGGCGTTGTACAGGCAGGAGGTGAGTGACGAACCGGCGATGGTGGTTGCTAGGGAAACAGAGCGGGGCATAGCGGCGCCTAAATCAGCAGAAACACACAGGGTGACTTCTTTAGGTTCTAGCAGATCCACTGCCCTGCGGCCTGCGCCAGCGGCAGATAAAGCGCGTATTTCCCCGGAGCTTCAACACCCCGGAGCGCAGCCTGTGTTTGTGCTCAGTGAAAAGGGAAGCCCTGATTGTTGCCGAGAATGTCCCGCAGAACGGCAGCGCCATCGGGACTGTGCAGCCAGATCAATGCGCCGATATTGGCCAGCACGGTGAGCCAGAAAATAAACCGGAACGGCTGCTTGCGCGATTTGTGCCGCAATGTCTTCTGTGCCACCAGGGCCCCGGGCCAGCCGCCGGCCAGTGCCAGCAGGTGCAGGCTGCTCTCCTTGGTGCGCCAGCGGCCCTGGCGGGCGGCAGACTTGTCGAGATAATAGAGCAGGTAAGTCAGCAGGCTGAAAACCCCATACGCCAGCAAAATCACCGGCGGCAATTTCCCTGAGGCGACCGAGAGCGCGACCAATCCCAAAAATACCAGGGCAATGACTATTGGCGCTGATTTCCCTTTTTCGCTCCTCTTGTGACTCTGGTGATCCGCCACTTGCTCGCCGGCATAAACTGCGTCGATCGCGCGGGTGCGCCCGCCTTTGTCGGTGGACACCCGGTAAATTACCGTATCGCCCACGTTGGGACGGCGCTGCCGGTTGTGGAAAGCTTTTATATGAACAAACACCTGCTTGCCGCCCGCCATCGGTTCGACAAAACCAAACCCCTTGTCATCATTCCAGTTAACGATTCTGCCTTTGCTACGCTTGCCCTGCTCCGCCATTTGCTGCCTGCTGTTTACCTGTTGCCTGAAGCGCGCGTTTGAACGCGAGCACTGGGGATATAGTGGTTACGGGATGTTGCAGCGATTCACCCAGGGTGTAAACCACACTCGGGCATTTATCGCGTTTGCTGCAGAGAGGTTCCAGGATAACAATACATAAATCAGAGCGATCAGGATTTAAAAGTGCCGGTGTGTTTGCTACCGTACGCGGCCTTTTATGGATTGCGCGCGTGGCTAGGATGGCTAATTTACTTGCGTGGCAATACTGGTCCTCGCCGTATGCAAGGTCGGCGGTGGTCTGGTTTGCCTTCTTCTTGCTGTATAACTTCTATTGCTTCTTCTGGCGTCACTACATAGGTGGAGGCCTGTACGATTTTACCGAGTCGCAAATATTCTGGGTGAAGGAGTGGGGTGTTGTACTGCTGCTGAGCTTTATCGGCCTGAGCCTGGTGGAGCGTACTCACGCAAACAGGCTGGTCAATCTCTCGGTCATCGGTTTTGGCGCTGTGTGCCTGGTGAGCAGCACGTCGAGAATATTTATTGACTACGGGTTCTACGGCACGAACTGGGGGCAATCACTGGTGGTGCTGGCTCCCAAATACCTGATTGCAAGTATGTTTGTGGTCGCCGGCTGGTGGGCCTGCCTGTTGCAACGGGAAGGTGGCCATGGGGTTGATGTGGAAACCGCAGCAGCGCAGGGGGAAACCCTGCAGGTCGAACACCTGGGCGTACCCAGATCCCTGCCGCTCGCACAGATTCAATACATTGCTGCTGCAGGCAATTACGTCGAAATACATGACAAGTTCCACAGCTATGTCCAGCGTGGCACCATCAAGCAGTTCGCTGATCTGCTACCTGATACCGAGTTTATGCGCGTGCATCGCAGTTACATTATCAATCTGCAGAAAGTGACTCAGCTAACCAACGCCGAAAGCGGCGCGGCCAGCATAGTGCTGGAACAGGGGCACAAGATTGCTGTGAGTAAAACGTATAAGCGCGCACTGAAAAACAGACTCGCCCATCTTTTGCCCCACTGCGCTCGTCCCTAAACCGGTCAGTTCATCACAAACCGCTTAAAAACAATGACTTAGGCTCTATCTTTGTTGCCGAAACAATCACCAGCAACGAGGTAGCGATGAACGCAAAAGCACAGACAGGCCACCGCGTCCTGCACTGGGTAATGGCAGGGCTGATATTTGTATTGCTTGGGTCCGGTTATTACATGACCACTGAGAGCGACTACGCGCTCTACCACTGGCACAAGTCAGTCGGGATCGTGGTGGCGAGTCTGCTCGCCGGACGCATCTTCTACCGCCTGATACGGCCCTGGCGATCAACTGTCGTAGGCACCCGGGAAGTTGCGGTCAGAATTTACCATTGGCTGTTGCTTGCCGTGATACTGGCGATGGTGCTTTCCGGGCTGAGCTACAGCGGTTTTGGTGGCTACGGTATCGCGCTGTTTGGGGTAGAACTGCTGCCCGTGAACCCAGGGCCCGGAGGAGAGATAGTGCCGCTCGCGGCTGGGCTCTCGGATTTCGGCCGGAACCTCCATGTCACCACCGGTTATCTGCTCCTGTTGCTGATAGCCATACATATCGGCGCAGCACTCAAACATCACTTTATCGACAGAGATAACACCCTGGTATTTATGCTTAAGGGCCGACAATAAGGAATGTTGACTATGAAATGTTGCCAGATTTTTTTCCTGGGCCTGCTGCTCTTTTGGGGCGCACACCTGCAGGCACAGGCGAACTCACCGATTCCGATGAATGTTGCTGAGGGCGAGGAATTTTCCGATCTGCACGCTTTTGGTGAGGCGGTGGGTGACAAACGCATCGTATTACTGGACGAGCTGACCCATGGCGAGCATGAAAATTTTGCGCTCAAAGCGCGTCTGGTGCGATATCTGCACCAGCACAAGGGCTTCGGCGCACTGGTGCTGGAAAGCGGCTTGTACGACGTGGCGCAGATCTGGCAGCAGCCGGAGAAATCCATTCGCAGCCAGGCACCGGGCAATATTTTTTACATGTACGCAAACAGTGAGCCGGTGAATGCGCTTTTTGATTACATAGACGCACAGCGCAAAAGTGAGCGCCCACTGGAGCTGGCGGGTTTCGATGGCCGCCTCAGTGGTGAGTATTCACTGGCCGGTGTGGGATCTTTTATCAAAGCCTCGTCAGAACGCTTTGCTCCCGAACTGAGTAAAAGTGTGGATTGGCAAGGATACCTGGCGCTAACGCAGCAAGTACTTGCCCGCAATGCCGGGAAGACCACCGAAGAGGAGAAGCTGCAGTATGTGCATACCAGCCATCGTTTGATGGCTGCGCTAAACCAGGCAGATCTTCAGGGCCAGGGTTACGCGCGAGCGGACTATGCGGCGCGGCTCATCCACGGTATTGCGATGGTTGCCCAGAATCTCTGGGGACAGCGCCGTCAGGACGAAAACGACATTGCCATGGCCGACAATGTGCAGTGGCTGTTGGACAACCAGCTCAAAGGCGAAAAGATCATCGTTTGGGGGCATTACGTACACCTGAACTACGCCGGCACGGTGCCGCACCGCTACGACAATCTGGGCAGCCTGCTGCGCCGCCGTCATGGAGATGATATGTACCAGGCGCATATCGCCGCCAGTGAGGGTCGCTATCGCAGTTTTGTGGATATGCAGGTAAAAGCCATTGAGTCGCGCCCCCAGCCCTATGTGGAAAAGACTGTTATTCAGCAGCAGGCGCAAGCCGAAAAAGGCGCTGTGTTCCTTGGGCGGGCAGCCATTGATGAACTGGTAGGGCGCAACCCGAAAGAAGCCGTGTTTTACGGTATGCAGTATGCAGATGTTATCCCCGGCCCGGAATGGTCGCAGTATTGGGACGGGATGTTTGTAGTACCGGAAAGCTCCCCTTCCGCAGCCAGCCCGGGAGGAGAGCTGGCGGAAAGGGAGTAAGCGGTCAATAGGATTGGCTGGGCACAATTGTATTGTGCCCAGCAGGCAGAACGCTAAAACTCTGTAGCTTGTTCTTTTTTGAGCTGGCTTTGCATCAGCCCGACGAGGGTTAATTCTTGAGGTTGCGCCTGCATTGCCAGTCCAGTGATAACGCCCAGTTGATTCTGTTGCGGCTGGTTCTGGCTGAGTTTCCACTTGCCGGCGATTGAAATTACCTCTATTTCCAGCCCGACAATCGCAGGTAGCATTTTTTCGATGTAGCCGACCGGCGCATCAGCGGTAGACCAGGGGCTATCCTGGCTGGCCTCGTGTTGTACAGTCAACTCGTCGATTAGTGCTCTAATCCACTCTGAATCCTGAATAAAGCGCACGCGACCCTTTACGTGTACCACGGCATAATTCCAGGTAGGTACGCCTTTGCCGCTCTCCTGCTTGGTCGGGTAAAAGTTTGGGGATACGTAGCCATTTGGGCCATGAAAAATGGCAAGTATTTCACTGCCCTCTTGGGCTTGCTTCCACAGCAGATTGCCTTTGCTAATATGTGCCTTAAGCACTTTATTTCCTTTGTCCCCTGTGAGCAAAAATGGCAGGTGTTGCGCGTCCAGACCGGACTCGGTGTGAGTGACCAGGGTTCCGAAAGGAAAGTCACGAATCAGCTGATCCAATAGCGCCGGGTCTTCCTGCTGGAAGGCTTTAGGTATGTACATACATCTACCAGGATAGTGTCTATAAAAATTGGTGCCGGGGTTGGTATTCTAGCCGCATCCAACGAAATAACGCAGTTCAGTGATGCCTAATGTCAAGACGTCGAAGAGTGTTAAAATCACCGAAAATTGAATGATCCAGTTTGTGAGTGACCAATTGTCGACAGAGCGGTCTTAGTGCTCGTCCCCGGCGTAAACCCACATCGGCTCGGTGTTGCCTGCCCTTTCAAAGCCAAGCGCCTTGTAAAACTCGATAGCATCACCATCTGCAGTCAGCATTTGCTGGTGAAAATCACCATAAATGTCCTGCATTGCCTGCATCATTTTGCGGCCAACACCTTTACCGTGAAACGCCGGGTCAACCAGCATATGGGGATAGTACACCACCAGATGGCCGTCGGAGATGGCGTTGCCAACGCCGACCAGTACACCTGAAACCCGTGCCGTGACCAGTGTATGCGAGTTGCGCAGGGCTGGGATGAGCCGGTCAGGCTTTTCGGCGGATGACCATTTGTTGGCCCGGTACAGTTTTAAAATTTCATGTTCGGTGATCGTTCCATTGATCTCTATTTCTACATCCATATCTAACTCTGCTTATCGATCTTCTAATTTTGTTTGGTTTTTCATTCCTTCTCCTTATTTTTGAAGGCTTCCTGTGTTTTAGATTTTTTGCCGCTTGTTGGCGCGTTATAAATGTGATTAATTGCTGCCTTATCCCAGACCGAAGAAGCGCAGACCGAGTTTGATTGTGGCGCTGAAGCCTGCGGCTAGAATATAAAAGAGAAAGAATGCTGATGCTGCACCAGCGCCAGTTCCCCAGGTTTTTGCTTTGTTCGAAAGGATTATGAAAAATCCAATAATTCCTAACAGCCAAAATAGCCAAAAACTGTGGGTAAAAAACGGTAAAATGTTGAATGCAGCAAATACAGTAAAAAGCGACATTCCCTCCTTTTTTTCTGAGTAATGCAATGTGTTGGCTAAGACAAGCGCGCCGTAAATAGCGTATGGCCACCAGGACAGCCAGGCGAAGTTAGAGGCAGCTGGCTCGGAAGTAGCGGCGGTTTTATTGGATAAATCTACAATGGCCTTACCATCTTGCACTACCAGCCAATATATCAGCAGAACTATTATTGCCTGTCCTGGCAATTGGTAGAGCAACAGTTCTGGTCCTGTCCTAAGTTGATTAAGACGATGCAGTAGCCTCTGGGCTATCATTCCGCTAAGAATGATCATCATAAGAGATGCGGATACAAGCCAGAAGTTGTCGGTGTAAAAAAATGCTAAAAACGGACTCAGGATCATTATGCTATCGCTAACCTGATAGCTGGAATAGTCAGTTTGTTGGCCAGTAGCGAGGGTGCGGCGATGTTCTTTCATGTCAGCGATAAGACCGACAATGAGAGCGATGCCCACGCTGATTAAAAGGTAGGTTTCTTTCATGATTGGGATACAACTGGGGTTGTAAAAGTGTTTTTTAGTGTATTGATCAGTGCTATATAAACCTTGAATTCATAGGTTTGCCGAAAATTTGGATGTCCACTTTTGAATGCGCATGAAGGTCCTTTTAGTGCTGCCAAGTTAATGAGGTTGGAATGTCTGTATCAGTTTGTTGCTGACTCACCTTTCCGCAAGTATGAAAAAAAGCCACTTCTACTCCTGTATTGATCGTCTTGAAAGTCTAATTTTAGAGTGTGTTGACTTGTCAGACTTAATGTAACTCTCAGATCTGGATATCGTGTTTTCATCTATGAATTCAAATTCCAGCCAGTTCTGATGGTTGGCCTGTAAGCTATCAAGATTAGTTGCATCAAGGAATTCGAATGAGGGGGCATTTATGTTGCCTGAACTTTTCAGCTTTAGTCTGGGTTGGTTGCCTTGGGGACAATAATGTGTAGCAAGCAGGTTTTCACCATCTAGGTGGTACATCGTCATGGAATGCGATGCGCCTTTGTAGACCCAGTTTTCAACTAGTACGCTACCATTGGCGCTGAGATGAAATGAAATGTAAAAAGTTTCCCCATCGCTGCCCTCTTTATTCCAATCTCCGACGAGCGTTTTCAACTTTTGGAATGAATCAGCAGCGATATTTGTCTGCTCGGCAATGGCAGAAGTGCATATTAGGGCAAGGAGGATTACCCAGAAAGGTTTCATTGAGTCAATTCCTTATGACGATTTGATTTTGGTTTGTATGTCCTAATATTTACAGCGAATCTACGGGTGCTTCCAACGACAACAGCACGGCTGTCGCCAGTGGCAGCCATGCGTACTCGCTAAAATTCACCGATCAGTCTCGCCTGCTTTCCCCGCTTCAAGGATGGGAGGCCCGGCTTCTGTGGGAATATATATTCTCTCGCCTTTGCCTTCTTGAAGGCCCTTTATCCATATATAGCGTGGGTATTCCTCATTGTTCTTGGGAGATTCCCCGATAATCCTGTTCGCCTCGGCCACTGCCTTGGCTCTTTTTATATCTGCCAAACCCTCTGCCTTTGCATGAGCAACGTTTGCCTTGTCCTCTGCTTCGGCAAGGGTGACTTTGGCTCTGGCCCGCATTAAGGTGGCTTGCTCGCGGGCCTTTGCTTCTTCAATGAGGGTCTGCTTTGACCATTCCGCTTCCTTAATTGAGAAAGGGGAATCCAGAGCGAAGCTCTATTTTGAGCTGTTTTTATGTTTTATTTAACGGGGAGCGTTGAAGTCATCATTCAAAACAGTTTTCGACTGATACGCGACTTTTTGAAGGTAAAGTATTTTCGCCGGGTCCTCTGTGGTCGCTAGCTCAATATTCATGTTTATGCTGAATTTAACGGCGTTTCGTGTAATACCAGTGTCCTGGCCAAAGCCGCCATTTCCTAACCTCAATAGAACTTAGCGGTTTATTCAGTAGTGAGCGGATGTATCACCATATCTGTTTGCGGGTACATGCTCTTGGGCATATATAGGAACATCTCTATCTACGCTTTCACTACCAACTCCTCCAAAAACAATCTTACCTTGGGCTGCTCTGCCGCACTGCTTTTGAATGTAACCGCATTTTGTATCTGATAACAGAAACGTTGTGGGAACAGTGTTACCAATTGGCCATTCTCTAGGTACTGATGTGCCAAGTATTGCGGTAGGAAACCGATGAACTTTCCGGACAGGATCATCGCCAGCCGCGCGGCCATGTGGTTGGCAGTGGAGCGGTTGGGGAACAGGCGGTACAGGTGCGCCGCGCCAGAAAGTACCGCGTGGCTGGGGGCCGCGAGTTCCTGTTCGGTCAGGGTTTCCTCCGGCAGGTTGGGATCCATGGCGCAGGGGTGGGTGGCACCGCAGTAGAGCATCGACTGGTGGCTGAACAATGGCTGGTAGCTGAGGCCGGGGCGGCGTGAATGCAGTGGGTTGATGCCCACATCGGCGCGGCCAGCGAGGATTTCCAGCTCGAGTTCCTGGGGCGCAGCGAGCTGTACATTCAGCTTCAGCTGCGGCGCGCGCTCGCGCAGGCGCGCGAGGGTTGTGGGCAAATTCAGCTGGGGGATATCGAGGACATCGTCGGGCAATACGATGCGCAGCTCCCCGGTGAGTTGCGACTGGATGGCGTTGACCTGGCTCTTGAACTGGGCGAGATGGCCGTCCAGCTCTTCGATGGCCTGGAACAGGGCTTCGCCTTCCGGGGTGAGCTTGAAGTCGGCACGGCCGCGCGAGCGCAGGCACAGCTGCATACCGAGGCGGGTCTCCAGGTCGCTCAGATGCACGCTGATGGTGGAGCGGCTGATATTCAGCGCCACTTCCGCAGGCGCCAGGCCGCCCGCGTGCACCACTTCGCGAAAGACCCGCAGCAGGCGGAGATCCATATCGCTCATGCGCCCGGAAAGGGCGGACTTGGCGGGTTGTTTGGGGTTGGGGCTGGATTTTGAGGCCACGGGCGTCACCACTTGTGAGTATTGGCAGGGACGTTAGCGCAAAGTTTGGTTTTGGTAAATTTTAGTTTCAAAAATTCTACTATTCGCGGCTGAATACCCGGTCCAGAATCCCTGCATACGTTGAAATCAGTGATTTTTAAGGGGTATTCGATGGAACTGAACAATAACCAATTGTTGAAAACCCAAAACTATATCGAGGGCCAGTGGCGGGATGGCGCCGCGAAGTTGGCGGTTACTGACCCGGCAACCGGCAAGGTGCTGGCGGAAATCGCCGATGGCACCGCCGCTGACGCCGAGCAGGCGGTGGCCGCGGCCCATGCGGCCTTCCCGGCCTGGAGCCGCAAGACCGCCGGCGAGCGCGCGGCGATACTGAAGCGCTGGTACCAGCTGATTGTGGATAACCGTGAAGACCTGGCGCGCCTGCTGACCCTGGAGCAGGGCAAGCCGCTGGCGGAAGCCCTGGGCGAGATCGATTACGGCGCCTCTTTCATTGAATGGTTTGCTGAGGAGTGTCGCCGCGCCTACGGCCAGACCATTCCGACGCACAATGCGGGCATGCGCCTCTCCACCATCCGCCAGCCGGTGGGTGTGGTGACCTGCATCACCCCGTGGAACTTCCCCAACGCGATGATCACCCGCAAGGCGGGGCCGGCGCTGGCCGCAGGCTGCACCGTGGTGGTGAAACCGGCGAGCGAGACGCCGCTGTCGGCCCTGGCGCTGTGTGCCCTGGGTGAAGCGGCGGGTCTGCCGGCGGGTACGCTGAACGTGGTGGTGGGATCCGATTCCGCGGCCATCGGCAGGGTGCTGACCCAGGATCCGCGCGTGGCCAAGTTTACCTTCACCGGTTCGACGCCGGTGGGCAAGCTGCTGATGGCGCAGTGCGCGAGTACGGTGAAGAAGATGTCCATGGAGTTGGGCGGTAATGCGCCGTTTATCGTGTTCGACGATGCGGATATTGATATGGCGGTAACCGCATGCATGGCGACCAAGTTCCGCAACGCAGGTCAGACCTGTGTCTCTACCAACCGCATTTATGTGCAGGAGTCGGTGCACGATGCGTTTGTGGATAAGTTGGCGGCGGCGATTGAGAAGCTGCAGGCGGGTCACGGCCTTGAGGAAGGCACTACACTGGGGCCGTTGATTTTCCGCCGCGCGGTGGATCGCGTGCACGGTCTGGTGGAAGAGGCAGTGGCCAATGGCGCGAAGCTGCGCCTGGGCGGTGATTTCCTGCCGAACGGTGAGAACTATTACGCGGCGACGCTGCTGACGGATGTGGATGACGCGATGCGTATTTCCCATGAGGAGATTTTCGGCCCGCTGGCGGTGGTGCAGAAGTTCCGCGAGGAAGAGGAAGTGATCCAGCGCGCCAACAATACGCCGTTCGGGTTGGCGGCGTATGTGATGAGTGAAAACATCCACAGGGCGAATCGCGTGGTCGAGGCGCTGGAGTACGGCATGGTGGCCTGCAATGCGGGTGTTTTCTCCACCACAGTGGCGCCGTTTGGTGGCATCAAGGAATCCGGCATCGGCCGCGAAGGCGGCGTCGAAGGCATGGCCGAATTCTACGAGACCAAGTACTGCTGTTACGGGGTTTGAGCCTGGTCGCGACCCGCTGACTGTCCAAGACCTGTTGTAGCGGCAAAGCGCCGGGGATCGTTTTTCGAAACCGCTGTAAACCGATCCCCGGTGCTTCGCCTTCGTTTCTGACCCGGTTACTGCGTCAGAAAAACATTGAAAATTACTTAATGAACTCGGAGCGAGTCATGTCCGAACTGAATACCAATGCATTCTGGATGCCCTTCACCCCAAACCGCTCTTTCAAGGCGGCGCCGCGTATTGTTGAGCGTGCGGAAGGCATTTACCTGTTTGAAAAATCCGGCCGCAAGATCATTGACGCTACCGCAGGCCTGTGGTGTTCCAACGCCGGTCACTGCCGCAGCGAAATTGCCGATGCGATTCACCAGCAGGCTCTGAAGCTGGATTACAGCTCCATTTTCAATTTTGGCCACGAACTGAGCTTCGAATACTCCGAGCGCCTGGTGCAGTACACCCCCGACGGCCTGAACAAGGTGTTCTTCGGCAACTCCGGTTCCGAAGCGGTGGAGTCTGCGCTGAAGATCGCGCTGCAGTACCAGCGCGCGCGTGGCAAGGGCAGCCGCACCATGTTTATCGGCCGCGAGAAGGGTTACCACGGGGTTAACTTCGGTGGTATTTCTGTCGGCGGTATCGCACCCAACTACCAGAGTTTTGGCCAGCCGGTGAAGGCGAATCACATGCGCCATACGCTGGATATTGAGCGCAATGCCTTCAGCAAGGGCCTGCCGGAGCACGGGGTGGAACTGGCGGAAGACCTGGAGCGTCTGGTGGCCTTCCACGGTGCGGATCAGATTGCCGCGGTGATCGTGGAGCCATTCTCCGGTGCCGGTGGTGTGGTGCTGCCGCCGAAGGGTTACCTGCAGCGCCTGCGCGAGATCTGCGACAAGCACGATCTGCTGCTGATTTTTGACGAGGTGATTTCCGGTTGGGGCCGTACCGGTTCGCCGTTTGCGTCGCAGGAATTCGGTGTGGCCCCGGATATGATCACGTCCGCAAAAGGCATCACCAATGCCACCGTGCCGCTGGGTGCGGTGTTCGTGAACGACAAGATCTACAACACCGTGGTCGACGCAGCGGCGGAAGGCATGGTGGAGTTTTTCCACGGTTATACCTACTCGGCGCATCCGGTGGCCTGTGCGGCCGGTATGGCGACGCTGGATATCTACGAGCGCGAAGGGCTGCTGACCCGTGCCGCTGGCGACATCGGTAAGTACTGGGAAAATGCCCTGCACAGCCTGGCTGATCTCGACAATGTCATCGATGTGCGCAATTACGGTCTTGTCGGCGCGATCGAACTGCGCGCGCCGGAAAACCTCAAGGGCAAGTTTGGGGCCAAGGCGTCGGCACTGGCGTGGGAAGCGGGTGTGATGGCGCGCGGTATCGGCGATGCGCTGTGCATGTCGCCGCCGCTGATCATCGAAACCCACGAAATCGATGCGATCGTGAGCAAGCTGCGCGACGTTATCGCCGGTCTGCGCTGATCTTTCGGCAATTCCTGCGCAAGTCGCTCGGGGTCGTCCTGACACCCGAGTGCATGATGCGCTGAGGCCAATCGTTATTTTGAATTGGGCTCAGCGATACTAGACTAAGGGTGTAGTCGGCTGTGTGCCACAAGTGCGGAGCTACAATGAAGTGCTTGTGCGCTATGACACAAATCGCCGGTCTCATGAGAGAGGGCGGCGCTGCCGACTACCCTTTTTAGCATTGTGCAGCCGTTGCCGCCTGCCTGCGGGGAGGCGGCAGTGGCTGTGCGGTGCTGCTTAACTGCAGACTGCAGTCTTTTCCGCGGGGGCGATGATACTACCTGACCAAGTTGTACTGAGGTGGTCATGGCGCTTGCCCGACATTTCCTTGTGATTCTTCTTCTATTGGTTTTCTGTGCCGGTGCGCAGGCCCAGTCCTCTGGCCAGTCAAGCCTGGAGGCGACCGACGATTATCAGCGCGATCCCAACCGGTTGCGTTCGCTGCCGGAGTCGGCAACGAAACTGCAGCTGAGTGGCCAGACGTACTATTACACGGGTGGCTATTTTTACCGGCGCGAGGATGACGGATATCTGCGGGTGGAGCCGCCGCTGGGGGCGAGGCTGAATTTTCTGCCCTATGGCAGTGCCGGATTCGACATAGACGGGCAGCGCTTTTATCTCAGCGGCACCGGAACCTTCTATCGTTTCGACCCCCGTCGCGGCACCTATACCGTCACTACGCCACCCTACCAGTGGCGGCGCTATTACGGCGGCGGCGCTATTGTTGGCGCCTATGAAGATCGCCTGTACGGTTACGAGGCAGAGCTCGAGGCCGAGAAGCTCAAAGAGCGCATCGGTATCCCCCGTGCGTACCCGCCTCCTGCAGTCGATGACGAGCAAGTCGTGCCTCTGGTGGAATCCGAGCGTCGCGGCGTCTATCGCGATCCGCGCCGCCGCCCGGGACGACCCTACGCAAATGTTCGACCGGATTATGATTCTGCCGGCGAGCGCTATGACGACCGCGCTCTGCTGGAGAGCGCCTGCCGCGAACAGGCGGCCACCGCTGCCCGGCGAGGCAGTAGCCTGGAAAGCCAGCGCCTGCGGCTATACCGGCGCGCCTATCGCGATTGCATTCAGCGTTTCGAGCCCCGATAAGCGCTTCGCCTGCTCATCTACACTGTGTGAAGGTCGTGCGGCCCGGTGAACAGGAAAGGAATCTGTATTCTCTGGATCTGCTTGCTCAAGAAAGGCGCGCGGCTTTGCTGCGGCCGGCCATAGCCAGGGCCGGTCAGTGGCACGCGTACAACTGCCTGAACAGGGACGTCGATGGTCGTCATTCCCACCCGAGAACTTTTCCACCCCGGTAGCCTCCTCCGCCAGTGCCTGCTGTGCGCGTGTGTGACCCTGTTCATGTTGCTGGCCGCCGCGGCCTCGGCGCAGCTGCCCGGTTCTGCGCCGAAAGAATTTTCTCCCGTCATCCCCGATTTCGATAACCTCGCGGCCGACTGGTGGACAGGCTGGCCGGACGCCAAGCCGGATCAGCGCAAGCAGTGGCTGGCGGACGTGGACAAGGCCTGGCGGGAGTGGAGTAAAAACCTGCCGGAGGAGGAAGATCTGGCCAAGCAGGTTGCCTCGGTCAACGTGCGCATCGATGGCATCCGCAATACCTGGGTCAAGCGTGAGCAGCTGAAAAAAGTGGGTGTATTGCAGGATGTGGAGTTTCCTGACACACCGAGCATCCTGCAGTGGGCGCAGGCCGACGCCGGTGTTGCGCGCGGCCGGCAGCGCTATAACGGGCTGCAGCTGGAAATGTCGCAGATGGATGAGAGCGTCGCCCAGTCACTCAGCCGCCTGCGGGAAAAGGTGCTGGAGCTGCGGGATATCGGCAAGAAAGACGCCGACCATCTGGTGGCGACGGTCGCACTGTTTTATGCCCAGATCGCCCATTTGCAGACGCTGGAAGAGCAGCGGATGCTGCGCGAGCAGCTCACCGCGTGGGGCGACGAACTGAAATTTGCCGACACCGAACTGAAGCGCATGCTCGATGAACTTCAGTACAGTGAGGAGGCTGACAAGCGCCTGCAGAAAGCTCAGAGCGCGGAAAAGGGCACACTGGAGGAGCTGGCCAAAGAGCGCAGTGCGGCGCAAAACCTTATCTTTGAAACCTCCGATGCCACGGTGACCCTTCAGGAACAGATCAAGATCATGAATTACAGCGTCGAGGCGCTGGCCAACCGTCTCGAACTGCGCAAGCAGGAACTGCTGCTGGCAATGAACAGCGTGCTGCAGCCGGATGCAAAAAAGCAGGAGCTGTCGCTGAGCAAGGATCTGGTTCCAAAAACCCAGAGTATCCGTGAGAACCTGACCCGGCAGTTGAATATTCGCCAGCGGCAGATTGTCGCCTGGGCCGGCGAAGACGCTAAAAGCATGAATAAATGGTGGCGCCAGTTTGAAAAGGTCGACAGCGGTCTCAGCCGAGTGGGCGACCTGATCAACGATGTACAGCGCTACGAAAATGCGCAGCTCTACGTTTACCAGCGCCAGCAGGGCTGGTGGCAGACGCTGGGGGATCAGATTGGCCACCAGCTGAGGGATATACGCAACAGCTGGCGCAAGCTTGCCAATTACAAGCTGTTCACCATCAGTGAACAGCCGATCACCCTGCGGGATATCGCGCAGATGATTCTGGTGATCATCGGCGCCTGGGCGGTGTCGCGCCTGCTGGCGTGGTTTTTCCGTCGCATGGTGCGGCGCAAGCGCACCAGTGAGCATGTCGCCTACAACCTGGAGCGGGTGTTCAACTACTGTATCGTACTGATCACCTTTCTGATCGTGCTCAGCATGGTGGGCCTGGATACTTCCAAGCTGACCCTGATTGCCGGGGCCCTGTCGGTGGGCCTGGGTTTCGGCATGCAGGCGATTTTTTCCAATTTTATCTCCGGCATTATCCTGCTGTTTGAGCAGCCGTTGCGGGTCGGGGATCTGGTGGAACTGGAGTCCGGGGTGTTCGGGCGCATCCGCGACATCAATGTGCGCTCGACCCGCATCACCACCCGCGACAATGTGGACATCCTGGTGCCCAATTCAGAGTTTGTCACCGGGCGGGTGACCAACCACACGCTGGAAGACCCGGTGCGGCGCATCCATGTGCCGTTCGGCGTGGCCTATGGTACTGACCCGGAGGTGGTGCGCGAGGCGGCCATGCAGGCGGCAGAGCGGGTACCGGTGACCTTCAGCAACTGGCAGCGCAAGACCGAAGTGTGGCTCACCGGCTTTGGCGACAGCTCGCTGGATTTCAAGCTGGTGGTATGGGTGAACAGCAATGCGGTTTCTTCCCTGGGTGACCTGGCTGCCATGTACAACCTGGAACTGCTGCGGGAGTTTGACGAGCGCGGCATCGAGATTCCCTTTCCGCAGCGGGATGTCCATGTGCGCAGCTGGGGCCCGCCGGTGCCGGGTGTGGCGACGTCGCACAGCGAGAGTATTTCAGTTCCCCACGCCGGCTCTGCAGGTGTCGAGGACTGGCATGGCGATGAGGGCGCCGGTGACGGCTCCGATGACGCGGGAGGCGGGGATGACGGCGCCGGCGGTGAATCCGGAAGCGCTCCCGGTCATTAGGCCACTGGCCGCGCGCCGACTGTTGGTGATCCGCGCCGCGACCTGTATTCTGGGCCCTGACTAAAAATTCCTCAGGGACGCGTCTGTGCTGATCATTCCTATCCAGAACAAACCCGACTGGCGGCGACCGCCTCTGGTGTGTTTTGCGTTGATCGTCATCAACCTGCTGGTATTCGTGCTCTATCAGGGGGGCGACGAGGCCCGCTGGCAGCAGGCGGAAGATTTTTATTTCGACAGTGAATTGCCCGAACTGGAGGAGCGCCGCTTCTTCGAGTTTGTCGACCTGGAGCACCCGGAGTGGCGTACCCAGGCCCAGGGGGCGGGCGAAGAATTCATATACCAGCAGCTATTGTGGAGCCACGAGTTTCACCATTGGTTATTGCCGCGGTTGCAGGCCGAAGGTGAGCAGCAGTGGCTGCAGCAACGGCGGGAATTTGCCGGGTTGCGGGATCGGCTCTCCAGTTTTGCCTACGGCCTGACCCCGGCGGAGCCGACTGTTCAGGGCCTGTTCGGGCACATGTTCCTGCATGGCGGCTGGGATCACCTACTGGGGAATATGATCTTCCTGCTGTTGTTTGGCCTCTCGGTGGAGTTGGCCCTCGGGGCGCGCTGGTTTATCGGGCTTTACCTGCTGGGCGGCCTGGCGGCGGCGGGACTGCACTGCCTGGTGGAGGCTGGTAGCCGGATGCCGGTGATTGGCGCATCCGGGGCGGTGTCTGCAGTTATGGGCATGTTCGTCGCGGTTTACGGGGTGCGCCGGCTGCGTTTCTTCTACACCCTGGGTTTTGCATTTGGCGAGTTCAGCGCGCCGGCGTTGCTGGTATTGCCGCTGTGGCTCGGCAAGGAAGTCTTCGGGTACCTGTTTGGCAGTGACAACATTGCCTACTGGGCGCACTTCGGCGGGCTGGTGGCCGGTTTTGCCGCTACCATGCTGCTGATCCGCCTGCGTCCAGCGGAAACCCTGCATGTCGAGGAAGACCTGCCGCCGTCCCCGGCGCAATTGGCACTGGCGCGTATCGAGTCCATGCAGAATCACGGCAAGTTGCTGGAAGCGGGGCAGGCCGCCGCCGCGGTGATCCGCCAACACCCAGAATCCCTGCCGTTAATCCACAAGGGCATCGAGCTCTCTGCGCTGGCGCCCAATTCCGAGGCGCATCATCGCGCCTGTATGGCGCTGTTTGCGCTGGCACAAAAGCCCGGTGGCGACTTTGTGCCCATCGCGCAGGGGGTAAGGGATTATCTCGGGCGCACCGCGGTGCCGCGCGCGCTGACGGTTAAAATCAGTCTGGTGCTGGCACAGCGTGCGGCACAGGAAAAAGACTGGGCGCTGGTGGAAGAGTTGCTGCAACGGTTGGTGGCGCGCCAGCAGCGGCACCCGCTGATGGCGCGACTGGCGCAGGGACTGGTAAACCACTACCGCCGCTGTGGTGATGAAGAGCGCGCTCGGCGAGCAGTGGCACTGGCTCAGGCTTCTGTTCTGGCGGCGGCGCAGTAAACGCGCCGCGGGGCGGTCAGGCTGTGGCTGGCGCTTCTGCGGCGAGAATCTTCAGCAGTTGCCTCGCCTCACCGGTAACGCGGCTGTTGGGAAACTTCTGCAGCACAAAGGTCAGCAGTTTCCGGCTATTGTCCGTGCGGTTAAATCCGTCCATATAGATTTTGGCCAGCAGCAGGTAGGCCGTATCCAGGCGCGTGTAGTCCGGGTCGCTCTTGTGCAGGTTGTTGATGAGTGCCAGCGCCGGCTTGAACTGGTGCTGGTGATACAGCGCCTCGGCCAGCTGGTGGCGCAGCAGGGACTTGTCGATCACAGGAGCGCCCTGGGTTGCGCTGTGGGTCAGGTACAGCTCCGCTGCCTTGTGCGCCTGGCCGAGATTCACAAACCGCTCCAGCAGGTGTGGTCCCAGTTCACGCAGGGCTTTTTTGTCGTCGATGGCCAGCAGTAGCCGGTAATACCGGTCGTTGAGGGCAATATCGCTGGGGTGCTGGCGCAGGGCCGTCACCAGTTTCTTGCGGGCCTCCTCGCCGCGGCTCTCCCGCAGCAGAATCCGCGCATCGGCCAGCGCCTTGCGCCGCTCAAACTCCTTTTCCTCTAGGAATTCTTCGTCATCAATAACCGCGCTGACGCCCAGTTTCTGCTGCCGTGTCAGGCAGATGTAACCCATCATGGCACTGGTGACGATGGAAAAATAACTGGTGGCAAAGCCAAACACCGGCAGCAGCATCCACTCCGGAAGTCTTTCTGCCACGATCGGCAGCAGGTAGCCAGGCGCTGCGGAAACCGCGCTGGTGGAAAGCCATAGCAGCCAATAGGGCCAGCCGATAATCAGCGTGAACTGCAGCAACTTGAGCGGATTTGCCGCGGCACGCAGGCTGTGCTCAAGCGCCAGCACGATCATTGCCGCGGGTGCCAGCAACGACAGTGCGATGGAGTAAACCTGCACCGCACCCTCCCCGAGCCCCGCCATCAGCACACCGGCCCCACCGGCGATCAGGATCATCCCGATCACCTTGCCCAGCATCGCCCAGCTGCGCCCGTCCTGTGCGTCGCCGTAGGTCGGTGCCTGCAGCTGGCCCCTGGCCAGCTGTTCGATGACCAGCAGGTTGTAGCGGATCACCAGTGCAGTCACCGCCACAATGACAACGATCGAGATCAACCCGAGCCCGGTCATGGCCAGCGCGGCCACCGCGGCGATCGCCGATATGCTCAGCGGCCCCGCTGCCAGCCCGTAGCGAAAAAAGAATGGCGCCATTTGCCAGAATGGCTGCGCCTTGTTACTCGCCCCCACATTGCTCAGGCGCTGGTTACACAGCACGCACTTGGGGGTGGATTTGTAATAGTTGTCTGCCGCGCCGGGTACGCAATCCGTGCAGTAGCCCCTGTGGCATGGCTGGCAGTGCCAAACGCTGTGGGCACCGGAGTGGTAGTTGCAGGACTCGCCCATGGTTACTTCCCTGTAAACGTAAATTCAGTCCTTCGAGTTTATCGGCAGTATCACCGCTGGCGCAAACGACCACTTGTGCGATGCTAAACTGGCCCCCATATCAATGCCTTAACACACTCCAAAACATCAAGGTGTACAGATGACAACAGCGATGCAGGTACGGCTGGAAACCACCGCGGCGGCGGCACAATGGGGCAAGAATGCGCTCCTGAGCTTCAGTGATAACGAGGCGCGCATCCACGCGACCGAGGCCACTGGCGGCACCCTGGTCGCGGTGCAGCGGGCTGCCCGTCGCCTCGACGGCATGGGCGTCACCGACGTCGAACTGACTGGCGCCAACTGGGATATCGAGAGTCGCTGGAGTTTCTGGGCGGGCTATTACAACCCCAACCGCAAGAGCACATTTGCCTGGGGGCTGGATAATGGCGAGGACCTCAAGGAACTGGAGGCCCGCAAGGCCGCGAGCCTGTGGGTGCGGGAAATCACCAACGGCAGCCCGGAAACCGTCTCCCCCCGTGCCCTTGCCGAGAGCGCGGCCGATATGTTGCAGCAGCTGGCCCCGGATGCGGTGAGCTATCGCATAGTCGCGGGCGATGAACTGGTGCAGGAAGGCTTTGCCGGTATCTACAATGTGGGCCGCGGCAGTGTGCGCGAACCGGTCATGCTGCAGCTCGACTACAACCCGACGGGCAATGCCGACGCGCCGGTGGATATCTGTCTGGTGGGCAAGGGCATCACCTTTGATTCCGGTGGCTACAGCATCAAGCCCTCTGCCGGCATGGCTACCATGAAGTCCGATATGGGCGGCGCGGCCATGGTCAGCGGCGGCCTGGCGCTGGCGATAGCGCGGGGACTGCAGAAGCGTATCAAGCTGTACCTGTGCTGTGCGGAAAACCTGATTTCCGGTACCGCGTTCAAACTCGGCGATATCATCCACTACAAAAATGGCGTCACTGCTGAAATCCTCAATACGGACGCGGAAGGGCGTCTGGTGCTGGCGGACGGCCTGATTGCGGCCAGTGAAGAAAACCCGCGCTATATCCTCGATGCCGCAACCCTGACCGGTGCCGCCAAAATGGCCGTGGGCCGGGATTACAACTCGGTACTGAGCTTCGAAGATGAAATGGCGCAGAAGGTGCTGGATGCCGCACGCCTGGAAAATGAAAAAGCCTGGCGCCTGCCGCTGGAGAAGTTCCACCTGGAGCAGATTCCTTCCGGCTTTGCGGAAATAGCCAATATTGGCATCGACGGCAGCCCGGGTGCTTCGACTGCCGCGGCGTTCCTGGCGCGCTTCGTTCGCGACGAAGGGCGCGCGTGGGTACATATGGACCTGTCGGCCTCCTATTCCCCCGCGGCCAACGACCAGTGGGCCCAGGGTGCCAAAGGCCACGGCGTTCGCACCATTGCCAGATTCCTGCTGGACAACTAAGGCTCAGAGCGGAATAGCAGCCCTGCAAGGCGCTCCCGAAGCGCCTTGCTTTTAATGTGCTTTGACAGCGGCGCAGAAACTGTGAGGAGTGAAACCATGGAAGAGTATCAGGTAATGATTCAATCCCGGGAGTGGCTGGTTGGCTGGGGCACGCTCTCGCTTATCAATGCGGGTCTGGCGCAGGGCAAAAATCGCAGCGGACTTTTCTGGTGGATCATCAGCCTGATCTTCGGGCCGCTGGCGACACTGATTATTGTTTTGTTGGGGAAAGTACCCGAAGAGCGTTGAATGCTTTCTCGCGGGTATGGAGATGAGGTTGCGATCTGCTGGAAGTAAACCTGCGCTCTGTCAGTAACGATCTGTTTACCCTGTCGCGATGCTTTGTGAAATTTGTAGAGCACTGCCATAAAAAACCGGCCAAAAGCCGGTTTTTTATGGCGCTCGAGTGTCAAACCACGGCACCGATATGCCAGGGCGCGAATTCGTTGTCGCCGTAGTTGAGCTTTTCACTCGCGCTGCGCTCGCCGGAAGCGATGGAAAGAACATACTGGAAAATGTTCTCACCGCATTCCGCTACGGAATAACGTTTGTCGAGAATACCTCCGCAATCCACGTCCATATCCTCGCGCATGCGCTCAAACAGCATGGAATTGCTGGCCAGCTTGATACTGGGCACCGGCTTGCCACCAAAGGCCGAGCCGCGGCCGGTAGTAAAGCAGACTACATTTGCTCCGCTGGCAACCTGGCCGGTAACCGATACCGGGTCGAAACCGGGGCTGTCCATAAACACCAGGCCTTTCTTGCGCACCTGTTCTGCATAGAGGTAAACATCCTGCAGTGCGGTGGTACCGCCTTTCGCCTGCGCGCCGAGCGACTTTTCGGCGATGGTGGTAAGGCCACCCGCCTTGTTGCCCGGGGATGGATTGTTGTTGAGTTCCACCCCATTCATGCTGGTGTACTTTTCCCACCAGTGAATACGATCCACTAATTTCTGTGCAACCGCAGGGGTGGCGGCGCGGCGGGTCAGCAGGTGTTCGGCCCCGTAGATTTCCGGTGTTTCCGAGTAGATCACGGTACCGCCATTGCGCACCAGTATGTCCGCGGCGGCACCGAGGGCTGCGTTGGCGGTAATGCCGGAATAGGCATCACTGCCACCGCATTGCACCGCCAGGGTCAGTTCTGAAGCCGGCACCGGCTGGCGCTGGCAGGCATTGGCCGCCGGCAGCATGGCGGTGAGGCGCTCGATACCGGCTTCAATCGCGGCACGGGTTCCGCCGAGCTGCTGAATGGTCATTACCTGGAAAGCGTCGCTCTCCTGCAGGCCGGTTTCGCGCATCATGCTGCTGATCTGCATCGCTTCACAGCCGAGGCCAATCAGCAGCACACCGGCGAAATTGGGATGGCGGATATAGCCGTGCAACGTGCGCAGCAGTGTCTGGTAGCCCTCCCCGGAGGTGGACATGCCGCAGCCGCTGTCGTGTCCCAGGGCAACGATACCGTCGATATTTGGGTAGTCGCCCAGTAAACCGCTGTTTTGGAAGTGCGCGGCTACCGCGCGGGAAACCGTTACCGAACAGTTCACCGTGGATACCACGGCCAGGTAGTTGCGCGTGCCCACTTTGCCATTTGGGCGCAGGTAGCCATCGAAAGTGGCGCGCTGCTCGGGGGCAACTAACTCAGTGGGGATATAGTTTTTGCAGAATTCATGTTCCGGGCGGTGGTTGCCGGCTTCGAGATTGTGCTCGTGTACGTGCGTACCCGGCGCAATATCCTCGCGTGCGAAACCGATGACCTGGCCGTACTTGATAATCGCTTCACCCTGGCGGATGAACCGCACACATACCTTGTGCATCGCCGGTATATCGGTAATCAGGGCCAGCATGCTTCCACCCCAGTTCACCAGTGTTCCGGCGGGCAGCGGAGCCTTGCTGACGGCGACATTATCGTCGGAATGAATGTGAATGAGATCCATCTTTTTCTGACTCCGCTTACAGACTAGAAAGGGATCTGTAGCCAGCTGCGGTTATGGTTGTCGTTATGATTGGTCGCAATCTAACACTATATTGGTAAGGCCGCAATCGTAAGTCTAGCGTAATTTGGTAAGACTGAGGTGGAAACAATCGTATTGTGGTGGCTAAACCCCATCTGCTAAACTGCGCCGACATAAATCGGCAACTTTATATATAGATACGATTCTGACACGGGAGTGGCTTAATGCAGGGTGCGCGACTTTATCAGCAAGTGGCGGAGAAGTTGGCCGCCGCGATCGCCGCGGGCGACTATCCCGCGGGTACCCGCTTGCCTGCGGAGCGCAAGCTTGCCGAGCGTTTCGAGGTGAGTCGTCCCACCGTGCGCGAGGCGATCATCGCGCTGGAACTGGCGGGATGTGTAGAAGTTAAGGGTGGTTCCGGTGTCTATGTGACGAGCCAGGAAGTCAGTGGTTTTTCTGCCGGTGAATCCGATATCGGGGCTTTCGAAATCCTGCAGGCGCGGATCATGTTCGAAGGCGAAGCGGCAGGCCTGGCCGCCCGTGAAATGACAGAAGAGGAAGTCACCGAACTGGAGTCCATCCTCCAGGAAATGGTCGCGGAGAACGCGACGGAAGCCACTGCAGAAGTCGCGGATGAGAAGTTCCACCTGCATATCGCCCGCGGCACCCATAATGACGCTGTAGTCTCTGTGTGTGAGCACCTGTGGAAGCTGCGCAACAGTTCCTCGGTTTCTGCGCGAATTCTGGAAAAAGTGCGCCAGACGGGATCCAAGCCCCGTATTGAGGAGCACCGCAAGATTCTGGATGCAATCCGCAAGCGCGATCCCGAAGGTGCGCGTAACGCGATGCGTGATCACCTGCAGCGTGTTGTGCAGCAGTTGCTGGATGCCACCGAGGCCGAGGCACTGGAGGCGGCACGCCGTGAAATGAACGCGGCACGCCAGCGTTTCGCCCTGCCCTGAGATCTTTTTCCGCTATTCTGTCGATGGGCCAGCCGCTCATAAACTGAGCTGGCCCGATTCCCCTGTTATCCCCCACCGCGTTTCCCGCTTGCCTCCGTTCACAGCGCCCCTTGCTGTAGCCTGAATTCCAATCGAATAGGTTCACTTGTGGTGAGTCTTGCCGGCCATTTCATCCCTGTGGATTATTGCCCTGCTTAAATTGGTATGACAGTATTGCCGCAACCTCCATTCTGGTCTTGCCACATTTTCTGGCACTACCGAGTTACTGCATAAAAAAATAAGCCCCGGGAGGCGCCTATGACCGGACTGAACCGGCGAGTTTTTCTGCAATCCCTGATGGCCGCCGCCGTAGTGCCCGCCATTCCCTACCTGATTCCGCAGGCCCTGGCGATGAGCCGCCCGCCACAGGCGCAGTACAGCGGCCCGTGGCGCGCCGTGCCTGAAATACTGTCGTCCATCAAACTGCCGGCAATTCCGGCGCGGGACTTCAACCTGAGGTCGCTGGGTGCCAGGGGTATGGGCGAAGATGCCAGTGCGGCGTTTGCGCGTGCAGTGGAAGAGTGCCGCAGCGCCGGCGGCGGGCGCATCGTCGTCCCGGCAGGCAAGTACCGTACCGGGCCGATTCACCTGGTCTCGAACACGGAACTGCACCTGCAGGAAGGTGCGGAGATTCACTTTATCCCCGAGCCCGAACGCTACCTGCCCGAGGTGAAAACCCGCTGGGAAGGCCTCGAGCTAATGGGCTACTCCCCCCTGATCTATGCCTACCAGTGCGAAAACGTTGCTGTTACCGGCAAGGGATTGATCGATGGTGGAGCCGACTGCGACACCTGGTGGCCCTGGAAGGGCAAAAACGGTAAATGCACACAGAGCTCCGATGATGGCGTGACCCAGCACGCGGCCCGCAAGGCCCTGATGGATGACGCGGAAAAAGGCCTGCCGGTTGCCGATCGTCACTACGGCGAGGGGGCCTACCTGCGCCCGCCGCTGGTGCAGTTTTACGAGTGCAACAACGTCCTGATCGAGGGCGTTACCCTGGAGAACTCCCCGTTCTGGGTGATCCATCCCGTACTGTGTGAAAGCGTCACTGTGCGCGGGGTCACCACCCGCAGCCACGGCCCCAATTCTGACGGCTGCGACCCGGAATCCTGCCGCAACGTGTTGATCGAGGACTGCCTGTTTGACAACGGCGATGACTGCATTGCGATCAAGTCTGGTCGCAACGCCGATGGTCGCCGGGTCAATGTGCCCACCGAAAATGTGGTGGTGCGCAACTGCCAGATGCGCGATGGCCACGGCGGGCTGGTACTCGGCAGCGAAATATCTGGTGGAGTGCGCAATGTTTTCCTCGAGGACTGCGTCATGAGCAGCCCGAACCTGGAGCGCGGCCTGCGGATCAAGACCAACGCCATGCGCGGCGGGAACATTCACGATATCTACGTGCGTAACCTGAGAATCGGCCAGGTCAGGGATGTCATCGTGATCAACTTCTTCTACGAAGAGGGTGACCAGGGCGACTTCGACCCGAATGTTTACAACATCCAGGTCGAAAACCTGGTTTGCGATCAGGCAGAGCGGGCCTTCCATATTCGCGGATTTGCCCGCGCGCCAATTCGCGGGCTGCAGATTTCGAACAGCCGCATCCAGCGGGCCGGCTCCCTGGGTGTGATCGAGGAGGTGACTGGCCTGACCGTTGACGACGTACAAATCAATGGCAAGGCCTTTCAGCCGAGCTGACGCGAACCCCGCTAACCGGCATGAACTGTGGGCGGCTGCCGCAGAGTTTGTGGTCGTCGCCAGCAATTCGGCGCGAAAATCAACGCAATTGGCCAGCTAACCCATCGATACTTCTTGAAATTGGTCAGCCAAAAGTTGCCAGTTGGTAATCCGTGTGCGAAGATCGGCTCGCCTAATAAGTAATAATAAGCGGTAAAACCAAAAAACCGGGTTTTACCAAAATAACGACGATAGCGGAGATGAGAGTCATGAAGACTTTTGAGCTCAAACCCCTCACTCTAGCGATGGCCATAATTGCGGTACCGGCTATAGCTCAGGAAGCCCAGCAAGCAAACAGGGACGACGCCAGCCTGGAAGAAGTTACGGTAACCGCCAGTTACCGCGACAGCCTGTCCAAAGCCCTGGATCAAAAGCGCGATGCGGTAGGTAGTAAAGACACTATTCTGGCGGAAGATATCGCCGATTTCCCTGACCTTAACCTGGCTGAATCCCTGCAGCGTATTCCGGGTGTAGCGATTACCCGCGATGCCGGTGAAGGCCGCAATATTTCTGTACGCGGCCTCGGTGCTCAGTTTACGCGTGTGCGTATCAATGGCCTGGAAGCGATCTCCACCACCGGTGGCGCCGACTCTTCCGGTGGCGCCAACCGCGACCGATCTTTCGATTTCAATACCTTTGCTTCCGAACTCTTCTCAAACCTGACAGTACACAAAACCATGTCAGCGGATTTGGATGAAGGCTCTCTGGGGGCAACGGTGGATCTGAATACCGGCCGTCCGCTGGATATGGCTGATGACTTCACCTTTGCTGCGAACATGCAGTACGGCTACAACAGCCAGTCGGAAGAAGCGAATCCGCGTACTTCGTTCCTGGTCGGTGGCAAAAACGAAGCCGAAACATTTGGCTGGATGGCGTCTTACTCATATTCCGATCGCAACATTCTCGAGCAGGGATTCTCCACAGTACGCTGGACCAAGAGTGAAGAGATCGCCAACTGTTCTGCTTGTGCCGACGATGCCGAGCTGGCCGCGCTGAATGAAGGCTTTTTCCCGCGTATTCCTCGTTACGGAAAATTTGCCCATGAGCAGGAGCGCCAGGGCTTTACCGGCACCCTGCAATTTCGCCCCACCGACCGCACTGAAATCCTGGTTGATTACCTGACCTCGAATTTCGATGCGACCCGGGAAGAAGAGTTTGTTTCCGTCAGTCTCAAAGAAAAGAGCAATTACCCGGAGTTCGACGTAACTGACTACGTTATGGATGGCAGTGGCACCATTACTTCCATGACTGTAGACAATTACGATCTGCGCGTTGAACATCGTTACGATGAACTGGAAACCGAATTCGAGCAGTTCTCGATCCGCGCATCCCACGACTTCACCGACCGCCTGCGCGGTGACGTATTGTGGGGCTCCTCCGAGTCCAATTTCAGCAACCCGACGCAGACTACCGCCATCGTGGATGCAATTGATGTACAAAACACTTTCTCCTATAACGCGACGACTGCTGGTGGCAGCATCGACTTCGCCGATTTCGATACTTCAAATCCGGCAAATTTTGACTTTGTAGAGCTTCGTCACCGTCCGAATACTGTAGACAACACATTTGATACCGTTGCCTTCAACCTCGAATTTGACCTGACCGAAGAACTCAGCCTGAAAGGCGGTGTGTCGCAGAAGAGCTTTGAGTTTGACGTGCAGGAAATGCGTGCCGGACCAAAATTCAGCGGCATTTCCGCTACCGAGCTGCAGGGCCGTAGCACCAGCATGAATGGCGTTACCTGGTTTTCCCCCGATGTGGATTCCACTCTTGCAACTTACGCCGACGCAGTTGCTGACAGTATGGCTCCTCGTGCCCAGGATATCCGCAATGTGAAGGAAGACAGCACCGGCTACTATGTGCAGCTGGGTTGGAACAGCGAAATTGGCGGGATGCCGTTGCGCGGCAATGTGGGTGTGCGCAGGGTTACCACCGAGGTGGATTCCAGTGGCCTGACCGACCTGGATGGCGAATTGATCGGCGTGAACGTGGTGAACGAATACACTGATACGCTGCCGTCCCTGAACCTGGCGCTGGATGTACACGAAGACATGGTTGTGCGTTTTTCTGTTGCCGATGTCATGGCGCGCCCGTCGCTGGGCTCCCTGACTCCGGGGGGTAGCATCGACCAGTTCAACGGCGCGGTGAAATACGGTAACCCGAATCTGGATCCATTCCGCGCGCGTGCTTACGACGTGTCTTACGAATGGTACTTCTCTGACGACGCCGTATTCGCGGCCGCCTATTTCTACAAAGATATAGACTCCTTCATTACTTCCACTACCGATACCAATCGCCGCTGGGCCGAAACCGGTCTGGATGCTTCCCTGCTGCGGAATGAAGGTTCCAATGGCGTGGACGATCTCTGGGATATTTCCCGTAACGTCAACGGCGACGGTGGTGAGCTGAACGGTATCGAGCTGCAGTACCAGCAGGTGTTCTTCGACAATTACGGTCTGTTGCTGAACTACACCTACGTCGACTCGGAAATGAACTACGCCAAACCTGGCGAAGAACCGATTTACGACGTGCTTACCGGTATGTCCAAGAATACCTACAACGCCACCGTCTACTACGAGAACGAAGACTTCAGTGCGCGTGTCTCCTACTCCAAGCGCGATGATTACCTGACCCAGTCTCCGGCTGCCGTTCGCAATGACAACGACAAGGAGTACACCGAAGGCACTGCCAACATCGACTTCGTGGCAAGCTACAACGTAAACGACAACTGGAAACTGAGCTTCGAGGGCATCAACCTCACCAACGAGCCGAACCGCCAGATGATCGATACTGCAGGCCGCATCGTGGTGGATCACACCACTGGTCGTCAGTACTACGTCGGTGCGCAATACAAGTTCTGATTGGATTTACCGATACAGAATGATGTAGTAACGGCTGGGTGCAGGAATTCTGCCGGTGGAAACACCGGCGTGTGGATTCGCAATCGCACCCGGCCGTTTTTCGATTCCATTACAGAATAAAACCCGAATTCGTGGAGAAGTCTGTGAAACTGTCTGAGAAGTCCAATCGCAATATCGGCGTGAATGCCGCGGCATTTGCTCTGGCGGTCGCCACGCTGACTGCCTGTGGCGAGAAATCAGAAAAATCCAGTCAGGAAGGTGCCGCAGCAGCTGCTACTGGGGCCGCAAGCACGATCGCAACCCTGGAACTTTCCAATCCGTCTGGTTTTCCTCGTGTGGATGAGGCGGTTTACCTCAGTTACTACGAACTCGGTCTCGAGCAGGGATTCGCATCACCAATAGCGGTGTGGAACCAGGCGGACGTCATTCCGGTTCAGGCGATCGATAAGGATGCGGATGGCAGCAGGGACGGCATTTTGTTCACAGTGGATGTCGCTGTGGACGAGACCCTGAAACTGCGCATCGCAAAGGCGGATGCTCAGCCATTGCAGAGCGCCAAGCGCACACAGGCGGAAATATCGCACAAAGTGGGCGGCGAATGGAAAGAGCGCGAATACCTCGGTGGCAGTTTCCAGAATGTGAACGTGCTGGAAGTACCTGCAGAGCACACAGATCATTCATGGTACATCCGTTACGAAGGTCCGGGTATTGAGTCCGACCTCGTCGGTTACCGCGTGTACCTGGACTGGCGCAACGGTTTCGATATTTTTGGCAAGCAAACCCGCGAGCCGGTACTCCACGGCGTGGGGCAGGACGGGTTTGATTCCTACCACGAACCTGCAGACTGGGGCATGGACATCCTCAAGGTCGGCAGTGCCCTCGGTGTTGGTGGTTACGGCTACTGGGATGGCGAAAAAGTCATTCGTGTAAGTGATGTGCAGGACTGGCGTGCTGAAATTACCGAAAATGGCAATCTCTACTCCGCCTTCAAAATCGACTACACAGGCTGGAAACCAGTCGAAGACAAGCGGACCGATCTTTCTGCGGTACTGTCCATGCATGCAGGCAGTCGCCTGGTGGAAGTGAATGCAAAAACCAGCGAAGAGCTGGATAACCTGGTGGCCGGTATCGTCAATCACCCGGGTACTGAGCTGATTGTTGGTGACATGGATATCACCGGCCATGCCTGGACCTATATCGGTACCTATGGTGCGCAGAGCCTCGACGGCAGCAATCTGGGTATGGCGGTGCTGGCGAAGCGTAAGGCCATCGACGAAGTGACCAGCGACGAGCACAACCAGGTGGCGATCCTCAAGCCGGCGGACAAGGAAATACAGTATTACTTTGTTGCAGCCTGGGAAAAGGAGGTGGCAAGTGAGCATGGCCCGATTACCAGCAAAGCCGAGTTTGAAACTTACCTGAAACAGGAAGCGGAAAAACTCACCAAGCCCCTGCGCCAGCGCCTGACCACTGCGGCCAGCGAAGCGGAAACCAAGCAGCCACTCACCGCTGAGGTGGCACTGGAATGGAGCAAGCGTTTAGCGGATTCAGAATTGCAGCGCAAAACCCTGGACTACGCCTTTGGTGGGTTCGACCATATCCGCAAGCGCCCGTCCTACTTTGAATACACCACTGGCATGGTGATGCAGGCCTACGATGAACTGAACCAGGTGGCACCGGAAACCCGCTACAGCGACGCGGTGAATACGGTAATGGGCTCATTCGTAAACCCGGATGGCAGTATCAACGGCTATGAACAGGACAAATACAACATCGACAGCATCCGTGCCGGCACCGTGCTGTTGCGCATGTATGAGCGCAATCAGGAGCAGAGCTACAGGAAAGCCGTAGACACACTCTATGAGCAGCTGGAGCACCATCCTCGCACCTCTGAGGGTGCCTTCTGGCACAAGAAGCGCTATCCGTATCAGGTATGGCTGGATGGCGTGTACATGGGTATTCCGTTTCTCGCCCAGTACGAACAGCTGATGCACGACGACCCGGATGTTGCTGAAGTGCTGGCGGAATTCAAATTGGTGCACAAGCGCCTGAAAGACCCGGAGACCGGTCTCTACTATCACGCGTGGGATGAAAAGCGCGAGCAGGAGTGGGCCGACAAGGAAACCGGACATTCCGGTTACCACTGGGCCCGCGGCATGGGCTGGCTGGCGATGGCATTGGTGGATGTGCTGGATTACCTCCCACAGGAAAATGCGGAAGAGCGCCAGTACCTGCTGGATATGATCGCCGAAATTGCACCGGTCATCGAGCAGTACCAGGATCCAGAAACCGGTACCTGGTGGCAGATCATCGACAAGCCCGGCGAGCGCGGCAATTACCGTGAGTCCACCGCCAGCACCATGTTCACCTATTTCTACGCCAAGGCGCTGAACCAGGGCTATCTGCCAAAAGACAAATATCTGGAGACCGCCAAAAAAGCCTATCAGGGGCTGCTTGATGAGTTCGTGCAGGTACACGCCGATGGCACCATCAGCATTACCGACATGTGCCAGGTTGCAGGTCTCGGCTATGGCCGCGATGGCAGCTACGAGTACTACATGAGCGAGCCGATCTACGACGACGATCCCAAGGGCACTGCGCCGTTTATTACGTCCGGCGTTGAGATGTACAAGTTGTTGCAGTCTGAATCTTAAAACTTTCGCTATAGCAGGTAGGTTCGTAGCCGAAAGGAAGATTTGAAGGCTTTGATGGCCGGGGCCTACTCGAGAGACCGTCTGCGGCCAGGACGGCCGCAGCCGAGCCCCCATGGATGGGTTTACGGCGTGTCTCTCGAGTAGGCCCCGGGTAGCAAAGCCGCCACTGATATCACTACGAAGCTTCACCTGTGAAGATGTATAAATACGGGGCCGATCATGACCACTACATTTGAAGAACGTTTTGCCAGTCACCCGGCAGACTATGTGCAATACGACACCGAGCGCCTGCGCGATGAATTCCTGGTACCGAAACTCTTTTCAGCGGATACCGTGCACCTGACTTACAGCCACGTTGACCGCATGATGATCGGTGGTGTCATGCCAGTCGATACCGAGGTCAAACTGGAAACGGTCGACGCGCTGAAATCCGACTATTTTCTGGAGCGCCGCGAGCTGGGCGTTATCAATATCGGCGCTCCGGGCTGTGTCGAGGTGGACGGTACCGTCTATGAAATCGGCACCAAGGAAGCACTGTATGTGAGTCGCGGCTCTCAGGACGTGAAGTTTTCCAGCAACAGCAAATCCGCACCGGCGAAATTCTACATCCTGTCGACACCCGCCCACCGTGAGTTCCCGACCCGTAAAGTGGGGCAGGGGGATGCGCAGGTCATCGAGCTGGGTGCGTCCGAAACCTGCAACAAGCGCACGCTGCGCAAACTGCTGGTGAAAGATGTACTGGAAACCTGCCAGCTGCAGATGGGCATGACTGAACTGGCGGCGGGCAGCTGCTGGAACACCATGCCCTGTCATACCCACAGCCGCCGCATGGAAGTCTACATGTATTTCAATGTGCCCCAGGATCAGGCGGTATGTCACTTCATGGGGCCTCCCCAGCAGACTCGCGCCATATGGATGGCGAACGAGCAGGCGGTTATCTCGCCGACCTGGTCATTGCACTCCGGCGTCGGTACCAGCAACTACACCTTTATCTGGGGTATGGCTGGAGAGAATCACGATTACGACGATATGGATAAAGTACAGCCAAACGAGCTTCGCTGATCCAAAAAAAATACATGTTTGCCAGAAGCCTTCAAGCCGGTTGCTGGCAAGAAATTAGAGGTGCGTTATGTCCAAGTCACTGTTTGACCTCAACGGAAAACTAGCGCTGGTAACCGGTGCTACCCACGGCCTGGGTATGGCAATGGCCGAAGGCCTCGGGAACGCCGGTGCAAAGCTCGTTATCACCGGTCACTCCTCGCAGGAAAAACTCGACGCTGCGGTTGCCACATTGCGTGAGAAGGGCCTCGATGCCCACGGCTACCTGTTCAATGTTACCGACGAGCCTGTAGTCAATGACATGGTCGGCGTGATCGAACAGGAGCAGGGAGCGATTGATATCCTGGTAAACAATGCGGGAATCATTCGGCGCGTACCACTGCTGGAGATGGAACTGTCCGAGTGGAATAAAGTTCTGGATACCAACCTTACCGGCGTGGTGACCATGACCCGACCGGTGGTACGGCGCATGATTGAGCGCGGCGCGGGCAAGATCATCAACATCTGCTCCATGATGAGTGAGTTGGGGCGCGATTCTGTTTCGGCCTATGCCGCGGCAAAAGGCGGCCTGAAAATGCTGACGCGCAATATGGCCACCGAATGGGCGCGCCACAACATCCAGGTGAACGGTATTGGTCCTGGCTACTTCGCGACTGCCCAGACCGCACCCATCCGTGTGGATGGCAATCCGTTCAACGACTTTATTATCAATCGCACGCCGGCAGGTCGCTGGGGTAACCCGGAGGACCTGCAGGGGGCAGCCGTATTCCTCTCCAGCGAGGCGAGCAATTTCGTGAATGGCCAGATCGTCTATGTCGATGGTGGAATCCTCGCCACCATTGGCAAGCCAAGCAACGAAGCTTAACGCCGCCCTGCAATGGTCTGATGGAAGCCTGGTGCGCTTCCATTACAGCAACCGTCAATAACGTCACTATCGCATTGCCGGGCCCTGCCCGGCTTTTTTATGCCGCTACCACCCTCCAGCATACTTCGTGTCCGCTAACCCATAATCCTGTGCTGACTCTCGCGCTTTCCATGTCAAATTATCCCTGTGTTGCTTGCGGTGGGTCTTAGCCTTTCTAGACTGAAGGAAGAGAGCGAGAAGCGGCGCGTGAATCCCTGTGTAGCCCATACAGCATTCGGGCATATCCAGCGCTGGCTTCATTTCATTTGGCAATGAAGCAGGTATTTCATCTTGGCCAAAATCGATCAGCAGGAGATGGCAGCGCACAAACGCCGGGAGGGACGGCTGGTGCTGTTTATTCTGGTTTTTCTCTTTCCGCTGCTGGCCGTGGCCATTGTTGGTGGCTACGGATTTTTCATCTGGATCATGCAGATGATCTTTGGTCCACCTGGGCCACCGGCATAATCCCCAGGCTCTACTCCGTTATTCAGTCAAGTGTGATGCGGTGACTCCTCTCCGAAAGGCTATTGCCGAAGCATTCCGGTCTGGGGCGTCGTTAAACGCGCCCGGAAAATTGGTAGGTAAGAAATGCCCTGTTCCGAATCAGAAACAGACGATGGAAAGGCGCTGCACATTGTCAGCCTGATCGCTCATGTACTTCCGCAACGACAAGCCGCGGTCAGTGCATGGATAGAGCGCCAGCCCCAGCTGGATATCCAGCTGTCCACGCCTGAGGGAAAGCTGGTTTTGCTTTTAGAGGCTGGAGACCGCTTTGAAATCAATGACCGGATTGCCAGCATCCGCGACCGGCAGGGGGTGGTGAATGTTGTGATGGTCTATCACCGGGAAATGCCACTCGCCGAGGCAGGGGACTTTCTGGTGGAAGATGCTGCAGACCCACAGCCCGTGAAAATTCTGGGAGATGAATAGCATGGCCATTACCCGACGCGAATTTACCCGGGCCAGCGCACTGGCGGCTGCGGCAACAGCAGCCGGCCTGGCCGTTCCGGCCAGCGCTCAAAACCTCATCGCCAAAGGTGACAGCAACGAACTGAAATGGAGTAAGGCACCCTGCCGATTCTGTGGTACCGGCTGTCATGTCATGGTGGGCACCAAGGGCAATCAGGTAGTGGCCACTCACGGTGACATCAAAGCGGAAGTCAATCGTGGCCTGAACTGTGTAAAAGGTTATTTCCTGTCAAAAATCATGTACGGCAGCGACCGCCTGACCAAGCCGCTGTTACGCATGAAGAACGGCCGCTATCACAAAGACGGAAAGTTCACCGAAGTCTCCTGGGATCGCGCTTTCGATATCATGGAGGAAAAGTACAAGACGGCGTTGAAAGAGCATGGCCCCGAATCGATCGGCATGTTCGGTTCCGGGCAGTGGACCGTCTGGGAGGGCTACGCCGGCAGCAAGTTCATGAAGGCCGGCTTGCGCAGTAACAATATCGACCCGAATGCGCGGCACTGCATGGCCTCCGCCGTCATGGGTTTTATGCGTTCTTTCGGCATCGATGAGCCCATGGGCTGTTACGACGATATCGAAAATGCGGATGCATTTGTGCTGTGGGGATCAAACATGGCAGAAATGCACCCGATTCTGTGGAGCCGGGTAACGGATCGCCGCTTGTCTCATCCCGGCAGTAAGGTAGCGGTCCTGTCTACCTATGAACACCGCAGTTTCGAACTGGCGGATATACCCATCATATTTACCCCACATTCCGACCTGCTCATCCTGAATTTCATTGCCAACTACATCATCGAGAATGGCAAGGTAAACCAGGACTTCGTCAAGAAACATACCCGCTTTGTGCGTGGGCAGACCAACATCGGTTACGGCTTGCGGGATGAGCACGAGCTGGAGGTCAAGGCTGAAGGCCGATCCAAGGCGAATACCTGGACGGACATGAGCTTTGAAGAATATGCGGACTTCGTCAAAGAGTTCACGCTTGACCGGGTTGCGAAGGAAACTGGCGTTCCCGAGGAGCGACTCACCGAGCTGGCGGAGCTCTATGCCGATCCCAAAGTCAAAATCATGTCGTTCTGGACAATGGGCTTCAACCAGCATACCCGCGGCGTGTGGGCCAATAACCTTTGTTACAACATTCACCTGTTGACCGGGAAAATCTCCAGTCCCGGTAACAGTCCGTTTTCACTTACCGGGCAGCCATCGGCCTGTGGAACCGCGCGGGAAGTCGGCACTTTCGCCCATCGGCTGCCCGCGGATATGGTGGTCACAAACCCGAAGCACCGCGCAACGGCAGAAAAAATCTGGAAATTGCCGGCGGGCACAATTCCCGAAAAGCCGGGGTTTCATGCGGTTGCCCAGAGTCGGGCCCTGAAGGATGGAAAACTCAGGGTCTACTGGACCCAGGTGACAAACAATGCCCAGGCCGGCCCGAATTTGATGGAAGAGCTGTTGCCGGGCTGGCGCAACCCGGACACGTTCATCATTGTTTCCGATGTGTACCCGACAACCTCTGCACAGGCTGCCGATCTTATTCTGCCATCGGCCATGTGGGTGGAAAAAGAAGGCGCATATGGCAATGCTGAGCGCCGTACTCAATTCTGGCATCAGCTGGTCAAGCCGCCGGAAGGCGCAAAGTCCGATCTCTGGCAGCTGGTGGAATTCTCCAAACGGTTCAAGACCGACGAAGTTTGGCCCAAAGATCTTTTGGATAAAGCACCGGAGTACAAGGGCAAGACCCTGTACGACGTGCTCTATGCCAATGGCAAGGTAAACCGCTTCCAGAATTCCGAGCGGGATGCGGAGTACAGCAATGACGAAGCGGATGATTTCGGCTTTTATATTCAGAAGGGGCTTTTTGAGGAGTACGCGGAGTTTGGCCGCGGCCACGGGCACGATCTTGCGCCATTCGATCGCTACCATCAGGAGCGCGGTCTGCGCTGGCCCGTAGTCAATGGCAAGGAAACCCTCTGGCGGTTCCGCGAGGGTTACGACCCTTATGTGAAAAAAGGTTCGGGAGTTCAGTTTTATGGCTATGAAGACGGCCGCGCGCGCATATTTGCACTGCCGTATGAACCCCCGGCGGAATCCCCGGATAAGGAGTATCCCTTCTGGCTGTGTACCGGACGTGTGCTTGAACACTGGCACACGGGGTCAATGACCCAACGGGTACCGGAGCTGTTCCGGGCGGTACCCTATGGCCTTGTGTATATGAATGCAGACGATGCGAAAGCGCAGGGCTTCCGGCGCGGAAGTGAGGTCAAGGTCATCAGTCGCCGCGGGGAAATGGTTGGTCGGGTGGAGACCCGCGGGCGGATCATGCCGCCCGCAGGGCTGGTGTATGTACCCTTCTTTGATGCCGAGCGGCTGATCAACAAGGTCACGCTGGATGCGACAGATCCGATTTCCAAACAGACGGACTTCAAAAAATGCGCGGTTCGTCTGGAACTGGTTAATCTGGCGTAGGCGCCCGAGGTGAGATCATGAACAGAAAGCAGGTATTTGCCGCAGTCGCGGCAGTTATCATCCTCGCGTGCGGTTTGGCCACGATCGCCGAGCAGTTCCCGCCCACGCCGGGACCTGACGGCATCCGCAAGGGCGGAACGCTCTTTGAGGAACTTACCCCGCAACAAATAGCCGATCCGGTAAATGCGCAAGAAAAGCGGGTTCGAGCCTACCCGGAGCAGCCACCCACCATCCCGCATACCATTCGCGATTATCAGATCGACAAAAACAATAATCGCTGCCTCGACTGCCACACGCGCATCCAGACCGGTGTCAGTGGGGCACCCATGATCAGTATTACGCATTTCATGGATCGGGATTTCCAGGTTTTGGCAACCGTAGCGCCAAGACGTTACTTCTGTCTGCAATGCCACGTACCGCAAACCAGCGCGAAGCCACCGGTGGGTAACACTTTCCAGGATGTGGATATTCTTATGCGCAACCAGAAAGGCAAGCAGTCCTCCGAGAGCGGAGAGTAGGCCTGGTGAGGTGCGAAACAAGCAAGCTGCGGGAAGTGTGTAATGATCAAATGGGTTAAAAGCTACTGGCAGACGCTGCGCGAACCACCGATCGCATTCAGCCTTGGTTTTCTACTGTTATCTGGCTTTATTGCCGGGATCATATTCTGGGGCGGTTTCAACACCGCACTGGAAGCGACCAATACGGAGAAATTCTGTATCAGCTGCCACGAGATGCACGACAATGTGTATCAGGAACTGAAAGGTACGGTGCACTGGACAAACCGCTCCGGCGTACGTGCTACCTGCCCGGACTGCCATGTGCCCCATGAATGGACGCACAAAATAGCGCGCAAAATGCAGGCGTCAAAAGAAGTCTGGGGCAAGATTTTCGGGACGATAAATACCCGCGAAAAGTTTCTCGACAAGCGTCTGGAGCTGGCCAAGCACGAGTGGGCGCGGCTGAAAGCTAACGATTCACTCGAATGCCGCAATTGCCACGACTTCGAATATATGGACTTCAGCGTGCAGAGTGAACGGGCGCGGCGCCTGCACTCCACGCAGCTGGCTACCGGTAATGCGACCTGCATCGACTGCCACCGCGGCATCGCCCACCAGTTGCCGAATATGGCCGATGAGGATGCGTGGGGGCCAGACAATCCCGAGCACGACAACAGCGAATTTCCATCCGAGGATAAACCGGAGTAGCGCCAATCTTCGGCAGCAAAAAAAAAGCCCGCGGCATTCACCGCGGGCCTGAATAATGCTCGAATACTGGAGATTCAAGCGATGACTACAAAAACAAGAATGATCCAAACAGAATTATTTACACAGCGCTGAAGCGTTCGCGTACACAAGCCAGGGTGCCATTTTCGGAAAGCTTTTCCAGCCATTCGGCCACCGCTTCCTGCAGGCGCTCGTTGTGGCGGAGGTCATCGCCAAATACCGGGGTAAAAGCGAGGAAAGCCGCAGTCAGTGCGTGGGGATTGCCGGACTGATGGTCGTGCAGCTCTTTCAGCTGCGCCGCCAGAGGGTCTGAAACCTCAATTGCATTTCCGGATTCATCTACGGCGGACACGTAGCGGATCCAGTTGGCGAGGGCAAAGCTCAGCACATCGATCGGACCCTGAGTTTCCAGCTGGTGACGGAGGGTGCCCAGCCAGCGCTGGGGAATCTTCTGCGAGCCGTCCATCGCGATCTGCCAGGTGCGGTGCCGCAGCGCGCGGTTTTCAAATCGTTCAATCAGCTGTGCCTGATAGGCGGCAACATCAAAATCCGTTGGCACCTCGATGGATGTCGTGGCCTCGGTCTTCATAAAGTGCAATGCCAGCTTGTTGAATGCCGGCTCCGCCATCACCTCGGCAACGGTCTCAAAGCCCGCGAGATAGCCGCTGTACGCCAGCATGGAGTGGCTGCCGTTCAGCAGGCGCAGCTTGATCAGCTCATAGACCTCTACATCGTCCACAAAGGTCGCGCCGGCCTTGTCCCAATCCGGGCGGCCGCGCAGAAAATTGTCTTCTACTACCCATTGTGAGAAAGGCTCCGCCATCACCGCCGCCTCATCGCGACAGCCCAGTAACGCTTCCAGCTCATCGCGGTCTGCGTCAGTCGTCGCGGGTACAATGCGGTCGACCATGGTCGCAGGAGTAGTCGTATTATCCGCGATCCACGCCGCAAGCTCGGCGTCAACCTGTTGCGCATACTGCACCAGCACGCGGCCCAGCAGCTTGCCGTTGGACGGCAGGTTATCGCAGGACAGAACGGTAAAGCCCGGCAGGCCACGCGCCTTGCGTAACTTCAGCGCACCGACGATAAAACCCAGTGCGGATTTAGGCTGCCCGGGATTTTCCAGGTCGTGCACCACATCCGGATGCTGCGGGTTCAGGTTACCGCTGGCGGGGTCGTGACAATACCCCTTCTCGGTAATGGTCAGGGAGACGATCCGAATTTCTTCGCGCGCCAGCAACTCCAATAGCTGCTGCGGGCTTTCCGGGGCTACATACACATCGCTTACGGCACCGATGATCTGCACCTTGGTGCCGGCATTGGATTTTTCCACTAAGGAGTACAGGCCGTTTTGCGGCACCAGCTGATCGCGCACACCGGGGGAGCGCAGGCTCGCGCCGATAATGCCCCAGCTATTCTCCCCGGCGGCAATACGGTTTTCGGTGTACCACGCCTGGTGCGCGCGGTGGAATGCGCCGATGCCCAGATGCACGATGCCGGGAGTGACTTCATTGCGGTCGTAGGCGGGTTTGATGACCTCGGGAGGGAGGTTTTCGAGAATGCTGTTGTTGAGTCTTTCTTGGCTCATATTTTTCTACTCGGTTGAGCGAATTCGTATTCGCTTACGAAGTAACGCGGCTGAATTTAAGCAGGAGTGCCGGGGATATGTTTTCAGAAGCGTCGCAAACAGGATGTTTGCGACGCAGCGCCCAGGGATGGGTTCACAGCGGTTCTGAAAACATATCCCCGGTGCTCCGGCGCCACTGAACTAGCAACAGAGCACCAGAGCACGGATTAGAATCAGAGCTTGTAGGCTTTCTTCGCCAGATTGTAGGCGAGGTCCGCGGCCAGTTCGAAGGCTTCGTCTTCCTGCAGGCGGTGGTCCGCGACCAGTTGTGCCAGCCAGGTGCAGTCCATACGGCGTGCCACATCGTGACGGGCGGGAATGGACAGGAACGCGCGGGTGTCATCATTGAAGCCTACGGTATTGTAGAAACCAGCGGTCTCGGTCACCTGCTCACGGAAACGACGCATGCCTTCCGGGCTGTCGTGGAACCACCAGGCCGGGCCCAGCTTCAGCGCCGGGTAGTGACCTGCCAGCGGCGCCAGTTCGCGGCTGTAGCTGGTTTCATCCAGGGTAAACAGAATGATGCTCAGGTTTGGCTCATTACCCACCGCTTCCAGCAAAGGCTGCAGCGCGTGCACATAGTCGGTCTGGGAAGGAATGTCACAGCCCTTATCGCGGCCGAAGCGCTCAAACACCACCTTGTTATGGTTGCGGAACGAGCCCGGGTGAATCTGCATCACCAAGCCATCCTCAATGCTCATGCGCGCCATCTCGGTCAGCATCTGCCCGCGGAACAGCTCCGCATCGGCCGCGCTGCAATTGCCATCGCGCACTTTCATAAACAGCGCTTCTGCTTCCGCCGGCGACAGGTTCGCAGTAGTGGCAGTGGGGTGGCCGTGGTCGGTCGAGGTCGCGCCCATCTTTTTGAAGAATTCCCGGCGATTGCGCAACGCCGCCAGGTAGCCAGCCCAGGAAGAGGTATCTTCACCGGTGATTTCCGCCAGCTGCGCCAGGTTATCCACAAAGCCTTCAAATTCCGGATCGAGCACAGGATCCGGGCGGAAGGCGGTGATCACGCGACCTTTCCAGCCACTGTCCAGGATCTTCTGGTGATGGCGCAAGTCGTCCAGCGGCGACTCGGTGGTAGCAATCACCTCGATATTGAAACGCTCAAACAGTGCGCGCGGCAGGAACGCCGGCTGGCGCAGGTAACTGTCGATACGCTCGTAGTATTCCTGGGCGGTGTCGCCATTAAGCTGCACATCCAGCTCGAACACATCGTGAAAAACGGTATCCAGCCAGGTGCGCGATGGTGTACCGCGGAACAGGTAGTAGTTTTCCGCAAAAATCTGCCAGATCTTGCGAGGATCCTGTTCAACCGGCGTGCCGTCGTGGGTGCGGATGCCCAGACTCTCCAGCGGAATACCCTGGGAATAGAGCATGCGGAATACATAGTGATCCGGGCGGATCAGCAGATTGGTCGGATTACCGAAAGGCTGGTTGTCGGCAAACCAGGAAGGATCCGTGTGTCCATGTGGGCTGATGATCGGCAGATCCTTGACGCTCTCGTAGAGCTTGCGCGCGATATCCCGGCTGACCTTATCGGCCGGAAACAGACGGTCGGGATGCAGAATCAGGGGGCGTGTCATTTCGGATGCTTCCAGATTTTCGGGTTGTTTTTGGGGTGGCCGGAGTTAAGCGTCCAGCCCCTGTTTATTCTTGTATGTTCTCATCGCCACTTAGGCAATCATGCCTATGCGCAACTGTCGTCCCTGATCGAGTTTAAATGTGGGGTACAACAGGGAAAAAGGCCGGCTCCCTCGGCGACGGCCTGTAGGGAGCGGGCGGTGTGCGCCAAAACTGGGGAAAAGGAAGCCCAAACCAGCTTCAATAACCCAATGCGCCAGGCGATGGAGAAAACCCCAGTGCATCAACAGCACCGAGTGTTGTCATGGTGCCAAAAATTGGTTATACCAGTCAACCATTCTGGTAAGGCATTTTGTCTGCAGCCCTGATAGCCTTTACTATTCGGGGCGCGTGGTCATGGAAGCCAAAAGATAACAAGCACAAATGTACAGCGGGAGAGTCGAGTGAAACTGGCGGCACTGGGAGAGGTAATGGTTGAGCTGGCACCGCAGGTGGCGGGCCAGGCAGGCGAGCAGGGGCGTGCGCTGTTGCGTCAGTCCTACGCCGGAGACACCTATAACACCGCGGTGTATGCCGCCCGTTACGGCGTATCAGTCAGTTACGTAACCCTGCTGGGGGATGACCCCTACAGTGAGGAAGTACTCACCCGGCTCGAAGGTGAAGGCATCGATACCAGCGCCATCGCGCGCTTGCCGGGGCGCTGTCCCGGACTCTACATGATCCAGAATACCGCTGATGGCGAGCGTTACTTCACCTACTGGCGCGGCGAGGCACCAGCGCGGGAACTGTTTGCCGATCCAGTGCGTCGCGAACTGCTGAAGGCGCATCTGCTCCAGATGGCTTGCCTGTACCTTTCCGGTATTACCCTCGCAATTATGACCGCCAGCGCCCGCACTGAGCTGCTCGGTTTCCTGCGCGAATACCGCGCCGCCGGCGGCCGCGTGGCCTTCGACAGCAACTACCGCCCCCGCCTGTGGCGCTCGGCGCAAGAGGCCCGTGAAGTGGTCGCGGCCTTTATGGCAGTCACCGATATGGCACTGCTCACCTTCGAAGACGAGCAGGCCCTGTGGGGCGATATAGACGTTGCAGAGTGCCTGCAGCGCAACCGTGGTCACGGCATGGCAGAGCTTGTGATCAAGCGCGGTGCCGAACCGGTACTGTTGCACTACGAGGGTGAACTTACCGCCGTCGGTGTGCCACCAGTGGCGCTGGTCGTGGATACCACCGGCGCTGGCGACTCCTTCAATGCTGGCTATCTGGCGGCGAGGTTGCAAGGTACGAGCCCGGAGGCATCCATTGCCGCAGGTAATCGCTGTGCCGCACAGGTCATCGGTTACCGGGGCGCCATCATCCCGCTGCCTGAATTTGTGAGCGCGGCGCAGTCGTCGGCGCCGGAAGCCTGTTGAGTGACTCTCATCGCAGGTTAAAAAGACGTTGAGTTGGCGCTATATTCATCTTTAGTGCGGGCCGAGCCTTTGGGCTCCCCCCTGCACCCCTTTTCTGCGAAAACCACGATCAGGGAATGGGCGCCATTGCATTGCGCCGCCTGACCGCTGTCGATACAATGGCCTGACCAGTTTGGTCTTCCGCTGGCGATGAGCAGCAGCAAGCACCAGAAAACCTGTAAATCGATAAGAAATAAATCGCAGGTAAAACGATGATGATAACGAGAAGGTTCTTTCGTTGGCCCAGCGCCTGCGGCGCGTATTGTCTCAGCGGCCGCGGTACTCGCCGGTTGTTGGTTGCGGCGCTGGCAGGCTCCGCGCTGATACTGGCCAGCTGTGGGTTCAAGGAATCCCAGGTGGCGCTCAAGCTCGCACACACTCTGGATCAGCAGCACTCCGTACACCGCGCCATGGTGTTTATGGATGAGCGCCTGCGGGAGCTGTCCGGCGACTCCATGCGCATCGATATCTATTCCGGCGGCCAGCTGGGCAGCGAGCGCGAACTGATCGAACTGCTGCAGATTGGCAGCCTGGCCATGACCAAGGTCTCCGCCAGCCCCATGGAGGGGTTTGTGCCGGAGATGAAGGTCTTCAATCTCCCCTATGTGTTCCGCGACTCCGAGCATTTCTGGAATGTGCTGCAGAGCGATATCGGCAAAGACCTGCTGGTAGCCTGTGAGCGCGCGCGCCTGCGCGGCCTGGGTTATCTGGATGCCGGCAGCCGCAGTTTCTACATGAACGATGTGGCCGTGCAGACCCCGGCGGATCTGAACGGGCAGAAAATCCGCGTTCAGAACAGCCAGACCGCGATCAAAATGGTAAACACCCTGGGTGGTGCCGCCACCCCGGTGAGCTGGGGCGAACTCTACACCGCACTGCAGCAGGGTGTGGTCAATGGTGCGGAAAACAACCCGCCCAGTTTCTACCTCTCCAAGCACTACGAAGTCTCCAAGTACTACACCCTGGATGAGCACACCTATGTGCCGGATCTGCTGCTGATCAGCACCGAGGTGTGGAACAAGCTGAACCCGCAGCAGCAGGGCTGGCTGCAACAGGCTGTCGATGAAGCCGTCGATTACCAGCGCACGCTGTGGCAGGAGTCCACCGAGGAATCCCTGGCCGCGGTCAAGGCAGCCGGTGTGGAAGTGATCTACCCGGATAAGCAGCCGTTTATCGATGCGGTAAAGCCCCTGCATGACAGCTATGAAGGCACCGAAGTTGGCGCGCTGCTGGCAGAAATAAAAGCAATAAATTAGTCCGGTTGGCGAGGAATCAGGCCAGCCCGCAGGAGCCTGCTTTCATGCGAGCAGAAGTTTTCGCCTGAAAGCAGTCACTTGTAAGATAAGAATTAATAAAAAATAAAAGCCCACTAAATAACCATAAAAAGTGGAACGCAAAAGATGATGCAAAAAGTTGAAAAAGCACTGGGTACTGTGCTGGCTGCATTGCTGGCACTGATGGTGCTGGATGTAACCTGGCAGATCCTGACCCGTTTTCTGCCCATGCAGCCGAGCTCGTATACGGAAGAGCTGGCGCGGTACCTGCTGGTGTGGATTGGCCTGCTCGGCGGCGCCTTCGCGTACCGCAAGCGCTCCCACCTGGGCATCGACCTGCTCACCAACGCGCTGCATGGCAATGCGCGCAAATTCCTGCAGATTTTTGTCGTAATGGTGTGCTTTGTTTTCGCTGCCGGAGCGATGGTGTACGGCGGCAGCAAACTGATGCTGCTGACCTTCGAGTTGGAGCAGTACTCAGCGGCACTGAATATTCCCATGGGCTACGTCTACAGCGTCCTGCCGCTGTCCGGCCTGCTGATCTGCCTGTTTTCTGTTGATCACCTCGTCGAGCTGGTCAGGGCGAAAGTCGAGCTGCCGGCGGATTTCGACTCGGATGTTCATCCCTACAGCGAAGGCCTGGAGTCTGGCGGTGTGATGAGCGAGCAAAAAGAAAAACAGAAACAGCCCGAAGCTGCAGAAGCCTGAGCGAGGAGAGACACCGTGGAAGTTGCCGTTATCGTACTGCTGGTCAGTTTTCTGATCCTGCTCGCCCTGAATGTGCCCATTTCCATCAGCATCGGTGCGGCTACCGTGCTGACCATGCTGTGCACCATCGATTTTGATCCCGCCATGATCACCATGGCCCAGCGTATGGCCAGCGGTATCGACAGTTTTGCATTGCTTGCAATCCCGTTTTTTATTTTCTCCGGCATGCTGATGGGCAGCGGCGGCATTGCCCGGCGCATCATCGACTTTGCCCGGGTTCTTGTCGGCATGTTGCCCGGCGGCCTGGCGTTCGTGAATATCATCAGCTGCACGCTGTTTGGTTCCATTTCCGGTTCTGCGGTGGCGGCGACTTCGGCCATCGGCGGCTTCATGATTCCTTCGATGACCAAAGAAGGCTATGACAAGAATTTCAATACGGCGGTGACAGTTGCATCTTCCACAACCGGCCTGTTGATTCCGCCCAGTAATATTTTGATCGTATTTTCCCTTGCCAGTGGTGGCGTTTCCATCGCCGCGCTGTTTATTGCCGGTTACCTGCCGGGGCTTTTACTGGCACTCGGCCTGATGGTGGTGTGCGGTATCTGGGCAAAAGCGAAAGGCTATCCGGTGGGTGAAAAGCCCACGCTGAAAGAGGCCGTGCAGAAGACGGTGGATGCGGTACCCAGCCTGTTTCTGATTTTTATCGTAATTGGCGGCATCATCAGCGGTTTCTTCACCGCCACGGAAGCCAGCGCCGTGGCCGTGCTCTACTCGCTGCTTTTGTCCTGTGCGGTTTATAAGGAAGTGAAGTGGGGTGAATTGCCGGCGTTGCTGACCAAATCCGTGGAAACCACGGCGATCGTGATGTTCCTGATTGCGGCCTCTTCGGCGATGTCGTGGATCATGTCGTACCAGAATATTCCGCAGACCATCAGCCAGGCATTGATCACTCTCAGCGAAAACCCACTGTTGATCCTGCTGACCATCAACCTGATCCTGCTCGCCGTTGGCGCATTTATGGATATGACGCCGGCGGTGCTGATTTTCACCCCGATCTTCCTGCCAGTGGTTACCGAGCTGGGTATGTCACCGCTGCAGTTCGGCATTGTGATGATCCTCAACCTGTGTATCGGGCTGTGCACGCCGCCGGTGGGCAGTGTGCTGTTTGTGGGTGCGAGTATTTCCAAGACATCAATTACCGCGCTGATTCGCCCGCTCTTGCCGATGTACCTGATGATGTTTGTGGTGCTGGCTCTGGTCACCCTGGTGCCTGCGATCAGCGAATTCCTGCCGCGGGCACTTGGGTTGATTGAATGACGCTTTGTTGGATCACTATTCGAAGCGTAGAGTGGTATTACCACTAATCTAGATTTGTTTACCTTGCATCATCATCAGGATGGAACTTCGCCGGGCTTATAGCCCGGCTTTTTTATGCCCATGTGCTATTGGTCAGCCGAACGAACTTACACGCCGGTTTATTTTTCCTGCGTGCCCCGATCTGATTACCGTCAAAAATCGTTTTTATTGTGTAATTTAGCGTCAGCGTGTGCCTGGATGGGGCTATTGGCGCCACTGGCGCTGCTGTTGGAGGAATCTGGTGATCGATTCAACGCACAATTCCCTAAGTTTGGCCAAACAATATCGTTAACAGGCTTTACAGTTATTTTATAACTGGCTAACCTCTCCTATCTTTTTGGTATTGCCAATTTTCTGCTGAAGAGCACTTGAAACAACAATAATGGCAAACCAGTGAATAGGGCGGACCCCGCTGTATCCCGCCCACAGCGATGATGATTGGTCCGACTCCCCTTCCGTAGTATCCCGGGGCAACTCTCCGCGGCCGGTCGTCCTTACCAACTACGCAATAATAAAAACGGAAGGTCACATGCAATTTGAGCTGAAGAAAACGGCAATGCTGGGTGCATTGCTGGGCAGCCTCGTGTCCGCGGGTGTTACCGCAGATGACGGGTTTGCCTCCCTGAACGGCGGGACAACCGGCGGCGCCGGTGGTGAAGTTGTCTACGCAACCACCGGAACAGAAATCCACCAGGCACTGTGCAATCGCGCTTCCAGTGATACGCCGATCATCATTCACGTCGAAGGCGTCATCAACCACGGCAATACCACCAAGGTATCCGGCGCCAGCTGTAATACCGCCGAAGACAAGATCGAGATCAAGGAAGTCAGCAACGTCTCGATCATTGGAGTCGGCAGCGGTGCACTGTTCGATGAGCTGGGTATCCATCTGCGCAGCGCGTCCAACATCATCCTGCAGAACCTGCACGTGCGGAACGTAAAAAAATCCGGTTCGCCCACGTCCAATGGTGGCGATGCCATCGGTATGGAAAGCAATGTGTACAACGTGTGGGCCGACCACCTCACCCTGGAAGCCTCCGGTGGTGAAAGCGAAGGCTATGACGCGCTGTTCGATATGAAGGCGGAAACCAAGTACGTCACCCTTTCTTACAGCATTCTGCGCAACTCCGGTCGCGGCGGTCTCGTCGGCTCCAGCGACACCGACGACAACAACGGCCCGGTGACGTTTCACCACAACCTGTACGAAAACATCGATTCCCGTACACCGTTGTTGCGCCACGCTACGGCGCATGCCTACAACAATTACTATCGCCAGTTGAACGCGTCCGGCATGAATCCGCGTATCGGCGGTGTGATGAAGGCGGAGCACAATTACTTCGAGGACTCGAAAGATCCGCTCGGGACTTTCTACACCGACGACATGGGTTACTGGGAAGTGAACGGCAATATATGGTCGAACATTACCTGGACTGCAGAGGGTACCGACAACCATCCCGCCGGCCCGAATCCCGTGTCCACAACCACGGTCAATATTCCCTACAGTTACAGTCTGGATGACGCCGCGTGTGTGCCGCAGATCGTGCTCGCTGCTGCGGGTGCCAATACCGGATTGCTCGTATCTGATGGTGCCTGTGAGGTTGATCCGGGCTCTTCGTCTTCTTCATCTTCCGGTGGCAGTACTTCCAGTGGTTCCTCCAGCTCCGGGGGCACCAGCTCCTCGTCGAGTTCTTCGTCCTCATCCAGCTCCGGGGGCACCGGCAGCTCGGGTGGCGGTGTGCCAGCTGAGCTCGGCCCCAACCTGGCGTTGTCCGGTGATGCCGACGGTACCAGTAAAGGCGGCGGTACCAGTTACGGCAACGCAGTGGATGGCGACCTCACCACCTACTGGCAGCCATCGTCCACCAGCGGCGAGCGCATCTCCGCGAAAAACTTCGGTAGCATTTTCAACACGGTGATCATCCGCGAGATTGGTAATGCTGTGCGGGGCTGGCGCCTGGTAAATAACGACACCGGTGCTGAACTGGCATCCGGTAGCAGCATTGGCAGCGAGATGCAGGTTTACCTCGGCGATGTGAGCATGGACAAGATCAACCTGATGATCGACAGCGCCAGCAGTGCACCGCAGATTGCCGAGCTGGAAATCTATAACGCTAGCGGTGACGTGGGTTCTTCCTCTGGTGGTACCAGTTCCGGCAGTTCATCCAGCTCCGGCGGCAGCAGTTCCGGTGGCACGGTGGATCTCGCGGTAACCACTTCCGGTTCCGACGCCCACCTCAACTGGAATGTTACCAATATCGATATCCAGAACCAGGAGGTATATCGGGATACGGATCCCGATCCGAGTGGTCGTGTGAGGATCGCTACCAGTGTTGCCGGCAATAGCTACACGGATGCTGGCCTGGCGGACGGTAACTACTACTACTGGATCAAGGTGACTGATACCGCGGGTGTCGTGACCAACTCCAACGGCGACGATGCGGTAATTGTCACGGCGGTATCCACCCTGAAACTGGAGGAGGCCGAGGCTGGTTTCTGCGCGGTAGACGGTGCACTGGAGAGTGAACACGCAGGCTTTACCGGTGCCGGCTACGCCAACACCGACAACAGTGCCGGCATGGGCGTGGGCTGGTCGGTGGTGGTTCCGGTGGCAGGCGCCTACACATTGCAGTGGCGCTTTGCCAATGGATCCGGTGATCGCCCGGCCGCAGTGCTGGTGAATGGCAGCAGCCAGGGCAGTGTGGCCATGGCGGATACCGGTGCCTGGAGCAACTACACCGACAGTGCCTCGATAAGTGTCAATCTTGTTGCGGGCTATAACGAAATCCGCCTGGAAGCGACTGGCGGCAGCGGCCTTGCCAATATCGACAGCCTTTCTGTAACCGGGGTTGCCCCGGAAGCCGGTGACTGTGCCGGTGGCAGTGCCTCCAGTAGCAGCTCCTCTTCCGGTGGCACCACCAGTTCCTCCAGCAGTAGCTCCTCTTCGGGAGGCACAACCAGCTCGAGCAGCAGTTCGTCCTCTGGCGGATCGACCAGCAGCAGTTCATCAAGCTCTTCCTCTGGAGGTAGTTCGTCTGGCGGCGCTTTCCCGTCTCCAGAGGTGAGCAATGCCTGCTACACCCTGGCCACCGATCCGAATGTGAACTGGCGGGATTCTGCCGAGCTGGATACCGACCAGGAAATTGTCGAGTGCCTGTTCCAGACGCTCGGCCGCGCCGTCGGCTACGGTGAAAATGCCATGGGTGGTTACGACCCGAACGGCAACAGTCAGCTGACCGTCATCACCAAAAATGATCCACAGGGACGCTCGGTTGAGCAGCAGATTCTCGATGCGGTCACCGGTGACGACTACAACTGGATCGTGTTCGACAAGTTTGATTTTGCCAGTGAGTCCGAAGTGGCGATGTACCGCAATAACTGCGGCGATGCGGCGGTGCAGGCTGCGATTGGCGGCACCGAAGCGCAGTGTATTGATTACCGCCAGTGGTGTGCGGACAACGGTTACAGTGATCACGACGCCTGTATGGCAGAGTTTTTCAATAATCGCCTGAACAACGCCAGCCTGCCGATCCGCAATACCAAGATCGGTTCCCACAAAACCCTCGACGGCCGTCAGGCCAACGCCTACTTCCGCTTCAATGGTTTTGCCATCGGTGCCGACAGCAGTGGCGCGCCTACCCAGACTGCCGAGCACGTGATCCTGACCCATCTGCATTTCCGCGGCGCCGGCCATACCGAAGATCACGGCCTGGATCCGGACATGATTCGCAACACCGGCGCGTCTCATGAAATCTGGATTCACAAGAACACCTTCGATACCACCGGTGACTCGGCGTTTGATGTGAAAGTGGGTGCCTACAACATCACCATGAGCTTCAACAAGCTGGTGAATGTAAAACGTGCGGCCCTGCATGGTTCCAGTGACAGTCGAACCATCAATGAGCAGATTCGCACCACCATGCACCACAACATGTTTGTCACGACCGACGACCACTACAGCAGTCTGGGAAATACCTTGCGCCGTATTCCGCTGATCCGTCGCGGTACTTCGCACATGTTCAATAACTTCTTCATGAACTACCGCAAGGACATTCTGAGTGTGCGCGTGGGTGCGAGTGTGCTGTGGCAGGACAACATGTTCCTGATCAACCGGGATTTCCAGGAAAAAGATGACCCGATACAGGCGTTGACTGAGCGTGGTGATGAACTCGCACGGGATGTGGCGGATGGCAATTTCCGCACCGACGGCTCCCTGCTGTGGTTCTCTGACGCCGCCTGCAACCTGGATCCGGCAATTGAGTACGAGATCACCAATGCCTCCGGTTCGGTGGGTGACCTGTCCCTGGATTACACCCAGTACTCCCGCGATGTGATGGCTGCGCAGAACCTGCCTGCGAGCCAGGCGATGGCCGACTACATCATCGCCACGGCCGGAAAAAATGGCGAGATCCCGTTCAACTCACCATTAGGTTTTGACCAGAGCTATGTCATCGGTCTTGGGGAGGTCGCCTGCCAGTAAGCGTAGTCCACCGACTGATGTGAATGGCGAACCCAGCCACCATCTGGTGGATGGGTTCGTGCGTTTTTATCTGGGTTACACATTCATCCGCCCTGCCGCAGTTCTATTGGGGGAATGAGCAGGGCGGTGGATACACCGCTGATTCAGAGATGGTCAGCGGAATTAAAACAAGAGAGCAGATAACAAAAAGGAGAAGCCGATGAGAGTTCACGGCGTTTTGATGGCCGCATTGCTCGGCAGCCTGTTGGGCGGCTGTAGTGATGACGGAACCAAAAAAGAACTTGTCGAGCTGGAGCCGATCGTGAAGGCGGAACCGGAGCCCGAACCAGGTCCCGAACCAGAGCCCGAACCAGAGCCCGAACCAGAGCCCGAACCAGAGCCCGAACCAGAGCCCGAACCAGAGCCCGAACCAGAGCCTGAACCAGAGCCTGAACCAGAGCCCGAGCCCGAGCCCGAGCCAGAGCCTGAACCAACGGCCTTCATCTGCCCGGAAACCGGCCTCTATTTTTGTGACGATTTTGAAGATGGTGAATTCGCCAGTACCTGGGATGCAGTGATCGATGGCTACGGCCTTGCCGATCCGGGCACGTTCGACATCCTCGACGATGGCAGCAGCAAATCCCTGCGCTTTACCGCCGGCACCCGCGGGGTAAACCTGCGCGAAGGTGAGTTGATCCTGGTGAAGCCGGAAGCCTTTGGCAGTGTCCCGGCGGACTATTTTGTTGAGTACCGCATTCGCCCCCGTAACAACAGCAATACCGGTAATAAATACCTGTATGGCATAGGCCGCTACCAGGGGCCGTTGCAATGGTATTTCGGCGGCCTGAACATGCAGAGCAGCAGTGAATCCACCCAGGTGGAAGCGGGCCATGCGTCAACGCCGGATGGCGGTGCCACCGGTTCGGTCAGCCGTCTGGTGCAAGCGGGGAAACCGCTCGTGCTGGGTACCCAGGATGGCGTGGATGGCACCTGGTATACCGTGCGTTACGATCTGGTAGGCAGCAGCGTAACGGTGTATCTGGATGGCGAAGAGCTGGGTACCTACACCGATGATGCCAGCCAGTATAACGCGGCCGGCCTGATCGGATTCTTTACCTATAACCGCTCGTTTGAAGTGGATTACGTAAAAGTCGGCGACCCGGCTGTCAAACCGGTGCAGCTCACCATCGACTACGCCGAGCCGGCCTGGGTCGCCACCGCCGGGGATCCGCCACTGCAGATCAATGTCACCGCGGTGAAAAGTGATGGTGTTACCGCGGATACGTTTAGTGTGGTATCCAGCGATGCCTCCGTCGTTTCCGTGACAGTGAATGGCACAGCCGTTACGCTCAATCCGCTCGCCGAAGGTACTGCCGACATCACGTTTACCAGTGGCTCCGACAGCAGCCTGCAGCGCACGGTGCACGCAGAAATCGCCAAGGCGTTTGCGATGCCGGCGGTGGACTATGGGGATATCAGTGCGAAGGTGACGCCGCTACCGGGTGCTACCGGCGAGTACGAAGATACGCGGCTTAGCATTACCTTTGACGGTGTGCCAACGTTGAATGCTGAGGTTGGCTCAGTGCGTATCTTCCGCGCCGACGATGACAGCGAGGTGGACGTCATCCGCGCAGGTGGTGAAGCCGACACGCTGGGCTACCTGGGGCAGGGCAGTGCCCGCACTATCGCGGTAAATCCGTTTGTGGTGGAAGGCAACACCCTCACCATCTCTCCGCATACCGCAATGCTGGAGCAGGGCGTTGAATATTATGTGGTGATCAGTAGCGAACTGGTAAGCGGTACCGAACTCAATGGTGTGACCTTTGCCGGCCTCGGCAAAAATGCCGGATGGACATTCACCACCCGCGCGGCGGGACCCGCAGGTGCCGACGTGACGGTCGACGATGATGGTGCTGCCGACTTCCGGACTGTGCAGGGTGCACTGAATTATGTGATGGAAAATGTAGGTGCGAACGATCCGGCAACGATCACCATTGCCGCGGGCAGCTACCGCGAGCCGCTGTTCCTGACCGGTAAGAACAACCTGACCATCAAGGGGGCCGGGGCTGATCAGACGCGGATTCATTATGAAAACTACGAGGGGTTGAATAGCGGCAGTGACAATCGTGCCCTGTTCCTGGTCAAGAGCAGCGACCTGCTCATGCTGGAAGACCTCACCATCGAAAATACCCACCGCCGCACCGGTGCGGGCGATCAGGCGGAAACCATTTACTTCAACAGTGACGGTCGCCTGATTGTGCGCGATGCCGCTTTTATTTCCGAGCAGGACACACTGCTGTTGAAGGGGTACAACTGGTTCTTCAACTCACTGGTTGCCGGCAATGTGGATTTCATCTGGGGCTACAGCACCGCAACCGTGTTTGAGGAAACCGAGATCCGCTCATTGGGCGACTCCAAGTTCGAAGCCGGTTCCACAGGTAGTGGCGGATATGTCCTGCAGGCGCGCACTCCGGTAGCGAGCGCGCCGGGCTTTGTGTTCCTGAACTCAAAACTCACCCAGGCTGCAGGCCCTACCGGTGTCACCATCGAACCAGGCAGTACTTATCTTGCGCGCAGCGGTGGCAATAGCAGTTACTACGACAATGTCACTTTCATCAATACCGCCATGGATTCCCACGTGGCAGGCATTGGCTGGGCCTATGCCGGCATCAACAGCCAGCCTGCACCTAACCCGGGTGCGGCATCGGCCGATGCGGGCTGGCGTGAATACGGCAGCACCGACCTCGGTGGCAATCCGCTGGATCTGAGCAATCGCTGTGACAGCAACGGCAGCTGCTATCTGTTGAGCGAGGAGGAAGTGGCCAGCCGCTTCTGCTCGCGCGCGCAGATTTTCTCCAGCTGGAATGGCGGTGAAGGCTGGGATCCGTATCCGGAAGATACCAGTGATGACCACTGTGTGATTGAAACCGCACCTGCGGAAGCCTGGAGCGGTAATGGCATTGTGCTGGGAGGCAGTACTACCGGTATCAGCGGCAGCATTGACGCACAGACCGAGGACAGCGTGACCTTTACCGCCCAGGGCGGCAAGTTTGAAAGCACAAAAATGTCTTTCTACATGGTGTCCCAGCAGGTAACCGGTGATTTCACTCTCATTGCCAGGGTCAAGTCGGTAGGTACCTTGCGGGAAAATGCGTCCTATCAGTTCCCCGCTGGCCTGATGCTGTGTGAATGCGATACTGCCAGCGCAACCAGTTCGGTTTTCGGGCATGCGAGTGTCAACGACCTGACTGAAGATGCCACCGTTAATCTGGTGGCCAGTTATGGTCATGTGACTGCAGCGGGTGGTAGTTGGGGTAAAACCGGAAGTACCCCGGTTGCCGCCGGAGACAGCCTGTACCTGAAGCTGGAGCGCAGTGGCGAAAATTACACTGCGAGCTATTCCATTGATGGGGGTGCGACCTATAGCGGCCTCGGCGGCGGTGGCCTTTCCGGACTGCCGGATACTGCCAGTGTCGGACTGTTTGCTGCACCCAATGGCTCAGGCAGCCAGAGTTTTACCTTCGAAGATATCCAGTTGACTCAGTAACCAGCTGAAAGGCGCTCCGCAGCAATACGTTGCTGTCCGGGGCGTTTTCCCAAAGTACAAATGCCGCGTTTTTGCGCGGCATTTGTATTTCTCCGGATAGGAATATTCGCCTTTGCCGGCATTTGTGGCGGGGCGCACTCGTCACGCGAGGCGAAAACATAATGCGCAAGCTATGCCGTATCGGGTTTGCACGCCAGTGGTCTGACAGCCATTGGGAAGCTGAGTAAAAGCCAGCGTTGCTGGCAAGCCACTCCTCTGCATTTGAGGTGCGGTTCGGCAGATAAACAAAACTCCGATTGCCAATTTCAGTTCCACTTTTGTTTTGGTCAGGCCAAATTTCGGGTGTATTACTAAGCGCTTTTGCGGATAAGTTCGCGTTTTACGAGGTAATGCCGTGTAATTTCACTACATAATCGTCGCAAAATTGCACAACAATTGGGCATTTTGTCCGGCAAATCCACGCTCGCGGTATTGGTCATCAAAAACTCCCTTACCAATTACGGTTTGGCCTTGTCTATGCCAAACCAATCTGTTTTCATTGCCAAACCAATAAGTATTAGAAGCTGGGCCTTAGTGGTATCCAGGCTCATAAAAATAACGATTGAACATGAGAGATGAGGTGAGGATGAAAGCTTTACGCTGGACTCAGTCTGCGCTTGCGCTCTGTATTATGGGAACCCTGACTGCCTGCGGGAGCGGCAGCGACAACAGCGCCGGAGAGGGGGATATTGCAGATCTCCCCGAGCCACCTCCCGTCGTAGTGGTGCCGCCAGAAGAGAGTGGCATCGTCAACACCCCGCTTCCGTTGCTGGAAAACTTTGGTGAATACACCGGTTTCGATGACAGTGACACAATCGATTTCTTCAGCGACAACTACAAGTCCCTGGCGACAGCGCAAGAAAACAGCGAGTACGAAGATGCGTTCCCGTACTTCTATTACCCCACCTGCTGTTTCTTCCTCGAAGACGATCCCAACAACGGGCCGGCGGTGGATAAAACCCGTCTCGCGATTATCAGCGATAACGGCGACCCATCGCTGCTGGTGAGTAACGCCCGCTTCAGTATTGCCCAGACCCGTTCCGAACTCGCCGGTGAGGTTGCCGACCCCAAGAAAAACTCGACCAGCGGCAGTGCCGCAGCAGGTTGGGGTGAACTCGACCTGTCCGAGCCCTACCGCATTTCTTTCTGCGTGGCCTCTGCCAGTGGCTCAAGCAGCAAGACCCAGATCTATGTAGACAACAACTCCACCGGTGAAGCGAACTCCCTGCATGGAAGCGATTCCATTATTTTTGACGTGCCCACCGATGCACTGGTCGTGGGCAAACGGGTAGTGATCAATGTGCCCGGGGATGTGTACCTGCAACAGGATGGTGAGCCGGTGCTGGATGTCCCTGCACTGGTGGGTACCGAGCAATCCTTCCTGCAATTCCGGGTGTCCAGTGGCGGTACCGCAATCATCGACGACCTGTTGATCGAGAAGCAGACTGAAAACGGCCAGGCGGATCTGCCGGCCTGTACCCCATTCCAGCCCGCCACAGCGCCGGATGTGCCGGAGGGCCTGAGCCTGTTTGCGACGGACGCGCAGATGTCAGTGAGCTGGGACTCCGTACTGGGAGCCGCCACCTATGATGTGGCCTATGGCACCAGTAGCGACATTGCTGCCGCGACCCTGGTCGAGGGACTGGAGAAATCCGATACCACCCTCACCGATCTGGAAAATGGCAGTGAGTACTACGTATGGGTACGTGCGGTGAACAATGTTGGGCCGTCTGACTGGAGTGCTCCAGCGACCGCCACACCTGAAGCGCCCGTGGGTGACAGCTGCACGGTAACCGAGCAGGTGAATCCATCCCCGGCCAACGGCATCCTCTGGAACCTGTACGATGGGTGTACCCACCCGGGTACCTTCGGCTCTGTTGTGATCAACGGCAGTGAAGACGCAAACTTCGCCATGGATCCGGAGGAGGAGCCGTTCTTCAGCACCAGCGAGCTGGGCGTAATGAACCTCGACACCATCGGTGCCGATGCCAAGCCCGTCGGTGACCTTACCGGAATTATCGCCGGCGACGCGGCTACCTATCCGAAATACTTCACCTTTATTGCGCGTATCGATACTGCTTACGCAGCGAGCCAGGGTGCGCGCGGTTTTGAAATCGAAACCCACCTCGGGGATGCCGGTATTGATGGCCGCGGTCCGGCGCGCATCAAAACCGTCCTGCGTCCTGACAGCGGCAAGCTGCAGTTGGAGCGCTTCCTTTCCACCCTCGAGGCCGACGGTGATGAGGAAACCGCGGAAATCGACATGGACATGAGTGATGGGTTCCACACCTATCAGGTCACCTTCACGGTAAACGACCCGGCCACAGCGGGTACCGATTACATCACCGCAACGGTCTACCGCGACGGTGTTGAAGAGGGCAGCTTTGTCGGTAACGGCCGTGACGGCGGTTCCTCCACCAGCCAGTTGCGTATTGGTGAGGGCTCCAGCAGCGCTTTCTATGCGGATGTGGACTGGATGGTGTGGAGCGATAGCGCCACTGCTGCCAGCCTGACCCCGGAGCAACTGGTGGGCGAGCTGCCCTCCGATATCGGCGATCTGGCGGAATACGCGGGTGACGGCCAGGAGCCTGAAGTAGATCCCAACCTGGTGCTGAGTGAAAACTTTGACGCTGCCAGCGACGGCGATGGCGCCAGCAGCAGCCTGTTTACCGCCGCATACAAGAGTATTTCCAGCAACCCGGTCTTGCCGTTCTACAACGCCAACAACGCGGCATCCCGCATCGCGGTAGCCGGAGGCGCGCTCAGCTTTTTCAACGCGCGCTTCACCCTGGGGGATCCGGACGGCGCAGACAAAACCACCACAGACCTGGACACTACCACCCGCGGCGATATCGACCTGAGTAAACCGTACATCATCCGCTTTGACGTGATCACCAATGACCACCCTGCGGATGACGATGGCAAATGCCAATTGTATGTCGACAACGATGGAACCAGTTCGGATCAGTCGATCCACGGCGGTGATTCGAAGATCTTCGAGAAGCTGGTCGGCGTTATCTCCGATACCGACAGCGCAACCGGCCCGGTGACCATCACGGTTAGCCCGGATGAGACCGGTTACCTCGTGGGGACTGCCACCTCATTCATTCAGTTCCGCTGCGACAGCCGCGTGGATACTCCGGTTGCCATCGATAACCTGGTTATCGAGTACCAGTAAAAATAGCGAAAGACGGCTGCACCTGCGGGTGCAGCCGCAATTGGCACATTGCCTAAGAACAAGGGAGATGGGAGAGTCAAAATGACCTATAAAAAACAGATTCTCGCCGTGGCCATTGCCATGGCCGCCTCCACCAGTCTGGCAGCCCAGGAAGCTCAGCAAGCTGAGACCGAAGCGCAGCCGCAGCAGGTGGAAGCACAACAGATTGAAACGGTGGAGGAAGAAACTTCTTCCGGGTATTCCGCTGGTCTCGCTGCACAGAACGCTGAAACCGAAACGGGAATTCAGCCTGAAGCGGCACAACAGATCGAGCCGGCAGAAGACGAAAGCTCTTCCGATTTTGCGGTCGAGGAAGTCTACGTCGAAGGGGTAAAGAGCGCAGAACTGAATGCCCGCCAGGCCGAGCGGGACAAGAACGTATTCAGCTCCGTCATCACCCAGGATGACTCCGGTAACTTCGCGGACCAGAACGTGGCGGAATCCCTGCAGCGCCTGCCGGGTATCACCCTGCAGAGCTCCGAGGGCGAAGGTAAATTTATCAACCTGCGCGGTCTGGGCCCGGGCTTTGTCTCTGTCCAGATGAACGGTTCCGAGATGGCCAACAGTGGCGGTGGCCCGGCAGACTCCGAAAGCCGTGGTTTCTCCCTCGATGCGCTGCCAGCGGATGTACTGCAGTCCATCGAAGTACTGAAGTCTCTGACGCCGGACATGGATCTGAACTCGATCGGTGGCAGCGTCAACGTCACCACTATTTCCGCGCTGGATCGCGGAGAGAACACCGTCAAGCTGCGCGCTCAGGGTGCCTACCAGGATCAGAGCGGCGAAAGCTCGCCCAAGTTCACCCTGCAGGGCACTAACATTTTTGCCAATGAAACCATTGGCTTCAGCTACTCACTGTCCTATGAAAATCGCGTGAGCGAAGGCTATGAATCCCGCGCCCATGACAGCAGCCTGCCGCGCTACATTTCGGTCGACGGTGTGGATGGCCCGATGCTGATTCCGTTTGAATTGCAGAATCGCCAGGAGAACGCCGAGCGCGAACGTATCGCCGGCATTTTTGACCTGGAATACCGGCCCAACGATAGCAGCAAGTACTACGCCCGCTACAGCAACACGGTGTACACCGATGAAGACATCGCGATGCGCGAATACTACCGCTGGGGGCAGGCAGATGACGACGAGGTCGTGTACCTGGACCCGGCCACCAATACTTTTGGCAGCGGTGGCATCGACCTGCAGCATCAGTATTTCATGCAGGAATCCGAAAGCGACACCAAGGTATTCGCGCTCGGCGGTGAAAACCTGTTCGGTAACGGTTACACCCTCGACTACGAGCTGACGCATTCCAGCGCCACCCAGGATACGCCCGACAGCCGCCGGGTGCAGTTCCGTGTGCGCGACATTACCGCGCTGGGCCGCACTGGCGATGACTTCCTCAACGGCCAGATTGTGCACCCGGACCAGCTTGCTACGCTCGCCGGGCTCGAGAGCATGGCCGGCGGTAACGTCGGCCCGAATGGTTACCTGGTCGGCGAGCAGGTTCAGGCGAACATGCTCTACGATAACCTGTTTATGGAGCAGGCCTATCGAGAAGACACCATCGACCAGGCCAGTCTGAACTTGCGTAAAGATTTCGACATGGGCCCGGTAAACTTCGTGAAAACCGGTTTCAAAATCAAAAACCGTGAGCGCAACCGCGACAAGAACCGCATAAGCGTGGATCCCCGCGATAAATATTTCTATGGCTGTGCTGGTGACGAGGCCTGTGAGGACTCCGCGCGTTCCGCACTGGGAAATTACGAAACCTTTATCCCGGACAATCCCCTGTTTGACCACGCATTTATCAGCAAGGCCGCGGCGGAACAGCTGATCGACGCTACGCGTAAAATCGGTGACAACTACGACCCGGAAGAGCGCGAGCTGGAAAGTACCCGCAACGACTATGACATCACGGAAGATACCGCGGCTGCCTACGTCATGGGTGAGTTCCAGGTCACCGAAACCGGTGCCCTGATTGCGGGTGTACGTTATGAAAAGACCGACTTCAACTCCACCGGTTATCTTTCCATTCGCAACGACCGCGAAGAGAGTGCGGATCAGCTGGAGTCGTTCGATATTGCCGTGCCGCTGGACGACACCGCGAACTCCTACAGCGGCCTGTTCCCGAGCCTGCACTATCGCGATGAGCTGCGCGATGACCTGCTGTTGCGCGCGTCGCTGTGGACATCGTTCTCCCGTCCATCCTTCGATGAGGCCCGTGCCTATGCCCAGGTACGCGACCGGGTGATCTTCTGTAACTACGACGCCGCAGCGGGTCTTGCAGGCGATGACCAGTGTTCCGACAGGCCGGCCGACCTGCAGGGTGCTATCGCAGAGGCGGACTATACGGACGAGTACAAATCCCGGAACCTGACCATGTCCTCGGACAACATCGTGGAAATCGGCAACCCGAAACTGGATCCGATGACTGCCACCAACTTCGATATTTCCCTGGGTTGGTACGCGGATGAGAACCTGTTTATCCAGGCGGCGGCGTTCTACAAGCAGATCGATGACTTCATTGTGGAAGTGTCCGGTGCAGACCTGAACCTGGCCGACCTGCCGTACACCCTGCCGGTGAATCAGGTGACGATGTTCAATATTCCGTCCGACCTGCAGCTCTCCAACGCGCAGACATTCCTGAATGGTAAAGGGGCCGATGTCTACGGTCTTGAGGTCACTTACAACCAGTACTTCATGGAAGGCATCCTGGCGAACTTCTTCATTCAGTCCAATTTCACCCTGCTGAATTCCGAAGCGGATGTGGGTGCGAGCGTACGTGCGGACAAGATTCGTCTGCCGGAACAGGCGGACGTGACTGTGAACACCACCCTTGGTTGGGAGAATGATGACTTCTCCGTGCGCTTTATCACTAACTACCGCAGTGAAATCCTCAAGCGCATCGGTTCCTGTACCGATACCGACATAGCGGCGGATGCGGCCCTCGGTTACGCACAGAACTGTAATGCGTGGGCGGATGTTTACCAGGATGCCGGCGTGACCTACGACATCAAAGCGACGTACAGCGTGAACGACAGCATCAAACTGTATTTCGATGCGGTGAATATCACAGACGAAAGCAATATCCAGTACTTCGAGGGTAATGCGGCCTCCAGCGGACACATGATGTACCTGCGGGAAACCTATGGCCCCACTTACCAGCTGGGATTGAACGTTCAATTCTGAGTTTGAATGCGCATTCGGTAGCCACATTTGCCCCGCTCCGCGGGGCTTTTTTGGCTGAAAAAACAAGAACCACGAGTTACTGCCCGGGCATAAACGGGAGCCGGCCGCTTCGCCGGTTCCACGGGGGTGGCAATTTGAGACCACGGAAAATAGGTGCATCCATGCAACACAATTTATTCACCAGCATTACTGCGCTCGCGGTGTCGTTACTTCTAACGGCCTGTGGTGGCGGCTCCAGCGGCTCGGATACCTCCCCGCCAGTGTTTGGTTCGTCCTCCAGTTCTTCCTCATCGAGCAGTTCGTCTTCCGGGGGCAGCTCCAGCTCATCGAGCAGCTCCTCCTCCGGTGGCAGCTCCAGTTCTTCCAGCAGTTCATCTTCCGGTGGCAGTTCCTCCAGTTCATCGTCTTCCGGTGGCGCAACCGAAATATCTGCAGCCTGTGAACAGCTGGCGACGGATCCGGCAGTGAACTGGCGCGATTCCGCAGAGCTGGATACAGACCAGGAAATTGTGGCGTGCCTGTCGAAAACCCTCGGCCGTGCGGTGGGCTACGGTGAAAATGCGACTGGTGGTTACGATGCGGCGGGTAGCAGCGCGCTGGTGGTGATCAAGAAGAACCAGGCCAAGTCCGTCGAGCAGCAAATTTATGATGCAGTAAGCAGTGACAGCTACAACTGGATCGTATTTGACAAGCTGGACTTCGCCAGTGAAACAGAGCTCTCCTTTCACAAGCTGTACTGCAACCGCAGCGAGATGCAGACCGCGATTGGCGGCACCGAAGCCCAGTGCATGGATTACACCCAGTGGTGTGCGGACAACGGTATTACTGACGCACAGGCGTGTTTGCAGGAATTCTTCAATGTGCGCCTGAATACCAGCGGCGTTTCATTCGGTAATGCGGGTGTTGGCTCGAACACGACCATCGACGGACGCCAGGCCAATGCCTACTTCCGTTTCAATGGTTTCGAGGTCAGCGATAAAGATAATGTCATCTTCACCGGTCTGGACTTCCGCGGTGCGGGTCATACTGAGGATCACGCACGGGATCCGGACATGATCCGCAATGACGGCGCCACCAATGTGTGGATTCACCAGAACAGCTTCGATCTCACCGGGGATTCCGCCTTCGACGTCAAAGGCGGCGCCCGCGATATCACCATGTCATTCAACCGACTGGTGGATGTGAAGCGCGCGAGCCTGCATGGTTCCAGTGATACTGAAACGGGCGTGGAAAATATTCGCACGACCATGCACCACAACGCCTTTATCACGACCGACGCGCGTTATGCGGATTTCAGCAGTACTGCGCGCCGCGTGCCGCTGATCCGCGGTGGCCGCACCCATATGTTTAACAACGTGTTCATGAACTACCGCAAGGATGTATTCAGTGCCCGCGTTGGCGCGCAGGTTTTGTGGGACAGCAATGCGCTGTTTGTGAACAGCAGCCACGGCGTTTCCACAAGTACCCTTGCCGCCGAGCTGGCGCGGGATAACTACACCAGTGATGACGCCGGCAACCAGAGTAACTTCCGTTCCGAGGATTCTTTGGTATGGCTGTCGGACGCTGCGTGCACGCTGGGTGAATCGAGTTCGGAAATCACCAATGCCTGGGGTACGGTCGCAGACCTGAGTGCAGACTACTCGGAAGACTCCCTGGACATGATTGATGCACAGAAAACAGCGGCAGGGCAGGATCTGGTGGACTATGTCCTGTCTACCGCGGGTGTTGGCGGTGAGTTGCCATTCAACTCACCCCTGGCCAACAGCCAGGCCTACGTGCTCGACCTCGACAAGGCGGTCTGCCAGTAATCCTTGGCATTGCCCCGCCTGAAGCCGGGCGCGGCCGATGTAGACGGTGCAGGGTGCCCGCTGCTCGCGAGAGCACCGGGCACTTTGTGTATCGGGATTGCTGATCTGCACAAAACTGACCCATAGGTCTGTACAATATCGGCTAAAGCAACGATTAATTTTCGCTAGTGGCAATCGTTCGCAATAATTCACCCATCACACAACCTCAGCCGAACAACGGCGGAGGCGTGGCAGAGGATGAATACGATGAAGAAGACCTGCAGTTTTGCCGTTGTGCACATGGCCGTAGCCTTTACGGTGGGCTTCGCAATGACCGGGGACATCCTGGTCGGCAGCGCCCTGGCGCTGGTGGAGCCGGCATGCAATACCGTCGCGTACTATTTCCACGAAAAGTGGTGGAGTCGCAGCGGAAACTACAAAGGCGACGATGGAAGCAATAGAAGCGGCGTTTACGCGGCTTGAGTGCAATCGCGGACTTCAGTTGTAACCAAAAACAAAACAGCGTTCCAATTCTTCCGGTGGTCGGATGTCAACGTTGCTTCGTTTGCCGTCGGCAGACAGGGCGGCCTCGGGGGCGGGTGAGCCGGTTTCCGATCCCGGCAGTGGATGGGCACTGCGAGGGTTGCGGGCGGGGGACTGCGGTCTTTCCGGTAACTGCGTTTTCATAACCGGTACTGCTCTCTCGTTCGGTATCTGTTACTGCGGAGGTGCCTGAACCTGCACCAAATTGTTGTACTTCTAACTTTAGTGTAAGCGGGGCGCGGTCAGCGCAGCTTTTGCGCCAGCATTACCTGCTGCACAGGAGAAATCCCCCGGGTGTGAAAATGGTGGCAAAAAATGGGTATTTCAGCCGCCGGGGTAGGGGATGAACTCCTGATCGTCGCCGGGCACTGTTGGGAACTTTCCGGCTTTCCACTCGGCGATGGCCTGCGCAATACGCTCCTTGCGACTCGAGACAAAATTCCAATCGATATGGCGCTCCCCCAGCGCTTCGCCGCCGATAATGGCGATACGGCTTTCAGCCTCGGCTTCCACAACCACGCCAGCCCGGGGCTTGAAAATGGCCAGCGCAAATTCCGGGATGCTGGACTCCCTTGCCCGTAGCGCTCCACTGGCCACATACACCGCGCGTTCATCCGCCGCTGGCAATTCGAGCTTCTGCCCCGCTTGCAGGTGTGCTTCCACATACAGAGTGTTGGCAAAGGTCTGCACCGGGGACGCGCAACCGTAGGCACTGCCCATCATCACCCGCACCGCTACGCCGTCGACACTGGTGGTGGGAATGTCGGCGGACGGGTAGTGCGTAAACGCCGGGGCCAGCTCTTCGTCCTTTTCCGGCAGTGCCAGCCACAGTTGCAGCCCGTGCAGCCGGTGGTCGCTGGCGCGCAGGGTTTCCGTTTCCCGCTCGGAATGCACGATGCCGCGCCCGGTGAGCATCAGGTTGATATCGCCCGGGCGAATGGCCTGCAGGCTGCCGAGCGAGTCGCGGTGCAGGATTTCCCCTTCAAACAGGTAGGTGACGGTGGCGATGCCGATATGGGGATGCGGGCGTACATCGATCCCGCTGCCGGCGGCAAATTCCGCCGGCCCCATGTGGTCAAAGAAAATCCACGGCCCCACCATTCTGCGCTCGCGGGTGGGTAGCACCCGGCGCACGGAGAATCCGCCCAGATCCTTTTCCCGCGGCTCGATAATCAATTCGATAGCGCCACAGCCGGCGACGGTATCGCATTCCTGAATGGCTTCCGGGGTGAGGTTGCTCATGCTTCCCTGTCCTGTGCATGGGTGTATTTATTTGCTCAGTGCTGCAGCCGCCGAGTCCAGTCACACAGAGCGTGAACCAGCTTGGCGATATGCTGGCGGGTGTCGTCGTCGGTCAGCTGGCCGTTTTCAAACTTCTTGTGTGCGCTGGCGATCATCACTTCGGGCTTGTTGATGAAATGCGCATCCAGATAAATCAGGATGCGCCGCAGGTCGTACTGGGCGCGGGCGCCGCCGAACAGGCTCATACTGGCGCTCATCACCGCTACGGGCTTGTCGGCAAAGGGCTGTGGATCCAGGCGCGACAGCCAGTCGATGGCGTTCTTCAGCACGCCGGACACCGAATAGTTGTACTCGGGCGTGGCAAACAGTATGGCGTCGGCGTCGAGCACCTGCCGGCTCAGCTGCTCGACGGCACCGGGAACCTGTTTGTCCTTCAGATCCTGATCATAGAGCGGGATTTGTGCCAGTTCTGCAAAAGAAATTTTCGCCTGGTCGCCAGTCAGTCCGGCAGCTGTGTGCAGGGCAGCCTTGTTGAAGGAGTCTTTCCGCAGGCTGCCGCAGATACCAAGGATTTTTATGGGGGTGGGTGACATGCGATTGGTCTCGAAGGCTGTGGAAAACTTCAAAGATAGCAGTCGCAGCCACCCATCGATGATCCGCCGATACGGTCGCAACAAATCAATTACGGCAAAAGCTATTTAAGGCTTCTTGTAAATAGATTTTTGCAATCGCTCTGAGAGAAACATACCATTTCAGTCGTGGTGCCAAGACCCCTATCTTTATTCCTGTAGTCAACGACGTAAAGGGAACTCATCATGACCAAACGCATCACCACTAACAGCAACGCACCGGTACTGGATTGCAACTACAGCAACAATTACTACGGTGACCAGGTATGTGTTCTGAAAAAATCATAACCGCACTTGTTACCGAGCTTGTTCTGAAAGCACTTGATACCCATACCCGGGAAAAAGAAGCCGGCCGCAGTTGAGCCGGCTTGCTGATATATTTTTTACCGGTTGAATCCGGGCCAGTCAGAGGATGTTATGGGTTCAGTTTCCGGTCTTTAAGAAACCAGGTTGCGAAAACATTCTCCACCACGGGTACCACATTGATGCCCACCATCCACTGCGGGCCGAAGGCATCCGGGCGCTGGGTGTAATAGTTGGCTTCCACACTGAATTTCCAGGGTGTTTTGCCCAGAATGACGGTTTTACCCACAGACAGGTTGATCGGCACCGTCCAGGTCTCGGTTTTCCAGTTGTAGGTCGATATTGGTGCAGTACTGATACTCCATGCATTACCCGGCAGGTAGGCGGCAAACCCCTGTAAGGTAGTAAGGCTTACGCTCTCGTCTCCCCAGCCCGCCACATCCCACTGGTGATTGGGAAAAAAACCGACGATGTATTTTTTCGACATCTTCGCAATCAGAAATTCGGGGCCCAGCAAGACTTTGCCACCGCCGAGTTCGCTGACGGTTGCCGTGGGCAGGGTGCCGGCGATCCCGCCGGACAGGACCAATCCGGACTCCGTCATGTGGCCGTAGGCGACATCAAATCCGATATCCCCCAGTCCAAGCGACTGGGTGAACTTTCCCCTTTCTTCGTCATAGACGGGCTGATCAAAAAATACTGGAAATGCCGGACGTACAAAGAATGTGTCGCCGCCACCGAGCTTAATTGGGAATGATGGTTGAAACAGCAGCTCGTAGCCGCGCTGCCCATCCGCATCGGGCAGGCTCCCTTCAAACCAGCGGAATTGATTTTTGAAGGTCAGGCGCGCCAGAGAGGTGTTGGGGTTGGAAAGTTGGCGGCTGACTTCATTGGCGGACATATCGCCGTCCTCTGCTTCAATGCAGGATGCCGCGCAAAGCCATAGCAGCAGAATCTGGACTGGTCGGAAGTGCACTGTCAGGGCTCCGCGTCTGATTGCCTGGATAGTCGTGCCTGTAAGCCTAGTTCGCCAAGCGGGTCACCGTGTTGATCAGTGTGCGGAATAATCAGTCATGGCGGCAGTATGTTAAATTGCGCGAATTTACATCTGTGCAGCGACAGTCTGCGAAGTGGATGTCTCCCTGTTATCCGCATACAACAGAGCCGCTGAACGACTATGAAACTACGCCGCCTCTTTTCCTCCGCGACCATTGGCCTTGCGGTTCTGCTCTCGGCCTGCTCCGGACCGGAAACCCCGCAACAGGTAACCGAGACGTTCTGGGAAGCTGCGATCAATGAAGACGCATCCGTTGTCGCCCGCTACTCGACCCTGGAACGTGCTGAGGACTACGACGCTTTTTCTGCGGACTGGCACAACTATCGCCCGCAGTGGGGCAGGGTGGTCATCGATGGCGACCAGGCCAGCGTGGTTTCCAAGCTGTCGAGCACCGAAGAAACCGGGCCGCGCCGCCGCAAATTTACGACTTATCTGGTTCGCCAAGACGGCGAATGGCTGGTGGATTACGAGCGCACAGCCATGAGTATTAATGGCGGGGTATTTGGTGACCTGTTGAAGAAGTTCGACCTTTTCAGCCGCGACCTGTCGCAGCAGCTCGACGAGAAAACCATTGAGGCGGGCTCACAGATGGAGCAGATGCTGGAAGAGCTGGAAAGCGCCGGCAAAGATCTGCGCGAGCAGGCCAATGAGGCCCTGGAGATCTATTCGGAAGAGCTGCGCCGGGCGATAGAAGAAGTGGATGAGTCCCTGCAGCGGGCGCTGGAGGAAAACAGCGAAGACTTGCACGGACAAGACGAGGCTCCGCAGAAGGAGCCGGTGCTGATATAAATTGAGGACTCTGTAATAGCCCGGGTTGGTGACGGTCTTATTGTTTGCCTGGCCTACTTGCTTTCAGCCTGGCAACCTTCGGTTGGCAGTTGTGATGGAGAAGCGTTTGTTGGGACTCCGGTGTTATCTCCCGGGAGGTGCGCCGGGCCGATAGCCAGGCAGCCGGGCAGGGGGCGCGGTTGGATACGCTCCTCCACAAAAGCCGCCACCTCTTCCTTGGGCGCGCGGTGGTCGGCGTCTTTGGGTTTGGATTTGTCTCTGTATCCCTTGTCACTCCACATATACAGGATGTGCTTGGCCTGCTCTACCTCTGTTTTTGTACATTGGAACAGTGGGTAGTGCCCCTCGGGGTTGGCGATGGAGGCCTGCTCCTGCCTGGCGGCTTCCGAGAGCTGCACCGTAATGGTGGACATAATCTTTTCCATCAGCTCGCGGTAGTTGGTGATGGGGGAGCGCTGCTTCCGATAGGCATTGCTGGTGTTGGACAACCAGCGCGAAACGGAAAACGTCGCGCGCAGGCAGCGGCGGTGGCCGATGGGACACAGCCAGTAAAATTCGTCGGAGCGTATGTGTAAAGATTGCGCTTCGAAGTAGAGCCAGTGGCTGCCGTTGCGGGCGAGCCACTGGTTGTTCAGTGGCGCTAGGTGGTCGCGCCAGCGATACTTAGTCAGGTCAAACGGGTCGCGCTCTTCTTTGTAACCCAGGTGGCAGCTCGCCAGCCAGTCTTCACTGAATAATCCCTTGGCGTAGCGCAGCATGTCGTCGCGGCGAAACAGGCTACAGTTGATTGGCAGTTCGTCGATTTCTTCTACGACCAGTTCCACTTCCAGATTCCCGAGGCTGCCGCGGTCCAGCAGGGGGCGCCCGGTAAAATTCCAGCCGCACGTCCAGATTTTGATGCGACGATCTGCATATTCGCTGCCAGGAGGGAAAGGAGCTTTGGTATTGTCGATGGCTTCAAAAGTACCGGGGGCGTTCAGATCGAAGGCGTTCGGTTCATTGTCACACGCAAAAGGCATGTAAACGCTAGGTTGCAGCGGGGGCGCTTGTAAACTTACCTGCGTGCCCGACAGGTCCTTTATTACCGGGCGTGCCTTGCGCCAGTCGGGCCCCTTGGGATTTTGTTCGTTGCCAAACCACATGTTGATATCCTGTTGCGGCGCCGATTCAGGGCTTATTGCGGTTGTTGATCAGCTGCTCCAGCTGATCGCCGGTGTTCTTGAAGTAATGATTGCGCGCACCGGGCAACGAGGCCACTACTGTAGGCGCGAACTTGTGCAGGGCTTTTACTACCGCGACCGCCAGGGCCGCGGATCCCCCGGTAGCCGCGGCGAGAGCGCCGGCCGCGCCTGCTGCTCCCCATTTCTTGATCAAGTAATCACCGGTTTGATAGGCGAGGTTTACAGTTTTCCCCAGCCGCTCTTCCCGCGGGGTGTTGTGAATCAGGTCGTTACCTGCGCTCAGCAGTGGCGCCAGGCCAAACTGTTCGCCGCCGATGGTCTGTGCCAAGCCGGGTGAGGCGTTGTGCCATTTGTCGTCCTGAGTGTCCATATTTAGCTTGCGGCGGGCAAGGTCTGCGCGGAAACGGCTGCGGGTGTGGTCGCTGAGGAAGATTTTCTGGCGCTCCTGCAAGTTAATCTGCTGCCGTTGCAGTTGCTCCATGGCTTCAATCAATACCCATGCGCCATCATCGTGGCTGGTCCACTCTACATGCAGGCCCTGCTGATGGGCTTCCAGCATGTGTTGGGCAAGAATGTGCGCGGCCTTGCGCTGCTGCGCCGTACCCTCATTGCCAAAGGAGTTGAGGGTGCGCCAGCCGGCCAGCCATGCGCTGTTTTCCGGGGGTATATAAAGCAGTTGGAAGCCGGATTTTTCTAAGCCGCTGCGCTTGGCTTTGTCGCCGCGGCTGATATGGCTGGTCATCACCGGTACGACGCGGTCTTCGCCAAGGTATTGCCCGTTGACCCCGGCTTTTATCGGTTTTTCGGCTGTCCCTGGCACCAATGCGGTGCCGGTCAGTTGCGGGCTGGGCTCCTCCGAAAAGTCGAGGTTGGCGCGTCTGTTTGGTTCTATTTGCCACAACGCGGGCCGGGTTTTGCTCTGTGCATGGTCCGGCACCATCCGGATCGCCACAATCTCCACATCCGTCTGGCAGTCCCCGTAATAGCTGTTCAGCTCATACTCAATTTCAAACCCGCCGGCGACGAGCAGGCGCCGGCTCGGGTTGTTGGGTTGCAGCATGGCGTTGAGCGGACTTACGTCGCCGCGCAGGCTGTCGACGGCTTTGATCAGTGTCTGTGCGTGGTAGCCGGCGCTGCTTTGCTGTGTGCTGAGTTGACGGAAGTTGTCCAGCAATTCCCGGTCGCTGCCATTGGCAAAAATTGCGCGCCCGGAATTGCGTACGCCCCACGCCTGTAGAGCATTTGATTGTTGAGGCGCTTGCAGTTGTCCCATGAGCAAAATCCTTTTGCGTGTTATTCCATCCTTTGATTTGTGCGGGGAGACTATCAAAACGGTGGGAAAAGTCGCAAAAATAGTTGAGGCACCATGGTGCTAACTATGTATTTTGTTAGGAAAGCAGGGCCAGTAAGTCCTCACTGCTGCCCGGCAGTTTGCTGGATTTGGTGGCATCGAACAGGGAATCCGCCAGCGCCTGTTTGTGCCGCTGCATTTGCTGAATGCGCTCTTCGACGGTGTCTTCCGCAACGAGCTTGTACACGAATACCGGTTTATCCTGGCCGATACGGTAAGCGCGATCAGTGGCCTGGTTTTCCACAGCCGGGTTCCACCAGGGGTCCATGTGGATCACCACATCCGCAGCGGTGAGGTTGAGGCCGCTACCGCCCGCCTTGAGACTGATCAGGAATACCCGAACCTCTCCGTTCTGGAATGCATCAATCGCCTGCTGCCGCTTGCGGGTCTGGCCGGTGAGCTTGGTGTAGGAAATACTCTGTGCATTGAGCTGCTCCTCGATCAGCTTCAGTACCTGGGTGAACTGGGAGAAAATCAGGATATTGCGACCTTCTTCCAGCAGTTGCGGCAGGGTCTCTGCCAGCCAATCCAGTTTGGCACTCTCCTGGGGACGGCCAGTCCCACCCAGTTTGACCAGACGGGGATCAATACAGGCCTGCCGAAGTTTCAATAAGGCATCCAGAAATTCGATCTGGCTCTTGGCCATGCCCTGGCTCGCAACCAGCGCGCGAATGCGTTCTTCCATACTCGCACGCACACTTTCGTACAGTGCACGCTGCGTGCCGGGCAGTTGCAAATACTGCACGGTTTCCGTTTTTGGCGGCAAATCAGAAACCACTTCAGTCTTGGTGCGTCGCAACATGAATGGCCGAACCTTGCGCGCGAGTTCCCGCTGGCGCTCTGTGTCCCGGTCATTTTCGATGGGGGTGCGGTACAGCTGCTGGAATGCCTTGCGCCCGCCCAGTAACCCCGGCAGGGCAAAGTCCATCAGCGACCAGAGTTCCCCCAGGTGATTCTCCAGTGGTGTACCCGTCAGGCACAGGCGGGCTTCACTGTCGATTGTGCGTACGCACTCGGCAATTTTGGTGGTGGGATTTTTAATGGCCTGGGCTTCGTCCAACACCACCAGGCTGAATTTGTTTTTGTGGTAGCGCGCCTCGTCACGTACCAGCAGCGGGTAGGTAGTAATGACCAGGTCGCTTGTGTCCAGCTGCCTGAATGCGGGATCTCTATCGGGCCCGTGAATCAGTGTAACCTTCAAATCTGGCACAAATTGCGCAGCCTCATGCAGCCAGTTGCCGGTCAGGCTGGTTGGCGCGACCACCAGCACCGGCACGTCGAGCGCGCCCTGCTCTTTGATGTGTTGAACCAGCGCGAGGGTCTGCAGGGTTTTACCCAGGCCCATATCATCGGCGAGGATGCCGCCAAAGCCATAGCGCTGGAGAAAGACGAGCCAGTTAAATCCTTCCTGTTGGTATCCGCGCAGTTCGGCATGGAGCCCTTTGGGCACCGGAATATTTTCGAGCCCAGAAAAATCCCGCAGGCGCTGCATCAATTTGCGGGTAAGCGGTGCCTGCCGCTGATCCAGTTGCGGGATATCCGCCAGTTGCGCAGCCTGGAATGGGGGCATCAGCATCGGTTTGTCGAGTTTTTTCTGGTTGAGCAGGTCGGCCAGGATCGTGCGGATGCTATGCAGGGGTTTGGTGTCTACCTGTACCCAGTCGCCGTTGAGGGTCAGAGTAAGCTCGTCGGGCGTGCCGCATTCGAGCCAGTGTTCCAGCAATGTCGCGGTCTGTAATTTGCTGCCGTCGGCCAAGATGAGATCCAGACCGAGCTGGAACCAGTGATTTTTCGCATCGGCGATATTAATGGAAAAGTGCGCCTGCTTGATGTCAAAGCGGTAGCTGGGATGCGTTTCCACTGTCCAGCCATCCTGCTCCAGTTCCGGCAGAGTGTGTGTCAGGAAATGGTTCCACGCGGCGGGAATATTCGCGGGATCTTTCTCATCCAGCAGCCAGATTTCCCGTTGCCCGCCGAGTTCTTCCATCATCAGGTAGAAACCCTGCTCATGGATTTCATCACAGCAGGCGTGTTCGGCTTGGATATCGCGCTGGATCTGATAGTGATGGCCGCCGCGCTCGCAGAGCGTTTCGGCGCCACTGAAATCCTTGCTGTAAGGCGCGGGCAGGGCAAAGCCGGCGTAAGCGAAATGTACGTATATGGCGGGCAGCCGGTAGCGCCCAACATCCAGCGTCAGCAGAGTCAGGGTTGGGGTGAATTCGGTAACCCGGCTGAGCACAGGTTCAACCGGCAATGGCAGCTGGTCTTTCGGGATCAGCTGGCGCACTTGTACGGCCATGTGTGCCAGATCCCTTTCGGCCACGGGTGGCATGCAGAGCAGGTGTGTCAACTGGTTGCTCGGCACCGTAGTGAAAATATCGCCGATGCTGGCCGCTTCCATATCCAGGTAACTGGGCGGGGTAACCGGGATTGGCAGCCAGCGGGCCGGATCATCGATGCCTTCCAGTTCCCCGACCAGCTGCTGTTGGTCGTGCTCCACCGTACGCCAGTGCCAGTGGAGATTTTTTGCCGGCCCTTTGCTGATGGCATTGTCATCAAAGAAGAAACGTTCGCTGTTCAGTAAATGGACCAGCGCGCGGTGGCCGGACTCGCCACGCAGTTCAAGCTGGCCAGCGGCGTTGGCGCGCGGGAGCAATTGCAGGATGCTGACATCTGCGTCCAGCAGGTGGCCGGGACGGTTCCAGCCCAGATTGCGGACGTCCGGCTGAAAATAACGCAGCTGGCTCCAGCTACCGTCTTTTTTCAGGTACCCCTTTCTGGTAATGAGGCGCAGTCGTGCCGGAGAGGCGCGTCTGTCCACTTCCAGAAAATACACCAGGTAATGGCGGCCATGCTGTAGAGGCTCCTCCTCCCGCCGCGGTGCTGGCGGCAGGTCCGCCAGCCATTGCTGCCAGTCAGCCTGTTTGGGCTGCATGGCAGTTCTTTTGCCAGGCTGAGTGGATTGTGCCGACTGTTCACTTGCGTCGGCAATTTGCGCGTCCCGGTACAGTTTTAGTGCTGTTGCTACGGCATGTTTGCAATTGAGTGACACCGGGCAGGAACATAGTCCGACCAGCCTGCCGGCATCCACATCCAATTCTACGCGGTAGATATGCCGCGCAGAGCCTTTCACGCGACCGTGGTAAATCTTCTTTGTTTCATCGTAATAAGCCTCCAGAACCCGCCCGCGTTCCAAATAGTCCTGCCCGCGGGCAAAAGATCGGCTGTCGGCCATTCTTTGGATGTCGGTGAGACGAAATGTGATCAAGGAGGCTCCAGTGGCTGGTGGCGAGACAGTTACAAATTAGCCGTAGGGGCCATTGCCGGTCGTGGCGGGATACCAATGTGGTGAAACTTTACCATGATGCGGGTGCGATGATCAGCGGTGGATTTGGCGCGGCCTGCCTACTTTGCGATACAACAATCACAGTACCGTGTCACAGATTGGTGGCTGCACATTCGTATCCCTGAATCGTTGGCAGGTATGCTATGCCTGTTATCCAGAAAATTAGTAGAGGATAGTCTATGCCGGTTTTGTCCAGTCTCCGGTCGTATGTTGAGAGCTTCAGGTTTTCCAGGATCGGTCTGGTTTTAACGGCGGCTCTGGTTCTGGTTGCCTGTGAAAAAGCAGACTCGGCGAAGCAGGTGCCGCTGACATCAGAGGTGAAAATCCTGGAATTGCGCGCACCCGATTGCGGGCGTGACGAGGATTGCCCATCAGTAGCCATTACACGGGAGGTCTTTGCTGGGCAGCCGGCACTGAATGAGGCCATTCAGCGGCAATTATTGCATCAATTACAAGGCAATGGTGACGAGTCTGGGGCCTCAGGAGGTGGCAGTCTGGAGGACGTAGCCAAGGCGTTTATTGCCGAAGCTGCGCAAGCGGCAGATGTTTCTGCAGCCCAATGGGATCTCAGCGCCGAAGCAAAAATCCTAAACCGCCGCGGTAACCTGCTGACAGTCGAGATCAGCACTTACATCTATAGCGGTGGCGCGCACGGCATGCCTGCAATGCACTGGCTGAACTGGGATCTTGCGGCGGATAGTGAGGTGACTCTGGATGATGTGATCAAGCCGCAGCAGAAAGAAGCATTTTGGGCGTTGGTGGAAGCGGCACATAAGCACTGGCTGGAAAAGCAGAAAGCGGATGATGATTTTCGCAACAACTGGCCTTTTGCGCGCACGGAAAATTTTCGTTTTGATGATGAGGGAATGGTATTCCTGTACGGCGTTTACACACTTGCGCCGTACTCTTCCGGTTTTGTTGAATTGAATGTGCCCAGGGGGGAACTGGATAAAGTGATTTTGGATACGTATCTACTGCAGGAATAATCGAGCCCTGCGGCATGAAATGGCAACGTACCGTTGAGGCTGGACCGGATTCGCCGCCTCGACAAGTTACGCTAGAAAAACCATTTATTGCCGGAGGATTTTCTCCATCGCCTTGCCCTTTGCCAGCTCATCAATCAGCTTGTCCAGGTAGCGTATTTTGCGCATCAACGGATCTTCGACGTCTTCCACGCGCACCCCGCAAACCACACCCTTGATCAGAATACATTTAGGGTGAATGGACGGCGCCTGTGCAAAAAAGGTGGATACATCATTTCCCTGCTCGATTTGCTGTTGTAATCCGGTCTGATCGTAGCCGGTGAGCCAGCAGATAATCCGGTCTACCTCGTCTTGTGTACGACCTTTGCGTTCGGCTTTTTGTACATACATCGGGTAAATCCTGGAGAAGGGCATCGCGAATATTTTGTGTGTAGGCATGCTGGCTGTGCTCTCGTGTTGATATCTGCGAAGACTGGAACTCTGCCCCTAAACGCTACTGACTGTTCATTAAATCGATGTCAAAGCTTGATTTTATAGCCTTTCACTAGTCGGGATGAACCCGGCAGGTTCACCTCCTTTGGCCTGGGAAAGTGCCAGCAACCGGAATCTTTTGATTGGCGCGGGTAAGAACTGTCAATCTTTTCAGGGCCGCCCCGTTTCTTTCTGGTTTATAGTGATAGCCCATCGCGCTTTTCTGTAACCGGGCGGCAAAGGCCAGCTTTTGCGGGATGCCATTTTGTCCCGGTTGCCATACGGTCGGGATTAGCCAAAAATTCCCGGGCCAACAGCCGTATTCGTCCTTCCGGAGTCCCATGTTAATCAACGCAGATTTCTCCCTGCCCGCCGCAGTCACCGCCGATCAATACCAGTGGAAAGCCTCGCCGCAGAGCGGGGTCGAGCGGGTGATGCTCGACCGTGTGGGGGAAGAAAAAGCCCGTGCCACCAGCATCGTGCGGTATGCCGCCGCATCCCGCTTTCCTGAACATCAGCACCCTGGCGGCGAAGAGATTCTGGTGCTCTCCGGCACCTTCTCCGATGAGCACGGTGACTATCCGGCCGGCTGGTACCTGCGCAACCCGCCTGGCACAAGCCATGCCCCCTTCAGCGATGAGGGCGCGGTTATTTTCGTTAAGCTCTGGCAGATGCCCGCAGATGAGCGGCGCAGCGTAAGGATAGACACCAGCGCCCCGGCCGTGTGGCACAGTGCCGGCGACCGCGAGACCTGCCCGCTGTTCACGGGCGACTATGAGCAGGTATGCCTGCAACGCCTGGCTGCGGGTACCGCGATGTTTCCCGAGGCGGTCGAGAGTGCCGAACTGCTGGTGCTCAGCGGCGCGCTGGTCGCCGGCGAGCAGTGCTATGGGCAGGGCAGCTGGATCCGCCTGCCTGCGGGTGAATATCCGGAGTTCACTGCCGGTGCCGAAGGCGCAACGTTTTACCTTAAGACCGGCCACCTCGGTGGTGCGCTGCCGGAGATCCCGGGTTGAACACCGCAAGTGTTGCCATAGTTGGCGGAGGCCTGAGCGGGCTATATGCCGCGTATCTTCTGGAGCAGCGCGGCATCAAGGATTATGTCCTCTTCGAGGCGCGGGGCTGTTTGGGTGGCCGAATTGCCTCGGCGAGTGCCGTGAATGGTGTGCCGGGGGAGCGCGGCGTGGAGGCACCAATCGATCGCTTTGACCTGGGGCCTACCTGGTTCTGGCCCGGCATTCAGCCCCAGTTAGACCAGCTGATTCGCGAGCTCGGCCTGGAGCGGTTCGAACAGTTCGAGACCGGCGACATGATGGTGGAGCGCACGCCCAGTGCGCCCCCGCAAAGGATGCAGGGATATCTGACCTCACCCGCTTCCATGCGCCTGCGGGGTGGCATGGGAGCGCTCACGGATGCACTCTGCGGTCACCTGGACGCGGGGCGTATCTTTATCAGTCATGCCGTGCGCCGTATCCGCGCCGATGCCACATATATCGAGTTAGATACGGAAGACAGCACCGGACGAAGCATCCCCTGGCACGCCGAGCATGTCCTGCTGGCGATACCGCCGCGCCTGCTGGCCGGCAGCATCGAGTTTTCCCCGGCCCTGCCGGAAGCGCTGGCGCAGGCATGGCGCGCGACTGCCACCTGGATGGCGCCCCACGCCAAGTATGTTGCTGTCTACGATACGCCGTTCTGGCGCGACCACGGCCTGTCTGGTGAAGCCCGCAGCGCGCGGGGGCCGCTCACCGAGATCCACGATGCGTCGATGCCCGAAGGCAGCGGGGCACTGTTCGGATTCTTTGGGGTGCCCGCGCAGGTGCGCATGGGGGTGTCGGATGAGGTGCTCTGTTCTCACTGTCGGGCACAATTCGTCAGGCTGTTCGGTACCCAGGCGGCGACCCCCAAAGCGGAATTCATCAAGGACTGGGCCAGGGATCCCTATACGGCGACCGCTGCCGACCTTGATGAAGCGGGTCACCACGGACAGGCGCCACCGAGCACTGCCGGCTCGGGGCCATGGCGTGAGCGCCTGACCGCCATTGCCAGTGAGTTCTCGCCGCAGTTTCCCGGCTATGTGGCCGGCGCGATCGAGGCCGCAACCATGGGCGTGGAGCGGTTGCCCGAGCATCCGGGCTGAAGCCCACCGGTAATCCGGAGCTGGAAGACCCTGAACGCGCCGGAAAGAATAATGTCGATCACGAAAAATCAGGTATGGAAAGTAGTAACTCCAGCACAGTCGAGCTGATCACCAAACCAGACGGGCGCACAGCCCGCGGCAATATCTGGCGACTGGCGATTGCCCAGGCACTGGCCGGCGCGAACTCTGTCGTGGCTTATGCTACCGGTGCCATCATGGGCAACAACCTGGCTCCGTCACCCGTACTGGCGACACTGCCGCTATCCATCTTCGTGGTGGGTATGGCGCTTTGTATCCTTCCAGCGGGGGTGGTCGCCGGCCGCTTTGGTCGCCGCGCGGCATTTTTGGCGGGCGCAGGTGCTGGCGTCATTGCCGGTCTGCTGGCGATGTACGCGACGTTTGTGGATAGTTTCTGGTTGTTCTGCGTGTCCACGTTTTTTGGCGGGGCCTATGCGGCAGTGGTGTTGTCGTTTCGTTTCGCTGCGGCTGATGCGGTAGCACCAGAGCGCAAGGCTCAGGCGCTGTCCATGGTGATGGCCGGCGGTGTTGCGGCCGGTGTCGTTGGTCCCCAGCTGGTCACCTGGACGATGGATCTGTGGCCGCAACATCTGTTCGCGGTGACTTTCCTGGCGCAGGCTGCTGTGGCAGTGGTGTCGGCAATGGTGCTTTTCGGTGTCGATCTCCCGAAACCCTCGGCCACTGAACTTGGTGGCGGACGTCCGCTGAGCCGCATCGTGCGGCAGCCGCAATTTATCGTCGCGGCGACCTGCGGGGCCATCTCTTACACACTGATGAACTTCCTGATGACTGCCGCTCCTCTGGCCATGCACCTGCATGGGCATTCACAGGCGTCGTCCAACCTCGGCCTGCAGTGGCATGTCATCGCCATGTTCGCGCCCAGCTTTTTTACCGGTAACTTGATTGCCCGTTTCGGCGCTGTACGGGTTATGGCGGCGGGCCTGCTGTTAATCGGCGCATCCGCCGGGATTGGTCTGGATGGAACCGATGTCGCGCACTTCTGGTGGACGCTCATCCTGCTGGGGCTGGGATGGAACTTCGGGTTTCTCGGTGCTTCTGCACTGGTGCTGGAGTGCCATACGCCGGCGGAGAAGACCCGGGTGCAGTCGCTGAATGATTTCATTGTGTTCGGGCTGATGGCACTGGGGTCATTTCTGTCCGGTGGCATCCTGAGTGCTTATGGATGGGATGTAGTGTTGTGGGTTTCGTTTGTGCCACTGATTTTCACAATATTTGCACTCGCGCTGCTGCAGAGCCGCAGACTTCCAGCCGGTTAGCCAGTCGATCACTTGGGGCACCTCGATTCGGATGCTTTTGTACTGAGACCATTGCTTGATCATGGGGTATATCGGGGGTGGTGGTACGGTGAAGATCTCTTGTTCACGCGCTGTGTCGGTCTGCACGCACAGATGTTGCTGCATGACAGCCGGAAAAATTGGGGAAAAGGATTGCAGTATTGTGCTTTGGCTGGGGCGTGAAGCTGGATAGGTGGGAGAGTGGTGGGCCTTCCGGGACTTGAACCCAGGACCTGCCGATTATGAGTCGGATGCTCTAACCAACTGAGCTAAAGGCCCCCAAAGAGGTGCTTGCGACAGTGCGCGAGCGGGATGGCAAAGTACTCGATTTTTCCCGTCAAATCAATATTTTGCCATCCGGGGGCACATTGGTGGGGGTTACCAGTTCCAGTTGAACCCGAGATTGGCGCTGCCGCCGGACCAGTCGAGGTTGTCGAGGGAGCGCTGGAATCCGACATTCAGAAAAGCGCTGCCGAGGCGATGGTCGAGCAGGACTATGCCGCCACCAAATTCGCTCCAGGTGGCTTCGCGCTCCATGTCGAGCTGCAGCTTGAGGTCGAACTGCAGCTGATCGTTACCGCCGAGGGTGTGCCAGACATTACCGTAAAGGTAGGCGCGTAAATTAAGGCCGGCGATATCGCTCTCTGTGTTGTATGCGCGCAGGCCAAGACGGAAATTCACTTCAGGGGTCATATCCGGCTCCACCCAGGAAACCCCGTCATTGAATGCGCTGAGGTTGCTGTAGTTCACCACCAGCTGGGCCTGGGGTTCGAGGTTGAAGCTGTCACCAGCCCGCAGCGTGACACCCTTTTCCATGGCGGCGGTGAGCTGTGGGCCGTAGGCTGTATCGCCCATCCCGCGCAGTGATTCGCTGTGTAATTTCAAATAGGCGACCTTTGCGGTGAAGTCGAAGTAGCTCTGGTCGGGTCTGTAATCGTTGAAGTAATAGCCGGCGTATATCGTGCCCAGCTCATTGCGGCCTGAGCGGTAATTGTCGAAGCCGCGAGCAAATCCGAAGACGTCGCCACGGGCCTGGCTGCTGCCGAAAAAGAGTCCCATTTCCCGCGCTCCACCGGTACAGGTGGGTTCCCCCCAGAAATTGCTTCCGATTTGCAGGCCGGTTATCTCGCCATCGAAGCGGTTGTTCACGTCACCGCGCCAGTTCTGATCTGTACTCAGGTGATACACGCGCATCCAGTCGTCATTGACTCCGTCAAACCAGCTGCGCTGTTCGCCGCGGCGCCTGTGGTAGCTGCCAATTTCCTGCAGGGAGGTGAGCCGGGCCAGTGATTTTGCCTGGGCGTAGAGGGGAATCTCAGGCCGGTACAGGTGCACGGGGGGGGCGCTGGCGGCTGGCGTGGCCTGTGCCGGGCTGGCTGCTGTGGTGCCGATCCCGAGCATTGAAACACTGCCGCTGTCGGCGGGTGCCGTGGCCGGCTGATCTCCGGGGCGCAGGGTCGAGCGCAGATACCAGTTGTCACTTTCACCGGGATCATCTGATCCCCGGAAGAGGAAGTATTCGTAGGGCCCGGCGGAAACGGAGCCGTCCATGTAGAAGGCGCCGTCGTCGGTGGTGCCACCGTCCCGGGTTTCTATAACGAGAATGCCATCTTCGGTCGGTGCACCGCTGCCGGCGAGTCGGCGAAATACCAGCTCAGTACTGCCGCTGGCATGGCCGCGATTAATGATCAGCCGATCGCTCAGGCTGTCGTCATCCCCGGCCACCATGTCCATGTAAATGCGCCCGCTACCGCCGTAATCGCCATCGATCAGCAGGCGATTGGCTGAGGTACCGCGCAGGTCGATGGTGCCCTGATTGTGGACTGCAAGGGGCTGCCCGGCACTGGAGAGAATGCTGGCACTGAAGTAGGGGAGCAGCAGGGCGCTGGACTGGGAGATTTCCAGCAGGCCCGGCAAGGCGTCGCTGCCGCCGAGGGTGAGGTCGCTGGTGAATTCGAGGCGCGTCTGCTCCATAAGCCGCAGCGTTTCCCAGTGCTGCAGGCGGGCGGGGTTTTGCAGGGTGACACCGTACAGACTCAGGCTGTCGTTGCCACCGCCGCCGCTGATCAGCGTGTAATCACTGTGAGTAACGTAACTGTCACCGTGCAGGCTGTAGTGATCGTCACTGCTGCCGAGCAGGATGTCGGCTAGGGTGAGGGGGGAGATCAGTGCAGCAGTGAGGGGGATGGCAAAGCTGAGCAGTTTGGGCGAGCAGGTGCAGGCAGCTCTCCCGTTGCGGGGATACGACATAATTCCGTCCCTGGGCGTTATTGGCAATGCGCACGCAGATCCGTTGCGTGCAGTCCAGTAGGTGCGTCAGTTCCGGAAAGTTTAGCCGAGGGCAGGGGGTGGGCCGGACACCGGGCCCGGCGGTCACAAATATTGTCAGCTTATCCAGCGGGGCAGGAGGATGCAGCCCCAGCTGGCCAGCCACAGCAGCAGGGAAAGGGAAACCGCGGCGGAAGCGGTGTCCTTGGCAATTTTGGACAGCGGGTGTTTTTCCGGGCCGATGCGGTCGACGACCGCTTCGATGGCGCTGTTGAGCAGTTCAACAATCATGACCAGCAGGGTGACGCCGATCAGCAGTGCGCGCTCGACGCCGGTGTTGCCCAGCCAGAGTGCTGCGGGGATCAGGATGATCGCGAGGGTGACTTCCTGGCGAAAGGCCGCCTCATTGCGCCAGGTGGCTAGCAGCCCGGCCCAGGAGTAGCCGGTGGCGTCGATCAGGCGGGAGATGCCGGTTTTTCCGGGCTTGTTCACGAATTGCTCTTGCATGGCTGTGTACTTGTGATCCCTGGTTGCAGTCACGGCTTGCGAGCCGTTGGTTCTGCGGCGGATTCTGGCCGCAGGGGTGTCAAAAAAGTGTCAAAAAAAAGCCCGGGCTAGCCGGGCTTTTCTGTGGACTTAGTCGTCCAGGAAGCTGCGCAGGTGTTCGGAGCGCGAAGGGTGGCGCAGTTTGCGCAACGCCTTGGCTTCGATCTGGCGAATTCGCTCGCGGGTCACGTCGAACTGCTTGCCCACTTCCTCGAGGGTGTGGTCAGTGTTCATGTCGATACCGAAGCGCATCCGCAGAACCTTGGCTTCACGGGCCGTCAGGCCGGCAAGCACGGAGCGGGTTGCGTCGTGCAGGCCGGTGGCGGTTGCGGTGTCTACCGGGGAAGACTGGTTCTGGTCTTCGATGAAGTCGCCCAGATGGGAGTCTTCGTCGTCACCGATCGGCGTTTCCATGGAGATCGGCTCTTTGGCGATCTTCAGCACTTTACGCACTTTGTCTTCCGGCATATCCATGCGCTCGCCCAGCTCTTCCGGCGTGGGTTCGCGGCCCATCTCCTGCAGCATCTGGCGGCTGATGCGATTGAGCTTGTTGATGGTCTCAATCATGTGCACCGGAATACGGATGGTGCGCGCCTGATCCGCGATGGAGCGGGTGATTGCCTGGCGAATCCACCACGTGGCGTAAGTGGAGAACTTGTAGCCGCGGCGGTATTCGAACTTGTCCACAGCCTTCATCAGACCGATGTTGCCCTCCTGAATCAGATCCAGGAACTGCAGGCCGCGGTTGGTGTACTTCTTGGCGATGGAGATTACCAGGCGCAGGTTCGCCTCAACCATTTCCTTCTTGGCGCGACGGGAGCGGGCTTCACCGATGGACATGCGGCGGTTGATCTCTTTGATCTGGCCGATATCCAGCATGGCCTTGTCCTGGGCCTGGGTCAGCTTGCGCTGGGCGCGCTGAATCTCTTCTGCTACCTGACGCAGGGCGTCGGAGTAGTCGCGCTTTTTCTTGATGATGGACGGGATCCAGTCATCGTTGGTCTCGTTGCCGGGGAATTCCTTGATAAAGGTCTTACGCGGCATACGGGCGCGCTTGATACACAGGTTCATGACGATGCGCTCTTGCTCGCGCACTTCGTCCAGAATGCTGCGTACCTGGTTGTACAGCGGGTCGAACTGGCGCGGGGCAAGCTTGAAGAAGCGGAAGATCTCGCCCACGGCTTCCATGGCCTCACCGGCCTCTTTGGAGTCGCGGCCGTGCTTCTTGATTGCGGCGTCAGCTTTCTTCTGCGCGGCGATCAGGGCACTCATGCGCTCTGCGAGCTCTTCCGGGTCGATGCCGCCTACGTTTTCCTCTTCCTCCTGGGTGTCGGAATCGTCGTCGTCATCATCGGCGGCGTCGTCGCTGTCATCGTCGCTGCTGTCGTCGACTTTGCTTTCTTCCGCAGCCTGGCCTGCCTGCGCACCGGGAGGCACATCTTCGGCAGGGTCAAGCCAGCCGGCGATCACGTCGGGAATACGGCGCTCTTCTTTCTCGATCAGCGCGTACTCGTCGATGACCTGCTGCACGGCGCCGGGCCAGTAGGCGAGAGCAGCCATCAGCTCGCGCAGGCCTTCTTCGATGCGCTTGGCGATGGCGATCTCACCCTCGCGGGTAAGCAGTTCCACGGTGCCCATTTCGCGCATGTACATGCGCACCGGGTCGGTGGTACGGCCGACATCGGATTCCACTGCGGCCAGGGCCGCGGCAGCCTCTGCGGCGGCGATTTCATCGGCGGAGCTATCGCCCTCGGCCATCAACAGTTCTTCGGCATCGGGTGCGCTTTCGAACACCTTGATACCCATGTCGTTGATCATGCCGATGATGTCTTCGACCTGATCCGGATCGGAGATGTCTTCCGGGAGGTGGTCGTTCACCTCCGCATAGGTCAGATAGCCCTGCTCTTTACCGCGGGCGATCAGTTCCTTGATGCGGGAGGTGGTTTGTTGCTGCTGGGTTTTGTCGGTCATGCACAACCCTGAATTCTGGGGATTGAAAATCTGGACTTTTGTCTGGACAAAGACGCGGGATTATAGCGTATTTGCGATAGCAATAACCACAGTGACTGTCAAGGCAGTGGTGGCTTAGAGATATGGGCGCCTGTCGTCTGGATCCCGCCAGTCCGTAGGCGGGAAGTGGATATGGAGCCATGTGGGCAAATTTCAAGGGTTCAACACAATGAATTGCCGGTCAGTCTGATTTGCGCCGCCAGTGGGCCAGCAGGGCCAACTGTTCGGCGCCCAATTGATTGCCGCTGCTCTTCAATTGGTCGAGCAGGTCGCGGTTGCGCTGCTTCTCCGCGGCGCGCTCCAGTCGGCGCAGGCAGTCGCTGAACTCGGTTTGCGGATCGTACTCCTCATACTGGCCGTTGATGGCCAGCAGGCGCGCGCCAGTGACCAGCTGCGAGTTGCCGAGTTGTGCCAGCTGGTCGCAGGACTCCGCGCCATGGTGGGCACGCCAGTACCCGAGCAGCTGGTTGAGGTTGTAATCGGGGCGGCTCTTGAGCAGGTCAACGAGGTCGGCGAACAGCTGCAGGTCGGCATCGTTACTGGAGCGAAAATGGGCACTGTCGTCAATGAGCTGGGCCAGCTGCGGGTGGTGCAGCAGCAGGGCGATCAGCATGCGCTCCGCGGGCAGCCGGTATTGACCACTGCGGCGAGTGGGAGCGCCCTGGCGGAAGTGCTCCTCCGCGATGGATGCGTGCTCATCCGCCGGTATGTCGTAATCGTCATACTCCGGAGGTGTGGCGAAGTCTTCCGGCCCCGGGGGCGGGCTCTGCAACGGTTGGCCTGGAGGCGGCTGCACCGTTGCCGGCGGGGTCGGCTGTGGTTTGTTCTGTGCGGGCGGTGCAGCGGGCTGGGCCTGCTGGGCCAGTTTGGCCGCGCGGGCCTTTTCCGCGGCGATGACTTCTTCCAGCATCTCCAGTTCAAGGCCGGTGCGCCGCGCCAGTTGCTGGAACATCAGCTGGCGATAGACGCCGGCAGGCAGCAGGTCGAGCAGGGGGGCGGCGGCCTTGGACAGGCGTGCGCGCCCGTCCATGGTCTGGAGGTTGATCCCTTCGCCGAGCAGGTCGAACAGGAAATCCTCCAGTGGGCGGCCCTGCTCATCAATCATCTGGTCAAAGCGTTCGCCGCCGATCTGGCGCACCAGGGTGTCGGGGTCTTCCCCTTCCGGCAGTAACAGGAAGCGCAGGCTGCGGCCGTCCTGCATATGCGGCAGTGCGGCCTCCAGGGCGCGACGGGCAGCAGTGCGGCCGGCGTTGTCGCCGTCAAAGCAGAACACCAGCTCCTGGGTGTGGCGGAAGGCCAGCTGGATATGCTCCTCGCCGCAGGCTGTGCCCAGTGTGGCGACTGCGCAGCGGATATCGAACTGGGCCAGGGCCACCACATCCATGTAGCCCTCCACCACGATCAGCCGCTTGAGTTCCCGGTTGGCCTGACGGGCTTCCCACAGGCCATAGAGCTCGCGCCCCTTGTGGAAGATCGGTGTTTCCGGAGAGTTGAGGTACTTGGGCTTGTCGTCGCCCAGCACCCGGCCGCCGAATCCGATGGTGCGTCCGCGCTGGTCGCGGATCGGGAACATGATGCGGTTGCGGAAGCGGTCGTAATGGTGGCGTTTGCCGGGTTCGGTCTTGCCCGGGTTGCCGTCGCTGTCCTGGCGGCGGATGGCGAGGCCGGCCAGCTCCAGCTGCTCCGCCTTCTCTGCAGTGGTGCCCAGCTGGTTGAGGAGGTTGTCCCAGCCTGGGGGTGCCAGGCCGATACCAAAGTCCTTGGCGATAGCCCCCGTCAGCCCCCGGTTGCGCAGGTAGGCGATGGCCTTGGCGGCGACCTTGTGGTCTTTCAGCTGGCTGCGATAGTAGTCCGCGGCCTTTTCGGTCAGCTGATAGAGGGACTGGCTTTCCTGCTGGCGCTTGATCTGCCCCGGGGCCAGCTGCTCGCGCGGCACTTCGATGCCCAGGCTGGCGGCGAGTTTTTCCACCGCTTCCGGGAACGGCAGGCGGTCGTATTCCATAAGGAATCCGACCGCATTGCCACTGGCGCCACATCCAAAGCAGTAATAGAACTGTTTGTCCGGGCTGACGGTGAAGGAGGGTGTTTTTTCATCGTGGAACGGGCAGCAGGCAGAGTAGTTTTTCCCTGTCTTGCGGAGCTTCACCCGGCTATCGACCACCGGGACTATGTCGGCGCGGGCCAACAGGTCGTCGATGAAGTACTGGGGTATCTTGCCTGCCATATGCGGATTCTTTGCTGGTCGCGATTTAGTTGAAGGCAGCCTTGACCAGCTTGCTGACCGCGCCCATGTCCGCGCGGCCCTGCACCTGGGGCTTAACCAGCGCCATGACCTTGCCCATGTCTGCCATGCTGCTGGCACCGGTTTCCGCTACGGCGGCGGAGACGATCTCGGCAATTTCGGCTTCGCTCAGCTGTTCCGGCAGGAACTCCTGGATCACCTCAATTTCCTGCTGTTCCACTGCCGCCAGTTCCGGGCGCCCGGCTTTTTCATACTGGGTGATGGAATCGCGGCGCTGCTTGGTCATTTTGTCCAGCAGGGCGAGAATGCGGGCGTCATCCAGCTCGATACGCTCGTCCACTTCCACGCGCTTGATCTCGGCGTTGATAAGTCGCAGGGTCGCCAGGCGGGCCTTTTCGCGCGCTCTCATGGCATCTTTGGTGGCGGTGGAGAGGGTTTCCTTGAGTGTGCTCATTGGTGTTCGTCCGGTTTCGGTTACGAATGGGAATTCAGGTGGTTGGGGCGACTAAGCATAGCGCCAAGCCCGGCCAGCCTGAAGAGGGCTGAGCGGTGTCCTGCGCGGTGAGCGGGCAATAAAAAACGGCGCGCGAGCGGACTCGGGCGCCGTTTTGATCGCGAACCGTGTTCGCATCAGCGTGCTGTGATCGAGAGAATGAGCTCGAACTCAGTAGAGACGCTGGAACTTGCGGTTTTCGCGCTGCATTTTCTTGGCGTGACGCTTAACAGCAGCGGCAGCCTTGCGCTTGCGAACGGAAGTGGGCTTCTCGTAAAACTCACGGCGACGTACTTCGGAGAGTACACCGGCTTTCTCGCAGGAGCGCTTGAAGCGGCGCAGGGCGATGTCAAAAGGTTCGTTGTCTTTGATACGTACTGAAGGCATTAGCTTACCTGTTAAATTCGTTTCTCTCGGCCTATCCGGCAAATTGCTCATCTCGCAGATGCAATCCGGAGGCCGGTTCACAGCGAGGGCGCAAATTCTATACAGATGATTTGGCCTTCGCAAGCCTTGCGGGCGGAATCTCTGCGACTGCCAGTCCCGCTTTGGACAGGATGGCAACTATAGTGCAGCGGAGAGCCCCTTCCCTGATGGGGGTATTGAGGGGATCCTATGGACTGCGCCTGCTAGAGAGTATGATAGCGCCCCCAAAGCCACCTCCGCAGCCCGGTGGTGGCTGAATAGTGAGTCATTTGAATAGACGAGAGAGCTTTGCGAGTACTCGGAATTGAAACCTCCTGCGATGAGACCGGCGTTGCCCTGTATGACAGCGAGCAGGGGCTGCTGGGTCACGCCCTTTACAGTCAGGTGAAGCTGCACGCCGACTATGGCGGGGTAGTGCCAGAGCTGGCCAGCCGCGATCACGTGCGCAAGCTGTTGCCCCTGATTCGGGAAGTGATGGCAGAGAGCAATACTGTTGCGGCGGACATCGACGGGGTCGCCTTCACGGCGGGCCCGGGCCTGATCGGCGCCCTGATGGTGGGCGCCTGTGCTGGTCGCGCACTGGCGTACGGCTGGAATGTGCCGGCAATCGGGGTGCACCACATGGAGGGCCACTTGCTGGCCCCTATGCTGGAGGAAAACCCGCCTGCGTTCCCGTTTGTGGCATTGCTGGTTTCCGGTGGGCATACCCAGTTGGTGGATGTTCAGGGGTTGGGGCACTACGAGCTTCTGGGGGAATCCCTCGATGATGCCGCCGGCGAGGCGTTCGACAAGGCGGCCAAGATGCTGGATCTCGATTACCCGGGTGGACCGCGGCTGGCGGCGCTGGCTGAGCAGGGGGATCCTCTGCGGTTTACCTTTCCGCGGCCGATGACCGATCGCCCGGGTCTCGACTTCAGTTTTTCCGGCCTGAAAACCTATACCCTGACCACCGTGCAACAGCATGCCCTGGAAGATGGCCTGCCGGATGAGCAGACCTGTGCCGATATTGCTGCTGCGTTCCAGGATGCGGTTGTGGATACGCTGGTGATCAAGTGCCGCCGCGCGCTCAAGCAGGCCGGGCGCAAGACATTGGTTATTGCCGGCGGGGTCTCCGCAAACAAGTTGCTGCGCCAGCGCCTGGAAGCGCGCCTGGCAGAAGACGGTTGCAGTGTGTATTACCCGCGCCACGAATTCTGCACCGACAATGGCGCCATGATCGCCTACGCTGGCTGCCTCAGATTGCAGGCCGGGCAGCGGGCGGATCTCGACATAGAAGTCCGTCCGCGCTGGCCGCTTACTGAGCTGGCCGGTGTGCGGGACGGAAAATAGGGAGAACTGGATTGGATATCGTATATATCCGCGACCTGAAGATAGACACCATCATCGGTATCTACGAATGGGAGCGCGAGGTGAAGCAGACCGTAAGCCTGGATCTCGAGATGGCTTTTGATATCAGGGAAGCGGCGCGCACCGACAACATTGAGCACACCCTCAACTACAAGGCTGTGGCCAAGCGACTGATCGCGTTTATCGAGGGCAGTGAATTCCTGTTGGTGGAAACCATGGCCGAGCAGGTGGCGGAGATCGTGCGCAAGGAGTTCAATGTGAGCTGGCTGCGCCTGCGCCTGTCCAAGCCCGGCGCTGTGCGCGGTGCGCGCGATGTAGGGGTGATTATCGAGCGCGGCAGCAAGTTGGCCGCTGGAGCGGTGTGAGTATGGCCAGGGTCTATCTGAGTCTCGGCAGCAATATCAATCGTTGCGAGCACCTGAGTGCCGGCCTCGATGCGCTGGTGCGTGAATTCGGTGACCTGCAAATGTCGCAGGTCTACGAAAGTGAGGCGGTCGGATTTGAGGGCGACAATTTTTATAATCTCGTTGCTGCGGTAGAAACTGACCTGCCAGTAGGTGAGCTGGCGCTGCGGCTGCGCCAGATTGAAGACGACAACGGCCGCCTGCGCAGCGGTCCCAAATTCAGTGCGCGAACACTGGATATCGATATTCTCACCTACGATGATCGCGCCGGGGATGTGGATGGGGTGACGCTCCCGCGCGATGAAATTCTCAAAAATGCGTTCGTATTGTTGCCGCTGTCGGAGCTGGCGCCGGATTCGGTGCATCCGGTTGAGGGAAAAACGTATCAGCAGTTGTGGGACGAATACGATCAGGCCTTACAGAAACTGTGGCCGGTGGAATTTGACTGGCCGTGAGGTGAGGCGATAAAAAAAGCGGCCATGATGGCCGCTTTTTTATTTTGAGGCCGCCGGAAAATCAGCTCAGGCTTGCCAGTGCTTCTTTGGTGAAAGGCACAATCTCTTCTTCGCGGCCTTCGCGTACTTTTACCAGCCAGTTCGGATCCTGCAGCAGCGCGCGGCCTACAGCGATCATATCGAACTCGTTGTTGTCCATGCGGCGAATCAGCTCGTCCAGGCCGGTGGGGTTGGCGGTGCCGCCCATGCCCTGGTTATTGCCACCGATAAAATCGTCGTCGAGACCGACGCTGCCGACAGAAATTACCGGTTTGCCGGTAAGTTCCTTGGTCCAGCCTGCGAGGTTCATGTCAGAGCCTTCAAATTCCGGTACCCAGAAGCGTCTTGTGGAAGCGTGGAAAATGTCGACGCCGGCATTTACCAGCGGGTTCAGGAAGCGCTGCAGTTCTTCCGGGGTCTGCGCCAGGCGGGCGTCATAGTCCTGCTGTTTCCACTGGGAATAGCGCAGCACGATTGCGAAGTCCTCACCCACCGCATCGCGCACCGCCTCAACAATCTCTACCGCAAAGCGGGTACGGTTTTCCAGGGAGCCGCCGTACTCGTCGTCACGCTGGTTGGTGCCCTCCCAGAAAAACTGGTCGATCAGATATCCGTGGGCGCCATGGATTTCGACACCGTCAAAACCGACCTCTTTGGCGGCTCTGGCTGCATCGGCGAAGGCCTTGATGGTGTCCTGAATGTCGGCCCTGGTCATGGTATGGCCGCTGGGCTTGCCGGGCTTGAACAGGCCGGAAGGTGAGTGGCCGGGAACAGATTTGTCCGGGCCGGTGCCTTCCTGGCGCACCGATCCTACATGCCACAGCTGGGGAATGATCTGGCCACCGGCGGCATGCACTTCATCCACCACATTTTTCCAGCCGGCCAGGGCTTCCTCTCCATGGATGGCGGGCACATTTTCGTATCCATTGGCGGCGGGGTGGCCGACGAAGGTTCCTTCAGTGATGATCAGGCCCACATCGCCCTCGGCACGGCGGCGGTAGTATCCGGCCACCTGGTCGTTGGCGACATAGCCGGGCGACGCGGTGCGGGTCATCGGGGCCATGGCCACGCGGTTGCGCAGTTTCAGGGATTTGTGCTCGAAAGGACGCAACAGACTGTCCAGCGACGCGCTCATATCACACTCCGGGTAATTCTCAGGTAATACATAAAACCGAACCCGCCTGGGCGGGTCAATATGGTTGCGTTATGAAACTTCATTTGGTTTCTTATTGCAACCTTATTCACTTATACTGCCCGGCATGACACGTAAACGATTTGATGACCTGGGTTGCTCGGTAGCCTGTGCGCTCAACGAAGTGGGTGATTGGTGGTCGCTGCTGGTAATCAAGCAGGCGATGCTGGGCACGCGGCGCTTTGTTGATTTCCAGAACAGCCTCGGCATAGCCAAGAATATTCTGTGTGACCGCCTGTCCCGCCTGGTCGACAACGGTGTGCTGGTGCGCGTGAACGTCGGAGAGCACGGCACGCGCTATGAGTATCGCCTGACCGAAAAGGGCCGGGATCTGTTTACGGTAGTGGTTGCGCTGCGCCAGTGGAGTGAGCGCTGGAACGGCAACAAGGATGAGATGCGTTTGGTCGCGCGTGACACAGGTATGCCGATCGCCCCGGTGGCAGTGCAGAGTGCGGATGGAGACCCGTTGAGGATTACGGACGTACTGTTTGTCGATGAGAATGGCGAGCCAGTGGAGCAGGCAGGCTAATGGCAGGGCGCAGCCGGCAACCGGCAGCGCCCTTCAGTTCCGCTTTATTTCTTCCCGTTTTTCAACTGCCGTAACGTCTCTTGGTGTTGTCGCAGCTCAGGCTTGTTGGCAAAGATTTCCTCTTCCGACAGTCCTTTCAGCTCGTGGGGGAAAACCAGCCATGCATCGGTTTCATGCAGGTAATAGTCTGGTGTCTGGTTGGTGCGGTTGCGGCTGGGCTTGAAGTACGGGCAAGCGATGCGAATTTCCGGGGTGTTTTTCTTGCAGGCCTTGCGCATGTCCGAGATGGCCTGCTGGACACTGAGGCCGGTATCGTAAACGTCATCTACCATCAGCATTTTCTGGTGCGATTCCACCTGCTTGATGAGGTAGGTGAGGCCGTGCACCTTGACCTCTTTCTCGCGCTGATCCAGTCCTGAATAGGACGATGTCCGGATGGCGATATGATCCGCGTGGAAGCCCAGGAAATCGAACATCTCCTGTACCGCGATCCCGATTGGTGCGCCGCCGCGCCAGACGCCGACGATGTAGTCAGGGCGAAAGCCGCTTTCCACCACCTTCAGTGCCAGCGTATAGGAATCCTCCAGCAGGGACTGGGCGGAAATGTACTGTTTTTCACTCACGCGGATACCTCTCTTCGTGCCGCGGTTTACATGTTCAGGCTGCGGCCCCCATCAACCGCCAGCACCTGGCCGGTAATATAGGGTGCATAGGAAACCAGGAAGCGCGCCGTGCTGGCAATGTCTCTCGGGTCGCCACTGCGTCCCAGCGGGATGCGTGCCAGTATCTGTTCTTTGTTATAGCCTTCATTTTCCTGTTCTGGCCACAGAATTGCACCCGGCGCTATGGCATTGACGCGCACCTCAGGTGCCAGTTCCCGTGCGAGGCTCTTGGTCAGCATAACCAGTCCGGCCTTGGCGGCGCAGTATACGGTGTGCTGGGGCATGGGTTTTTCGGCGTGGATATCGGCCAAATTAACGATACACCCATTGTGCGCCTTCAGGCTGGGCGCCAGTGCCTGACACAGGAAAAACGGTGTTTTCAGGTTGCTGCCGACCAGTGTATCCCAGTGTTCCTCATTGGCGGTGCCTATGGGGGTGGGGAAGAAGGCGGAGGCATTGTTGACCAGCACGTCAAGGCCGCCAAAAGCGTCCAGTGCTGTGTTAGCCAGCGCCTCGCACTCTGCGGCGCTGGACAGGTCGCTCTGTAACGCGATTGCGGAGCGGTGGCGCCTGGCATTCAGGGATTCGACCAGGCTATGCGCCGCGTCAGCTGAATGGCGGTAGTGAATGATGATGTTGTGGTCGCGATGTAGCTCTTCCGCAATGGCGCGTCCGAGCCGGGCTGCGGCGCCGGTAATCAGGGCGGTGGGCATCTTATCTGCTCGTCAGGATGTAATTAGCGTACGGGGAAGTGGGTCAGGCACGATAACAGTCTTTCAGTGCGGCAATGGCTTCAATTCGCGCGCGATCCAGTGCCTTGCCCAATTCTGCACCCTCAAAGCCGGCATCCATCAGGGCCTGGGGGCTTACAGCAGCTGCTGCATCCCGCGCGGCACGTAAATAGTTCACCTGGGGGTAGTCCCGGTCTTCCATCCCCAGGCGTCCGCGGGCATCGGCTTCGCAGCTTAGCAGGAACTGTTCATACTTCTGCGGGTTGCGCAGGCCGTCGAGGGCGCGCAGCAGTTTCATGATGGTTTGCGGGCGCAATTCAAACGCCTTGTGGCAGTGGAGGTGGTACTCACATACCCCGAGCGCCAGGGATTTGATCGGATTGGGTACTCTCAGGCGCTCGCACACAGCTTTGACGAGCGGCAAACCGGCACTCTCGTGGCCCCGATGGCTGGGCAGGACTTCTTCCGGCGTGATGCCCTTGCCCAGATCGTGTACCAGCACGGCGAAGCGCACCGGCAGTTCTGCTGGGGCCTGGCGCAGGGCGCGCAACACGTGATCCCCGGTGTCCACTTCCGGGTGGTGCTGCGGTGGCTGAGGCACCCCGAACAGGCGGTCGACCTCTGGCAGCAGGACTGCCAGTGCGCCGCATTCACGCAGCACCTCAATAAACACATCAGGGCGTGGTTCCAGCAAAGCGCGGCTGACTTCTTTCCAGACGCGCTCTGCCACGAGATGTTCCACTTCCCCTGCATCTACCATCCCGCGCATCAGCGTCATAGTTTCCGGCGCTACGGAAAAGCCCAGCGGTTGATAGCGCGCGGCGAACCGGGCAACGCGCAGGATTCTCAGGGGATCCTCGGCGAAGGCTGGGGAAACGTGCCGCAACAGGCGTGCGTGCAGATCCGATTGTCCGCCGTAAGGATCAATGATTTCACCGTCTTCGGTTTCCGCCATGGCATTGACGGTGAGATCCCGGCGCTGGAGATCCTGCTCGAGGGTGACATCGGGACTGGCGTATACGGTGAAGCCGCCATAACCGTGGCCGCTTTTGCGCTCGGTGCGTGCCAGGGCGTGTTCGTCGCCGGTTTCGGGGTGCAGGAATACCGGGAAATCCTTGCCTACCGGGCGAAAGCCAAGCGCCAGCATTTCAGCCTCGGTTGCCCCGACGACCACCCAGTCTTGCTCGTGTACCGGGCGCTGGAGAAGTTTGTCGCGCACTGCGCCGCCGACGAGATAGGTTTTCACAGGAACCCCTCCGGGGAGTGGTCTTGTTTGGGGCTGATAAAAGAATGGGGGCCGGAATTTGCCATAAATCCACTAAACCTGGCTGTGTCGCGGCTGGCGTCAGGGTGAAAGACAGAGAGAAGGGGCTGGAAGATAAAAAAAAGGCCCCGAAAAAACAAGGGGGCCCAGGGTCTTAGGGTATTCGTAAATACGAAAGCTCAACAAGCTCGTGCGCGCCAGGAGGGGGTGGATAGGAGCAAAAAGACCGAAATTGCTACGCTATCGCATCAGATGGGCGCATATTGCTGGCGAATTAGTGACCATTCAGCAATGTGGCGACTATTCTATTTAACCTGTCATACCTGTCAACCTTGGATATTACGAATTTATTGAGGGGAGTGCCGGCTAGTTCGTTAAACATATATGGGCGTAGTATTTACACCTGTTTATTTGCTTTAATGCAGCATAATTGATAATTAAAAGCGCGATTCGTGGGGGAAAGTAATAATTATGAGCGAAGTGAACGTGCTAACTACGGGTGAGGCGGCCCGTTATTGCGGAGTCAATTTCCGCACAGTAATCCGCTGGATCGAACGCGGGCAGTTGAAAGCCTACAAACTTCCCGGTCGAGGTGATCACCGGATTTGTGTGGAAGACTTTGTCAGCTTCCTGCGCGACAACGCGATGCCGGTTCCCGCTGATCTTGCCGCGGCAAGCCGCAAAGTATTGCTGGTTTCTGCGGCGCCTGAGCTGGTAGCCAGCCGCCTTGTGCTCCAGCAGGCGGGATTTGATGTGGATCTGGCTACAGACAGTTTCTCGGCCGGGGCATTGCTGGTAAGTGCCAAGCCCGCGGTTCTTGTCCTTGATGCCAACCTGGCGGGTGTGGAAGGTTTCCAGATTCTGGACATGATCCGATCGCGCAGCGAATTTTCATCTGTGACAACCCTGCTGGTGGCTCCAGAGGGTGAAGTCGACCAGCAGCGCTGGGTGACGGCCGGGGCAGATGCGGTTGTGCCTGCTAACTGTGACCGCAATGCACTGCTGGCCCGAATCAACCTGCTGCTGGACTTGTAACCGGGATTTTCGGATTGGAGCTGGCTCTCTCCATGACGCGAAGCGGGCGTTAGCCCGCGTCGACATTTCCTGCCTGCGGGATACAACTGGCTGCCGCCGCTGACTCAAATCGGTTTCGGCACCAGCATGTATTCCTCTTCCTCTGAACGGTCTCTTCCCTGCTCTGGGCAGTGGAAGCTCGCTGTAATTTCATCCCCATTAAAGCTGTGTAAATGCACATCAAAGCCCCACAAGCGGTGCAGGTGGCGCATGACTTCGGCTGTGTCGCGCCCCAGTGGGCGGCGCTGGTGCTGGGTGTGGTGCAGCGTCAGTGAGCGATCCCCCCTGGTATCTACGGAGTAGACCTGGATGTTCGGTTCCCGATTGCCAAGATTGTACTGGCCTGCAAGCTTGGCGCGGAGCTCGCGGTAGCCATCTTCATTGTGAATTGCGTTGACCAGTATTTCCTTTTCGCGGTCGTCGTCTGAAATACAGAATAATTTCATATCCCGCATGACTTTGGGGGACAGGAACTGCAGGATGAAACTCTCGTCTTTGAAGTCGCGCATGGCGAACTGCAGTGTTTCTTTCCAGTTGGTGCCGGCAATATCCGGGAACCAGGCCCGATCTTCCTCTGTGGGGTTCTCGCAGATGCGCCTCAAATCGGTGAAAATACTAAACCCGAGTGCGTATGGATTGATGCCGTTGTAATACGGGCTGTCGTAAGATGGCTGGTAAATTACACTGGTGTGGCTCTGGAGGAATTCCATCATGAAGCCATCGGTGACTTTACCGCGCTGGTAGAGCTCGTTTAGTAAGGTGTAATGCCAGAAGGTAGCCCAGCCTTCATTCATGACCTGGGTCTGGCGCTGTGGATAAAAGTACTGCGCCATCTTGCGGACGATTCGCACAAGCTCTCGCTGCCAGTTCTCCAGCAGCGGTGCATTTTTTTCGATGAAATACAGGATGTTTTCCTGGGGTTCATCAGGGAAGCGCTGGACTGCAACCTGCTCGTCACCTCCATTCAACTTCGGAATGGTTCGCCACAGGTCATTGAGTTGGCGCTGCCGATACTCCTCACGTTCTTTTTGTCGCCGCTCCTCCTCATGTGCGGAAATAGGATAGGGGCGCTTATAGCGATCCACACCGTAATTCATCAGGGCATGGCAGGAATCCAGTAATGCCTCGACTTCATCGACGCCGTGTCGCTCTTCGCAGCGGGCGATATAGTTTTTGGCGAACAGAAGGTAGTCAATAATACTGCTGGCATCAGTCCAGCTTCTGAACAGGTAGTTGCCTTTAAAAAATGAATTGTGCCCATAACTGGCGTGAGCGATCACCAGGGCCTGCATGGCCATGGTGTTTTCTTCCATGAGGTAAGCGATGCAGGGGTTTGAGTTGATTACAATCTCGTAAGCCAGTCCCATGCGTCCGCGCTGGTAGTTGTTCTCAACGCTGATGAATTGTTTGCCGAAGGACCAGTGGTTGTAACCCACCGGCATTCCAACCGATGAGTAGGCATCCATCATTTGCTCTGAACAGATGATTTCTATCTGGTTGGGATAGGTGTCCAGCCCGAATTCCTTGGCAATTTGCCCAATTTCCCGGTCGTATTCCTGAATAAGCTCGAAAGTCCACTCGGAAGTTGTGGAAATTGGTTGCTTGTTTTCAAATGTGGTATCGAGCATCACGCGGCAACCTTCTGACTGAATAACTGGCGGAATACCGGGTATATATCCTGAAGGTCGACGATCTGCTCCATGGCGAAGTGGTCAGGAAACACCTGGGCAACGCTCTGGTATTCCTCCCACAATGCCTGATGGTCACGGGGAGTAATCTCTACGTAGGAGTAGTACTGCACGTGGGGCATGATGTCATCGATGAGGATTTTATGGCAGGTGCTGGAGTCGTCATTCCAGTTGTCGCCATCCGAGGCCTGCGCGCCATAGATATTCCATTCGCTGTCGGGATAGCGGTCGCGCATGATATCGCGCATCAGTTTGAGTGCGCTCGAAACAATGGTTCCGCCGGTTTCCCGGGAGTAGAAAAACTCCTGTTCATCGACCTCTTTGGCGCTGGTGTGGTGTCGAATGAATACTACTTCGGTATATTCATAACTCCGTTGCAGGAATAGATAGAGCAGCAGGAAGAAACGCTTGGCCATATCCTTTGTGGCCTGATTCATCGAACCGGACACGTCCATCAGGCAGAACATAACGGCCTTTGAGCGTGGGCGCGGCTGGCGAACCAGGAGGTTGTACTTCAGGTCGAAGTCGTCAAGGAATGGGATCCGATTTACCCGGCTCCTTAGATCTTCGATTTTGAGCCGAAGCTGCTCAATAATCCTCTGGTCGCGGAGTGCTGGATCTTTCTCTTCCTCCAGTTGTAACTCCTGTTCCAGTAATTTGAGATTGCGGCGCTTGCCACCGCTCAATGCGATGCGCCGTGCATTGGCCGCGCGCATGGAACGAACAACGTTCAAGCGGCCTGGTGTGCCCTCGTTGCTGATTCCTGCCCGAACAACCTGGAACGACTCATTTCCCGCAAGCTTGCGTTTTACCATGTTGGGCAGTTGCAAACCTTCGAACATAAAGTCGAGGAATTCTTCCTGGGAAATCTGGAAGACAAACTCATCCATGCCTTCGCCGCTGTCACTGGCGCCGCTGCCGCCAGATCCACTTCCCTGTCCCTGCCCAGGTCGCGGAATTCGGTCGCCGGTGATGAACTCCTTGTTGCCGGGTAACACCTGTTCCATGTGGCCGCCGCGGCCATTCGAGAATATGGGCTCATTCAGGTCGCGGGTGGGAATACTGATCTTCTCGCCTTTGCCCATGTCGGTGATGGATCGGCTGTTCATCGCTTCGCCGACAGCCTTCTTGATATGTGCCTTGTAACGGCGCAGGAATCGCTGGCGGTTTACGGTGCTTTTCTTCTTGCCATTCAGGCGTCGGTCGATGATATAGCTCATAGTACTGCCTTAGACCTGGTGCATTCAGGTCGTAAATTGGCGGCCACCATGGGTGGCCGCCAGTGGGCCGGCTGGAGTTACTGAGATTTGCGCACCCGTAGATACCACTCGGAAAGCAGTCGCACTTGTTTCTCGGTATATCCACGCTCAACCATGCGGTCAACAAAATCTGCATGTTTCTTCTGGTCGTCTGCAGAAGCCTTGGTGTTGAAGGAGATTACTGGGAGAAGGTCTTCCGTATTCGAGAACATTTTTTTCTCGATCACTGCGCGCAATTTCTCATATGAACGCCAGTCCGGATTCTTGCCCTGGTTGCCAGCGCGGGCGCGCAGGACAAAGTTGACTATTTCATTGCGGAAATCTTTCGGGTTGGAGATTCCGGCGGGCTTTTCAGTTTTCTCCAGCTCTTCATTGAGCGCTGCGCGATCCAGTATTTCGCCGGTCTCCGGATCCCGATATTCCTGATCCTGAATCCAGAAGTCTGCATAGGTCACATATCGGTCAAACAGGTTTTGACCGTATTCTGCATAGGACTCCAGGTAGGCCGTCTGGATCTCCTTGCCGATGAACTCTACATAACGGGGTGCCAGGTACTCCTTGATGAATCCAAGGTAGTTCTCCTGAATTTCCGGCTGGAATTGCTCCTGCTCAATTTGTTGCTCAAGTACGTAGAGCAGATGTACCGGGTTGGCCGCCACTTCGGTTGCGTCGAAATTGAATACCTTCGACAGGATCTTGAACGCGAAGCGGGTTGACAGGCCATTCATACCCTCGTCGACACCGGCGTTGTCACGGTACTCCTGCATGGTCTTTGCTTTGGGATCCGTGTCTTTCAGGTTTTCGCCATCGTACACTCGCATCTTCGAGAAAATGCTGGAGTTCTCCGGGTTTTTTACGCGGGAGAGAACGGAAAACTGCGCGAGCATACGCAGGGTGTCCGGCGCGCAAGGTGCATTCGCGAGGGAGCTGTGTTCCAGCAGCTTGTCGTAAATCTTGATCTCTTCTTTAACCCGCAAGCAGTAGGGTACTTTTACGATATAGATCCGATCAAGGAATGCTTCATTGTTGCGATTGTTCCGGAACGACTGCCACTCGGATTCGTTGGAGTGGGCGAGGATAATGCCGTTGAATGGAATTGCACCGAGACCTTCCGTACTGTTGTAGTTTCCTTCCTGGGTTGCGGTAAGGAGCGGGTGCAGTACCTTGATGGGGGCTTTGAACATCTCCACGAATTCCATCAGGCCCTGATTGGATCGGCACAGGCTTCCGGAAAAGCTGTACGCATCCGGGTCGTTCTGCGGATAGTCCTCCAGCTTGCGAATGTCGACCTTGCCGACCAGCGCAGAAATGTCCTGGTTGTTCTCATCGCCCGGTTCGGTTTTCGCAATAGCGATTTGATCGAGTATCGATGGGCGGACTTTTACGACTCTGAATTTACTGATGTCTCCCTTGTATTCATGCAGTCGTTTCACTGCCCAGGGCGACATGATGGTATTCACGTAGCGGCGAGGGATGCCATAGTCTTCTTCCAGGATTTGGCCGTCCTCAGTAGGGGAGAATAGCGCCAGAGGCGACTCAAATACTGGCGACCCCTTGATGGCGTAGATGGGTACTTGCTCCATGAGTGACTTGAGCCGCTCTGCCAGGGAAGACTTGCCGCCGCCCACCGGGCCGAGTAGATACAGGATCTGCTTCTTCTCTTCGAGGCCCTGGGCCGCGTGACGGAAGAAAGAGACAATCTGCTCAATTGCTTCCTCCATTCCATAGAATTCATTGAACGCCTTGTATCGCTTGATGACCTTATTGGAAAAGATGCGCGAGAGTCGGGGGTCGCGAGAGGTGTCGACCAGCTCCGCCTCGCCAATGGCCATCAGCATCCGCTCTGCGGGTGAGGCATAGGCGCTGCGGTCGTTTTTGCACAGTTCCAGGTACTCCTGGATGGTGAGTTCTTCTTCCTGAATCGACTCGTAGCGTTCCAGGTAGTGATTGAATATCGACATGTCGTACGACTCCCTGTAGCGTACCGCGCCAGTAACCGGCCTCCTGCCGTGGAGTGCCAATTGCGCTGCAGCGTGGTGGTGATCGCGAATACATCCCGCAACGATTGCTGAAGAGCGCTGACGCGCGAGAACGCTATCTTTATTGCCTATTGATTGCGCGACGGTTCTGCTGTCGCACAGGGGACTGCATTCAGTTCCCGCATCTTCAGGATAGCCATGGTTGTGACGTTCAATGTCGGATAGCCGCAAGAAAGGTTGATATATGCGCCTGTTTTGCGAATGGCTTCCAGCGCGTAAAATGCGTCACATTACTCATGCCTGGATCGGAAAATCTTCCGGTATTCAGCGCAATAGCAAAAAATACGACATGAAAACCGCGAAATAAGGAAAATCATGAAAGTTTTGGTTACCGGCGGTGCCGGCTATATCGGCAGCCATACCTGTGTGGAATTGATAGAGGCCGGGCTGGAGCCGATTGTGGTGGACAATCTCTGTAACAGTAGTGCAGAAGCGTTGCGAAGGGTGGAGGCTATTACCGGCAAAGCGGTGGCGTTGCATCGGGTGGATATCCAGGATGCCGAGGGGTTGCGAGAAGTTTTTCGCCAAAACCAGGTGTCAGCTGTGATTCATTTTGCCGGCCTGAAGGCTGTTGGTGAATCAGTTTCCCAGCCCCGTCGTTATTACCAGAACAATGTTGCTGGTACGTTGACCCTGTGCGAAGTGATGGAGGAGTTTGGTGTTCGCCAGTTAATCTTCAGTTCTTCTGCCACGGTGTATGGTGATCCGGCGAGTGTGCCGATTCGTGAAGATTTCCCTACCGGCGCGACCAATCCATATGGCGCCAGTAAACTAATGGTCGAAGACATCCTGCGCGATCTCTGTAAGGCACCGGGCAATACATGGAAAGTCAGCCTGTTACGCTACTTCAATCCTATTGGCGCCCATGAGAGTGGCACGATTGGCGAAGATCCTGCAGGTATTCCCAACAACCTTCTGCCCTATGTAGCCCAGGTCGCTGTTGGCCGTTTGCCGCAGTTGCAAGTTTTCGGTGATGATTACCCGACACCGGATGGCACCGGGGTGCGGGACTACATTCATGTTGTTGATCTTGCCCGGGGGCATTTGGCGGCTTTGCACCGGATGCAGCAGGTTGATGCTTCAAGTGGGTGTCACACTTACAATCTTGGCACCGGTCGCGGCAGTTCTGTGCTGGAAATTGTTCGTGCTTTCGCTGAGGTTTCCGGAAGAGAAATTCCCTATGCGATTGTTCCGCGCCGACCGGGAGATATCGCAGAGTGTTATGCAGATCCCGCATATGCCGAACAGGAGCTTGGCTGGCGAGCAGAGTATGATTTGAATCGAATGGTTGAAGATACCTGGCGCTGGCAGTCCAATAACCCTAATGGATACCGGGAGTCCTAAGTAAGTCTTGGTGCTGGCATTTCGCCGGTGAACCGTGTTTCATGGTGCGTGTTTACTGGCGAATTGAGACTTCGACTGGTTAGAATGAACTTGAAAAAAAAGATTGATTGAGCGGTAGATACCTGAAACTTGATAAAAACCTACATGGAGGCTGGGGGGATGAGTGAAGGGCTGAAATTTGGAATGATGGAGGGGAGCTACTTTCCACTTGTGGTAACACATGAGGATCCCTCGTTCGATATTGCCCATTGGGCACAGCAGAATCGAAGTGAAATTCGTGAGCTGCTAAACAAGCATGGTGCAGTCCTGTTTCGCGGGTTTGATATTAAGGATATTGCCGAGTTTGAGCGATTAGCGGTTGCATCCACGAATGGCGACTGGGTTCCATACCTGGAAGCGACATCTCCCAGGGACCATGTCCAAAGCCGGACTTCGACTTCTACTCGTTACCAAAATGATCGCACGATCTTCTTCCATAACGAGAAATCCTATTCCGGCGAATGGCCATACAATTTGTTTTTTTACTGTGATGTAGAACCGAAGGTCGGTGGGGAAACGCCACTTTCAGATTGCCGTCAGCTGTATCTGGATATTCCGGAAGATATCCGTGAAAAGTTTGAGCGAAAAAAGCTCAAGTATGTCCGAAGGTTCAGCAACAATATGGGAATTCCATGGAAGCAGGCTTTCAATGTTGAAACCCGTGCTGAGATGGAGCAGTTTTGCCGCGATAACTATATCAACGACCTGCAATGGGCAGATGATGGTACTCCCATACTCTCATACGTGAGGAACACGGCCATAGATCACCCATTAACTGGTGAGAGAGTTTGGTTTAATCACGGCACCTTTTTCAATGTTCATTCCCTTGAGCCTGAGCTCAAGGAGTTTTTCCTCGAAACCGTTGGGCAGGATGGGTTGCCTTACAATACCTACTATGGCGATGGAGAGGAAATCGAGGAGGAAGTTGTTCAGGTTTTGCGCTACTTGTATGAAAAAAATTCTTTTTCATTTAAGTGGCGGCAGAGAGATGTCATATTGATTGACAATATGCTTCTCTCTCACGGCCGCCGCCCTTTTGAAGGTGAACGTAGTATTCTTGTCACCATGACCGGTCGAGTGGACTACACCGAAGTCAACTCGATTTAGCCGTAGCGGTTACGGATATGACGGGTGTTGCTGCAGTTGCAGTAGCACCTGATCCAAAGTAGATAGTGTAAAGTTTTTGTCCCATATACAGGGATAGGCCAAAAAAGGCCGTCATAGATAAGGCAAGTCCTGCCGGTACCCCCATCGCAGTAATAAGCTCAGCCAAAGGGCGAACCAGCTCATGGCCAATAAATAGTGGGAAGGCCAGAATCCCAATCACTGATAATATTTGCAGAGATGAATCGAGCGGGCCAACTTCGCTGGACTGCTTGCGACAAAGATAATTAAAGATGCCGACAGTGCCTAGCAGGATGCAGCCCAAATAGAATGGCCAAGTCCAAAGGTACAGCCCTTTTGGCCAGTCGAACCAGCGAACATATTCTCCGGTTTCCACCGAAATTATTACCGATAAAAGTATCAGTAATGCACCGGCATGGGCATAAGGAGCGAGTGAATCTCCGCGCTCTATTGAATGCTTCAGGGAGTTGCCAATGGCTGCTCCCAGCAGAACACCCGCAGACATTTCCAGGTAGTTGTATTTTGCCGTGAGCAGAAGAATCCAAGGTTGGACCAGTGCGTTTTGGGACGGTGCGATCTCTGTAGAATCAATAGCCAAATGAAGACAATAGAATGCGCAGGAAAAGGACAGGCAGGTCATACTGAATGCGCTGAATAACCGTAATACTCGTAGCCACAATGGAATGCTGAGTACTGCGAACAAATAGTAGAAAATTACTGAATAATAAGCGTTGGCAACATCAAGCGGTTTAAGCCCCTCACCTGCCATATAGATATTGGCTATACGTATCAATGCCAGAGCGGTCATGCCGGCTACAAGCAGCAGAACATTGCGCATTGCAAGCTTGTCTACGGATTTTCGGTTTTTATCAAACCGAGGCAACATAAAGAAACCGATGCCCGCGCCAAATACGATCGCAAACCCGGGTGTCCCGGAACTGTAAACCGGCGCCAAGTAGCGGTTTATCTGCCCGGCTAAAGCTGGTAAACGCTCAATAACACCTGGCATCCAGTGCGCAGCAATATTCATAAGGACCAAGAGTCCCCGCATTGCATTCAGTGCCAGACTTGCGGACGCCATGGGCGTTCGAAAATTTTCACCGATTTCAGGAGGTTGTTGTTGAGTATTGCCCGTTGTTGGGCTTGTGGCTACTTTATGCGTGTGGTCTATTTCTTGATATTTTTTTTGCGAGGCGAATTCTGGTTCTGTAGCAAGTATCTGACGGATACTCATACCTTCAAAAATTTTCCGACAGGTTGTTCGCTTCAAACCCGCTGCTTCCATGCGCATGGTGACGCGAATAGCCGATAGTGAGTCACCGCCTAGGTCGAAGAAGTTGTCATCAAGCCCGATGTTGTCGATTTTCAAGGCCTCTCGCCAGATTTCAACCAGTCTGAATTCCATGCCATGATCGATTTCTCTTGCAGCCTGTCGGGATTCGTCACCCAAATCTAACGGTGCCTGGCTATTCTTGGTCTGCTGGACTATTTGGGCAATGGTGAACCCTTGAAAAATTTTCTTGCAGGTTTCTTTAGGGACGCCAGCCTTCTCCATGCGAAGTGCGACACGGATGGCGGAAAGTGAATCACCGCCCAAGCCAAAAAAGGTCTCGTTTTCGCTGACCTGATCCAGCTTTAGTACGTCTTGCCAGATGGCAATAAGGCTTTTAGATAGCGTATCTTTGGGGAGATCCTCGAGCGAAGTTGCGGCGTTGGTGGCACAATCTAGGCTGTTGAGTATTTGCGAAATACTGAGGCCGGAAAAAATTTTCCGAGAAACTTCGCGAGGAATGCCAGATTTTTCCATTCGGGTAGCGACGCGAATTGCGGAGAGGGAGTCACCGCCCAAGTCAAAGAAATTGTCTTGGACTGATATTGGGTGCACCTTGAGAATTTCTTCCCAGATTGCGATAAGCTGGCTTTCGCTAGCTGTGCTTTCATTAATAGATTCTGGGCGAACTGGAGGAATCGGTGCGGCGGATGGCGGGGTATTCGAGTTTAAGAGTTTGGTCAGTTCATTTCGCTTTACTTTGCCCGTGCTCGTTTGGGGAAACGCTTCGAGCTTCAGTAGTGGCCAGTTGGCACCTCTAATGCCATTGTCAGCAAGTATTTGGCGAAAGGCATCGGTCAAGAGTAGATCTGGGCATTTACATTGACTGGAAATTGCGAGTGCAGGCTGATCTCCAAGGTCTTTGTGGGGAACTTTAAATACCGCAATTCCAGATTGCAGTTTAAGACGGCTGCGTAACGCTTGTTCGAGGCTATCGGGAGAAAGTTTTATCCCCCCGCAATTGATCAGGTCATCCATGCGACCATCAAAGAACAGATATCCATCGACTTCGTGGCCGCGGTCATTGGTGGTGAACCAGCCTTCGCTGTCTACCAGGGATTCCTTCCGCCCTTCAATTAAAAGCGCACTGGCCATGTGTGGGCCGCGTATCTGGATTGCGCCGGTTTCACTGATTTTTAACTCCACACCGGGCGTTGCGTGACCGACCGACTCCAGTTGGTGTTCTGGTGTTTTATCGATACGTAAAAATGTTGTGCGGGATGCTTCCGAAAGTCCGTAGTGTTGCGCAATATATGCATTCGGAAAGAGTTCGCGAAGCTGTACTTTTTCCTCCGCACTCATGTATTGGCTGCCGATTTCAATCCAGCGCACCTTTGCGCCGACATGCTCGAATAGTTTTGGCTCTTCCAGTAGCAGGCGCCAAAGTGATGGCACGGCGGAGATGGCGTTTATTTCATCCCTCTCCAGCATCTGCTGGATTTCTATGGGATTGAATCCGTGTTCGGGCAAAAAGAACCTGCCTCCGACGGCGCTAACTGCCCGGCAGCGTCCAAATCCGAACGAATAGTTGACGGGGACGCCAACATATTCGCGAATAGTAGAGTCCATTTCCATCGCGGAAATAATCCGCTCGGTTGTATTCGCTAGTCCCTGATGGGATAACAGGACGCCTTTTGGTTGCCCCTCAGTGCCCGAAGTAAACAGAATCTGGGCGCCGCGTTTAGATTTTTTGGGCGTGTATGCCGGTCCGTCATACCAGCCAAACACCTCACGGATGGATATTGTTTCTTTGATTTGGACGTTCGGTACGCGCCGTGGATCCCAGTCGGTGCCGATATTTATGAAGAGATCGCCTTGGTTCAGTACCGTAAATGCTTGGTGGACGTATTCAAGGGAGTTCTTTGCTTCAAGTCCTGTGGCTAGCTCGGTCATTTGACGGTCCTGTCGAATCAGCTCGTTTTTCTCGGTTTGGAAGGCGCGACACAAGCGCTGAGTGCCTGTTTGCAAAAGGCAGCGTTGATGACTCAAAAATGAGTGAGCAGGAATGGAAGGGAGGTCGAAAGGAGCGACGCCTTCGTGGGTAGGTATAACGATCCCTGTTCATTTCAATGCTGCCCAGTTGTGGTCACGGGCATTTGGCGCGATTTTCTTTACAATCCACTGTATTCGCGCCAGAAACCATTATTTACTGAAAGCAGGGGAATAATCTAGCCCGCGGGAGAAATGCGTGACGGGTCAGAGGGATTCATCGCAATCCGCACAGTAAAAGCTTTCATCATCCAGCCGCATCGCGGTCAGATAGCCTCCCCAGACGCAACCGGTGTCCAGGGCATACACATTCCTGGTATTCGCCTCGCCTTCCAGGGCGGCCCAGTGCCCGAAAATGACCCGGTCGTTTTTTGTTTTGCGGTGGTCAAAACTGAACCAGGGACGGTAGTCGTGGTGTGCCGCCAGCGGGCCCTGTTTGGTGACGAGATCCAGAGTGCCGTCCGCTTTGCAGAAGCGCATGCGGGTGAAATAGTTGGTGATCGAGCGCAGGCGTTCGACGCCGATCAGGTGGTCACTCCACAAGTGTGGTTCGTTGCCGTACATACCGAAGAAATAGGCCTCGGCCATGGCCGGATCCTGCAGCGCCCTGTGCACCTCTCCAGCGAGTTCCAGCGCCTTGCTCATACTCCACATCGGTGGGATACCGGCATGTACCATGGAGAAATACTTGCCGGCCACTTTCTTGTGCACCATGAGTGGCTGCTTTTGTAGCCAGCCCAGGAGTTTGTCGGCGTCCTTGGCTCGCAACACTTCGGCCAGATCGTGTTCCTTGTCTGTCAGCCGCTTGGCGCCGTGGGCGAGTGCCAGCAGGTGCAGGTCGTGGTTGCCGAGCACGGCGGTGATCTGGCTGCGGTGTTCGTAGAGAAATCGAAGGGTGCCGAGGCTGTCGGGGCCTCGATGCACCATATCCCCAGCCAGCCAGAGCTTATCCCTGTCGGGATTGAAACGGATCTTCTGCAGCAGCCGGTGTAACGGTTCCAGGCAGCCTTGTATATCGCCAATTGCGTAAGTAGCCACGATGCGGTCGCTTACTCGGTGTCTTGTGCTGGTGGTGCCAGCGTGGAACAGAAGTCGGCGAGCTGCACGTATTCCTGCACGCTGAGGGTTTCGGGGCGGCGGCTGGTATCCACGGGCAGCTGTGTCATGTCCATATCCGGGAACAGCGGCTTGAGAGCGTTGCGCAGGGTCTTGCGGCGCTGCTGGAAGGCGACGCTGACGATGCGCTCCAGCAGTTTTTCGTCTTTGGCCGGGTGCGGCAGCGTCTGGTGAGGGATCAGGCGAACGATCGCGGAATCCACTTTTGGCGCGGGGCGGAAAGACTGGGGGGGTACCGGGAACAGGCCCTGTACGCGGCAGAAGTATTGGGTCATGACGCTCAAGCGCCCGTAAGACTTGGCGCCCGGCACCGCCGCCAGGCGATCCACCACCTCTTTCTGCAACATAAAGTGCATGTCCTGCACTTTGCCGCGGAAGCTCAGTAGGTGGAACAGCAGCGGGGTCGAGATGTTATACGGCAGGTTACCAACAATGCGCAGTTGCTCTCCCTCACCGGCCAGGCTGCCGAAGTCGAATTTCAGCGCGTCCTTTTCGATGATGGTGAAGTCCGGGTAGTCGCGGAACTTGAATTGCAGCATCGGAATGAGGTCGCGATCCAGCTCAACCGCAGTCAGCGAAGGGCAGCGATCCAGCAGCAGAGCGGTAATCGCGCCCTGCCCCGGGCCGATTTCCACCAGCTTGTCAGTGTCTTTCGGGCCGATGGCACGCACGATGCGCTCAATGATGTTCTCGTCCACCAGGAAGTTCTGGCCGAAGCGCTTGCGCGCCTTGTGTTGGAAAAAATTGTCCATGAATTGGTTTGTTCGCCTGCAAGCAGGCTCCTGCAAAGAAGAGTCGTTAAATATGACGCAGTTGAGCCAGGGTGATGGCCTGGCTCAGGGCCGCCTCGAGGCTGCCGGTCTCGGCGATACCCTGCCCGGCGATATTGAGCGCGGTGCCGTGATCCACGGAAGTGCGGATGAATGGCAATCCCAGGGTGATGTTGATGGCGCGCCCGAAACCCTTGAATTTTAACACCGGCAAGCCCTGGTCGTGGTACATGGCGAGTACGGCGTCGCAGCGGGCCAGCTGGGGCGGGGTAAACAGGGTATCTGCGGGCAGGGGGCCAATGAGCTCCAGGCCAAGTGCACGCAGGGTGTCGAGTGCGGGCTCGATGACTTCGATTTCCTCGCGCCCCAGGTGACCGCCTTCACCGGCGTGGGGGTTCAGGCCGCATACACCGATACGCGGACGCTCGATACGGAACTGGTCGCGCAGGCTGCGGTGCAGGATCGTGAGTACCTGCTGCAGGGATTGTGTGCTGATTGCGGCGCTCACATCTTTCAGCGGCAAATGGGTCGTGGCCAGGGCAACACGCAGGTCATCAGCGGCGAGCATCATCACCACTTTTTCCACGCCCGCCTGTTCGGCAAAGAATTCAGTGTGACCGGAAAACGGCACTCCGGATTCATTGATCACGCCCTTGTGCACGGGGCCTGTCACTACGGCATCGAACTCCCGGGTCAGGCAACCCGCAGCCGCGCGGCGCAGGGTTTCCAGCACGTAGGGGCCATTCGCCGGATCCAGTTGGCCGGGGGTGGCGGCGTTGGCCAGATCAACTGGCACAACGTGCAGGCTGTTTGCCGGTGTGGGTTCCGCAGGGGTATCTGCGCGAAATGGAATGAGCGTGAGAGGCATGTTCAGGCGGGCAGCCGCCTCACTCAGCAGCGTCGGATCGGCAATCGCAATTATCTGGGCCGGGCCGCTGGCGGGCCCGGAAGCGGCCAGTTTGACCGCCAGTTCAGGGCCTATCCCGGCGGGCTCGCCGGGCGTAAAGGCAATGCGGGGGATCATGGGCCTTACTGTTCTTCGCTCGGCTTCACGTCAGCGGCGGACGCATCCCCGGCTTCGGGCAGCTTGATTTCCACGAACGCCTGGTCGCGGATCTCCTGGCGCCAGTTCTGCAGTTCTTCCTCATAGCGGCGGTTGCGCAGCAGGTTGGCTGCCTGGTTGCGGATGTATTGATCCGTCATATCCTGCTGGCGGCGGCCTTCGACGCGCAGCAGGTGCCAGCCAAACTGGCTGCGGAATGGCATGCTCATCTCGCCTACCGGTGTGCTGTCCATCGCCTGGGTAAACTCCGGTACAAACTGGCCAGGGTTGGACCAGCCGAGGTCACCGCCCTGCAGCATGGTGCCGATATCTTCAGAATTCTCTTTCGCGGCATCCTCGAACTTGAGGTCGCCAGACTCGATTTTGCCACGCAGATCCATCAACAGCTTGTAAGCGTCGTCGTCACTGCGGATGGCGGAAGTCTTGACCAGGATGTGGCGCACTTTGGTTTGCTCTACGACCTGCTCAGAGGCACCGCCGCGTTGGTCATGAATTTTCAGGAGGTGGAAACCGGCGTCACTGCGGAATGGCTTGGACGTGTCGCCCACCTTCAGGTCTACCAGGGCATCGGCGAACAGGGTAGGGAGCTCTACGGTCTTGCGCCAGCCGAGGTCGCCGCCTTGCAGGGCGTTCTGGCCGGACGAGTTGCGGATGGCCAGTGCGCGGAAGTCTTCACCGCCAATGGCTTTTTCGTAGATGGATTCCGCTTTGGTGCGCGCCGCGGCCACTTCTTCCGCGGGTGCACTGGAGCCCACTGCGATCAGGATATGGCCGAGCTGGTACTGGGGCGACTTCCAGAATTCGCCCTCTTTGGAGCGCAGGAAGTTGTTGATGTCCTGGTCGGTAATCTGGATGCGGCGGTTTACGCTGCCCTGTTCTACCCGGCGGATAATCAGCTCGTGTCGGATCTGCTGCCGGAAGGCGTTATTGGAGATGCCATCCGCTTCCAGCTTGCGTTGAAACTGCTCCGGAGACAGCCCCATGTTCTGCTGCACCCGGGCGATTGCCTGATCCAGCTCGCTGTCAGAGATGGTGACACCGGCGCGCGCGCCCATCTGCAGCTGCAGGCGTTCGACAATGAGCTGCTCCAGCACCTGCCGGCGCAGGATGTCCATGGGTGGAGCCTGCACGTTTTGCGCGGCGATCTGCTGAGTGATGGTATTGAGGCGCTGTTGCAGCTCACTGGCCATGACCACATCGTCATCGACAACGGCAACCACTCGGTCGAGTTTCTGTACCTGAGCCAGGGCTGGCAATGTGAATGCGCACAGAGCGGCAAGGGTCAGCAGGCCGCGGCGGGTGAAGTTGAACATCTGCATTATTGTCATCACTGTTTCAGTACTTCTCTTTGTTCAAAGTTGGCAATGCCCTGGCTGAGCATACGGGTAACCGAGCCGCCAAGGCCAGCCAGACCTTTCAACTGCAGTTCCAGGTAGATGCCCTCGTCGAACTCAAGCTCTTCGGGGGTCACAACGTCTGCCAGGTCATTGTCGAGTCTGCGACGCCATACTACGCGAGTGCGGTAGCAGCATGTGTCGTATTCGATCCCGGCCAGGTACTCCAGTTCCCGGTCAAAGGTAATATCGTAGTTTGCCCGCGCCAGCAGGGACAGGCGAGTGTTTATGGGCCACGCCGCCGAGAGGTCGACCTGTTCGACCGGGCCTCGGGTCAGGTTGCCGTCGTCGTCGAACACTTCATCTGCGCGCAGGTAGCGGTAGCCGACATTGAACAGTCTGAAGTCGTCGTCGAGATAGCGCAGGCTGACGTTGCCGCGATCAATGGTGTGATCGCTGTCATCGTAGATCAGTTCGCTGCTGATGCGCAGGTCATTGGTGGGGCGGCTTTCCAGGCGTGCGGCGAACTCGGAACGCGGTGCCAGTTCGACTTGGCCATTCAACTCGATACGGACGTCGTCGGCGTAGAAAATCTGCCCCGCACTGGCGGAAAACAGGTCGCGGCCGCTGGCCGGGTCGATGATGCGGGATGTCAGGCCCAGCGCGGCGCGATCCGCATCATCGATGCGGTCATGGCCATTGAAGCGACTGCTGCGGAACAGCTGGTCATAGCTGAACGTAAACAGGGACGTATCGAACAGCAGGTCGTTGCCGCCGTCGCGGGGGCGGGTGCTGACATTGAAAAAGTCGCTCTGATCCGCCTCACTGCTGGTAAAGGCGAACAGGCGGGGCTCCAGGGTCTGGATATATTCGTGGCCGAAGAACAGGCCGTCGCGCTCGAAGAACAGCCCGGTGTCGATAGACAGCTGGCCGGCGGAGGCTTCCGGGGTATCCAAGGCTGGGTCAGCGAGAAAGGTATCCTCGAGCTCGTAGCCGAGGTAGATCCCGGTGAGTTTCGGGTTGAAAAAGCCCCACAACCACTGTTTGTCCCAGCCGAAGCTGTAGTCGATCCGGGTGCGCGTGGCATTGACGAAATTGCGGCTGCTCTCGGTCACGCTGTCAGGGTCATCCACATCGGCAATAAAACGGATGGTCTGGGTATCCGAGTGATCAAAGCCGGTAACCTCGTGCTCCATCAGGAGTTGCCAGTCGCCCCACTTGTAATTGCCGTTCAGGTTGACCCGGGGCAACTGGCTGTAGGTGTCGAAGCGATCCTTGACCAGCTGCTGGTATTCCTGGGCGCGCACGCTGGCAAGCCAGTGCTCACTGGCGAGGCTGGCCTCGGCCATCTGACTGAGGGCGGTTTCCGCGGACGCGTTGACGTTCTGCGGCACCTGCAGGTCGGCCGTGTCGAGGTCGCGGAAATAATCCGGGTCGCTGACCTTGGCGTAGTCGACATTGGTGCGCCACAAGCCGCCATTACCGCCCCTCTGGTTCACATTCACGAACCAGCGATCCTCACCCTTGGCGGGCAGTACCAGGTCTTCCGGGAAGCCCTCGCGGATCAGCTCACGGGCATCTTCATCATTGCCGCCCTTATCGTCGGGCAGGCCGGCAAGGCGAACCTCGGTGTTGAACAGCGGGCTCAGGTAACGGGTTTCCAGTTCCAGGCCGGTTCCGCGGTACTGGATATAGCGGGGTGTTATGGTGGCGTCGAGCTGGGGGGCTATGTTCCAGTAATAGGGAATGCCGATGTCCCAGCCATTGTCCTCATCGTTGCTGATACTGGGGAACAGGAAGCCGGACATGCGGTCGCTGCCCACCGGGAAGCGCAGGTAGGGGAAGTAAAACACCGGGATGTCGGCGATTTCCAGGCGCACATTGCGCGCGGTGCCCTGGCGCTCCACATTGTCGATGGCGATTTCGCCACCGGTCATGCGCCAGAAAACGTCATCCGGCTCACAGCGTGTATAGGTACCCTGAGTGAGGATCAGCTCACCGCTGGCTTCCCGGGAGGCATGCCGGGCGGTGCCGTGCACAAACTGGTCGTGCACTACATAGGTTGCGTCTTCAATCGAGGCGGCCTTGCTGTCGGTCTGGATCTCGGCGGCTTTGCCGCGCACCAGCAGGTTTGGCTCGCGCATCTCGATCGCGCCGCTGAGATAGGCGGAGTTTTCGTTGCGGTTGATATCCACCTGGTCCGCAAACAGCTGGCGGTAGCCCTGAGTGGCGTGCACATTGCCCCGCAGCTGGGCGGTGCCGTCGTCCAGCCAGTTTGCGTTATCCGCAGTAGCCCTGAGTGGGGCCTCTTCCGGCAGCAGGTTGGCGTCGGGGTAGTCTCGCGCCGGCGCGATGAAGGTGCCGCCGCAAACCGGCGGTAGCAGGCTGCGCTCTTCCGCGTCCAGCTGACTCCTGGGAAACCAGTCGAGGTGCAGGTACGGATTTTCACCGGACTGAGACACAGGCGCGGTTTCCTCGGCGGCCGCCCACAGGGGCTGCGCGGCAAGGAAGCCAATAACGAGTGTGCGTGGGCGCGACAATTGTCCTATTGCTAGCGCCAAACGGCGCCAGTGGGCAGCTTCCAGCATCGAATGAATTGTTCCGGCTATCTTTAGAGTCTGTTCCGTTGGCGAGATTGCGCGATAGCAGCCGCGGCTGCGCAGCCAGAGTGCCCGGATGATGCCGGCAATTGTGACAAGATTCATTGAACCTGTGACGCTGCCAGCGGGTCTGAAGCGCAAAAATCAGCGAAGGATTCTACTTGAATGGCCGTAGCCATGGAAACAATAGCGGGTGATACGTGCCGCGAGCGCAGTTACAATGCACAGTTTTTAGGCGGTCATCCATTCGCACCGGGCCGAGGCGCGCGCCGATCCGGTAAAGTTGGCAGCACCAGTAGCGTCCCAATGTCGCTGCGGGAAACAAATAATAGAGCAGTAAATCGAAAGCAGGTGGTGGATGACTGAGTGTGTAAACGAAAGCCAGGATGAGCGTCGCGAGCAACTGCGCGAGTGGGCCGCACGCGCGCTTGAGGGCGGACATGAGCAGCTTGGCTTGCCGCCGCTACGCGAAACCCTGAGTCTTCAGCCGCTTTCCGGGGACGCGGGCTTTCGTCGCTATTTTCGCGCTGATACGGCCCCAAGCCTGATTGCGGTGGATTCGCCGCCGCAGAAAACCAATGTGAAACGCTTTGTGGCGCTGGCGGATTACCTGCGCCGGAACGGCATCCACACGCCCCTGGTGATCGCCGCCGATGTCGAGCGTGGTTACATGCTGTTGGAAGATCTCGGCGATACCCAGCTCTTGCGGGCACTCAATAGTGACAGCGTTTCGGGGCTGTATGCCGAGGTGTTGAATGAGCTGCTGTGCCTGCAGCAGATCCCGCGCGCAGAAGGGCTTTTCCCGCCCTATGACCGCGAGCTGTTGCATTTGGAAATGCGCCTGCTGCCGGAATGGCTGATTGGCAAGCTGCTGGGGCGGGCGCTGAGCGAAGAAGAAAATCACCTGCTCGAGCGCACCTTTGCGCATCTGCTCGACAGCGCCTGTGCCCAGCCCCAGGTACTGGTGCACCGGGATTACCACAGCCGCAACCTGATGGTGAGCGAGGGGCAGCGCCCGGGCGTGGTGGATTTTCAGGATGCCGTTTGGGGGCCGGTCACCTATGACCTGGCTTCGCTGCTGCGCGACTGCTATATCCGCTGGCCTCGCGAGCAGGTGGAAAACTGGGCGCTGGCCTACGCGGCCATTGCTGTCGACGCGGGAATTATCCCGGAAGTGGCACCTGAGACCTTTTTGCGCTGGTTTGACTGGATAGGCCTGCAGCGTCATATCAAAGTGCTGGGCCTCTTCCCGCGCCTGTATTTGCGCGACGGCAAACACGGGTACCTGCCGGATCTGCCTCTGGTGATTCGATACACCCTGGAAGTCAGCGAAAAGTATCCCGAACTGCAGCCATTCGCCCAGTGGTTCCGCGCCGAAATCCTGCCATTGATCGAGCAGCAGGACTGGTATCGCGACTACCGCACTGCCGGAGAGCGCGCCACGGCAGCAGCTGAACAGCCCGAATAAGCAACGTATGAATACCTCAACTCATAAGGCCCCGGTTGCCATGCTGCTCGCCGCTGGTTTCGGCAAGCGCATGCGACCACTCACCGACTTCACGCCCAAGCCGCTGATCCCGGTACTGGGCAAACCGTTGATCGAGTATGCGCTGGAGCGCCTCGCGGCGGCTGGCGTATCCCGGGTGGTGGTCAACCTGGCGCATCTCGGCGAGCAGATCAGGGATCACCTGGGGAGTGGCGAGCGCTGGGGAATCCAGATTCAATACTCCGTGGAAGATCAGCCGCTGGAAACTGCCGGTGGTATTACCAGGGCGCTGCCCCTGCTGGGGAGCGAGCCCTTCCTTGTAGTGAACGGCGATGTCTGGTGTGACTTTGACTTCACCCACTGGATTCATCGCCCGCTGCCTGACGGTTGCCCGGGCCGCCTGCTGATGGTGCCCAATCCGCCCCATAACCCCGAGGGGGATTTTGGCATCGACGGCGGCTTGCTGTCGGGAACGGCCAAGCCCCGCTACACCTTTGCCGGCATCAGCTGGCTGCGGCCGGAAATCCTCACCTCTTATCCGCATGCCCGCGAGTGCTACGGGCTCGGTGAGGTATTTACCCACAATGAAGACCTGATGCAGGCGGAAGTCTATGGGGGTGACTGGTGTGATGTGGGGACGCCAGAGCGGCTGCATAACCTGGAGCTGCGGCTGCGTGGCGAATCGTAAGCGCGCGATACCGCGAATACCGCCCGTACGGATTGAAACTTTGCCCGTGCGTGTGGCCACCACCGCGTTATTTTCGGTGGTCGGGCCTGCAATACAATTAAACCAATGATATTTGGACGAGATGATGCCGGATTACAAAATTGCCCCTTCCATTCTTTCTGCTGACTTTGCCCGCCTGGGCGAAGAGGTCGACAATGTGCTCGCCGCTGGCGCGGACTGGGTGCACTTCGATGTGATGGACAACCATTACGTGCCCAACCTCACTATCGGCCCGATGGTGTGCAAGGCGCTGCGCAATCACGGCGTGGAAGCGCCCATTGACGTGCACCTGATGGTCGAGCCGGTCGATGACATGATCCGCATGTTTGCCGACGCCGGGGCCACCTACATTACCTTCCACCCGGAAGCCAGCAAGCACGTAGACCGTTCGCTGCAGCTTATCCGCTCCCTCGGCTGCAAAGCCGGTCTGGTCTTCAATCCGGCCACCAGCCTGGATGCAGCCCAGTATGTGATGGACAAGCTCGACATGATCCTGCTCATGTCGGTAAACCCGGGTTTCGGCGGGCAGAAGTTTATCCCGGCCACCCTGGGCAAGCTCCGTGAAGCACGCAAGCTGATCGACGACTCCGGCCTGGATATCCGCCTGGAAATCGACGGTGGTGTGACCAAAGACAACATTCGGGAAATCGCCCAGGCCGGTGCCGACAGTTTTGTCGCCGGTTCCGCGATCTTTAATGCGGATGACTATGCTGAAATCATTAAAGCCATGCGCGCAGAATTGGCGCAGGCTTAAAGCGCAATATGGGGTGGCGCTCCGTATCCGGGTTCGGCGGGCGTGAGCCTGAATTGAAGCTGGAGTGCCGGGTAAGGGATTTTGAAAGCGTCGCAAACAGGGAAGTTTGCGACGCAGCGTACAGGGACGTATTCACCGCGGTTTCAAAATCCCTTACCCGGTGCTCCGGCGCCACAGTGGGCGAGAAGAGCCTTGAAGAACCCCCGAAAGCCGGAGCTTGCCCACCCCACAAGACATTTGTACACTTGCTCGCCGGAATACAGGGAAGCAACTCGACGCTGCGAGATTCTGACATTGAACTGCACTGCCCACCTCAACAACAGCTGGCGATGGCGCCACTGATCCGCTCTGAAGTCTGACGACCCATGCCGGTCGCCCGGACGCCTTTCCCGCGGGTAGGATTCCACAACACAGACGTGGCCCGGCCCCCGAAAAAACAAAGTAAAACAAAGCATTGCATAGACACGGAGTCGCCATGACCCCCAGCGAATACGCCCAACTTGCGTCTGCAGGATACAACCGCATACCACTGGTCCGCCGCGTACTGGCCGACATAGAAACCCCGCTGACCACCTACATGAAGCTCGCCGCCCGCGATGGTGGCCGCTACAGCTACCTGCTGGAATCGGTGCAGGGCGGTGAAAAGTGGGGGCGCTATTCCATTATCGGCCTGCCCGCACGCACCATCCTCAAGGTATCCGGTCACGAGGTGACCATCGAGCGCGATGGTAAAATCGTCGAGCAGAGCACCGTCGAGGATCCGCTGGCCTTCGTTGAGACGTTTCAGGGCCGCTACAAGGTGCCGGAACTGCCGGGGCTGCCACGTTTTAACGGTGGCCTGGTGGGTTACTTTGGCTACGATTGCGTGCGCTATATCGAGCCCAGGCTGGCGAACAGCTGCCCGCCGGATACTCTCGGCAACCCGGATATCCTGTTGATGGTCAGTGACGAGCTGGTAGTGTTCGACAACCTCGCCGGGGCCGTGATCTTTATTGTGCACGCGGATCCTGCGCAGGAAGATGCCTACGCCCAGGCCCAGCGCCGCCTGGACGAACTGGTCGGTCAGCTGTCACAGCCGCTGACTGCAGTGGATCCGCTCGGCATTGATGGCGATCACACCGCGGAAGAAACGTTTACCTCCCATTTCGGCGAAGATGCCTTCAAGCAGGGCGTGCACACGGTGAAAGAGTACATCCTCGCCGGCGATGTGATGCAGGTGGTTCCATCCCAGCGTCTGTCTGCGCCCTATACCGCGCCGCCGCTGAACCTGTACCGCGCCCTGCGCAGTCTCAACCCTTCGCCCTATATGTATTTCCTCGACCTGGGTGACCATCAGGTAGTGGGCTCCAGTCCGGAGATTCTGGTACACCTGGAAGACGGCGATATGACCGTGCGCCCAATTGCCGGCACCCGCCGCCGGGGCGCGACCGAGGAGCAGGACCTGGCGCTGGAGCAAGAACTGCTGGCAGATCCCAAAGAAATCGCTGAGCACCTGATGCTGATCGACCTGGGGCGCAACGATGTTGGTCGTGTGGCGCAGACCGGTACTGTACAGGTGACCGACAAGATGGTGGTGGAGCGTTACTCCCACGTGATGCATATCGTTTCCAATGTCACCGGCAAGATTAAGCCCGGACTGACCGGAATCGACGCGCTGCGCGCTGCCCACCCCGCGGGCACCTTATCCGGGGCACCGAAAATCCGTGCGATGGAAATCATCGACGAGCTGGAGCCGGAGAAACGCGGTATCTACGGCGGTGCTGTGGGTTACCTGGCGTGGAACGGCAATATGGACACCGCAATCGCCATTCGCACAGCGGTGATCAAAGACCAAAAGGTTTACGTCCAGGCCGGCGCCGGCCTGGTGGCAGATTCAGACCCACAATCCGAGTGGGATGAAACCATGAACAAGGCCCGTGCGCTGTTCCGCGCGGTGGCCATTGCAAACGGGCAATAACGCGTTGAGCGCGCAACCATTGGAAGAAGTAGTACCGATGAGCGAACTTTCTGTACCGCAGAAAAATACTTTGGCCGAAACTTGTCGCCGTCTGGCCGAGGCGCCGCTGTTCAGTCAGGTCATCATAGGCCTGATCCTGATCAACGCCGTGGCGGTAGGCATGGAAACCTCCAGCTGGATACTGGAGCGTTACAGCGGCCTGTTGTACGGGGTGAACCAGCTGATCCTGGTTGCATTCATGGTCGAGGCGTTGGTCAAGATCGCCGCCCACGGCAGTCGCCCGTGGCGCTATTTCGCCAACGGCTGGAACTGCTTTGACTTCAGCATCATTGTGCTGAGCCTGATCCCGGCGGCTGGCCCGATGGCCACCCTGGCCCGCCTGGTGCGGGTATTGCGGGTGCTGCGTCTTGTATCGGCCTTTCCGGAGTTGCGCCTGCTGGTGGATACACTGCTGCGCAGTCTGCCGAGCATGTTCCATATCAGCCTGCTGATGGGCATCATTTTTTACATTTACGCGGTGGCGGGGTACTTCCTGTTCCACGAAATCGATCCGACCCACTGGCGCAGCCTGCCGATTGCACTGCTGAGCCTGTTCCGGATTGTTACCTTCGAGGACTGGACCGATATCATGTACACGGCAATGGAGACCATGCCGTATGCCTGGCTGTACTTCATCAGCTTTGTGGTGATGGGGGCGTTTGTGATGATCAACCTGTTTATCGGTGTGGTGCTGAACAACCTGGAAGAAGCCAAGCTGCGCCGCCTGGATGAGCTGAGCATGCCGCCCAGCCAGACTGAAATCCTGCGCGAGCTGCGCGCGACCCAGGAATCCCTGGCCCGCCTGCAGAAGCGGTTGGGGAATGAATTAGAACTGTCGGACGGGAATGAAAAAGGAACCAGATCATGATCCTGATGATCGACAACTACGACTCCTTCACCTGGAATGTGGTGCAGTACCTGGCGGAGCTGGGTGCCGAGGTCGTGGTCAAGCGCAACGATGAGATCAGCGTGGCGGACATCGAGCGGCTGAACCCGGAGAAGATCGTGATCTCTCCCGGCCCGTGTACACCCAATGAGGCGGGCATCTCCATGGAGGCCATTCGCACCTTTGCCGGCAAGGTTCCGATACTCGGAATCTGCCTTGGGCACCAGAGTATCGGCCAGGTATTTGGTGGTCGGGTGGTGCGTGCCGGGCAGGTCATGCACGGCAAGACGTCACCGATCGTGCACAGCAACGTTGGTGTGTTCAAGGGTCTGTCGAACCCGTTTGAGGCTACCCGTTACCACTCGCTGGTGGTGGAGAAGGGCAGCCTGCCGGAGTGTCTGGAAGTTACCGCGTGGACAGAAACGGAAGACGGCGAGATTGACGAGATCATGGGACTGCGTCACCGTGAGCTGCCGATCGAAGGGGTGCAGTTCCATCCCGAGTCGATCCTGACCCAGCACGGGCACGATATGCTGAGGAATTTTCTGGAGTCTTGAGGTTCGGCGTCTCGACGATGGCCGGTGGCGGCGCTGCTACCGGTATCCGTTTGCGAGACACGCCGTGAACCCATCCCTGGGGGCTCTTCGAAAACATCCCTGTTTTCGAAGGTCTCGCAAACGGATACCGGTACCAGCGCCTGTGCGTCGAAGTCCGGTTCCTTTGCACCCCCGGGGCTAATTCAAAGGGAAGGGGAGTAGAACAATGAATATCCAGCAGGCCATTGCCAAACTGGTGGATGGCGACCACCTCACCAGAGCGGAAATGCGTGATGCCATGGGGCAGATCATGCAGGGGGACGCGGAAGATGCACAGATCGGTGCTTTCCTGGTTGCCCTGCGGATGGGCGGCGAGACGGTGGAGGAAATCACCGGTGCCGTCGAGGTCATGCGCGAGCTGGCCACCAAGGTATCCATCGACCTGACCAATGCTGTGGATATTGTCGGAACCGGTGGTGACGGTGCCAACCTGTTTAATGTCTCCAGTGCATCGAGCTTTGTCGCCGCCGCCGCCGGGGCGCGGGTTGCCAAGCACGGCAACCGCTCGGTTTCCTCCGCGTCCGGTGCCGCGGATCTGCTGGAAAAGGCCGGAATCTATCTGCCGCTTTCCCCGGAGCAGGTGGCCCGCTGTATTGACGGCGTGGGGGTGGGTTTCATGTTTGCTCCCAGTTACCACAGCGCCATGCGCCACGCGATCGGCCCGCGCAAGGCGCTGGGCTTGCGCACCATCTTCAATCTCCTCGGTCCGCTTACCAACCCCGCCGGTGTCAAACGCCAGGTGATCGGGGTCTATGACCCGCACTATTGCCGCATGCTCGCGGAGGTACTGCAGAGCCTGGGCTCAGAGCATGTGATGGTGTTGCACAGCGACGACGGCCTGGATGAAATCAGCCTTGCCGCCGATACCCGTGGCTGGGAACTGAAAAATGGCGAGCTTAAAAAGATTACACTGAGCCCGGAAGATTTCGGCATTGAGCGCCAGAACCTCGATGGCCTGTGTGTCGATGGCTCGGAAGCGTCACTGGCGCTGATCCGCGATGCCCTCGGCAAGCGCGAAACCCCCGCCGGTAACAAGGCAGCTGATATTATTGCCCTCAATGCCGGCATGGCGATCTATGTGAGTGGCGTTGCCGCGAGCCCCCAGGAGGGGGTGAGCATGGCCCAGGATGCCATCTACACTGGCCTCGCCGGAGAAAAAATAAACGAGCTGGCCGCATTTACCAGCGCATTCAAAGAGTGAAGTAATGGATACGCCAACGATTCTGAAAACCATCGTTGAACGCAAGTGGCAGGAAATTGCCGAACGCAAACAACAGGTTTCCCTGGATGAGATCCAGCAGCGCGCCCTGCAGCAGCCGCCGTGTCGTGGATTTGTGGGCGCGATCGAAGCCAAGCGCAACGCTGGTGAGGCCGCCGTGATCGCAGAGATCAAAAAGGCATCGCCGAGCAAGGGGGTGATCCGCGAAGATTTCATCCCGGCCGAGATTGCCACCAGCTACGAAAAAGGCGGCGCAGCCTGTCTATCCGTATTGACCGATGTGGACTTTTTCCAGGGCGCCGATGAATACCTGCAGCAGGCCCGCAACGCCGTGCGTCTGCCAGTCATCCGCAAGGATTTTATCGTCGACCCCTACCAGGTCTACGAGGCCCGTGCGATTGGTGCCGACTGCATCCTGTTGATCGCGGCCTGCCTGGATGACGCGAAGCTGAAAGAGCTCAATGACCTGGCAATCGAGCTGGGTATGGACGTGCTGGTGGAGGTGCATGACCGCGTGGAGCTTGAGCGCGCGCTGCAGTTGCCGAATCGCCTGATCGGAATCAACAACCGCAACCTGCATACGTTTGAAGTGCAGCTGGAAACCACCTTCAAATTGCTGGATCTGATTCCGGACGACCGCATTGTCGTGACCGAGAGTGGCATTCACACCACCGACGATGTTGCCGCAATGCGTGGCCACAATGTGGATACTTTCCTGGTTGGCGAAGCGTTTATGCGTGAGCCCGAGCCAGGCCGTCGCTTGCTGGAACTGTTCAACTGATCCTGCCAGTTGGCAGGCCGGGCGACCGCCTGCCACCTCAAGGCCACCTTCCCCACAACACTCGTGCCCATAACCACATCGGCGCGAAATGCAGTACCATTGGGTCATGGACCTGCTGCAAGATTTCAACGTTGTCGAGCCCAGCCCGGTGATCCGCCGGCCGGATTATTCCGCGCTGCGCCAGAAACTGCCGGAGCTGGACTTTGCCTGCGACCAGCCGCTGCCGGAATCGGTGGTTTCCTACCGCAATTTTTACCGGCTGAACTTTGCCGAGGCGAGCGCGACGGGCATCGGAACCTTCAAGGCGGCAGGCTTTGAGCTTGTTGCGCAATACTGGCTGGTGGATGCCCCCAAGGGCACCCTGTTTATCTGCCACGGCTATTTTGACCACACCGGGATATACGGTGCCGCCATCCGCTTCGGCTTGGAGCGGGGCTATAACGTGGTTATTTTCGATTTCCCGGGGCACGGTCTCTCCAGTGGCGAGCCGGTGGCCATCGATACCTTCCTGCAGTATCGGGAATCCCTGGAGACGATACTGCGCCGGGCGCAGGGGAAAATGCCGGAACCCTGGCACGGCATGGGCCAGAGTACCGGTGGGGCCGCCTTGCTCGGCTATCTGCAGTACAGCTATTGGCAGCCATTCGACAAGATCATGCTTCTGGCCCCGCTGGTGCGTCCCGCGCGCTGGCACCTGCGCAAGTGGATGTATTACCTCGGGCGCTACCTGATGCCGCATCCCAACCGCGGGTTCAACATCAATACCCACGATGCGGAATTTGCCCGCCGCCAGGCACATCGCGACCCGCTACAGTCCCCGGTGATGTCGATTCGCTGGCTGGGGGCTATGGTGGACTGGCTGAAATCTTTTCCCAAGACCGCACGCAACTCCAAGCGGATTCTGGTGGTGCAGGGCACCGACGATGGCACGGTCGACTGGCGCTATAACATGCGCGCTATCCGCGACCGCTTTCCCAACAGCAAGAGAGTCATCGTACGTGGCGCCCGCCACCAGATGATCAATGAAACCCAGCCTTACCGGAAACAGATCATCCAGGCTCTGGACGACTGGCTCGCAGAGTAAGGCGGTTCACTCACAGCGCGGTCTTCCTCAACTGGCGGCGCTTCTGCCGCTGTACCAGCGCATCAATCGAATAAAGCAGCAGTGCAAACCACACGATGGCGAAGGTGACCAGCTTGCTCTCGCTCAAGGGTTCCCCATAGACGAAGGTCGCCAGCAGCAGCATCAGGGTTGGGCCGAGGTACTGCAGGAAGCCCACGGTAGACAGGTTCAGGCGGCGCGCGGCGATATTGAACAGCAGCAGTGGTGTCAGGGTGATGGGGCCCGCAAACAGCAGCAGGCTGTTCAGCTGCCAGGAGTTGGTGAGCAGATTGCTGGATGGGCTGTCCGTCCACAACAGGAAGCCGATGGCGATGGGCAGCATATACAGGGTTTCCACGGCGAGGCCGGTCAGACTGTCGACCGGGGCGCGCTTGCGCACCAGACCATAGAAGCCAAAGGTCAAAGCCAGGAACAGGGCAATCAGCGGCACACGTCCAAACTGCCACAATTCGTAGCCGATCCCGACAGCCGCCAGCGCCACGGCCAGCCATTGCAGTGGGCGCAGTCGCTCGCCCAGAAACAGCACGCCGAGCAGCACACTGATCAGGGGGTTGATGTAGTAGCCGAGGCTGGCATCCAGAATGTGCTGGTTGGTGATTGCCCAGATAAACACCAGCCAGTTGGTACCGATCAGCAATGTGGACAACAGCAGCGTGGTCATTTTCTTGCGCGAAGCCAGGGTCTCCCGGAAGTCTTTCAGCTTGCCAAGCAGTACCAGCAGCACCACGGCGAGGATGAATGACCAGACGCTGCGGTGACTCAGGATTTCCGGGGCGGAAATGCCGTCGAGCAAATTGAAATACAGTGGCGCCAGCCCCCAGATGAGAAAGGCACCAATGCCGGCCAGCAGGCCTGCCGCGGCGGAGTCGGAATTCTGGTTTTGCACGTGAAACAACCCTTGGCTCTGCGCACAGCGGAAACTGCACTGCGGGATGCGGAAGCGAGCCGGTCAGTCAGGAAGAAAAGAAAAAGAAACCCGGGCGGCGGGTAGCCGTCCGGGTTTGGCAGAGTCTAACAGACGCACGGCGCGCCTGTCAGGAAGGGGGCTTAAAACAGTACGCGGCAGCGCAGGGTGCCGGGAATGTTCTTGAGCTTCTCCAGCGCCAGATCCGAGTACTCCGCATCCACGTCGATTACCACGTAACCCACGGTTTCGTTGGTTTGCAGGTACTGGGCGGAGATATTGATGCCGTTTTCCGAGAACACCTGGTTGATCGCGCCCAGCACACCGGGCACATTCTTGTGGATGTGCAGCAGGCGGTGTGTGCCGGAGTGGCCGGGCAGGGCAACTTCCGGGAAGTTCACGGAGCTGGTGGTGGTGCCGTTGTCGGAATAAAGCGCCAGCTTGTCGGACACTTCCACGCCGATGTTTTCCTGGGCTTCTACCGTGGAGCCTCCGACATGCGGCGTCAGCAGGGCATTGTCGAGGCCGCGCAGTGGCGATACGAACTCGTCGTCATTGCCGCGTGGTTCCACCGGGAATACATCGATTGCAGTCGCCGCCAGGTGGCCGCTCTTAAGTGCTTCCGCCAGCGGCTCGATTTCCACAACTGTGCCGCGGGAAGCGTTGATCAGGATGGAGCCCTTCTTCATCTTGGCAATCTGCTCGGCGCCGATCATCCACTTGGTGGAGGGCAGTTCCGGCACGTGCAGGGAAACCACGTCAGACAGGGCCAGCAATTCGTCGAGGGAGTTCACCTGGGTGGCGTTGCCCAGCGGCAGCTTGGTGACTACGTCGAAGAAAATCACGCGCATGCCGATGCCTTCAGCCAGCACGGAAACCTGCGAGCCGATAGCGCCGTAGCCTACCAGGCCGAGGGTCTTGCCGCGGGCCTCGTAGGAGCCCACTGCGGATTTCTGCCAGCCACCGCGATGGCAGACCATGTTCTTTTCGGGAATGCCGCGCAGCAGCATGATCGCTTCGGCGATCACCAGTTCAGCTACGCTACGGGTATTCGAGTAAGGTGCATTGAACACCGCGATACCGAGATCGGTTGCGGCTTTCAGGTCTACCTGGTTGGTGCCGATGCAGAAGCAGCCCACGGCGATCAGCTTGGGCGCGTTTTCCAATACCTTGCGGGTCAGTTGGGTGCGGGAGCGGATCCCGATAAAGTGGGCATCGGCGATCTTCTCGATCAGCTGATCTTCCGGCAGCGCGGTCTTGATATATTCCACGTTGGTGTAACCGCGGGAAGTCAGCAGGTCTACAGCGGACTGGTGTACGCCTTCCAGCAACAGAATACGGATTTTGTCTTTCTGCAAAGACTCTTTTGGGAAAGCACTGGGCGGAGCCATATCGAATCTCTTGGCCGTGCGCGATGACATTACCAATAACGGGGACATCGCGGCATATTAGCGAAAAAGGGCGAAAGTCAGTTGGAGCTCGCCGGGGATCCCGGCGAGGGCCGCATCATACCACAAGGGTTTTCCAAAGCTTTATACGCAATGTCTATCCTAGCTATCGAATTTGGTTATGTATAAGCATCAATTTACCTGTAATTCTCCTGTCGACCTGCCGTTGGGCAAAATAGTGTGTGTCGGGCGCAACTACGCTGCCCATGCGGAAGAGCTGAACAACCCCATTCCCGAAGAGCCGTTGTTGTTCATCAAACCGGCCACTTCTGCAGTCCCCATGAGTGAACCTATCCACTTGCCACGGGGGCGGGGCAGCTGCCATTTCGAGGGCGAGCTGGCACTGCTTATCGGTGAGCGCCTCACGGGTGTGAACCCTGCAGAGGTTCCGCCGGCAATTGCCGGCCTTGGGCTGGCGCTGGATCTGACCCTGCGGGAGTTGCAGGCGGACCTCAAAAAGCAGGGCCAGCCGTGGGAAAAGGCCAAGGGCTTCGACGGCGCCTGCCCCTTGTCGCCTTTCGTGAAGTTGGACTGGCTGCCCAACTGGGACGAGCTCACCTATACCCTGTGGCTCAATGGCGAGATCCGTCAGCGGGGCAAGACCAACCACATGCTGACGCCGATCCTGGATCTGGTGGCTTACATCAGCGGCTATTTTACCCTGATGCCCGGCGATGTCGTTCTCACTGGTACGCCCGCGGGCGTGGGCGAGTTGCTGGTGGGCGACCGGATAGCGATGGGGCTGGAGGAGGACTGGCTGCGGGTGGAAACCTCGGTGACCTGAGATCCCGTTGGCCGGCCATGCCTGCTGCAGGTGATGACCGATGGCGGCCGCTTGATTGATCGGTACCATCGGATACCCGCCGCACCCGGAGTCAGGGGCGGCGGTAACTGGATATTGGAAAGCGGGGTTCAAACCCGAGTTGCCGGTACAGGCCCTCGCCCATTTTCGATGCCTGCAGGGTGACATAGCGCGCACCGGATTGCTGGCAGTGGTTCAGCAGGGCCTGCATCAGCGCACGTGCGATACCCTGGCCGCGGAAGGTATCGGGCACACCGACCTGGTGGATCCCCATCACCTCACCGGTGCGGAACAGCAGGGCGGTGCCCACCGGCTTGCCGTCGCGTTCTGCCAGCCACAGGGAGGCGTCCGCGCGGGCCATCAGGCCGGAGATCACCGGCACATCGAGTGCATAGCCGAAGGCCTCTCCGCACACCCTTACCCAGATATCAATGTCGATTGCAGACTGTACCGGGCGCAGCGCCAGGCAGTTGTCGAGGCCCACTGGCGCCCGGGTTGCCAGTTCCAGGTGCATCGCCAGTTGCTCGAGGCAGGGTTCAAACCCGGACTCACGCAGTGCCGATTCCAAGTGCCTATTCTCACCCCACACCGGCACCATCGCCGCCGGCCCAAAGCGCTTCAGGATGTTCTGCAGGGCCTCACTTTCAGGAAGAACCCCATTGCTTCCAAACCAGTGGCGGTTGGGCCAGCGATGGCAGGCATATACGTCCACTGTTTCGGCGCCAAACAGGCGCTGTGCGCCCGCGGCGCGCCACAGCGCGGTGAGGTTTTCAATGTTGGCCTTATCCAGCGCATCATCGCGGAGAGAGTTATTGCTGAACTTGTCCGCTTCGTCCTGTGTCATTACGCGTTCCATGGTTGCTCCGGGTATTTCATTCCCAGTTAATCAGTACTATGCCGGCCATCAGTGCCGCGACGCCCGTTCCCCGCAGGAGGGAAATCGGCTTGGCGGGCAGGTCGAACCAGCCGAAGTGGCTGGAGATCACGGCCACCAGAATCTGCCCGGTCAGGGCAAACGACATCATGCTGCCAACCCCCATGCGTGGGATCAGGAAGTAGAACAATCCCACCCCAAAGGCACTCAGCAGGCCCCCGAACCACAGATACCAGGGCACAGCCTGGATGGCGGCGAGCGTGGGGTACTGGCGCACGGAGACCGCGATGGCGAGCACCGAGACCAGGCAGCTGACTGCAAATGCGACCGCGGTGCCGAGCAGGGAGCTGCGCAGCAGGACGCCGAGCTGTGCATTGATGCTGGCCTGTACCGCAATTGCTGCGCCGGCCAGCAATGCCAGGGCTGCGAGGGCCATCATGCTAGACAACCTGGGCGAAATCGCTCGCCGCCAGGCGTACTTTTGCGAGTCCCGCATGATCATCGTCCGGGTGACGGCGTCCCAGGGCGCACACGGCGGTTGCCGTGAGCCCCTGCTCGATCAGCCCCAAAACCTGGTCGAATCCGTGTGACGCGAACCCGGTCATCGGGCAGCTGTCGATCCCCATGCTGGCCGCCGCTGTGAGCAGTGTTCCCAGGGCAATGAAAACCTGTTCCCGCGCCCAGCCCGTGCGCTGGGCCGGCGTCATGCCGGCGATCACGGTTTTCATATGGTTGGACATGCCCGCGTGGGCTTCTTGTGATAGGGCGCGTGCGCTGCCGAGCAGGGCCATATAGCGGTCAACCGTGTGTTCACCCAGATCGGTTTCGGCGGCAAATACCAGCAGGTGCGAGCAGTGCAGGATCTTGTCCTGTCCCATGGCGTGGGGAAGCAGGCTTTTGCGCACTTCCCGGGAGTCCACCTGGATCAGCCGATAGGGCTGCAAACCATAGGCCGAGGCGCTCAGCCGGGTGGCGTCGACAAGGGTTTCGATATCGCCCGCCGGCAGGCGCTCTTCACTAAATCGGCGCACGGCGTAACGCCATTGCAACGCGGATAATACTTGCATCGCTCTCTCCTGAATCTGGCACTTGATGAGGGAAAAGAGTAATTCCCTGGAACGCGGTGCAGTCTAGGGGGGCGGGTTGCCGCAGGCATTTACATAGGTTGATCGATCAGCAGGTTTTTTCGTATCCGGCTAAGTTGTGTGGGTGTTATCCCCAGATGGGAGGCAATGTGGTACTGCGGCAGACGCTGGGCCAGGTTTGGGAAGTCCTGCAGAAAGCGTTGATAGCGCACACTGGCCCCTTCCTGTACCAGGGAGACTTCCCGGGGCTCCTTGTGCATCAGCCAGTGCCGCTCAAGATAGTGGATGTGGTACAGCTTCAGGTCTTCATGTTCCTGAAGCAGGCGGCGGTATCCAGCGTGGTCAATTTCGATGATGGCGGAGTCTTCCAGCGCATCGATGGTGTAAAGCGACGGTTCACCGCGCAGCAGTGCCGTCATCGAGCCGGGGAAGCGCCCCTCGGGGAAAAAGTTCTTGTTGTACTGCGCGCCTTTTTCATCGATTACGTACACCCGCAACAGGCCCTGATGAACGTACGCAAATGATCGGGGTGTTTCCCCCGCAGCGTAGAGTTCTGTGCCTTTTTTAATCTGGCGCCAGGTGCAGATCGCGCGATAGGCGCTCCAGGTAGCATCGCTGAGCGGGTAGTAGTCATGCAGGGTATTGCGCAAGGCGATGAATGCGGCTTCTTGCCGGGACAGGGATTGGGGGGGTGCGGAAGACATGAAACTCCTGGCCGGGCCCGTGAAATGGAGCCGTTTTGTTGCCTCTTGGGCTGATTTCGGGCGGCAATTATAAATAGCCCTCGCGCGTGTCCCCAGCTAAATTTGACTGGGGTGGTTGCGGCGGCCTGGTGGGGCCATCACCAGTGGAAACTAAGATTGTCCCATTCCAAAACCACCACTAAGATGCGCACATTTGTACTCATTCAGCGGGAAAAGCGATGACAGATCTCAACCAGAAGGCCACCATCCGAATCCTCACTACCGGTGGCACCATTGAAAAGAGCTACTGCGAAGCTGAAGGCACGTTGAAGAACCGCGCCTCCATCATTCGCGATGGCCTGATTGCCAGCCTGCGCCTGCCCTACACCCATCTGGAACTGGAAAGTGTCCTCAACAAGGACTCGCTGGAGATGGACGACAGCGACCGCATGCAGATCTGCAGCGCCATTGCCCGCACAGCCGAGGAAGGTGATCCGATCGTGGTGCTGCACGGCACCGATACCATGTCGGTCACTGCCGAGTACTGCTACAAGCAGATGGGGACGCCGAAAGTCGCGGTGGTGTTCACCGGCGCCATGAAGCCCATGGGCTTTATCGATTCCGACGCCCGCCAGAACGTCACTGAAGCCCTGCTGGCCGCGCGGCTGATGGATCCCGGCTTCTATATCGCTTTCCACAACCGGGTGTTCGAGATGCCCGGTGCGCGCAAGAACCTGGAAACCGGTACTTTCGAGGCTGTCTGAGCACAAATTTCACGGTATGATGCCGGGCTCTTTGATTTGTGATCACATTTTAGGTATAAACTGAATAATTCTTCAGTTTTAACCGTCTTCTACCAAAAATCGAGGTGTGCCATGGCAGAACAGAATAAGACCCCGCAAACCCTGCAGGAGTGGCAGGCGCTGGCCGCCGAGCTGAACATCGAGGGACGCGCATTTATCAACGGCGAATATGTCGATGCGCTCTCCGGTGAAACCCGCCCGAGCATCAACCCCGCCGATGGCAAAGAGCTGGCGCAGATCGCCAGCTGTGGCCCGGCCGATGCCGAGCGCGCGGTGAAAGTGGCCCGCGACACCTTTGAATCCGGCGTGTGGTCGCACATGCCGCCGATGCAGCGCAAGAAAATCCTCGTGCGTTTCGCCGAGCTGATCGAGCAGAACAGGGTTGAAATCGCCCTGCTGGAGAGCCTCGATGCGGGCAAGCCAATCAGCGATACCATGAACGTCGATGTACCCAGCGCGGTGACCACCATCCGTTGGAACGCCGAGGCGATCGACAAGATTTATGACGAAATTGCCCCCACTGGCCCGACCGAGATCGGCCTGATCACCCGCATGCCACTGGGGGTGGTTGCCGCCATCGTGCCCTGGAACTTCCCGCTCTCCACCACCGCGTGGAAACTGGGCCCGGCATTGGCAACCGGCAACAGCGTGATCCTGAAGCCGGCATCGAATACCCCGCTGACGGCGATCAAACTGGCGGGGCTGGCGAAAGAGGCCGGCCTCCCCGATGGCGTGCTGAATGTGCTTCCGGGGCCGGGCAGCAGCCTGGGCAAAGCCCTCGGCCTGCACATGGATATCGACGGCCTGACCTTCACCGGTTCCACTGAGGTGGGCAAGACCCTCACCGAATACTCCGGCCAGTCAAACCTCAAGCGCACTTTCCTCGAACTCGGCGGCAAGAGCCCGAATATCGTGTTTGCCGACGCGGACCTGGACAAGGCGGCGGAAGCGGCAGCACTGGCCGTGTTCTACAACCAGGGGGAAACCTGTACCGCAGGAACCCGCCTGCTGGTGGAAAAAGGCATTGCTGATACCTTCATCGAAAAAGTGAAGAAAGCCTCCGAGCGTTTTATGCCTGGTCATCCGCAAGACCCGAACACGGTGATGGGTGCGCTGATCGACCAGAGCCAGTTCGATACCGTGGAGTTTTACGTTGCCAAGGGCCTGGAGCAGGGCGCACAACTGGTGTGCGGCGGCAAACCCGCGGCTGCGGTGGAAGGTGGGCACTATTACGAGCCGACCATTTTCAAAAGCGTCAGTGGCGATATGACAATCGCCCGAGAGGAAATCTTCGGCCCGGTGCTGTCGGTGATCGAGTTCGAGACCGAGGAAGAGGCGCTGAAGATTGCCAACGACTCCATCTACGGCCTTGCGTCTGGCGTATGGACCAAAGATATCAGCCGCGCTCACCGCATGGCTCGTGATATCCGCGCCGGTTCCGTCTGGGTAAACAACTACTTCGGCGGTGACATCACCGTACCGTTTGGCGGGTTCAAGCAGTCCGGCAACGGCCGCGACAAGTCCCTGCACGCACTGGACAAATACTGTGAGCTGAAGTCCACCTGGATTGATATCAGCTAAATCCGGATTTGATTTTGACTCCTTTGGGCCGCCTGTGCGGCCCTTTTTTGTGGCCCGGCATAATTGACGCGGAGCATGCGTGAGACCGGCTGTTGCGGTATCCCCACCCCGGTAATTAACGTGATTGCCAACATGTGAAGCTGAATTCTGTGATGAGTGACCATCGCTCGTCGCTGAATCCCGACTAAGATGATGGGCAAGCTGGCTCTGCCGCCTGCAGTGCCATGAGGAGGCCTCAAATGACAGAAAGCCAAAACCGCGTGCCCTCCCTGATCCTGGGATTGGGAATATTTCTTGGCCTCGCCGCGCTGGGATATTTTGTGCTGCAAGCGGTGGAGCGCTTTAAAGGCTTCGAGCGCACGGTGACCGCAAAAGGCCTGGCCGAGCGTGAATTTCCGGCGGATATCGTCATCTGGCCGATCCAGTTTACCGCTGCCGATAATGACCTCACGGCGCTTTACCTGACCATCGCCGGCAGCAGTGAAAAGATCCAGCAGTACCTCGAAAAGAAGGGTGTAGCGGCTGAAGCCATCTCGGTATCGCTGCCCTCGATCACAGACAAATCCGCCCAGCAGTACGGCGGCAACCAGAATTCCCCCTATCGCTACACCGCCTTGCAGACGGTGACCGTATATTCCGATAAGGTCGACAGTGTGCGGGCAGCCATGCCGGGGCTCGCAGACCTGGGGCGCGATGGAATCGTGTTCTCCCAGGGTAACTATCAGGCACAGCCGGAATATATCTTTACCCGTTTGAACGAAGTGAAGCCGCTGATGGTCGAAGAGGCCACCAAGCAGGCGCGCTTTGTGGCAGAGAAATTTGCCGGGGACTCCGGCAGCCGGTTGGGCAAGATTCGCCGCGCATCACAGGGACAGTTCAGCATCGGCGACCGCGACAAGAATAATCCGCATATCAAGAAAGTGCGGGTGGTCTCCACTATTGAATATTACCTCGCAGATTAAGGTGAATTTATGAAACACCCCCTGATAGCAACACTACTGATGGCCGCCATGACCACCGGCGCGGCCGTGGCGGTCGCCAAGCCGGATAAGTCCGGCGATCTTCCGCCGGGTTTGCAGAAGAAGGTAGATCGCGGCGGCGAGCTGCCCCCGGGCTGGAAGAAAAAACTGCAAAAGGGCCATCGGTTGGACGATTCCATCTACAGTCACGCGGTGATTGTGCAGCCAGTGGATCGCCATGGCCTGGTCACCGTGCGTATCGAAGGTGAGCTGGTTCGTCTTGTCCACGCGACCCACGAGATCGTCGACATTCTTTCTCACAGATAATGTGCATCGGAGCCTGCTGACGCTATACCTGCAGGCTCCGGCTTGATTTTTAGAGTTTGATAGCTGTGGAGCAAAACCGATGGGAACATTTCATCACGGCTTTTCCGTCAGTATCGAACGCGCCGGTGACGAGCGTGTATTACTTTCCCTGCATGCCCGCGGCAAGCTCGAACATCAGGACTATGAAACCTTTGTTCCCATGCTTGAGTCTGCGATCGCCGGCATGGAGCACCCAAAAGTCGATGTCCTGTTCGATATGCGGGAGCTCGAGGGCTGGGAGATCCGGGCGGCCTGGGATGACCTCAAGCTAGGCATCAAACACGGGCGCCAGTTCAACCGTGTTGCCATGATCGGCAGCAAATACTGGCAGGAAGCCGCGGCGAAGATCGGCAGCTGGTTTATTGGCGGTGAAGCCCGCTTGTTTGACGAACCGGCAGAAGCCTTGGCCTGGCTGCAGCAAAGCGCATAAACTGTTTTCCTCCTATTTCCCAAACAGCCCCTGCCCTGCCGGCAGTGGCCGTTTGTCATATCCTGCGAAAATAAACTCGATTACATCTTGGTGGGGAAAGCGCATGTTTGAATGGATCGCGAGCCCGGAAGCATGGGTGGCACTGGCTACCCTGGCGGCTCTGGAAATTGTCCTAGGTATCGACAATATCATCTTCATTTCCATTCTGGTGGGGCGTCTGCCGGACCATCAGCGAGAGCCGGCGCGCCTGATCGGTCTGGCGCTGGCGATGATTACCCGTCTGGGATTACTGTTTTCGATTGCCTGGATCATGGGGCTCACCGAACCATGGTTTACGGTATTGGGCGAAGAAATTTCCGGACGTGATGTGATATTGATCGGCGGTGGCCTGTTCCTTTTGGCCAAGGCAACGCATGAAATCCACAACAGTCTTGAGGGCGTTGACGGCAGTGCCGGCAGCGCAGCCGCGGCCAGCTTTGGTATGGTGCTGGTGCAAATCGCGATTCTGGATATCGTATTCTCCCTCGACTCGGTGATAACCGCGGTCGGGCTGGTGGACCATGTCTCCATCATGGCCATCGCAATCATCCTCGCGGTTGCCGTCATGCTGTTCGCCGCCAGGCCCATCGGGGACTTCGTCGACCGTCACCCGACCATCAAGATGCTGGCACTTTCCTTCCTGATACTGGTGGGCGTTACCCTGATTATTGAAGGGTTCGACGTGCATGTGCCCAAAGGCTATATCTATTTCGCCATGGCATTTTCGGTCGCGGTGGAAATGCTCAATATCCGTTTGCGGAAAAAGCAGGCTTCAGCGGTGAAACTCCACAAAGCTTTACGGGAAGATTAGTCGAGACAAAAAAGGGGCGATACCATCGCCCCTTTCCTATTCAGGCCACCTGTTTCAGTCGTCGGCGACCCGGTGTCTGCGGCCGTGTCGGGTAATTCGGGCCGGTGGGAACTGAACTGTTGTGGAGGTACTGCAGGATCGCATCCTGCAAGCGGGCAGCGCCTCCCTGTATCCCCTGGTTGCCGAAAAGGCGATTGAACTCAATCACATAGGGGTGCTCGCCGACCATCGCAATATCCCAGCCGGCGTGGTTGATATCCAGGGTGCGCGCCAGGTGCAGGGCCAGCTCGATGGCCGCCTGTGGTACCGGGCTGTGATCCACGCTGCCGCCCTTGGAGACGTTGTTGTAAAACCCCTGCGCGGACTGCAGGCGCCAGTAAGCGGTTACCACCTGATCACCCACAATCACAATGCGGATGTCGCGGTCGATGGGCAGCCACTCCTGTACGTAGAGCACGTCTGTCTTTTCGAGGTAGGCTTTCCAGTCTTCCCGGTCTTCAATCAGCCAGACACCACAGCCCCGGGCAGCCTTGGGCAGCTTGGCGACAAAGGGGTGATCCATTTGATCCCACAGGGTGGCCGCATTTTCCGGGGTGTTGGCCAGGATCCGGGTACAGGGAGTATTGGACGGGGCAACCAGCTCGAAGGCCCGGGTCATTTCGATCTTGTTGTGGCCCAGGCGATAGCTCGATTCACTGGGAAAAACGCGAGCGCCGAGGCTGTAGGTAAGGGCGTTAAGCTGCCAGTATTCGGGGAACAGAACCCATTCCGCCTCGGCAATTTCCGCTTTGTACTTGAAGACCTCTTCGGGCTTTAATTGCAGTGTATCTGCGAAACCGAGCGTTCTGAAAACGTCAAAAGAAACCCATGCCACCGGTTAAAACACACACAAGTTGAGATGCGCGTTTTTACCGGCAGCAGGGTTCTGGCGTCAAGCTTTTTCCGCCAGAACACAGGGCGATTTCTGACCGATTAGCCGGCAACCTTCGCAGTTACCTGGATCTCGATCTTCATGGCATCGTCCAGCAGGCGGGCTTCGAACACGGTGGCTGCCGGGCGTACTTCGCCCAACCATTTCTGCAGCACCGGCCAGCAGGGCTGGAAGTCGTCGCGGTTGGGCAGGATATAGGTCACCCGGACAATCTCCGCGATGGAAGAGCCGGCTTCTTTCAGGGCCTGTTCAATATTCGCAAAGCACTGGTCGGCCTGTTCGGCGGCATCGCTGCTGATGGAGCTAGTGGCGTAGTTGTAGCCGGTGGTGCCGGATACGAAGACATAATCGCCATCGACCACTGCTCGGGAATAGCCGATCTTGGTTTCAAACTCCGATCCGCTGGAAATAAGCCTTCTGCTCATGAGTTGTCCTCCGTGAGAGCATAAATTTTGGAGGCGCGATCATGGCGTGTTCCGCGTTTTCACGCAACGCTCGTATAGCGCTTCGGTTTGTGTGCCTGAACCGTCAGACCATCTTTATCCACATCGGCGGGCCACTTTAACGTTGGGCCAGTTTCTGAAACCCTGGCGTCGGGGTATAACCTCCGGATTTCGTTGAGATCGCTTTGCGATAGTTCTGCAGCCCGCCGATGCGCTTTTCACCAGGCGTGTAATGGATATCAAAGCCGTTAGAGTCAACACGGAAGCCGCCACCAGACATTGGCGTATCGGCAACGCGCGGTGCTGCTGTCATCGCCGCGTCATTTGGTTCGTTGTAACCGCTGTCTGAAATGGCCAATAGACGGTCTTTCTCTTATTTTAATTTGGCGGTTTTTATCGGGGTTTTATACCAGGCTTTACTTGTGTGAGCAGTTTCTCACTCGTCGAGGGCACAGATATATAAATGGTAGTGGCGAACAGGTTTAGGTGAAATAGCAGGCTTTTTCTACGGATTCTGCCATTAAGTTCGCTGCTCTCCGGCCGACATAATTATTAGGCCTTTTGATCCATTTGAGATTTACCCGCTCTCATACACTTTCATTCGTTCGAAAATTTGTGCTCGTTCGGGCGGGTTTTCTTTGCTTGGCGCAAAATGACCCAAAAGGGCTATTGAGGCGCTGTGCCGCAGCCGGCATCATCCGCGCCTCGCGTTTTAATTGTGACGCAGTTCTCAAAATGGCGTTTGCTGGGGTAATTGTTAGGTGCCATTTACGGAATCTTGCGTTTCAACTCGGGTGTTGGGGCTCGAGCGGAGACGTATCAGGAAGACACTCAAGTTAAAAGAATTGGGGAATACAAGAATGTATAAGAAGCTTGCTTTGGCCATGGCGGTCACGGCGCTCACCGCCTGTGGCGGTGGTGGCGGTAGCAGTTCGCCGGATACAGATGGCGGCAACAGCGGCGGTAACAACAATGGTGGTACCGGCACGGCCAGCCCGGTACCGGTAGGTGGTACTGCAGCGAAGGGGATTATCTCCGGTGCACAGGTGGTTGCGAAGAGCGATACTGGCGTAGTGCTCGGCAGCGCAGTTACTGCAGAAGATGGTTCTTACTCCATCGAACTCGACGGTTATACCGGTGCCATTCGTCTGGAGCTGAGTGCACCTGAAAGCGACATCGCACTGGTAACCTGTGACACTGCAAAGTGCCGTACCGCCGGTGAGAATGATCAGGACAGTAATGCCGATGGCGTCATTACTTTCTCTGAACAGTACGCTCTCGACTACACACTGAGCTCCGTGGTGTTCGTCGAAGAGTCCGCGACCTCAATTACTTCCAGCATTACCGCATTGACTACTCTGGTTGCAGAAAAAGCGGGCACGACTCTGGATCAGGCGTCGATCAGCGCAGCCAATGCCTTTGTTAAGGATACTTTTGGCCTGGACGCTGATCCGAGTACCGTAGCTCCGGTAGACCTCACCAGCGCGACATCTGCTGGTGAGCAGGATCTGCGCTTCGCGCTGATCAACGCCGCAATCGAAGCGGCTGCGGAAGGCGGTGACGTTGCAGCGCAGCTGGAAAGCCTGAGTGCGGGCTTCGCTGCCAACACCGTGGATGCCGCGCTGCTGGAAAACGTGAACGCAGCAATCGACAGTGTCGCCACCGCGACCAGTGAAGGTAACAGCGAACTGGCCGGGGTAGCCGATGCGGCTGCGGGTGCGATAAAGGCAACAGGCGACGCGATTGTAGAAAATTGTGCGAATGGGATCTGTACACCCGATGTAGAAGTGATCGGTGACCTGACCAGCAATCTTGAGCAAGCCAAGGCGCTGGTAGCCACCGCGCGCAAGGTGTCGGTTGAGGCCCTGGAAGCGATCAAATCCGAACTGGACGAGACTTCTGAAGGCTATAACCAGGACAACCTGGTTGTACAGATGGATAGCGCAGCGCAGATCCTGTCAGATGACAACCGCGAAAACATCGGCGCTATCGCTGAAGTGGCGGGCCTGCTGGCAGAGCAGATCTTCCGTGACATTGCGGGTGAACAAGTATTCACAAGCCTGGCTGACGCCGCAGCGGCCGCCTATGGTGAGGCCGAGCATTGCGAATGGATGGCAACGGAATACCAGGCGCAGTGCCGGGCTGATTACGAAGCTGAAAAGGCTGTGTATGTGGCCAAGTTCGCGGCTGGCACTGTCACTCATACAGGCCAAGCCTGGAGCGTGACCGATGCCCTGTTTGATGCAGACGGCAACGCGACCACCACTGAAGACCAGGTGGCAATTGACCTGACCATCGGCATGCCCGAGATCCAGTCCAAGGTATTCGAAGGCGAAGAACGCCTATACGTTGAGGCGGGTACACACGTGCTTGCTATCCGTGGTATGGCAACCCTGGGTGACAGCAGCTTCAAGATCAATGAAGGTTCAGGTTTCTCTCTTGAGCTGTCTGAGCAATTGATCGACATCAATGTGGGTACCGGCGAGGGTGAAGATCCACTGGGCGAACCGCAGATTGAAAACCTTGCGCTCAACCTGGATGCAGAAATTTTTAATGCCACCTACCGCTTTAACGGCTCAGTGGAGATCACCGGTGAAAAATCGGAGGCGATGTACAACTCCTTCGACCCGGCGATGAACGACAAATCCGCGCACGCTCTACTGCCGGAGAAGCTCGCACTTTCCGGGGTGTTTGAGGAGCTGGCCACGGCGAAATCCCTGGAAGCTTCCGTGGTGGTAACCATCGATAACGCCGATGACTTCCTGTACGTGCTGGAGGGCTTCGAACGCGATGACCTGACCAGCTACAGCTATAACGCCGCGGATAACACCGTGACCGTTAAGATCGGTGAGGGAAACAACTACGCGGTTGCGACTTATGCGCTCACCGAAGTGGTATACGATGAGTACTACAGTGAGTTCTTTATCAGCGCTTCCTGTAACGAAGTTGTTGGGGATGCCAGCTGCCCGGTGCAGCAGGATTACTACTTCTGGGGACTCAACGACGTTCGCTCCGATCTGACCCAGCTGGAGTGTGAGAGTGCGTCTTACAACGGCTACTGGGACTGGGCATCCAACAGTTGCTACATCTGGGTAAGCCCGGAACAAAGCAATGTTGTGCAGGATCTGCGCGTTGCGTTCACCGCGGAATACAGTTATCTGCTGGACGGCCTGTACGCTGGCGTAGCTGGTGAAGGTTGGTACCGCGCTGGCCCGAGCGAGTGGTGGCCGGACTATGTTGGCAAATCCATTCTGGCCGGTACCAGTGGCACCATTGCGTCGGAGCTGGTTGAATCCGACATCAACTTCGACGCTGAAAACCGTTACCTGAAAGCCACCTTCCGTGTAAGCGCCCATGGTAACCTGTCCGCAAACCTTCCGGCGATGGATGTCGAGCTGGTAGCGAAGCGCACTGGCTATGAAGTGGCGGAAGTGGTTCTGAGCCTGGCCTGGGGTACTGACAGCCTGCGGGTTGAATATCCCTTCAGTGGCGAAGGCAGCAACACCATCATTCTGTCCGACGGCAAGGGTGCTGAGTTCAGTCTCGAGCTGGCTGCTGATGGCGAGACCGTTACTGGTGTAATTACCAAAGACGGCACCGTATACGGTACCCTGGCAGAAGAAAATAACGCTTATGTGATTACCTGGATAGACAATGGTATTGAAACACTGCTTTAAGCGGTGTGACTCTCACAGGAGCAATAAAGGCCACCTTTGGTGGCCTTTTCTGTTTTTGATACTGGTGAATGTGCCGGAAGAGTCAGTCGCACTGGAAAATAATGGGATTCAGCTGCAATTCACCACACGAACCGTGAGTGAAGCGCTGCCGATCAAAGAATTCGCCGATGAGTGGCGCCAGCCACCGGGCAAAGGTGACAGTACCTGGACCCGCAATCGCTTCTTTCAGGGCGTATGGTATGAGGGATGGGGCTTTGGATATACCCAGCGTTTCGACTATCAGCTGGGCTACAACGAGGCCACCACGGATCTCTATTATCGGGATGAAAATGACCTTGATGCACCCGCAGGGCGGGTACCGGTTTTGCTGAAAATCTCCCAACTGCGAGCACAGGGTGTAAAACTCCAACGCCGTTGGCAATGGTCATCCGGATTTTTCGCGCAAGCGGATCTCTCCTTGTTGAGTGCCAGTGATTTTCAGGATGGGATTCTTGCCGGCGAGTTGGGGAGCAACGGCGACTTTTTTTCCGGTAGTGCCAGGCTCGACTATCGTTACAGCGAAGACCTGTTGCTGGAGCACCAGTTTGAGCCACCTAAAGGGCGGGGCTTGGCGCTGGATCTGAATCTGGGTTATACGGGAACGCATCGCTCAGCCAGGCTGATACTTCAGGATCTGTACAGTGCAATCGAGTGGCGGCAGGCGCCGCATACTCAGGGCGCATTTGATACTGTTGATCGGGATGTGGCGAATGCAGTGCAGCTCAGCCCTTTGTTTTCTGGCAAGCGCCTGCTGACCGACTATCGCCAGCGCATGCCGCTCTTCGCAGAGGCGCAGTATACGGAATACCGACCGTCATCTGACTGGATGCTGGATCTCGAATACTTCGATGGCGATTTACGCTACCGCCCTGGTATACGCTGGGGGCGATTGCCGGGTAACCCCTACCTCGGGTACGAAATGATTGATGGGCAGTGGCTCGTACAGTTCAGTGATGATCGGGGCATGTGGAGCTTCCAGCTGGGATCTGACAGTACAAGCTGGGAGAAGGCCAATAGCCTGACGCTCGCATTTGGCTTTAGCCTGCCGGTTTTCTAGGCATCAGGTACCACAGGAGTGCCGCTACGATGAGGAGGGCGGGCACATCGCCCAGTAGATTGGCCCGCTCAGTTTTATCCGCCAGAGCCTGAATCAACATGATTCCGCCATGTACGATGCTGGACCAGATCGTAAACCAGATCAGGCTGCGATTTGCCAGTGGATCGCGGGCAGCGAGGATCAGGAATACGCCCAGCGTTGCATAAATGCCCATGATCATTTGTTCGTATTCAGGCTGGCGTGGGGTCCAGCCCCAGCCTTCCGGCCAGATCCACATCATCATGGCATAGATGCCAAAGATGAAGAAAATGCCGGTCACTACCAGTAATATTTTCAATAATGTCAATTTCCTGGCTGCTTCCATAATCTGATTCCACAAATTTCAATTTACCGGAGCAAGCATAGTTACTTCTGGAAAAATCTGTTGATTGATAAGTCGTATGGTATTAGCTGGCGGAGTAAGCTCTCAAAAATATTTACGCCTCTGGAGCGGATTTTATGACGTGTTGATTGTTACTGGAGAGTACCCTCTGATCCCTTAGTTGATAGATGTTACGTAAATTAAGTTGTGCAGCGGTATTGTCTGCATCCAAATACAGTGCATGGTTATAACTCATTTCTGCCAGATCAAGAGCGCCGTGCTGCCGGTAGAGGTAGCCGAGGGTTGTCCAAGCAATTGCAGATTGCTGATGTAGCGCCAAAGCGTTGCCTATATGTGAAAATGCCAATGGCAAGTCGCCATTGTTGGAGGCCTCCAGCGCCAGGTTGTTCATATACATGGATTTAACTTCTTCATCTCCCAGAGGGATATGTGGATACCGGGATCGTGGCGTGAAGTTGATCTCGATCACTTGTGAGGACCAGCCATAGGATACTTCCGCATTAATATGCAAAATACTTTGCTGTACCTGTCGGCCATTCGCATTGCGGATTTTTGCGCTGCCTAGTGGTGCGTCTACCCGATTGAAATGTGCTTCCAACCCTACCCCTCGTGCCAGGGCAACGATTAACGCCGCGAATGAAATACAATTTCCGCGTCTATCTTTGAAAGCTTCAGCTGCATTTGTGGTTCGATTCAGGTCGTATTCGAGTCTGAATTCATTGAGCTTGAGAGTCCGGATTGCTTGACGGAATCGTCGGCTAGGGGTGAGGGAAGGATCGATGGATTTCAGGAAGTCTTGCATTTCTTCACTGGTGGCAAGTAAGTCCGTTGATTTTTCTGACGTAATACCGCTAGCTGCAACTCGTGTCTGCTCAAGAATGTGCCTGGTATTTTCGGGCGAGTAGTGCGCCTTGATATCAGGAGTTTGGGTTGCACAACCCATTTGAAAAATAATGATCAAAATCGCAATCCAGCGCATTAGTCCATTCCTCCTTGTAGGTATCTTTTAAGATGCACCTAAATTGGAAAACGGATGTTCTGTAACGGTGGATGCCCGGAATTAGTCGATAAACTGAATCGCCAGGTCTCTGCGGCGCGATGAATGGAAGCTAGCAGCGGGTGAACGGAATTGGCTGTTGGTCGCGTAAAAGGGGGTGAATGACAGCGATTGTTGCGTTGTACAGATCTGTGATCTTTGGTAGAGGTTTCTCGGCGTGGCAAATGCTGGGGAATGGGTGCCCCGGAAATATTCCGGGGCAGGCCGCGCGGAGCGTCGGGCAATAATGTTTACTTGTCCTGATTCTCCAGTCGGATCTCCTCTTCCCGGCGCAGATATCCCGCCTGTTCGGCATCCTGCTCGAGTCCTTGGCTCATGGGCATGGCGCGGGTTTGCTGGTTTAGCTGGTGGAGTTGTGAAGCATTGCCGAGATCACGCGCACTGGTAATCGTAGCGATGGATTCGCGATCCTTGAGGAAGTTGACTACGTCGGTTTTGATGCTCTGCAGCTCCCGTTCATCCCGGTGCATTTCCAGGATATGGCGGGGGTGTTCCAGGTTTTGCATGCCAGTGGAGGCAAAGGTGGATGACACGATACGGGACACCACGACCCATGGCGTGATACTGCTGCGAACCAGGGTATTTTCAGAGCGGGTGCTGTCGTGAATACCGGTACCCGTGGAAATCTTGGACTCGGTAAAGGTACCTTCACACTTGAAGTACACCAGCAGCGACTCGAACTGGATTTCAGCAAAGTAGATGTGTGCGGCATTGCCCAGCAGCTGACCAAACGACTTGAGCAGGAAGCCGACAAGTAACAGGTGCAGCGCACCCATACCCATGCCCAGCAGGGTAAAGATCTGTTCGCTGTTCAGGATCTGCTTGAGCGTGCCGGTTTCCGGCGCAGCGATAAAGCTGTAGATATCCACGGCTTTGTACGCCAGCATCAGGGTGAACAGTATCGCGATGACGCTCAATACATTGCCGCCGATGAGGGTTGCCAATCGGACTTTCCTGAAGCCCTCGCCCAGATCCAGGGGCTTCACCCTGGGCTGTACTTCCTGGATCATCTCGCCGCGGAATCCGCCTTTGCCGTCGGTTTGTTCCTGTAGCTGAGGATCCAGCTCGCGGTAAACCCGGTTTGGCACTTCCTTGTAACGGCGATTTGCCATCACCAGGTTATCGAGATTGATGAAAATCTCATTAGGATGTACGGATTCCTGCCAGTTCTCCCGCAGCTCGGAAACTTCGACAACCGGGGTGGTGGCGGACAGGCGCATGCGCATCAGCGCGAACACCAGTGCAGCGCTGCCTGCACCGAGGAGCAGCACGGAAAAAATATACAGGCCGGGATTCAGTGATGGGATCTGGGCGGTGAATGTATCCAGCTGCTCAGGCGTTACCCTGCTTTTGGCGAATATCCAGGATGCGACCAAGCCGGCGATCACCGGCACAATCAGCGCAAGGCTGATGGTCTTGGTCAGGGCACTGCCGCCGAGAGACTCAATATGGCGCTCAGCCTTGCGGTTGATCGGCTTTCCTGCCCGTCGCCAGACCAGGAGCAGGTAAACCATCAGCAGGATGGAGTACACCGGGAACAGCAGTTCACCGGCTGCACCGGCAAAGCCCGCAAGGGACACAAAGGCCACCAGGCCATAGGCGATCAGGCCCACTGCGGTACTGACCCAGGCGCCAAAAAGACGCTGGGCAAAGTTGCGTATCGGGTAGGGCATGAACAGAAGCTTGGGCACAAAGGTGTGCAGCAGGCGCGCGAGGAAACCCTGGGGTTCGGTGAAGGTCGCGTTCTTGCGGCCGACCAGCATTTCTTCCAGTTGCTTTGCGGTATAGGCCACATAGCTGGACTCTTCCTGGGCGGTACTGCTTTCCGACTTGCTGCGGTTGGTGGCGAGCGAGGTGGGGTGGTTGCGGCCGACAAAATAGCGCAGGGTTGCGTAGATGCCGCCCGCAAGTACCTTGATACCGCCGCCGAGCAGCAGCAGGCCGAAGGCCATAAGGATCCAGCCGGCGCCGGCATTCTCTTTGACCGTGCCTGCCGCAGAAATCAGCAGAACCAGACCGGCGATGGCCTGTAAACCACCGCGGACGGCGTTAACCGCGCCCTCGGCCTTGAATGGATTTTTAAGCCCAAGGTCGATCGATCCATAATCGAACGCCATGCTCACCCCCTGAAACGTGTAATGCTCTAAAAAATGGATTGGCAAAGCGTGCTTGGCGTTTGTGAAATTCCGCACACTTTTCCGGGGTGGGGTTATAGCACGGTTATCAGGTACCGGCGAGTTGCCGGGCGGATTTCCCAAGCCAAGAAAAAAGGCCCCGAAGGGCCTTTAATCAAGGGTTCAATGTCAGCCGGCAGTGTGGCTGCCCATGGCTTCCGCCATGTCCAGGCAGCGCTGGTTTCTGAAATGACGATTTTTCAGGGCTTTCTCCAGCAGCGGATTCAGTTGCTTGCCGCTATTGAGGATGCCTTCTACCTGTTCAACGCCATCCTTACTGCAGTTCAGTGGGAACAGGCGTGCATAAGTGCCCACCAGCTCCGGTGCGTCACTGCTGTTCACTTCGTCCAGTGCGGCAACAATGCGATCCGCGTTGGCAACGTACAGCTCCTGCTGCCCGGTGGGGAACAGGGCGCTGGCGGCATACTTGAGCTGTGCCAGTTTGAACTGGTCGCGGTGCTCCAGGATGTTGCCCAGCCACTTGGCCTTGACGGCCTGCTGCGGGCGCATGGCTTCGGCGGCGATGGCATTCAGCTGCGAGCGGTCGGAACTGTCTTTCGCCAGTTCGTCTTTGATCGCTTTTTCATAATCACCGAAGAGGTGCTCATTCTGCAGCGCAATCAGGTTCCAGCGCTTGTCCGGATCCAGGCTCAGGCCCTTGATGCTGAGCTTGCCGTTCAGCAGTTTCTCGGCATTGGCCAGAGCCTGTTGGCTGTGGGCAACGCTGGTGAAGGTTGCGAACCAGACTTTCTGCGCATCGCTACCTGCTGCGGCGCTGTTCAGCTGATCCCAGGCAAAGCTTTCAATCGCCTGTTGCAGTTGTTTGCGCTCGCTGCCGTCCATGTCGATCTGGCTCATCACCATGAAGTGGCCAGTGAGGTGGCGGGAGATCATGCGAATGACGTTGATGTCCTGCTCGGCGCCGCCATTGGCGAGGGCGAAGCGCACGTAGTCGTCCATCGGCAGTTTTGCATCCAGCACGCTGTCTTCGAGGCTCTGCCACATCATGAGGCGGGTGAAGGGGCTCGCGATGTCGTTGATGTGCTTGGACATGTTGTCCACGGATACCTGATCCAGGGTGACCTTGGCAAAGGCCCAGTCGCCCTCATTGGGGTACACGATCTGCGGGCAGACTTCGCCTTTGGCTGCGGTGACTTCGGTGCTGGCACCGCTGTAAGTCACCGGGATGGCCTTGCTCAATACCATCTCGTCGCCCTGCAGGTTGTACAGGCCAACCTGGGTACGCTGTTCGCGCAGGGTCGGGTAGTCCGCCGGTGCACTCTGCTCGATGGTCAGGCTGGCGATCTTGCCGCCTTCACACTGGAAGCTGGCGTGGATGCTGTTGAGGCCCGCCTGGTACAGCCACTGCTGTTGCCACTCACTCAGGTCCTTGCCGGCGGCCTTGCCGAGGTGACCCATAAAGTCATTCAGGGTGGAGTTCTTGTAGGAGAGGTCCTTCAGGTAGTTGGAAACCCCTTTGCGGAACTCTTCCTTGCCCAGGTAGTAAGGCAGCTGCTTGAGGATGGAACCACCCTTGCCGTAGGTAATACCGTCGAAGTTGGCGAATGCCTCATCGGTGTTTTTCACCGGCAGCTGGATTGCATGGGTGGTGGGCAGCTGGTCTGCATCGTAGGCCCACTGCTTGGTACCCAGGTAGAAGTTCTCCCAGGCATCGTCGAATTCGCTGTTTTCCGCCAGCGCCAGGTTGGCCATGTAGGTGGCGAAGCTTTCGTTCAGCCACAGGTCGTCCCACCAGTTCATGGTTACCAGGTCGCCGAACCACATGTGCGCCATTTCGTGGGCGATTACGTTGGCCAGGCGCATGCGCTGGGCCTGGGTTTTTTCGCCGCGGGAAACGTAGGTTTCATTGAAGGTAACCGCGGCCACGTTTTCCATGGCGCCGGCGTTGAAGTCGGGCACGATGACCTGATCGTATTTAACGAACGGGTAATCCACTTCGAAGTACTTCTGGAAGAATTCAAAAGACTGTTTGGTGAAGGTGAACCAGTCTTGCGGCTTCACGTATTCCGCCAGGGTTTTGCGCGCGAACAGGCGCAGCGGGATACCGTCGGCATCGTCTTCCCACACGGTGAAAGGACCGGCGTGCAGTGAGAAAATGTAGGAAGAAAATTTCTTCGACTGCGGGAATACCCAGTGGTTGACGTCGCCGTTCGCCTTCACGCTTTCCTCACGCACGGAAGAAATCACGCTCCAGTCTTTCGGCGCGGTCACATCCAGGGTGTAGTGCGCTTTCAGGTTCGGCTGGTCGAAGTGCGGGAACAGGCGGTTGGCGTCGTAGGGTTCGAAGTCGGTGTACATGTACACCTCGCCATCCACCGGGTCTTCAAAGCGGTGCAGGCCGGAACCGTTCGTGGAGTACACGTGGGTGTAGTCGATCGCGATGGCGTGCTTGCGGCCTTCCAGGTATTTCGGTTCGATGGTGATGAACTGGCCGTTGTAGGCAAACGGAACGGTGTTGCCATCGACCTGCACGTCTTTCACTTCACCGCCGGCAAAGTCGATGGTCAGCGGCTGCAGCAGGTTGCGGCGGAATTGGGTGTCAGCAATCACGCGGCCGGAAAAGACTTCGCCGGTCTTGTCGATGGTGACAGACAGGGTGTAGTCCACCTGGGCGATCTGCTCCTTGCGCAGCTGGGCATAGGTTTCAGACAGTCCCGGTACGTCAGCACGGGCCTCGGCGGATTTGGCCTGCGCATGCGCGGTGCTGGTGCCTGCAGTCTGTTGGAGCTGGTTTGGTTCGAGGCTGCAGGCAGCCAGTACGGCACTGCACAGCACGCCAAGGGCGAATTTTCCGGAATGGTTCATAAAGACCCCGTGTAAATTTGTTATGCGGGAGCGCGTTGTGACAGGATTTTCAACGCGAGGTGCATCCTTATATCACGGGGCAGAATTTCATATAGGCGCTTCATCCCGGTGAAACGGCATTTCATCGCGGATGCTCGAAGGGGCCGTTTTTCCGGCAGCGAAAACAAAATGCCCCGCTTGAAGCGGGGCATTGGCGTGGGTCATTGGCGCGGCAGCTTGTGCGAGATTTCAGAACGCGCGCGACCAACCGAAACGCAGGATATCCTGATCCATGGCCAGCTCGGCTTCGCCACCACCAAATGCGGCGGGGATGGAGTTGTTGCCCTGCACTTTGTTCTCGAACGCGTGGGTGTAAGACACGGTGAACTCGCCCACGCTGGTATTCCAGTCTGCGCCGAGGCTCCCGTGATCCTCGATCACACCGGGGGCGAGGATATTGATAAAGGCTTCACCGTCGGGGATCGGCTGCTCGGCGTGGCTGAAGCCGGCGCGCAGGGTGAGCGCATCGGTGAGCCGGTAGGCGGCGCCAATCTTGGTTACTTCCACGTCCTCCCAGCCAAAGCCGGGGCCATCTTCGGCGCCCAGCGGCTTGCCCTCGAACAGCAGGCCGAGGGAGTTGCCCACGGAACCGGTGTCGCTATACAGGATACGTTGCCAGTCCGCCGCCAGCGTCAGGCGCGGGGTCGCCGTCCAGCTCAGGCCGGCGCCATAGTTTTCCGGGATGTCAAAACCGCCGCCATCGGCGAACAGACCCTGATAGCGGTCGAAGTCGCTGGTCTCAATCCGCGAAGACCAGGTGAGCCCCAGGCTCAGGTTTTCGTGCAGGCGGCCGATCCAGCCGAGTTTTACCCCCCAGCCGTGGGCGGTGTCGTGTCCGCGGTCGGTGACGTTGCCGGCACTGGCGGAAACGTAGGGGTTGTCGAAAGCCTGCAGGCCGGTGGCTTCAAAGCGCTGCACGGCGAAGGTGGCGGCAACCCCGAAGGCGTGTTCCGGCGTCGGGCGGTAGGCCAGCGACGGAGTGATGAACAGCTGGGCGAGATCCACGCCGGCGGCTCCACTGGAGCCGAATGCGGCAAACGGGTTGCTTTCATAGCTCGTGTTCATGCCGCCGTTGCCGTATACGGCAATGCCGTAGCTCAGGCTCGGCGACAGGGCGCGGGTGTAGCCCAGCTCGGGGATGACGAAATCGGTCTTGTCATTGCCGTCGTAGTCGCCGTCGGCACCGGCCTGGTTGCCGCTGATACGCGCACTGCGATCAGGGCTGAACCAGGTGAGGCCTATGTCCAGTCGATCGCCCACCAGCGCGGTGCCCGCGGGGTTGTTGGCCGCGGTCAATGCGTCCTGCGGCAGGGCGATGCCCACGCCGGCCATCGCCTGCGCCTTGGGGCCGGCACCTTCGACGAAATAGCCATTGGTGGCCTGGGCGGAGAAGGCGGTGAGCAGTGCGGTGGAAGAAGCGATGGCGGCGGACAGGGGGGCGAGCTTGATGGTCATTGAACCTACTTAGTCAGGGCAAAAATTCGCACAGGGGGCGCTAATTGGGACGCTGATTCTAAGTTGGCGGTCATTGGCCGGTGAAATATGAAATATTTCTATGCTTATGCCCAAGTGGCGCCGCAGACAGCGCTGGTGATCGCAGCTCGGGATTCGGTGGAATGGCAAACTGCTGCGGTCGCTTGAGACGCAGCGGGAAAAACTCCCGCTGGCGATCCTGACATCGTATAGGGTTTAGCGCGTGCGCCGGGTGGCTCAGAAGGTCACGGCCGCCTGCGGTCGCAGTGCCGAAGGCGTGGTCGCCAGTGAGCTGAGCAGAAACCAGCGTGGCAGCGTATTGACAAGTTGGCGGTCGCCGACAATCTTGAGGCCGCGCTGGGTGCGAGCTTCTTCCAGTGGCAGCGTGCCGCCCCAGACTTCGATCAGTGTGCGCGCTGAACCGCTGAAGTAGACGTTTACATCCCGCCCCGGATCCTCGGTGCACAGGTCGCGTTCCGAGCCATTGGCCATCAGCCACCAGTTTGGAAATACCGGCACATCATTGAACTGGAATTTGAGTACGGCTTTACCGCCGGGGAAGTAGCTGTCGTCCAGGCGCCGCTGGATGTCCCATAGCAGTAACTCCGGATCCAGTTCCTCGTCGGCGATTTGTGCCCGGGCCCAGTACAGGCCCCAGTGCCCCAGCATGACTACCAGGGGGCCGACGGCGCGCCCGGATTCAGTCAGGAAGTATTCGTAGCCCTTGCCACCGTCAATCCTCTGGCGGTAAAGCAGTTCCGCCTGCTCCAGCTCGCGCAGGCGCTTGGCGAGTAAAGAAGGGGAAATACGTGACAGGCCGCGCTGCAGCTCGCTGTATTTACAGGTGCCGTGCAGGAGTTCGCGCAGGATCAGCAGCGTCCATCGTTCGCACAGGAGTTCCGCAGCCTTGGCGACGGGGCAAAACAGGCCGTACTTCATTATTGTTCCCTCAATAAGGTTTGGTGATACGGCAGCTACATAATCTGTAGCGAGATACTACATCTTATGCACTAGGTGACCAATTTTTCCTTTGCCAGAATGCACGCCTGTCGCAACTGATGAGCAAAAACAGGGAGAACATCATGGCAACGGAAACTGTGCGGGAATATCCATCCACCCCCGGTAATGGCGCTTCAATCACCAGTCGCACGCTGGTTTTTATTTACAGTATTTTCGCCTACGCAGTGGGCTGCTCGAGTCTGGTCGCACTCATCCTGTGGATGACCGGGCTGTTGCCCGTCGGGCTGCCACTGATTGCCCAGGGGCCCGTATTCGACAGCAGTGGTGTGGCAATCGCATGGAACCTGGCGTGGGTCATTGGTTTCGGCTACAAGCACACCGCCATGGCGCGTCCTCGCTTCAAAAACTGGTACAGCCAGTATTTTCCCGAAGCCAGCGTGCGCAGTACCTATGTGCTGGCCACCGGTGTTTACCTGCTGCCAATGCTTTATTTCTGGTCGCCGATGCCGGCGTCGGTCTGGCAGGCTGAAGGCATCACCCATGCCATACTCCTTGCCCTGGGTGGGCTCGGCTGGGTGATTCTGTTTGCCGCCACCTTCACCATCGACCACTTCGAACTATTTGGTTTGCGGCAGGGGTGGGAACACCTGCGCGGGCGCCCGGTTTCCAGCCCGCACTTTGTGCAGCGCGGTCTCTACCGCTATATCCGTCACCCGATCATGACCGGCATGTTGCTGGGCATCTGGTTCGTGCCGGAAATGTCAGCGCAGAAACTGCTGATGACGCTGGCACTGACTGCCTACGTGTTTATCGGTTTGTGGTTTGAGGAGCGCGCGCTGAAACGCACACTGGGTGCTGACTACGAAGAGTACAGCCGGCAGGTGGGACGCCTGCTGCCCCGGCTCGGTCGCTGAAATCCCGTTAGCGCAAAGGTATAAAACAAAAAAAACCGGCACGGGGCCGGTTTTTTTTGCGTCTGGAAAAACTCAGTTGCTCGGGAAGGAGAACTGCGCACCTTCACGCACACCACTGGACGGCCAGCGCTGGGTGATGGTTTTGCGATTGGTGTAGAAGCGCACACCATCCGGGCCGTAGGCGGACAGGCTGCCGAACAGGGAGCGCTTCCAGCCGCCGAAGCTGTGGTAGGAAACCGGCACCGGCAGCGGTACGTTGATACCCACCATGCCGACGAGGATGTTATCGCTGAAGTAGCGCGCCGCTTCGCCGTCGCGGGTAAAAATGCAGGTGCCGTTGCCGTACTCGTGATCGTTGATCATCTGCATGGCTTCTTCCATGCTGTTGGCGCGCACTACCAGCAGCACCGGGCCGAAGATTTCTTCTTCGTAGCAGGTCATGCCCGGCTTTACGTTGTCGATCAGGGTACCGCCGACAAAGAAACCGTTCTCGTAGCCGGCCACTTTCGGGTTGCGGCCGTCCACCACAATGGTGGCGCCCTGCTGCTCGGCGCTGGTGATGTAGCCATTCACCTTGTTCATGTGCGCTTCGGTGATTACCGGGCCGAAGTCGTTGCTGCTGTCGGTGTAGGCACCGACTTTCAGCTTCTGCATTTCTGCGCTCATTTTCTCGATCAGTGCATCGGCGGCGGCGTCGCCCACGCACACGGCTACTGACAGTGCCATGCAGCGTTCGCCGGAAGAGCCAAAGGCGGCACCGGTCAGTGCGGCTACCGCATTGTCCATGTCCGCGTCGGGCATGATGATCGCATGGTTCTTGGCGCCGCCCAGAGCCTGGCAGCGTTTGCCATGGGCGCTCGCGGTGGCGTATACGTATTCGGCAATCGGGGTGGAGCCCACGAAGCTGACGGCCTGCACGTGGGGATCGGTGAGCAGGGTGTCCACGGCAACCTTGTCACCGTTCACCACGTTCATTACGCCGTCCGGCAGGCCGGCTTCCTGCAGCAGCTTCGCCAGGTACAGGGAGGCGGACGGGTTGCGCTCGGATGGCTTCAGTACGAAGGTGTTGCCGCACACGATCGCCAGCGGGAACATCCACAGCGGTACCATCGCCGGGAAGTTGAACGGGGTGATACCGGCCACCACGCCGAGCGGCTGCATCTCGCTCCAGGAGTCGATGTTCGGGCCCACATTGCGGCTGTGTTCGCCTTTCAGCATCTGCGGCGCATAGCAGGCAAATTCCACGTTCTCGATGCCGCGGGTCAGTTCGCCCATGGCGTCGTGGGAAATCTTGCCGTGCTCCTCGCCGATCATTGCGCAGATCTGCTCGGCGTTGTCTTCCAGCAATTGCTTGAACTTGAACATCACCTTGGCGCGTTTGGCCGGTGGGGTGTTGCGCCACGCGGGGTAGGCGGCCTGGGCGGCAGCAATGGCTTCCTCGACAGTGCTCTTGGCCGCGATGGCCACCTGCTTGGTTGCCTCGCCGGTCGCCGGGTTGAAAACGTCCTGGGTGCGCTCGGCAGCGTCTACTACCTGGCCGTTGATAAAGTGACCCACAATGCTCATGTCTTTCCTCGCTCTCAATTCGGTATTCGTCGTTTTTTTATCGCCATGCCGGACCTGATCCGGCATCCAGCGTCGAGCCACTGGACTCCGGCCTGTGCCGGAGTGACGTGTGGGGGAATTAACCCGCCGCTACCTCGGCAACAGCATCGCCGAGCGCGCTGACCAGGGTGTCGACTTCATCGGGCTGCGCCACAAATGGCAGGCCCAGCTGGATGGTGTCGCCGCCGTAGCGCACGTAGAAACCCTTCTCCCACATCTTCATGGCGATCTGATAGGGACGCAGCAGCGGCTCACCCGGTGCCGCCTCGATGGTGAGGCCGGCGGCCACGCCGCAGTTGCGGATGTCGGTGATCAGAGGGCTGCCTTTCAGCTGGTGCACACGCTCTTCCAGCACTACCGCCAGTTCCCCGGCGCGGGCGAACAGGTTTTCCTTCTCCAGGATATCCAGGGAGGCCAGTGCCGCCGCGCAGGACACCGGGTGCGCGGAGTAGGTGTAGCCGTGTGGCAGCTCCAGCAGGTACTCTGGGCCACCCTGCTCCATAAAGGTGTCGTAGATTTCCTGCTTGGCAATCACCGCACCCATGGGCACCGCACCATTGGTGAGCTGTTTGGCGGTGTTGAGGATGTCCGGGGTTACGCCGAAGGCCTCGGCACCGGTGGCGGCGCCCATGCGGCCGAACGCGGTGATCACCTCGTCGAAGATCAGCAGGATGTTGTGCTGGGTGCAGATCTCACGCAGGCGCTGCAGGTAGCCCACCGGCGGCGGCAGCACACCGGCGGAACCGGCCATCGGCTCCACGATCACCGCAGCGATGTTGGAGGCGTCGTGCAGGGCGATCATTTCCAGCAGCTCGTCGGCCAGGTGTGCGCCTTCCTCCGGCATGCCCTTGCAGAACTTGTTCTGCGGCAGCACGGTGTGCGGCAGGTGGTCGGCATCCACGGCAGTGCCGTACAGGGCGCGGTTGGCGCCGATACCACCGACGCTGATACCGCCGAAGTTCACCCCGTGGTAGCCCTTGGCGCGGCCGATCAGCTTGGTCTTGCTGGGCATGCCCTTCTTGCGCCAGTAAGCGCGGGCGATCTTCAGGGAGGTCTCGGCCGACTCGGAGCCGGAGCCGGTGAAGAACACGCGGTTCAGGCCTTCCGGCATGAACTGGGTGATGCGTTCGGCCAGTTCGAAAGCCTTCGGGTGGCCAAACTGGAACGCCGGGGAGTAGTCCAGGGTACGTAACTGCTCACTTACTGCATCGGCGATTTCCACGCGGTTGTGGCCGGCGCCACAGGTCCACAGGCCGGAGAGGCCATCGAAGATACGGCGGCCATCGGCGCTGGTGTAATAGCAACCATCGGCACCGGTAATGATCCGCGGGTCTTTCTTGAACTGGCGGTTGCCTGTGTAGGCCATCCAGTGGGCATCCAGTTGAGACTGGGTCAGCCCGGCAAACTTGTCGCTCACGCTACTCTCCATTTCTTGTTATTTCCGCCCTGTTGGCGGTTGAGTTGCGGCAAATGTAGAAGAGGATCAAAGTTTCATAAATTGCAATTTATCGATCTTTAGTTTCATATATATGAAACTTTGTGAGGGGAAGCCATATGGCGCGCAAACAGGCAGCACTGCTGGGGCAGCTGAGTGACATCGACCTGCGGCTGCTGCGGGTATTCCGCGCGGTGGCGGAGGCGGGAGGCTTTACCGCGGCGGAGCTGGAGCTGAATGTGGGGCGCTCCACCATCAGCCGGCATATCAAGGACCTGGAAGTGCGCCTCGGGGTCAACCTGTGCCGCCGTGGTCGCGGCGGCTTCGCGCTCACCGATGAGGGACGCCAGATCTACCAGGCCACCCTCCGCTTGCTCGCTTCCCTGGACACTTTCCGCGGTGAGGTGGCGGATGTGCACAAGCGCATGACCGGGCATATCGCCATCGCCCTGTTTGACAAGATGGTCACCAACCCTGCGGCCCGTATCGGCGAGGCCCTGCGCCGCTTCGATGACCTGGCGCCGGAAGTGAGCCTGGATATCCACATCGAGCCCATCAACGAAATTGAGCGCGGGGTGATGGAAGGGCGTTTCCAGCTGGGGGTAATTCCCGCGCACCGCGCATCCCCCAGCCTCGAATACCAGCACCTGTTCTATGAGCAGATGTACCTCTATTGCGGCTATCGCCACCCCCTGTTCGAAACCGCAGACATCTCTATCGACGACGATGCGATCCGCAACTCGAAGTATGCAGGGCTTGGTTACCACTCGCCGAACATGGAGGTGGGCAATCGCCTGGGTCTCGAGCGGGACATTACCGTCAACGACCAGGAGGCCATCGTCCACTGCCTGCAGTCCGGCCGCTATATCGGCTATCTGCCGGATCACTATGCGGAAACGTTTTTGAAGAAAGGGGAGATCCGGGCGATCTGTCCACAGCGCTATCACTACGAATGCGATTTCGTCGCGATCCAGCGGGTTTCACCGAGGCCGTCACGGATTGTCCAGACATTGTGGGACTGTTTGGCAACTGTGCATGTCTAACGTACCAAAAAATATATTTACCAGTATTGGCCGTATAAAACTTAGCTCCCATTAATAGCAATGAATATTCGGGGCGTCTTGGAAGGCAGTTGTACTTAGGGTACCTTGCGCGACTTTAAAATCTTTGACCCGAATGGATTTGAAATGACAAGGATTGATCGCCTGGATGCCCTAAGGGGGATTGCTGCTCTGTTGGTGGTTTGGCAGCACACCTCCGAATCCTTCGTAAAAATTCCTGGAGTGGCCGAGCGCGGGAGCTGGTTGGCTGATGTGGCCTGGAGTGTGGATTTCGGGCGTATCGGTGTTGTGTGCTTTTTCCTGATTTCGGGATTTATCATTCCTCATAGTTTTTCTTCGGGGCAGGGGGCGTTAAAACAGTTTGCAGTTAGACGCTTCTTTCGGCTTTTCCCCATCTACTGGCTTTCCGTGTTGCTCGCAATTCTTATTGGTGGTGTTTTTGCCAGCCGGTCATGGGAGCCGGCAACCATTGTGGCGAATCTTACCATGCTGCAGAAAATCTTTGGCTACGCGCACATACAGGGGCTGTACTGGACTCTGCAGGTCGAATTGATCTTTTACAGTATCTGTGCCGGTCTGTTTTTTGCCGGAAAACTGCGCAACATGGTTTTCTTGACGATTCTTTCAGTCGGGCTGGTAGCCCTGTTTGCTGTGCAGGAAATTTTCATTCGACTGCAGGGGTGGGGTTTAGGTGTGTCAGCAGAGTTGAGGTATATCCCTTACTTTCTGGCGATAATGTTTTGCGGGACGATCCTGCGAGCAGTGATCTGGGATGACAATAGCTTGAGGATGAAGATTTTCTTCCTGATGGCACCTGCAGCAGCGTTTTCTATCCCGGTGGGTGTTCTTTTTCTGCACTGGGTTGGCATTTCCGTTATCGATGCGCCGATTCGTTTTGGTGCGCCCTACCCGATAGCTCTGGCAGTTTTCCTGTTGGCGGTATTTTTGCCGTGGCAGGTGCCGAAGCTGCTTTCCTGGCTGGGTCTTATAAGTTACTCAGTCTATTTGTTTCACCCGGTTGTAATGACACTGGTGCACTGGCTACACAAGCAATCTTGGGCCGCTTTTACCGGCCACTGGTCCCTGTGGGTATTCATGGGGTGGGCGTTTTTGGTCACTATTCTGATCGCATCAGCGACATACTATCTCGTGGAGCGGCCCGCGATTCAACTCGGACGGCGATTTAGCCGTGGCCGGGAAGTCGAACCGCTCGCTGTGGCATAACCATGGTTTGATGGGATTGATTAGGACTTTTATAGAGGTAAGTCTTAAATTAGCCTGAATTGCCGACGCCTTGCCTCCGCGAGGGCCTGTCGCCGCCGCATTTCCCGCTCAAGCTTCCAGCGCCGTTTATCTTCGTCTGTGGGCCATGCATCTGCTTCGGCCAGGGTGTGGATAACCGCCCGCCATAACTGTTCACAGTCCAGTCGCAGGGGGTTGTGGATAATCGGGTAGCGGTTTTCCTCATCACAGACCTGCAGCCAGCCGTGCAGCTGATGGTGCACCAGCAGTGTCGCCCTGGTATTGGAGCTTTTGGCCGCAAGGTTAATGAATGCCGAATGCAGCTGTGCACGGAAATTCTGTGTGCCCGCCATAAAGGCCACCGTGTTTTCGTGGTATTTCAGCTGCAGCTGGTAAAAGCGGTTGGGATGCATGGCTCTGTGCTGTTTGGCTGTGTACCGGTCAGAAGGAGACGCAGGTGTGGTTGCGCAGCCTGAGAACCGCCTGTTGCGCAAACTGCGTTTTGTAGGCCTGCATCACTTCCGCGATGGCCTTTTCACTTGTCCGGTTACCCGGGTGTACCACCAACAATATGTAACTGGGTTCGTGAATGATGTCGCCGGTACCGGATTGCCACTGCCCTGCGCCAGATAAGACGGTCAGTCCACGGGGGAACCTGGGTGTGATGGTATCTTGCAGAAATGCCCGCCACGCGTCGTCGTCCACGTCGCCGTCCGGCATTTTGGTTCCGAAAAACAGTTGGTCGTAAACCTGCGGGGTTTCGCCAGTGCGACAAGTGAGTGCAAGAGGGGAGGAGGGCGTAAGCGGGGTGGTACAGGCGGTAAGGCCAAAGCCAGCCACCATGTAGCCGATAAGAATGATGTTGCGCAAGCGCCCTCCCTGTCTCGCTGTATCAGTGCAGGAGACAGGTTACAGAGGGCGCGTGGCCAGTTCCAGTTAGAAGAAGATGAACTTGGCAATAAACAGTGCCGCCAGCGCATAGACGCTGATGCTCACATCTTTGGAGCGGCCGCTCAGGGTCTTGATCACTGCATAGGCGATAAAGCCCAGGGCGATACCGTTGGCGATGGAGAACGACAGCGGCATCATCACCGCCGCGATCACCGCCGGTGCGGCTTCGGTAATGTCATCCCAGTCGATGTTGGACAGGCCGGAAGTCATCAGCACCGCCACATACATCAGCGCGCCTGCGGTGGCACAGGCCGGCACCATTCCCACTAGCGGCGAGAAGAACAGGGCCAGCAGGAACAGGCCTGCACACACAACAGCGGTAAGACCGGTGCGGCCACCGGCGGCCACACCCGCGGTACTTTCCACATAGGTGGTGGTGGTGGACGAGCCGATCAGGGAGCCCACGGCAGACGCGGAGCTGTCCGCCATCAGGGCTTTACCCATACCCGGAAGCTGGCCTTTCTCATCCAGCAGTTTGGCGCGGTCGGCGGTGCTCAGCAGAGTGCCGGCGGTGTCGAACAGGTCCACAAACAGGAAGGCGAAGATCACGCTGATCATGCCTACGTTCAAAGCACCGGCGATGTCCAGCTGCAGGAAGGTCGGCGCCATGCTCGGTGGTGCCGACACCAGGCCGCCAAATGCAACCTTGCCCATGATCAGCGCGATGGCAGTCACCACCAGAATACCGATCATCACCGCACCGAGTACCTTGCGGTGAGCCAGCGCAGCAATCAGGAAAAAGCTCAACGCGGCCAGCACCGCATCGCTGGAGGTGATATCACCGAGGGTCACCAGGGTCGCCGGGCTCGCAGTGACGATACCGGCACTTTTCAGCGCGATGATCGCGAGGAACAGACCCACGCCGGCGGCCAGTGCCTGGCGCAAAGACATCGGAATACTGTCGATGACCCACTGGCGCACCTTGAAGATGCTCAGCAGCAGGAACACCACACCGGAGATAAACACCGCGCCCAGCGCCACCTGCCAGCTGTAGCCCATCTCACCGACAACCACGTAGCTGAAAAACGCGTTCAGGCCCATGCCGGGTGCCAGGGCAAAGGGGTAATTGGCGTAGAGCCCCATGATCAGGCAGCCAACCGCAGCGGCGAGACAGGTCGCAGTGAATACCGCTCCCTGATCCATACCGGCGGCCGCCATGATATTGGGGTTCACAAACACGATGTACGCCATGGTCAGGAAGGTCGTCAGGCCGGCGACAACTTCCTGGCGCACGCTGGTCTGGCGTTCCGAAATCTTGAACAAACGCTCCAGCAGCGAGGGCTGCGGAACTGCGTGTGACGCGGGTGTTGAAGTAACCGGGGTCGTGGTGTTTTCAGTCATGTTTTGGAGGCCGGGTCTTGTTTTGGTTGATTGATCAATTGCTGGATTCGTCCAGCAAACCTCTCTGCGATCAGAAGTGGTACTTCACCAGCAAGTTCACATTGCGCTCGTTGGAGTCGATACCGAAGGTGCCGTCCTTGATGCCAAACTTGTCATTCCAGTGCACATACTCCACACCGGCATACAGCTTTTTCGGTTTGCCGGCGCGCGCACCGATATCCCACTTCAGCTGCGACGTGAAGTTCATGCTTGAGTGTGCGTCGGCGGATGCGCTGGCCCAGTCGAGGAAACCGTCGTAGAGAAATTCTTCGCTGCCCAATTTAAACGGCAGGCCCCACGCCAGCGTCAGCTGTTCGTTATCGGCCTTGTCTTCATTGTTGCGCTGGTACAGGTTCGCCTGGAAGAAAGTGAAACCGGGTACATCCAGATCGAAACCCACACCAGCGAGAGTGTTTGCAAAATGTGGGCCGGTTGCGGTGAGGCGATCGGGGTCATCCATATTGCCGAGCTCGAGCTGCCCTGCCAGCAGGACGTCCTTAACCGGACCAAAAGCCAATTTCTTGCCGCTCAGCTTGCCCAGGCTCAGGCGCGGGGATATTTCGGAGTACCACTCTTTGGAGTTGTCATCCGACACCAGATAATCACTGAACAGGAACAGGTCACCCCAGCTGTGGCCACTGGCGTGCTCAAAGGTCATCACGGTGCGCTTGGAGTCGTTGCTGTCCAGGCTGTAGTGCACCTTGTAGTCGTTGCCGCGCAGGCCGGTCAGGCTGTTGTCCTGCCAGAACATTTCGGCGGAGCTGGAGACAGAGAACAAACCGGCGGCAAAAGCCAGTAGCGGGGACTTGGTCAGCTTCATTGGGTACCTCAGATTCGGCTGGCGGAGTCCATCCCGCGGCGATTGGCGACTTAATAGTCAGAAATTGGTTAAAAAATAAGCGCGGAATCTACCGGAATTAGACGTGCTTTTCCACTGCCATGACGGGCAATTGTGCTGCGAATGACCGCAGGGTAAGGGGTGTTTTTTGCTTTCAGTTGGGGATTCCTTGGGGCGCTGTTTGGAATTGGAGCTCTCACATAAGCCGAAGATTCGCCTGCGTGCTTGAATTCAGGTCGGGTATTCCTTCGACAGGGACGGAAGCTTTGATCCCGCCCGGCATCCCGCAGGGGGCCGAGGGGGTAAGAAGCGGCTCCCGCGTCTCGCCGGTCGCTGCGTTCTGCTAATCTGCCAGTGAGTTTTCCACTGCTGCAGGCGTGTGAAATCAACTGTGCCTGCAGGCAAACCTGCCGCCAACCGGTGTGCTTGCCATCGAGAGGAACGTCGATGAAATCCAACTGTATGCACCTGGCGATACCCGCCGGTGACCTGGAAGCAGCGAAAACCTTTTACTGTGATGTGCTGGGCTGCAAAACCGGCAACAGTGAAGCCGGGCGCTGGGTGGACATTGATTTCTGGGGCAATGAACTCACGCTGCACCAGAGCGAGGAGCAGCTGCCCAGTGTGCGCCACGATGTGGACATGGGCGCGGTGGCGGTGCCGCACTTTGGTGCGCACCTGCCGAACGATGAATTCCAGGCATTGAAGGGGCGCATCGAGGCCGCCGGCCTCACTTACCTGGACAAACCGTATCGTCGGTTTGTGGGCAATGAATACGAGCAGGAAACCTTCTTTATCCAGGATCCCAACGGAAACGTGCTGGAAATGAAATCCATGGTCAATCCCGAGCTGATGTTCAAATAGCCACCGGGGATCCAGCCCGCGCTGCTGGGGGCTGCACACCCGAATCGAGCATTAAAGATTAACGATGCTGGTCAGCGCGGTGAACGTGGTGGCGGTGCCGAGCAGGGTCAGATAGCCGATACCCAGGATCGTGAATTTGACCGAAGTCGCCAGCCAGCCCTGCCGGTAAACCCGTTTCTGCATCAGCAGCAGGTACACCGGCACCCACACGGCCAGCGCGCTCAGCGTCAGGGTAAACAGGGTGTCTACAAAAGTTCCTGGTGTTGCCAGCCAGGCGCGCAGATCGAACAGCACGACCGCCAGCAATAAAGCCAGGGACAAAAACGCGTGGCTGTGCAGGGCGACGATCAGGTGCTCCATATACAGGCGGCGCTTCAGCAGATACAACACGCTGAGGAGCAGCGCAAAAAATGGCAGCATGATAAACAGCGCCGATGGAATCGCGCCAAACAGGGCATCCTTGAGCAGGTTTGGATCCTGCTGGATACGCCCGATGTTGTTCGCCAGTCTCTCGCTCTTCTTTTCCAGCCAGGTATTGATTGCCTGCGGTGCGCCGGCGATCTGCAGCGGGTTGGAGTTGCGCTGCTGCGGTTGGCTGTCACTGTCGATAACGGCAGTCGGATCCAGTTCCCGGATACGGCGTTGTGCCTGGCCCCGCACCACCTGTTCAAAACCCGCCATCACGCCGCGCATACCCGGTACATCGGTGGATTCCCTGGCCGCGTCCTCGATGTCCGCAAGGGCCTGGTCACGCAAGCGCAGGACTTCCTCAATGCTGGTGGCCTCGGCGATATTCTGTTCAACGCCGGACAGCTGAATCCGTCCTTCTGCATCGGTGACGTTCACAGTAGTGACATCACGCCAGTCGCTGCTGAACTGTGCCAGGAAGAAAGCTGTCAGGCACAGGAACACAAACAGGCGCACCGGACTCACATAACGCATGCGGCGGCCAGCGAGATATTCATTGGTCAGGAAGCCGGGTTTGCAGAGCAGTGGGCCGAGGGTGCGTGAAATCCGCGAATCGAGGCCGAACACCGATTCGAAAAAATCCCCAATTAATTCCGGGAAGTGCCGCACGAGGCCTTTTGCCGGCTGGCCGCAGGCGTAGCAATGAGATCCGAGCAACGGCTCGTTGCAGTTCCCGCACCTGGCTTCCGGTGTGCCTGCCGGATCATTAGCCGTCGGTTTAGGTGCCTGCTCCGGCAGCTGCCCGCTTGTTGTTTCCTGTTCCGTCAGGATATCCGTTTCACTCATGGCGCAATCGCGGGCCCGCCGCATAAATCAGAGACTAAGGGTTAACCCGTGAATACCGGCTGCAAGCGCGGGCAAACGGGCGTGGAGGATGCCTGATCATAAGGGCAAACCGGCGCCCGGGACACTACCGGCCGCTTGTGCGATCTCGCCAGCTGCAACGATGAATGCTGTTTTATCCCTCGAGACAGGTGAGGCAGGCGAGGTGTGCCGACAAGTAAAGATTGTCGTGCCAATACTCGTGGCGACGATCAATGAAACCGGCACCTGCGTACTACGCTAAACGGTTCAGAGTGCGGGAAAGAAGCGGTGCCGAGGATCCTGCGCCAATGATAAAAATCCGAGGGCACAATGACCATTCTCGCGATCGATCTGGGTACCACCAACAGTGCCTGCGCCATCTGGCGTGACGGCGACGCCATATATATCCCCAACAAACTTGGCGACCTGCTTACGCCTTCGGTCGTGGGCATTGATGCCCGCGGTGAAGTACTGGTGGGCAGGGCGGCGAAAGAGCGGCTTATTACAAACCCGGCCGATACCGTGGCTGTGTTCAAGCGGTTGATGGGTACCTCGCATAAAGTCGTCATCGCCAACCGGACATTCAATGCCGTCGAACTGTCGTCACTGGTGATCAAATCACTCAAGGAGGATGCCGAGGCATTTCTCGGGTGCCCGGTGGAGCAGGCGGTTATCAGCGTGCCAGCCTACTTCAATGACAACCAGCGTTTTGCCACCAAGAAAGCCGGTGAACTGGCCGGCCTCAGGGTCGATCGCCTGATCAACGAACCGACAGCCGCTGCCATGGCCTACGGGCTGCACGAAAAGAAAGAGGGGGTGTTTGTTGTCGTGGATCTCGGTGGCGGAACCCTGGATGTAACCGTACTGGAATTTTTCGAAGGCGTGATGCAGGTGCATGCTTCGGCCGGAGACAACTTTCTGGGCGGGGAAGATTTTGTCGACGCCATGGTGGATGCCGCACTGAAACTCGCGGGTTGTGACCGAAGTGGGCTGTCGCCGACAGAGCTGCACCAGCTGCATATCAAAATGGAAACGGCGAAACGCCGCATATCCGGTGCGGCACAGGAGATTACTTTTACCGGGGCAGGACAGTCCCATTCGATTTCGGTCGACAGCGACTGGTTTGTCAGGGTGGTAACCCCGCTGCTGGTGCGACTGCAGCGACCGATTGGGAACGCGCTGCGGGATGCAGGTATCTCACCGTCGGAAATTGACGAGGTTGTGCTGGTTGGCGGAGCTACCAAAATGGCCGCGGTGCGTTCGGCGGTGGCAAAACTGTTCCGTCGCTTGCCGGCCTGTACGATTGATCCTGACTTTGCCGTGGTAAAAGGTGGGGCAGTGCAGGCCGGGTTGGCAACGAAGGATGCCGCACTGGAGGATCTTGTGCTGACCGACGTATGTCCGTTCACCCTCGGCATCAACTCGCTGGATGGAGACAAGGGTGAGTATCTTGAGGTGTTTTCTCCCATCATTGAGCGCAACGCCACCGTGCCCGTCAGCCGGGTCAAGCGCTTCTATACCGTAGCGGACAATCAGACTGAAATTAAGATCAGCGTCTATCAGGGGGAGCACCGGCAGCCGTCCAAGAATGTCTTTCTTGGCAGTATGGATATTGCAGTGCCGAATAACCGGGCCATGGAAGAGTCGGTTGACGTGCGCTTCAGCTATGACATGAACGGTATTCTGGATGTTGATGTCACCGTGGTGAGCAGTGGGCGTAAATATAACAAGGTCATCAAGAATTCCCCTGCCAGCCTCAGTGAGGAGGAATTCAAGAAATCCCTGGCACGCCTGCAGAAACTGAAATTCCACCCGCGCGAGAGTGAGAAAAACCGAGCGCTGCTGGCGCGGGGGGAGCGCCTGTACGAAATGTCACTCGGCGAAAACCGCGAGAGGATCGGCCAGATAATTTCCGGTTTTGAGGCGGTACTGAATCGCCAGAACGAAGTGGACATCGCCAAGGCACAGAAGGAGTTTGAGCAGCGGCTGGAGGAGTATGATCTGGAGGAGTGGCTGTAATGAACTGCTGGGGCATTCTCGAGATTCCGGAGGCCAGTGATCGCATTACGATCAAGAAGGCCTATGCACGCCTGATCAAAAAGTTCCGGCCGGATGAAGCGCCGCAGGAATTCCAGAAAATCAACGATGCGTACCAGGAGGCACTCTTTCGGCTCGAATATCCTGGCTCCACTGATGATCAGACGCCACATGGGCGAAGCGAGCCGCTTGGCGAGGACACCGCGAAGGGAGACGCCGTACCGGAAGAATTCCTGCCCCCGGGGATGACCGCAGAAGTGTTTCACCGTATCAATGAGGCGATAGAACATTTTCCGGAGGATCAGTTTGAGCTGGAGCTGGAGGATTACCGGATTACGCGGCAGGATGGGGGCTTTACCGTCGAGTGCCTGAGCGCGCTGGAGGCCCAGGAACCGGCACAGTACCTGGATGACCCCCAGCAACAGGCCCTGGCGGATGCGCTTGCCCGGCTGGACTCTATCTTCGCCGCACCGGATACCGCCAATGAAAGGCACTGGGATTTTCTCGCCGACTGTCGCTATCTGCTGGATGCGGAATTCCGCTACCACCTGACGGGCCAAATCCTGCAGAAAATCGCCCAGTACAACCTTTCGCGGTCTGGAGCTGCGCAGGCACCGGTGGGGGTGGGGGCGATGGAGCGGCTCGATCAATATCTCAATTTTAGCCAGTTGAGCAATTCCGATTTTCACTGGATCAGTGAGCGGGAGTGGAATGCACTTCGTGTGCCGCGTGATGCGAGTTCGCCGGCTGGACTGGGTGTCAAAGGTGGGCGAGTGGAGCGCGCGAGCCTGATCGGATTTTATGAAGCCACGGATCGGGGTATCTGGCGGGAACTGATGCCACTGTTTGGCGGTGCGGTGATGGTTACTGGGCTGGTATTGCTCGCGATTTTCTTATATTCACGAGGTTTCAGTCAGTTCTTTTCTCTGGCAATACCCGCATTATTGACTCTATTTTTCAAGTGTTACTTGTCAAGTCGGTAAAGGCCGCTTCGGCAAATCAGTTTTTTTAGATCAAAAAAAACGGGCCCGTAGGGCCCGTTTTCGGATATCCAGTACGATTACAGTACTACGATATTCTCTGCCTGCAGGCCTTTGGCGCCTTGAGTTACATTGAACTCAACGGCCTGGCCTTCGGTCAGGGTGCGGAAGCCGGTGCTGGCGATGGCGCTGAAGTGCGCAAATACGTCTGGGCCAGACTGCTGCTCAATAAAGCCAAAGCCTTTGGTTTCGTCGAACCACTTAACGGTTCCAGTCACTGTATTGGACATTGATAAATCCTGGTGTTGAATCGGATTGGTGCCTACGAGAGGCGGTGTTGCTTGGAAAATAAGCCGAGACTTAAAAACACAGGACGAGGTATTACGAGTAAAACAGCGAAATGTAGATTGTAAATATTTGGCTTTCTTTCTAGCAGGCAACCACTCTATAGGTATCCGGGCGGGCTGTCTACAAAATGTTCAGGTTTCTGTGAATTCTCTGCCGGTTGGCCAGTCAGGCGCACGGAATCCGGGCACTCTGGGGGCTTTAGTGGCCTGCAGGGGCTCTTTCCGCTTGTCGCGTCCGGGAACAGGGGCCGTTTTCCGGCGTTTCACTGGCGACGAGGAGGTCAGCCGTTGTTGTCGATCTTTTCGCGCAGCCGGCCGAACACATCGCGGATCAGTCGTTTTGCTGCCGGCGTTTTCTGGTCGATCTCACTGCGCAGTGCCAATAATTCCTGATTCTCCGGCTCCACGGCCAGGCCGCGCTTGACGTTGCGATCCGCCATTTTGAGGTCGCCTTCCAGCAGGCTGGCACGGGCGCGACGGGTGTATTCCGCCACCACCAGCCGGATTCCGGCCTGCGCGTGCGGATTATCGGCATCCAGTGCCAGTGCCTCGCGGTAAAAATGCAGGGCGTTATTGTCTTTTGGACGGTTCAGATCCCCGCGCTCCAGGGCCTCGGCGCCGCGTGCCACGTAGTCCTGCACCCGTCTTTCTGTCACCAGGGCCAGCCCTTTGAGGGCGTCGCGATTGTCCTCATCCAGCAGCAGTACCTGGCGAAAGTAATAACGGGCGTTGTCCTGTTCCGGGAATATATAGCGCTCCTGCTCCAGGCCCAGTTCTGCCTGTTGCAGCAGGCGGTCGATCTCACGATCCGTCTCGCTTTCATGGGTGAGTGCGAGCAGCAGGAGTACTGCGCTGGCAATCCCCGCAGCTGGCAGCAATAAGCGCTGTTTGCCAGCAAGCCAGCGCCGGATATCCGGGCGCCTGTGCTTGGAGGAACCGCCGGGGTTGGCCGGCAACAGCAGCGGATCAATTGCTGCTACCAGCTCTTCACTGCTGCGAAAGCGCGCGCCGGGCTGTTTGGCCAGCATGCGCGACAGCAGTGGCGACAGGTAGTCGTAATGGGCCGGCAACTCGGGCAGCGGCAACTGGATATGATTAATGGCTGTACTGGTATGGCTCTCGCCCTTGAACGGGTTATACCCGAGCAACAGCTCCAGCAGGATCACACCCAGGCCGTAGATATCGGTGGTGATATCCAGCGGCTTGCCCTGGGCTTGCTCGGGGCTGCTGTAAGAAGGGCTGCCGAGGCTGAAGCCGGCCTGGGTCAGGTCCGAGTTGTTGTCCACATCCTTGGCGATGCCGAAGTCGGTCAGCACGGCGGTACCGTCGTCGCGGAACAGGATATTGGCCGGCTTTACGTCGCGGTGGATGATGCCTTTGGCGTGCACCACCGCAAGTCCCTGGGCAATCTCGCGGATCAGGCGCAATACCGCATCGGGTTCGCGAAAACGTTCCCGATTTTCATCCAGGTCACCACCGCCCACAAACTCCATCGCGATGTAATGGTCGCCACCGGGCAGGGTGGAAATATCGTGGATGGTGATGATGTGGGGGTTGCTGAGGCTGGCAATAAAATGCGCTTCGTTGATAAAGCGTTCATTCAGCTGCGCTTCGTGGCTGTTGCGCAATACCTTGATCGCCACCTTGCGGTTCAGGGATTCCTGGGTGGCCAGGTAAACCGATGCCATACCGCCCTGGCCAATGGGGCCGTGCACGGTGTAACCGGGTATATGAAGTTGGGAGTGCGTCATAACTTCCAGCTTTGCCAACAGAGGGGGTGGGCTGCCGAAGTGGTCTTCAGCAATCGATGTACCAATGGGAAGCTGGCAAGGATACCGATGCAACAAGGTGAGATAAACCGACACCGGCACAAAACCGGGCAAGATACCGCTGGCTAGCGGTAATGGACTGGCACAGCAGCCTGTGGACGCTGGCGAGGCTGGTACAAAGCGGTGATATTTTGTGCAGTTCGGTATTGTGCACAGGCAAGGCGGCAAAAAGGCGCACGTTCCTTGCCGCCAGGAGTAATCAGGTGGTAAACCGGTGCAGGGCAGGCCTCACCACCGGTTTTTGATCCGAAGCAGGACAGTCAGCGTAGCTGGCGGTAGCGCAGGGAGCGCTACTGTTGGCCTGCTATTTACCCTGTTCCTGCTGTTGCAGCTCGGTCATGAAATCACAGGTAATGAGCTTGATACCACGCTCTCTCGCCACTTCCTCGACCCGCTTTTTGATCTTCGAACGAACAAAGACCGGAGCCATTTTCAGGGCTTCCTCGGCGAAGATATCCCATTCCAGTTCTTCAGTGCTCATGGCTCAGTCTCCAAGTTTGGCTATCGCGATCTGGTAATTGTTGTGCTGATTTCAAAGTCTATCGGCTGGGGGAGTGGTGAATATGCGAAAAGTCATTTTTGGACTAAGGTTCCAATCGCCTCTCTTCCATTATTTTCAGATCCTTTGACAACACCCCGTAGCCGAGCCACTGCCCTTTGCCAGTATCGGCTGATTTGGCTCGCACGAGGCTCGGGGGAGAAGGTCGATCTTTGCCGGCGATTTTCATATGCTTCGGTGCTTATCCTAGGCAGGGCGTATCATCGAACATTTCGCACACGCCAAAAGCGTCGCTCGCCCCGTTCACTCCACACACTGTGCAACCAGTAACTCTCTATGACGAACTCCCCCGACACCGCAGGCAGCGCCGCTGCAAACATGAGCGCGCGAGACATGATGTCTGCGCTGTGGCAATTCGTGCGCCCCTACAGAGCGGTGCTGGCCGGCTCGGCTGTGGCGCTGGTTTTTACCGCAGGGATCACCCTGTCAATTGGGCAGGGCGTGCGCCTGCTGGTGGATCAGGGGCTGACGGGAGATTCCAGTGAAGCACTGGCTCATGCAGTGCTGGTCATCATGGTGTTGGCGGTACTTATGGCGGTGGGCACCTATGCGCGGCATTATCTGGTGTCCTGGCTTGGGGAACGGGTAGTGGCGGATCTGCGCAAGGCGGTGTTCGACCATATCGTTACCCTGCACCCGAGCTACTTCGAGACCAACCGCAGTGGCGAAATCATGTCGCGCCTCACCACCGACACCACGCTGTTGCAACACATCATCGGCACTTCCTTTTCCATGGCGTTGCGCAGCGCGCTGATGTTCGTGGGCTCCCTGATCCTGTTGCTGTTCACCAACCTGAAACTGAGCCTGATGGTGCTGGTGGGGGTGCCGCTGGTGCTGCTGCCGATCGTGCTGTACGGACGCCGGGTAAGGAAGCTGTCCAAGGCCAGCCAGGACTCCATCGCCGATGTGGGCAGCTATGCGGGTGAGGTTATCCAGCATATAAAAACCGTGCAGAGCTACACCCGCGAGCGCGACGAGCAGCGCGCGTTCGCCCGCGAAGTGGAAACCGCGTTCGATGTCGCCAAGCGGCGTGTGCGCCAGCGCTCTTTGCTGATTGCCGTGGTGATCCTGCTGATGTTTGGCGCCGTGAGTGCGCTGTTATGGGTCGGCGGCAATGACATGATCGCCGGGCGCATGAGCAGCGGCGACCTCGCCGCCTTTGTGTTTTACGCGATGATGATGGGCTCTGCGGTTGCCACCATTTCCGAAGTATACGGGGAGCTGCAGCGGGCCACCGGTGCCACTGAGCGATTAATGGATCTGCTTGGCGTTGAAGCGGAGATTCCACCGAGCGTGTCACCCGCGGAACCTGAGTTATCCACAGGCGCCAAAAAGGCAGAGGTCATTTTTGAGGCTGTGGATTTTAGTTATCCCTCGCGCCCCGATCAGCCTGCGATACGCGGGCTGACCCTGAAGGTCGCAGCGGGCAAAAGCCTCGCCCTGGTGGGCCCTTCCGGCGCCGGCAAGTCCACCCTGCTGGAACTGCTGCAGCGCTTTTACGACCCCCTGGGCGGGCATATCACACTGGATGGTGTGGATATCCGCGAGATGGATACCGGCACCCTGCGCCGGCAGATTGCCGTGGTGCCACAGCAGCCGGCCCTGTTTACCGCGGATGTCTGGTACAACATCCGTTACGGCAAGCCCGATGCGAGTGATGAGGAAGTGATAGCCGCGGCCAAGGCCGCCCATGCACACGAATTCATCACGCAACTCCCGGATGGCTACAACAGCCATTTGGGCGAACAGGGCACGCGCCTGTCCGGAGGCCAGAAGCAGCGCCTGGCCATCGCCCGCGCGATACTGAAAGACCCGAAAATCCTGCTGCTGGACGAAGCCACCAGCGCCCTCGATGCCGAGAGCGAATATCACGTGCAGCGGGCACTGGAAGCGCTGATGCAGGGACGCACCACCATGATCATCGCCCACCGGCTGGCGACCATCCTGCATGCAGACAGCATTGCGGTCATGGATCAGGGGCAGGTTGTGGCGCAGGGCAAGCACGCGGAACTCGTTGAAATTTCGCCGTTATACAAGCGCCTGGCGGAGCTGCAATTCAAGGAATCCCGCGTTTAATTTTCGTTAGGCACTTATACATGATCCGTGTGGCAAGATTCGATACCGTTTGATAACAACGAAAAATGATTCGAATGCCGCCATATCAATAGAAGCAAGTTAGCAGGGATAGGCTTATGCCAGAGGGAAGTTCAGTCGTTGTTTTACGAAAAGGGAGTGCACTCGATTCGCTTCTGGCAGGGCTCGGGAAGCTTGGAGTTTCTGGCATCGATCAGGATTTTGACGAGTCAGATCGTTTCCTGGTCGTGTCTTTCGGGCATGAGGGGGATTACAGTGAGGCTCGTCTAACCGCATTGCTAAGGAAACTGGCAAAGGAAGCGTGCGGTGAACAATTCCGGGCGCTTCACCAAGATGAGTACGGCCAAGAAATTTTCTGGGTCTGCAATCAGGGAAAAATTCGCAAGTATCAGCATGGAGAGGATGACGAGGGTGCCGGTATCGTCAAGGCTTATCGTCATTTTCATGCCGATCTGGGTAACCTCTGGTTTGGGTTTCACTCTGAGGATGATATTGAGGTGATGTCCGAACGATTTGGACACTTTGATAGTCAGGGTAAGAAAGCAAAGCAGGCATTTCGTGCTGCTGACTACAGTGCAATGATCAATACAGGTGAAAAATTTCTTGAGCAAATGGTTCGGGCGCCCTATGCCTCCAGTAAGTGGGACTTCCATATACCAGTATATGAGTCGTTTGCTAAATATTATGCCGCAAAGAGCGCTGTTCCCCCGGATGAAGGAACTTTCAGGTTTCAGCGCACATTTTATTTTCCCGATTTCCTGGGCTATGCGTGGAGTTGGTCATTTCAGGGCAAGGAAGTGGTTCTGTTATTGACCTTTCCCGGTAGCCTGGGCATGGATCGTAACCTCATTGTGAACAAATCAGGCTTGTCTCTCGATCAGCTCATTATTCTTGATTGGCACGGTGAGATATCCCTGCTTTCAAGGTACGAGCTTGGCGAGCGAAGCGAGGTGAGTGTCTTATTTGAACAGCTTGTCGAATGCCATGATCCTTTTACCAATGAAAAATTATACCCACCTTCCACGGACTACCTGTGGCAAAGTTTGCCATCCGGCTACCAGTTGCTGGTAAATGAATATGGATTTGATGGCATGACAATCAATGTCAACCTTCATCTTGGTAAGAGTGAAAAAGGCAGGTATTTTTGCGCTGATTATGGCGGTGACATTCCCTCGGTTACAGTAAATGACAGGAAATTTTGTCAGTGGCTGGATGAGATCCCTGAAGAAAAATGGTCGGTACTGGCCTTCGCGCCCAAAGGCCATGAGGGGACAAATGTGATCTATTGTCGCGCTCAGGTAGTCTTCGACGAAAAGATGAACATCAAGAGCGTGTTGTGGGCCAAGGTCAGTCGGATCTATCGTGATGATGAAGGTAAAAGCCTGGAGGATCACTGGATCTTTGCGGGAAGCACTTGATCAAGTGCCGGCTATAAAATTTTCGGTATCAGTATATTGATACTGGTGGGGGGAAGAGGCGATTCATTGCGCCTCCGTCCGCCACACTTTCGCAGGCAGCGTCTCAATATTTAAAAAGGTTTACCCCGAGAATCCCTCCTGCAGCTGGTTGGCGATCACACCCGTGGATTCTTCCGAAACAATCGCGTAAATACCGGTTTCATGATCGCGAACTACGTTCATATATCTCTCATCGGTCATAAAGACACTCAGGCGTCTGCCGATCACGATGCGGCCCAGTAGATGCTCAAGCTTTTTACTGGATAAATCTCTGCTGATGTTGCCAAGGTTGATGCGATTCCATTTGGGATCCAGTAGTGTCGAGATATCCGTGAGCGTAAACTGGCTTATATCCTTCCGCACAAGATAGCCAAGCAGGGTGTAAAGGAGATCAATGTTGGGGAATAATAAAAAATCGGTTTCGCTATGCCAGTTTTTTATATCTTCAGGCGTTATTTTTTCTCCCAGAGTGAAGTTTCCTGCAGGAATTTTTTTTGACTTCAAGTTGGGGTCATTAGCGATCGCCGCTTTCCATATAGCCTTAAATTTCTCTTTATAGGGCTTTTTCAGGGACTTGCACTGCACGACAAGATTGTTGAAGTTTTCTCCCGTTACCGCAATTCCGGAAAAGTCAGCGCCGTGATCCAGTAGCATTTGCACCATCTCTCCGGCACGCTTCCGGGTCGAGAAGTCGCCAATGCCAAAGTCACGACTGAGGGCATGGACAATGGGCGTTGCACCGTTAATGTCCCTGGCGTTTACATCGGCTCCTTGCCTGATAAGCCATTCAGCCTGTTCGAGATTGGAAAAAGCTGCAGCCCGGATCAGCGCACTTGAGCCGCTCAATGTGCTTCTTTGATCCACATCGACGCCCAAGCTGTGTAGCTTTTCCGTTATCGATAATGCCAGGGTCACTTTCTTGGCCATACTTGAACGCTCAATGGCGTCGTACATTACTGGCGTGCCAGCAGTCCTGAGGTATGGATCGCGCTCGCTGAGCCAGTCCGCAGTAGCCCAAGCGCCATAAAAGCAAGCCCAGCCCGTCACTGCCCTGTCGTTAGTGAGGCCCATATCCAGCTCGACTTGACCAAGGATCCTGAAAATGGACTGAAGTTGCCTATACCGATTGGCCAGTGAACTGGTTGGGCTGAGGGACATTTCGAGCAAAATACCAGAAGCCAGCCAGACCGGTGCTCCTTGCATAAAAGCATCTTTACTCAGTCGCTTGTTAAGGTTGCCGCCTTTTTCGATAAATACCTGAAAGCTCTCCGCGTATTTCTTCGCTGCCGACTTTCGCATACCGGCATTGCCCGGGCTGTTGATCATCTCCTCGGCGCGGTAAAAGGCCTTGAGAAGTTCCAAGACCATAAGCGCATGGTCGGGCTTGGCAATGTTGCCAATACAGCTGATGGTAGTTTCTTCCATGATTCCCAATCCGGATTTTCGTTCAGTGACAGGATTAATCAGGCTTAGTCAGAAACGACTTCCCAGCTGCCTTCATTGAAAACGAGAGCGGCCTCGGAAGCGAACAGATCTGGGCAGTTGTTGTGCCACCATTCCCATGCTTCCGGAGATTTTTCCTTAAGTAACTCGAATGCGTCCAGAGCCAATACGATGGGAGAGTTGTAATGTATTGATTTACCAGAAGAGGCATCAACTTCGGGGGGGATCTCGTCAATCTCCAGGTCGCCATTAAGCGCACCTGCGGTGAGCGGGAGCTTCATTCCAATCCACTGCTCCCTTACCCAATCAGGAGCAAAGCCCGACGGGGTTGAAGTGATTAGCAGTGAGCACCCGGAGTCCTGGCTGACCATGCCAAGAACCTCCTCGCTGAGGTATTCGAACACATCCTTGTCATGCCCTTGCTGGTCATAAACCTCGTTGCCATTGATAAAGAGCTTGCCATCTTGATGGACGATGCTGGAGAACTCCGACTCATCGTACTCTTCATCATGTTCGTAGTTTGCGCTTATTGCCTCTACAAAAGGGCCGAATAAAACGAACATCTGGAAGAGAAAGTCCAGGCCATCACTTCCGCATACAAAAGTCGCGGAAACAGATGCGCTTTCAGCATCTAATATTTCAAGACCCTCCAGGTACTCCAGGTACTCCGGGTACATCTCGTGAAGTGCACCGAAATCCTTGAGCGCGGAAGATGGCAGAAACTTTAGTGCATCCCGGCATCCGTCAAGATCGAAATTTGAAAGGCATTCCATTGCTTGCTTGAATTCACGGGCGTGGTCTTGGCTCGTCAGTGAGAGGTTTACGTAGGATTCCATACTTCCCTTACTCAGCTACTAGATTAAATGCAAAGGCAGAGTGGCAGTCATTGCCTGTTTTTTTGAGTATCGCTTATGGCATCAATGACACCGCTAATCAGTCGAGGGTCCTGGTGTGTAATCATTCCCAGGGAACATGAGCGCCGAAACTGGTTTTGTCCCAAAAGCCTTGTCGCTGGTGCGGCGATAGCACCGGAATACAAGTAATACCGAAACGGCGCGGCTCTGGCCCATCAAGGCGCATTTTATAACATGCAAAATGTCACTTTTGCAGAACTAATTACCCTAAATGATCTATGGTTTGGGATATTTTCTCGATGGTATGGCGGGCAAGATGTGGGCGTTGTGGGTGGGCGTAAAGAAATATCACCTGCGAGGCGGCGTACAGCCGGCGCGCCCTGTCAGGTTCAGAAACAAAAAAGCCGGCAGTGGAGGCTCTGCCGGCTTTTTTGTGGATGCGTTTTCCGCAGGGAGGATCAGGCCGCTTTGGCTTCCGCGCGTGCGCGGTCTGCCAGGTACTCGTCGTAGGTGCCCTGGAAGTCGATCAGTTTATTGTCCTTGATCTCCAGTACCCGGGTGGCCAGGGACGATACGAACTGACGGTCGTGGCTGACGAAGATCAGGGTGCCCTCGTAGTGGGACAGGGCCTTGTTCAGTGCTTCGATGGATTCCATATCCAGGTGGTTGGTGGGCTCGTCCATGACCAGCACGTTGGTGTCCATCATCATCAGCTTGCCGAACAGCAGGCGGTTTTTCTCACCACCGGAACACACCCGCGCCTTCTTGTTGGCGTCGTCAGCGGTAAACAGCAGGCGGCCGAGCATGCCGCGCACGGTCAGGTCGTCGTGCTTGGGCGTGCGCCACTGGGACATCCACTCGAAGATGGTCAGGTCGTTGTCGAAGTCGGCACTGCTGTCCTGCGGGCAGTAGCCGATGGCCGCATTTTCCGACCACTTCACCACGCCGCTGTTGGCTTGCAGCTCGTCCACCAGGCAGCGCAGGAAGGTTGTCTTGCCGACACCGTTCTCGCCAATGACCGCCAGGCGCGCGCCTGCTTCCAGAATCATCTCTCCACCGGCAAACAGCGATTCGCCTTCGAAGCCGTGGGACAGGTCTTCGAGGGTCAGCGCCTGGCGGTGCAGCTTCTTGCACTGCTGGAACGTGATGTAGGGTTTTACCCGGCTGGAAGGCTTGATCTCCTCCAGCTTGATCTTCTCCATCTTCTTGGCTCGCGAGCTGGCCTGCTTGGCCTTGGACGCGTTGGCGGAGAAGCGGTTTACGAACGACTGCAGTTCTTCCAGCTCGGCCGATTTCTTCGCATTTTCAGCGTGCAGCTGTTCCTGAATCAGGGTGGAGGCCGCAACAAAGTCCTCGTAGTTGCCCGGGAAAATACGCAGCTCACCGTAGTCGATATCCGCCATATGTGTGCACACCTGGTTCAGGAAGTGGCGGTCGTGGGAAATGATGATCATGGTGCTGCGGCGCTGGTTCAGCACCTCCGCCAGCCAGTGGATGGTGTGGATATCCAGGTTGTTGGTCGGCTCGTCCAGCAGCAGGATGTCCGGATCCGCAAACAGCGCCTGCGCCAGCAGTACCCGCAGTTTCCAGCCCGGGGCTACCTGTTTCATCAGGCCGAAGTGCAGGGATTCCTCGATGCCCGCTTCCAGCAGGATCTCACCGGCACGGCTCTCGGCACTGTAGCCGTCCAGCTCGGCGAACTGGACTTCCAGGTCGGCCACGCGCATGCCGTCTTCCTCGCTCATCTCCGGCAGCGCATAGATGCGGTCGCGCTCCTGCTTGATCTCCCACAGGCGGGTATCGCCCATGATCACCGCGTCCACCACGGTGTATTCCTCGAACGCGAACTGATCCTGGCTCAGGATGCCCAACGTGCAGCCGGGGGCAATGGATACATTGCCGGCGGTCGGTGCCAGCGCACCGCTCAGGATCTTCATAAAGGTGGACTTGCCGCAGCCATTGGCCCCGATCAGGCCGTAGCGGTTGCCATTGCCGAACTTGGCAGAGATGTTTTCAAACAGCGGCTGGGCACCAAACTGCATGGTGATGTTGGCGGTGGTGATCAAGAGCGTGTTCCCGAGGGCTTGGAGGTGGGCGGTATTGATAAATGTCGCCGGCGCGCAGGCGGACGGCGGGCCGCGCACTATAAAGATTCGGAAAGCCAGTGTCGAGAAATATGTTTAAAAGTTGAGCAGTGCCCGAGCTCGAAGGCTCAACGAGCGCAATAGCCGTGCCCACTGAATATGTGGTCAGGAAGCGAGCATATCCAGGATACTATGTCGCAGCCAAGCCTGCGACGGGGTCTCCTGTGTACCCGGGCAAGATGGCGAAATACCGTGATCGACCCACGCTATGGGGCAAAATTGTCACAGCTTCTGTGACAGTCGCGGGTTCCGTGAAGGCAAGGTAAATATTACTTTGCGTGGAACCTGCGCTGCATTGACTTGCTTCTTGCTTAAAGAGGTTACTTGCCCTGCTTGATGTACATGGCGATCTTGTCCGCATGTCCCTCGATCAAACCGCGTGCTGAACCGGTTGCGGTTGGGTTCTTGGATACGACTTCCATCTGGCCGACGACACTGTCAGTTTGCAGGTCACGAATAATGACGGTGGTGGTAATGTTGTCGGCGCCGGCCATGACTCCAGCCAGGGCGCGGGCCGCACCGTGACGCATGTAATAGTTGGTGAACGTAATCTCAACGACCTTGTTCGGCTCAGTGCCATTGACTAGTCCGAGCGCCTGGAATTTTGTATTCAGCTGGTTCTTGAAAATGGACATGCCCTTGTCGGTGACGCTAGCCTGATCGATTATTTCGTACGAAAAGGAATCGCTGGCCTGGTAAGCGAACCCCTGCACCACATTCAGGTTGGTGCCGACACAGCCTGACATAATGATTGCCAGAGTAGAAAGCAGGGCGATTTTCAGAGACTTCATTTTTTTCCTTATTGTTTTTTGGATGTTTTTTAGGCGCAGTCAATTGGTGATGAATATTCGTCAGACTTGACGTGATCTGCGGGAGAATTGTGATACGCATCATGAGTTGACTGCGGAATGTTTTATAGCACGCAGGTGCAATCAAGGCCAGATGTACCGACATACTGATTCATCCCAATTTGGATGGCTGTTCGCGGGATTCCCCAGCTTGAGATACGGCTATGCAGTTGGTCGCTGGCGTTGTCCGAATCTGCTGGTGTGACAAGCCCAAAATTAAAGCAAGTCCTAAAAAGCACCGCTGCACGTGTGGCTCGGCAATCATGGCCACTTATGTTTTTTTCAGGAATTAATCTTGGAAAAGTTAAAAAGGATGTGACCGGCGACTACACTGAAACAGTAACCTGCTATTACATTTTCGCAGTTAAAAAAAGAGCCCGGAGCCCCTGCGCAATGCAATACACAGGGACTCCGGGCTCATTTGCGTATCCAGGCTGAAATCAGAACTCGAATTCAGTCTGCCAGCGCAGGGTCGCGTCTTCGGTGGTGTCGTTCAGGCCGAACATCACACCCAGCTCCCACTTCATTTTGCTGTCGCCGAAACGGGTATTGCCCAGCAGCGCAGGGCCAATGGCCTGGGTGTACTCGTCCACGTAATACTCAACCGCAGGCTCCAGGCTTGGGCCCATGCGATATTTCACCTGCATTGATCCCAGAGCTTCAAGCTCGTCTTCAGTCCTGTCATCGCCGAACTGCTTCTCCAGGAAGATGTTGGCAGTGGCGACGAGTTTGCCGAAGCGCTTTTGTATGATAGGGCCGGCCTTGAATTCCCACAGGTCGTACTCGAGTTCTTTCTCGATCTCTACCAGGGCGCCGAAGTCCGCCCAGTATTCGCCCGCTTCGCTCAGCTGGAACTTGTTCTCGATTTCGACTTCTTCAATTTCGAATTTTCCGTCTTCCTTTTCACCAATGAGGTAACCCTCGACAAACCAGTTCTGGGTTACACCATAACCTACCGCGAATTTCACTTCGTGTGCGTCGGACGACTCGAGTCCGTGGATACCGCGCATCTCCAGTTCCAGCTCACCCAGTTCAACCTGAGGGCCGTAGACTTTATCGATGCCGGCAAAGGAGGGGGCGGAGAACAGCGCCGCGGCAAGTGCAGCCGTGGGCAAGACATTACGAGTTTTCATCGGGGATGGATCCAATTAATTAATTATTTGTGAGCTCAGAATTCGGCACGCTGGCATTTTCTTCGGGCGACTGTTTCTGTTTTGCCAGTCGCATGCCCGAGCCGATCAAGATAAGGGTCGCTATGTAGAAACTGAGGTGAACAGCGGTGGGACGATCCTGGTAGCCGATCAGTACGTGCAGCACTTCGCCAACCATGGAGCGCTGGGACAGCAGGCTCGAAGTGTTCCACAGTGGTTTGCTGCCGGAGATCACGCCGGCCTGTACCAGGTAACCGGCTGCGCTTGCGGCCATACCGGCGGCCAGGAGCAGGATCATCCAGCCGGTAACGCGGAACAGTTGTGCGGGGGGAATACGCAGGAGGCCGAAATAAATCAGCGCGCCAAACGCGCAGCCACCGGCCAGCCCCAGCAGCCCACCGATAAGCAGCGAACTGCCGTCGCTCCCGCCGGCGGCGATGCCGTGCATGAACAGCACGACTTCCGAGCCCTCACGCAGAACCGCCAGGCCAACGGCGGTAGACAGGAAGTACATTGGCAACTCGCCGCTGGACACGCTGCTACCGACGCGTTTGAGGTGGGTAATCAGTGTCTTCGCATGGCGAGACATCCACATGTTGTGCCACGCGAGCATCGCCACCGCGCTGAACAGAATTGCGGCGTTAAACAGCTCCTGTCCGGCACCCTCGAAGGACATCGAGATCTGCTCTGCAATGCTGGCCACCAGTACCGCACCTGCCAGGCCGCCAGCGACGCCGGCAGTTATCCACAGGTGCCGCTTCAGTACACCCTGGGTCGCAGCCAGCACGATAGTGATCACCAGTGCGGCTTCTAGAACTTCGCGAAAAACGATAATCGCTGAACTGAACATGGAGTTATCTGCCGGAAAATTATTGGGCGACGATGGTCCCTTGGGCGGTGTCTTCGTGGAATTCGCCGAAGTAGCTGTATTCACCCGGTTCCATCGGATCCAGGAAGATCACCACCTTGCTGTTGCCGGACACAATTTTTTCCCGGTACAGGTCGTAGCTTTCGAACTCTTCCGGGGTCGGATCCTGGTTGACCACCAGCAGCTTTACCTTCTGTCCCGCGGGCACTACGAGTTTGGCGGGTTCGAATTTGTGATCCTTGATCACGATGGTGAATTCCTTCACTTCTGCCATGGCGTTAGAGGCGGCGGCCGAGAGTGCCAGGATTGAGGCTGTAACGAGTGTGCGTACCATTAGGTTCAACTCCAATCTAAATAAGAACGCTTCGCATTATATTGATCTCATTCCTTACAACAAGCTTACAAACGGTTAATTTCACAGCAATGGACAAATCGTACAAAAAGTGAACGGGCTTGAACGGCTGACGCGACGGGGGCAGGGGTTAACGGCCGCAGCTGAGGTGGCAGGCGTTGTGAAGGGGGACAGACGGAAGAAAAAGAAGTGGGGAGAGAGTGAAATGGGGAAAGAGAGTTCGGCTGGGTGTTTACCCGACCCTAGCCACAAAGACTGGCCGCTCGCCGGGGAGCGCCCGCGAGTGCGGGCGCTGGGGGCAGGGGTGCCGGGCGATCAGGCTTCCACTTGGACATACGGTGCAAGGAACGTCATGTAGTCGGCCTTGCCAATCGGGGCGCCCAGCTTACGCAGGATGGCGTAGGCCATGGAAATGTGGAAATACACATTCGGCATCAGGAAGTCGTTGATGTACTGGCGTGCCGGCAGGTCGGCGAAGCGGCCCGGGCCGAGACCGAGGTGTTTCACTTCATCCAGTTTGCTGTCATCTGCGGTTATGCCGGCGATCATTTCTTTGGTAGCGGCGATATGCGCTCGTGCCTGCGCCAGTGAGCCCACCTCAGCACCGAAGTTTTCAATCGGCTGATCCGCGCACCACTGGGCGAAACCGCGCGGCTGGTTGCAGACAAACGCAATCTGGGTACCAAACGGATGCATGTCTTCCGCCAGTCGCTCCTGCATCAGTGCGTCCGCATCGGCAACGTGCTGCTCGCCGATAGACAGAATGTGCTCGAGCACGTCCAGGCGCGAAGTGAAGATACGTTTGATCTCATTGATTTCTTGGTTGGCCATGATGGATTCTCATTGGGGAAATTGTATGCACGAAACATACGCTTAATGGCGGCGAGTTTGGCTGATTCAAGGGGGGGGAGTGTGTGGACGGTGCTGGTGGTTTGGGTAGCTGATGGTGTGGATGGCTGGTGCGGGCACCGGGCCGCCTTCGCAGACGACACGGTGTCGCGGCTACCTATGCTAAGGCACTACAGCTCACGATTCTTGATCGTGGGATCCAGGGTTACCTGGCTGACCACGTTGCCGTGATCGTCGAGCTTGTACGCGACCAGAGAATAGGTGTAGAGATTCTGGTTGTCGTCCTTGTCCGTAACCTTGAGGGTGCGGTGGTCGTCCTCGGTTTTCTGGTTATAAAATTCGGTGCCGTTGTCGCCGCTTGGCTGGAAGGAATCCGGTATGTTGGCATCGCCAACAACAAACTTATAACCTTCCAGAAAGCCGCTCTTCAATTTGAATACCAGCTCTACCGGCGCCGTGTTTTCCTTGACCCGGATATTGCCAGACGCATCAATCGAAACCGAATTGGTTTCCGTGTCTGCAGAAAATTTTGCATCGCATTCCCATGCGGGTGCATAGTCGATTTCAATTTCAAATTCAATTTGCTGTACAGCATCCATAACTTCACCCATCGTCATCTCCTTGCGTTGGTTTGTACTTCTTGTTTTACCGCTTTGCTGAATCCGATACATGCCTGTATTACATCGGGCAGGGCATCGGGATTTTCATCGAGTCCTTCCAGTTGCTTGTCCAGAATAGCCGCACCACAATTCATCAGGGTTCCGGAGGACAGTTTGATCTGCTGTAGCATCTCTCGCCCCTGCGAGAGCAATTCGCTGCGCGCGACCACCGATAGCTGCGGGTCGGAGGCCGTTAGCAACCGGGTGAGTACGCTTAACTGGACAAAACTGTCTTCATGGAAGTGGGATCCCTCACCTGCACGCCATTGTGCAAATGCATTGGCGCTCTCCAAGAGTTGCGTGCGGCTTTGGTTAGCCGAATATTTCAATGGCAACAGTAGCTCCGCACGCCAGCGCAATTTTTGCGCGTGCAGGTGATCCGGGAGCGCGCTGGCCAGGGCGCGAATCTCTGACAACATCGCGTCAGGTGCAGGGGATAGTTCCGGCTGGTTCGAGTAAATGGCGGCGATCAGATAAAACTCGTAAGCGCGGATCTTGAAATCCGTATTTGCGGGATCCAGCTGTAGCAGCTTGGCGGCGGTCTTGTGCCCCAGCTGGATAAAGTGATCCCGTTGCTCATGATTACCCAGCGCATGGTAGTGATTTACCAGCGCATTCTGCGCGGTAATCACGTAGTCGGTCAGGTTTGCCCGCTGTGGCTCTTCAGTGAGCCAGGCGTCGATCATTTCCAGCTGGCTAAGTCGGAATTCAATGGCCTTCGTTTGATCGCCCTTGCGGTTATAGGCTGTGGCAATCCAGGCTTCGTTATTGATTGCCGCCTCGCGTGACTCCTCGTCCTGGGGAAGGCGCGACAAAATATTTTGGGCCTGCACAAACAGCGCCAGGCTCTCATCCAGTGACGCCATCTCAATTTTCATTACCGCGAGCGTATTGAGCGCGTAAAAAACTTCCCGCTGCCAGTCCGGATTTTCCGGCTCGCTCGCGGCCAGCCTTTTTGCCAGGGCCAGATACTGTTCAAACCAGCGCAAGGCCTCCTGGAAACTGCCGCGCTGATAGTCGGGAAACCCGACCCAGAACACGCTCTGTGCATGGTCGAAAATGCGTTGTGGGTTATTCGGATCCTGTGCAAGCAGTTCTGCCGTTGCGTTGGCGGCATTGCCAAACAGCACCACAGCACCATCGGTATCGCCGGCGAGATTGCGGATTTCCCCAAGCAGGTGCATGGCTGCGGCCTTTCGCCCGAGGGCATCTTGTTCCAGATGCTGGTCACTGCGCGCGTCGTAAAAGTCGAGCACTTTTTTGCCGACCACATCGAGTACGTCCAGGCGACCAACAGGCTCCAGCTTGTCGCGCAGGTCGGTCAACATGAAGTTGATCAGGTCTTCAGCTGCGAGCCGGCGCTGCTCTGCCAGGTCCCGCGCGGCCATGGTGGTATAGGTGAGGCCGCTGAGCACCGTCACCGCGACCATCGCCGCCGCAGTGATGAGTTTCTGGATCCTCAGGCGCCGCTGGTGATCGCGCTGTACCAGCTCATCCAGTGCCAGGCCGGACATGGCCGTAATCAACTTGAGCAATGCCAATCGTTTGCCATCGCCCTGCGGCCGCAGGTCGGAGGCCAGCGGCTCCGCGGCCGTTTCGCTCAGGTTGCCGCTTTCATCCAGGCGAAAGCGTAGTGCCTGCGGCAAGCACTCCTGTTCCGGTGAGCCGCTGGCACTGGCAAACGGCTCGCCCGCAACAATCACGGCGAGAATTCGGGACTCGCCGTACTTTCGCTTGAAGTAGAGGATCTCTTCGTTCACCCACTTGGAACGGGCAGAAGCTGGCGAGCACACCACCAGCAGATAGTCACTTTGATCCAGCGTGCTGTGCAGCTCCTGCCCAAGGTCAGCGGCTACGGAAAGGTCGGTTCTATCCCTGAAAACTTTGCCAAATCTTGCCGGCAGTACGCCTGCTGACGTTTTTCTACCGATCAGGTTTTTCGGAAAGCGAAAGGATTCCAGCGCCCTTTGTAGCCAGATGGCGCAGCGTTCGACTTGATGGCTGTAACTAATGAAAGCCCGGTACCGCTGGGGAGAGTGGGTGTCGCTCATGGGATGAGCCCGGTTCCGGCTAGGAATAAAGGTAGCGGCCAGCTTATTCGATAAATTTTTTCTTTGCCAGCGGGCAATAGTGGGGATAGGTCAGAATGTCAGTTGGGCACTATTTCCAACGGGGGCAACAGGGGGGCTCCTCGGCGGGCAAATCGTGTCGCCGTGTGGATATAGTGCCGCATCGGCAATCACTGCGGTGCGGGAGGTGCCCAATCGGGTTACCTGCCCGCAGCGGCTGCAGGTATCGTAGCTAGAGCGCGTAGCGCGCAATATAGTGGGCGATGTCCATAAGCCGAGACTTGCCACTGAATTCGAAGCGCACCTTGCCCAGTGAGGAAAAATAGAGCTCCAGTTCGCTGTCGATGTCGAAGGTGCCTGAGGTTTCCACCGAGTAGGCCACAATGTTCTTGTAGGGCAGGGACGTGAAATCTTTTTTGCTGCCGGTGATGCCCTGAACATTAACCGCGATAATGCGCTTGCTGGTAAATACCACCCCGTCGCGCATGGATTTGAACGAATCCAGCACTTCCTCGCCGTCGAGCAGCAATGGGGCTACTTTTTCGGCAAAGTCTGAATTCTGCTTAAGTTTGAACAGGCTCTTATTGTTAAAGTCGATCATTGGCTTACTGTCTGCTTGTGGCGATTAAAATTTTTGGGGAAAGTTCGGTGCGTATGTTTATACCGTCACTAAACTTTTGCCTACCTTATATTACTCGTCGCTGAATTTGCATAATAATTCCACCACAACCTGATGTGTTTCCCAGATATTTCTACGAGCGACTATGGCTATGTCCGCAATACCCCAAGCACGGCTAGAGCACATTTACCAGACTGAATCGCGTCGGGTACTGGCAACCCTGATTCGCCTGCTGGGGGATTTTGACCTGGCGGAAGAGGCGCTGCACGAGGCCTTTGCTGCGGCACTGGCACAGTGGCCCGCAGACGGCATACCGGATAACCCCCGGGCCTGGCTGGTATCCGCCGGTCGTTTCAAGGCCATTGACCAGCTGCGCCGCAGGGCGCGCTTTGATGTGTCGTACGAAGATATCGCTGAGCGCCTCGAAGCAGAACTGACGATTGAACCGGAAGAAGAACCGGCTATCGAGGATGACCGGTTGCGGCTGATCTTTACCTGCTGCCACCCGAGCCTGGCGCCGGAAGCGCGGCTGGCGCTCACCTTGCGCGAAGTGTGCGGCCTGACCACCGAAGAAATAGCCCGTGCGTTCCTCACCTCCGCGCCCACCCTGGCGCAACGTATCGTGCGCGCCAAGGCAAAAATCCGAGATGCAAACATTCCCTATGAAGTCCCGGACGCAAGCCAGCTGCCAGAACGCCTTGAGAGTGTACTGCATGCCATTTACCTGATCTTCAATGAGGGATATTCCGCCTCCGCCGGTGACGCGCTGATCCGCCACGACTTGTCAGCCGAGGCTATTCGTCTCGCGCGCCTGTTGTGCGAGCTGCTGCCCGAGCCTGAAGCCGAGGGCCTGCTGGCGCTGTTGCTTCTACAGCACTCGCGCCGTGCGGCCCGTGTCTGTGCCGCCGGCGATCTCATCCTGCTGGAACAGCAGGATCGGACACTGTGGGATCAGCAGCAGATCCGCGAGGGTATAAACCTGGTTCTGCGTGCGCTGGCGAGCCGCCGCTTTGGTGCCTACACCCTGCAGGCTGCCATTGCCGCAGTACATGCGGAAGCCGCTTCCTTCGAGGCCACGGACTGGCCACAGATTGTCGGCTTGTATGAAGCTTTGCTGGAAATGACCCCGTCACCAGTAATCGAACTCAACCGCGCAGTAGCGGTGGCGATGCGCGATGGTCCCGAGGAGGGACTGCGGTTGATCGAGACCCTGCTTGCGCGGGGTGCGCTTGCGGATTACCACCTGTGCCATGCCGCCCGCGCTGATCTGTATCGGCGCCTTGGGCAAAAGGATGAAGCTCGCGCCGCCTATAAGGCTGCCCTGACCCTGACACAGCAGGGGCCGGAACAGCGTTTTCTCGCGCGCCGCCTTGCCGAGCTGGACGCTGGCTGACTCGAATAGAAAAAAATTTTATTCACCTGTCGAATTTCACCAATCCCGTTCGACTAACCAGTGAACGGCTCAAAATCAACGGAGCTATCCGCATTGCATCACAGTGTCGCCTTGCACCGGCGGGCACTATAGCGATAAACCATTTCGGGCGAACTTCGCCGTTACGGAAACACAAGGAGCACTGCATGAAGTATCTGGCGTTGGTCTATTACGATGAAACCCTGATGGAGCGCAAATCCCAGCAGGAATGGGATGCGCTCAATCAGGAATGCATCGCGTGTGTCGAGCACCTGAGTGCCGGCGGTCACTTTATCAGCGGAAGCCCGCTATTGCCCACAAGCTCTGCCACCACGGTGCGGGTGCGCGACAATCGTGTCACGGTTACCGATGGCCCCTTTGCCGAGACCAAGGAACAGCTGGCTGGCTTTTATATGCTGGAAGCGAAAGACCTCAACGAGGCTATCGCGCTTGCCAGCAAAATACCCCCCGCCCGCTACGGCTCGGTGGAGGTGCGCCCGGCACGGGAGTTATTGGCAAGCGGTAACGAGGCCGGCGGTAACGCTATTGAATTGGCAGGAGAGGCACAATGAGTGGCACGGTACGTTTGCATCGCGTGTTGCGCGCACCGACCGAGCGCGTGTATCGCGCGTTCCTGAATCCGCACGCAATGGCCAAGTGGTGTCCGCCAGATGGTTTTTATGCCACGTACGAACACCTGGATGCGCGGGTGGGCGGCACCTTCAAGGCATCCTTTACCAACTTCAGTAATGGCCAAAGCCACGCCTTCGGCGGCGAATTCCAGGAGCTGGTGGAGAACCGGCGGATCCGCTACACCGATGCTTTCGATGACCCGAATGTACCGGGAACCATGAGCGTTACCGTCGAGCTCAAGGCGGTGTCCTGCGGAACGGAGCTCACCATCATTCAGGAAGGTATCCCCGAAATGATCCCGCTGGAAATGTGCTATCTGGGCTGGCAGGAATCCATGGCTGCACTGGCCCGGCTGGTCGAGCCGGAGATCAGCGAGTAGCGACGCCTTTATAAACTGTTAAACAACGATGTCATCAACACAAGGAAATACCGTGAAAAACTTCCTCGCTATCTATCTGGGCACGCCAGACTCCATGCAGAAATGGGACCACCTTTCCGAGGCAGAACAGCAGCAGCGCATACAGGAAGGCATGGCCGCCTGGAATGGCTGGATGGAAACACACAAGGATATTCTGGTAGCTGAGGGTGGGCCGCTGGGCAAGACCAAGCGCATCGATTCCGCTGGCGTCAGCGACATTCGCAACAACATTACCGGTTATGTCATTGTCAAAGCCGAATCCCATGAAGCCGCCGCGAAGCTGTTTGAGGGCCACCCGAGCTTCAGCATCTTCCCTGGGGATGGTGTAGAGGTAATGGAGTGTATGCCGATTCCCACTGCGTGAATGTAGCTTGAAATGAAAAATGCCCCGATGCAGAAGGAGTTCTGGCGGGGCGTTTTGCTATCCGAAAGCGACCAATCAGAATTGGACGGCCGGGCTTTTCCCCAGCGCTTTCATGGGCACAATGTCCGGCTGCGGAAAGGTTTGATGGAACCGCGCACAGTACCCGCATCCCCGGTCGCTGGCTCGAATTTCCCGGACGCGACAGGTAATTGAAACGAACAGGTTTGCTGCAGGTAATCCTATGTACGCCTCAACGGCGTACAACGAGGGCATCTGTTTGAAGAGGGCGGGACTAGGCCTGGCTAGCGGGCTTTATCACAAAGCCTTTTTCGATACCGGATTGGAAACCGACTTTTTCATACAGCCTGTGCGCGGCTACCCGGCTTTCACCAGAAAGCAGCATGACTTTGTAACAACCTGATTCCCAGGCTGACTCAAGGGCCTTCTGCATAACCTTCTGGCTCAGGCCCCTGCGCTTATACTGCTCGGCAGTAACCACATGCTCGATGATTCCGAATGGCCGGGCGCCATTCGTGATCGTCGGCACTATGCCCAGCTGGCAGGTGGACGCCAGTTCGCCATCAATCTCGGCGACGATCAGCTGGACGTTTGGACTGGTCAACAACGCTTTCCAATGCGTCACCGCATCGTCCGCATCGATTACCGGGTCATGCGGGCGCAATTCACCGTAGAGTTTCAGTAAGCCCTGAAGGTCGCCTTCGTTGCAAAGTCTGACGTGTTCCATATCGACATTTTCCCGCTTACTGAATTATGCGTTTTCGGCCGAGATGCGCTGGCTATAGCGTTTTCCCAGGGCAATGCCGGCTGCGAGGAACAGAATGTGGATTGTCAGCATGATTACCATCGGTAGGCTCAGGGCCGCAAACGGGTTTTGCAGGGGCGCCTGGTAAATGAGCGCAGTGCCAACGATCGTGTAAAGCCAGAAGCCTGCCAGCAGGGACAGCAATGCCGGGCCGGTCGCCAGCGATAAGCGTTTAACGACTAAATAGCCCGCTGCAAGCAGTGGTAAGCCGTACGCGAGTATCTGCTGAACTGAAGTTAGCAAAACAAACCCCAAATTTGGGCTTTGTTGAAACCATGAAAAAAATTCTTTAGGGATAGTTACTGCGGCAAGGTAGCCCATAAGCGTCATGCTGATCGCTGACGCAAGTGCTCCGGCAATGGCTGCGAGAAATATCTTGCTGTATACGTTCATAGTCCTGATCCTTTGGATATCTTGCCGCTCTTCCTGACGGCATTTTTTTATGATCTGTATCGCGTATATGCGGGGCAACGGTCGGCGTCCTGTTGCCGGCGCCTGCAGATTGCCCCTTGTGCTTTTATAGTGTGCCCGTGTTTATTAATGATTGGAACTTCATTTCTTTATTGCGCCCCAGGGGGTTTTGGCGGCGGGCTGCGCTGGCTTGTCCGTTGGTTGCTCCCGTTTGCCGGGTTTGCTCGGTTTGCCGGGTTTGCTCGGTTTGCGGCTTTTGGACGAAAAGTTCAGGTTCGACGCCGGTAGATCCTTCACGACCGGAAACTCCTCGATGGTTACGCGATCGATGATTTTTCCCAGCCGGCGCTCTACCGCGCACAGCCGCTTGAAATCGTCTTTGGAGACCAGTGACACCGCCTCCCCAGATAGCCCAGCGCGGCCGGTGCGGCCGATGCGGTGGATGTACTCGTCGGCCTCGTCGGGCATATCGTAATTCACAACCCGCGCCAGTTCATCGATATCAATGCCGCGCGCGGCCACCCCAGTGGCCACCAGAATCTTGATCTTGCCCGCCTTGAAGTCATCCAGTATGCGCGAACGGGAGGCCTGGCTTCTGCCGCCATGGATGGATTCCGCCGCGATGCCGCGTTTCTCCAGCTGGCTCACCAGCTTCGCGGCACCGTGCTGGGTGCGGATAAAGATCAGCGCCTGATCCCAGTTGCGCTCCCTGATCAGGTGGCTGAGCAGCGCCGACTTATTGTGCTTGTCGACTGCAATCAACCACTGGGAAATTTTCGGTGCGGTTTTCTGGTTGTGGGCGATGGATACTTCAAACGGGTTATCCACCACACTGTCTGCCAGGGATTTGACCTGACGCGACATGGTGGCGGAGAACAGCAGGCTCTGGCGCTCGTGGGGAAGGCGCGCAATGATTTTATTCAGGTCGTCGATAAAGCCCATATCCAGCATGCGGTCGGCTTCGTCCAGTACCAGTATTTCCAGCTCGTCAAAATAGAGAGCGCGCTGGTGCGCAAGATCCAGCAGGCGCCCCGGGGTGGCTACCACAATATCCACACCCTCGATCAGCTGTTGCTTCTGCGGCTCCAGGTCTACGCCACCCACCATCGCCATCGAGGCGACGTTGAGGTGCTTGCCATACAGCTCGATGTTGTCCTGCACCTGCATCCCCAGCTCGCGGGTAGGCACCAGAATCAGCGCGCGCAAACGCTTGGCGCGGCGCTTACGCTCACCGCTCAGCGCCTGCAGTATCGGCAATACAAAGGCGGCAGTTTTGCCGGTTCCGGTCTGCGCAGTGCCAATCACGTCGCGCCCGTCCAGAATGGCCGGGATCGCCTTGCGCTGGATTTCGGTTGGGGTGGAATAGCCTTTGTCTTCAAGGGCTTGCAGGATCGGATCGCTCAATCCCAGGGTGCGGAATGTCATCTGGACTCTCTGTTCGGGCATGGGCCGCTCGGTGCTCGGCGGCGGGTTTCAGCGCGGCATGGTAACAGTAAAGCCCAGAATCGATGGTGGTCTTTAACCGCGGCAAGGGCGTTTCACGCCGCCGCCATCGCCAGCAGCCTCTCCGCCTGGCGGCGCAATTCCCCCCGCAACTCCGTTGGCGCAAGAATCTCGAAGGTAAATGGCAGCCGCACCAGCTGCGCCGCAAACCAGTTCAGGCAGCCGGTGTGTGCCCGCCACAGTACCGCATCGCCTTTTGGGGTAAGCAGCCCCAGTTCCTCGCCGAGTACCGCGCTGGCACTGGCAAGATCCGTGTGCAGCAACAGCTCCACGTCGATGCCCGCGTCCATGCGGGCAAAGCTGGTGGTGAGATAGGCGGCGGCATCAAAATCCCGTGGGCGCTGGAACGGGATATCCAGCTGGCGCAGCTGCTGCATACGGTCGAGGCGAAAGGTGCGGAGTTCTGCACGCAGGTGGCAGTGGCCCACCGCGTACCAGCGGCCATAGCGGAACACCAGGCCGTACGGGTCGAACTCGCGCTGCGTTGAATTTCCGATGCCGCCGTTGCTGTCGCGGCCACCGGTGTAGCCGAACACCGTGCGGCGCTGGTGCTGGGTGGCGCTGGCCAGGGTTGCCAGCGTGACACTGTCTGCGGCCGCGTTCGGCACCAGCTCCAGTGTCACGCTTTCATCCAGTGCGCGCAGCTGCTGTCGCAGCTTCTGTGGCATCACCCGTTCGAGCTTGGCCTGGGCACTGGCCACCGCGCTGGAGATATCGCCCACACTCAGGCTGCGTGCCGCCAGCAGGCCGAGGGAAATGGCCAGGGTTTCCTCGTTGGTGAACATCATCGGCGGCAGCTTGTAGCCAGACACCAGCCGGTAACCGCCATGGCGCCCGCGCTCCGCCGTCAGGGGAATGCCGATCTCTTCAAGCGTCGCGATATAGCGGCGCAGCGTGCGGCCGTCCACCCCGAGTGTCTGTGCCAGCGCACTGCCTGTGGCGGTACCGTGGCTCTGCAGCAGTTCCAGCAGCGCCAGTACCCGCGTCGTCGGATTCGACATCAGTTGCATCCTGCAAAATTTAATAGGGCGGAATATAGCCTATTTAGGAATTACAGTGCTCCCGTTCCGATCACTAGCCCAGGCAACCGCCGGGCAATAAGCAAACCAAACAGCAATGGAGAGCTGCAATGAACGATGAAGTCATCCTGTATACCAACCCGCAATCCCGTGGCCGCACCGTGCGCTGGATGCTGGAGGAGCTGGCTGCGCCCTATCGCACAGAGGTGCTTGAATACGGCGGCAGCATCAAGTCGCCGGCCTACCTCAAGATCAACCCCATGGGCAAAGTGCCGGCCATTGTGCACGGCAACCAGGTGGTGACAGAAAGTGCCGCCATCTGCGCGTACCTGGCGGATGCCTTCCCACAGGCGGGGCTGGCACCGCGCCCGGAAGAGCGCGGCAGCTATTATCGCTGGCTGCTGTTTGCCGCGGGGCCACTGGAGGCGGCGATTACCGACTTCAAAATATTCGGTATTGAACCCGACGCACAGAAGCAGACGATGGTGGGCTATGGCTCCTATGGGGCCGTGCTCGATACCCTTTCCGGCTGGTTCCGGGAGCACCGCTACGCAACCGGCGATCGCTTTACCGCCGCCGATGTGTTTGTGGGTGCACAGATCGCCTGGGGGCTGGAATTCGGCACTATTGAAAAGCGTATCGAATTTATCGACTACGCCAAGCGCGTCACCGACCGCGACGCCTACGTGCTTGCGACAGAAAAAGATGATGCGCTGGAGGTGACCGCCTGATGCAAAAGACCTACCAAGGCAGCTGCCACTGTGGCGCGGTCAAATATGAAGCGGATATCGACCTGGGGGCTGGCACCGGCAAATGCAACTGCTCTATGTGCACCAAGACCCGGGAGTGGAGTGCGGTGATCAAGCCGGAAAATTTCCGCCTGCTGCAGGGTGATGATGCGCTCAGCAACTACCAGTTCGGCAGCAAACAGGTGTATCACCCGTTCTGTAAGCACTGCGGCGTGCGATCGTTCGGCAAGGGCTATGTGGAAGAGCTCGGTGGGGATTTTGTCGCAGTGTATGTGACGGCGCTGAACAATATTGATCCGCGGGAGTTGATCGACGCACCAGTTCAGTATTTTGATGGGCGCAACGACAACTGGTTTAACACGCCGGCGGAAACGCGTCACTTGTAATCGCAAGCGCGGCCCGGCACTGGGCCGCTGACACCTGAAATGATCCTTCTGACTCAGGGGGCTGCGAGCGGATTATTCACAGCTGAGCGCTGCGGAACCGCGCAATGGCTTCGGCCAGCTGGTCCAGTGCCGGGCCTAGTGCACGGGTAACCTGTTGCGGGTTGCCAAATTGCTCGCGGGCCTGCTGTTGAGGGGCCAGCTCCAGCAGAAAAGCGCCGCCGCTGGATTTGCCGGCAATATGCAAAGTCTGGTTTTTCTGCATACGCAGCTTATCCGTATAGTCCGGTCTCAGCCTGGCACCCTGTCTCGCCAGCGTCTGCAGAATTTTGTCCTGCTCCAGTAATTGTGTGGCGAGAGCCTTAGTGCTGGCGCTGAGCGAGCGGTCGTCCACAATAATCTGTGCTCCGCCAACGTACTCGGCATCGGCCAGGCTGGCTTCGGGCGGTAAGCGGTCGGCATCAAAATGGAGTGCCACAATCGTGCTGCCTGCATGCACCGCGCTGCGTAACAAATCGTCGTAGGCGGCATAGGCGTTATCGAAATCCAGTTTGTTGGCAATGCGCGCGGTGGGGAGCTGCTCTTCAACGCGCGCGATTTCCACCGTAAGCCCCTGTGCCCGCAGCGCCCCGGCAAGGTAGTCTGCAGCCGGGTCGATATAGTCGCGCTCGCGGCCCTCGGCGCCGTTACTGGCCTCACTGTACTCGCCCGGGCGAGTGTGGTCGGTGGCAATCAGGACAGCCACACCATCGAGCTCAGGTTGTGAGCGCTCGGCAGCGTTTACATGGTCTGCGAGCAGCGGCAGACAGACGGCACACAGGGTGGAAAGTATTAGCGGGAGTGGAGTACGCATGGCAACCAGTGTCTTTTTATCAGTAGAGCCTCAAATGCTGGTGCCTTGGTCTGCGCGCGGCAAATCCCAAACCATCGGCCCGGCCTATGCATCTGGCACTCGCTGCCAATGGGTTTTGGGTCATGAAACCGAGTGAGAGTAATTTTCGAAGGTGCCCGGAAGAACCCCGGGCATTGTTGCGCGGTTACATCACCCAATCGGGCAAGCCGCATTCTCCCCCTCACCCCAGGCCATCACCGGCTGCATAAACCAATGCGACCCCCAGGGCGAATAGCCGGTGATCGACACGCCGGCATCCTGCTCCTGCTCCACATTGATCACCGCCACTATATTGCCGCCCTCGTGCTGCGGGCCGCTCAGGCCCAGGGCTTCTCGGCGTATGGTGAACTGGGTGAGGGTGTCGGTGACGGCGGTGATGGCGTAGTGCCAGATGCCGGAGGCGCCGCCGATCAGGTTGTTGAGGGTATTGATGGTGGCGTCCTGACGGATGCCCTCCACGCAGCTGTCCATATTGATCTGCAGGTTGCGCACGGAATCCCGGTAGGGGATGGCGGGGGCGGTGCTGTATACCCGGCCAAAGGTGGAGTCGCTCAGTTTCTCGGCAAATTCGTCGGGGTTATTGGGGGGCAGCAGGGTGGCGCAGCCCTGCAGGGCGAGGGTGCCGAGTAGCAGGCAAAGAGTCTTTTTCATCTGGGATCTGCTCTTTTTCGTGTTGTTTATTATCTGGTAACGGTCGTGTGTAACTGGCAGGGCGCGATCGGTTACCCGCTGGGAATGGCGCCTGCTCGCCGTTTGGGGTGTGTTATAGCACGCAAAAACCTCGCGGAGGATAGTGTGTGACATGGCGATAACTGGAAGTTTGCGCTCGCTCACATTGTGTGCCACCGCCACGTCGTTGGGGCGCAAATTGATGCCTTAACGGAGCTCCCAGTGCGGTCGGTTACGTTGAGCGCCTGACCGCTGCCAGTGCCGCCTTGATCCGCTGGCGCAACCAGGCCCGCAACGGATCGTCCTGGGTGCGCTGGTGCCAGATCTGCAGAATATCCACGTCCGGAAGTTTGACCGGGCAGGGGTAGGTCACCAGGTCGGGCAGGCTGCGGCAGGCCTGCTTGGCCACCGAACTCAGGCAGGTGATCAGCAGGTCACTGCCCTCGACGGTGGTGGCGGGGGACAGGAAGCTCGACAGTCCCGCCACGATGCGCCGCTGGTGGCCGAGCTTGTGCAGTTTCTTGTCCACAATACCGTCCAGGTCACCGGTCAGGGTGGTGACCAGGTGCCCGCAGGCCAGGAAGGCTTCGAGGTCCAGTTCCCCCTGTATGTGCCGGTTACTGCGGCTCGCCAGTACGCTGAAGCCCTCCTTGTGCACCCTCTGCTGATAAAAAGACGCGGGCAACTGCTCGAAGAAGCCCGCAATGGCGATATCGCAGGCGCCGGTTTCCAGCTCGGTGCGCGGCAGGCGGCCGCGGGTGTTGTGAAACACCAGCTGCAGTTTGGGCGCCTGCTCACTGATCACCGGCAGCAGTTTGGGCAGCAACAACTGTTCGATAAAGTCGGTGCCAAAAATATGCACCCGGTCTTCCCGCAGCAGGAAGCTCTCTTCGTCGCAGTAGTCGTAAAAGGATTCCAGCGAGCGCACCAGCGCCTGGATCTGCGGCGCCAGCTGGTGTGCCCGCGGCGTCGGCGTCAGTCCGCGCGGGGCGCGGGCAAACAGGGTGTCGTCGAACTCGCTGCGCAGCTTGGCCAGCTTGTGGCTGAGCGCCGGCTGGCTCAGGTTCATGCGCTCCGCCGCCACCGAGGCGTTGCGCTCCTCGTACAGTACCTGGAACAGCTTGAGCAGGTTCAGGTCTTTATTCCCGATATTCATAGTTTCCGATATTCAAATTTTGAAAGACTGTAATTCAATGAATCGAATTATCTTATATCAGGATCTGCCCTAGCATAGCCCCCAATCCGGCAGCGGCCCGCCCGAGCGGGGCCGGCTGCCGGCGCAAACTGTCTATTGGAGACCTTACATGAAGAAACTGTTTTCGATCGTTGTGGCGCTACTGGCGCTGTCGTCCGCAAGCCTCGCCCTGGCCGCGCCGCGGGTATTGATCGTGGCCACCAGCCACGAGCAGATGGGGGATACCGACGAGAAAACCGGCCTGTGGTTGTCGGAACTGACCCACCCCTACCACGAGCTCAAAAAGGCGGGCTTTGAAGTGGAAATCGCCAGCATCAAGGGCGGTGCGGTACCGGTGGACGCGCGCAGCCTGGCGGATGACGATGCGGTGAACTTTGAATTCCTCGCCAGCCCGCAAACCCGCAGCCTGCTGGACAACACCCGCAAGCTCGCGGACGTCAGTCCCAAGCGCTACCAGGCCATCCTGTTCGCCGGCGGCCACGGCACCGTGTGGGACTTCCCCAAGAGCCCCGCGGTGAACAGCGTCGCCTCCGCCATCTATGCAGACGGCGGTTATGTGGCGGCACTGTGCCATGGCCCGGCGGCGTTGCTGAACGTCACAGGCCCAGACGGCAAGCCGATTATTGCCGGCAAGAAGGTCGCGGGCTTCAGCAATGTGGAAGAAAAAGCGGTGGGCCTGGCAGAGGTAGTGCCCTACCTGCTGCAGGACGAGCTGACCGCACTCGGCGCCAACTACCAGGAAGGCAAAGCGTGGGAAAGCTTTGTGGTACAGGACGGCCGCATCATCACCGGCCAGAACCCGCAGTCTGCGGCGGAGCTGGGTCAGGTGCTGGCCAAGGCCCTGAAGAAGTAAACGCTAGCTCGTAAACGTAAAGAGCCCGGTGACTGACTGTGTTGAGACTGACACAGGTGGTCACCGGGCTCTTTTGTTTCTCATGTAGAGGTAAAAGCCTACTATCAACGGATTGGGATTACCTATGCTACGGATGCAGAGGGCATAAATATCCGACTGTCATTGAATGTCATGAGCAAAGAAAAAGTTAAGCACATTAGCGATAAGCAGCGAGAGCGTGACTCCAGAGATATTTCGGAAGCCATTCGTCGTGCGCGACAGCATATTCGCAATATCGACTCGGATGAAATCAATGAGCCCGATGGTCTTGTATCGGGTGATATGAAAAAAATTCTCGACGACCCGGACCCTTACGAAGATGACACCGGCGATGAGCACGGAAAGTAATAACCCGAAAGAAAAATTGGACAAGCAGATTCAGGAAATTCCAGGTGAGGTTGATCCAAAGTCAGTAATTACTGACGCGGCGCCAACTATCTGAGCTGATAATATTTCAACCTCTTTTAACTCGCTATTAATCGCGGTTGAAAATTGTGTGTTTGTATTGAACTTCATCCTCAACTTCTTCAGACCTGAAGACGCTGAAAACAGTTTGTTGTGAAGAGGCAGCCTCTAAGGCATGGGCGGCAACATCATTGCCGTTATCGCCGATTACTTCCCACTGAGCTTGATCAAAGCGGATTATTTTAGAGGCATCGACGAGTTCGAATTTCTTGTCCATAAGGCCATTTCTTGCGTTGCCTACTATTTCTTGCAGTGTATTTAGGATGTCAGCCGAAGATGGTGAAGGCACAAATGCCTCGCAAAAATAGAAATCGCAGTCGTCAAAATCAATGTCGCAGCCGGGAAGGGCGCGGCATTTCAAAAATACAATCCATATGTCAGTTGAAGTCATTTTTCGTTTCGTCTAATGAATCTGACACAAAGTAGACGTGAGCAGCTAATCCGCGCGAAGAGATAGTTCGGTAGTTCCAGTTTAGGGGCCGGGTATTTGTTGCTCACTACGATTAGGGCCGTTTATATCACAATGTGATTCGCAGTCCAGCAAAGTAATGGATTGGATGCAGGTGGCAACGTACAGTGTGGAATACCCGAAGAACCTCGCGGTTAACGGCAGCGGCTCAAATATTTACACCGACGGAGGTAATGCCATCCTGGCCACTACGACGAACGGCTTTCAGCGAGAATTCTTCCGTAAATACCAATGCCTTATTCTTACGTATGGTACACCTCCGTGTTAGGCAGAAACCTAACTATACAGGGTGTCTACTTTCTGTGGGTAAGTCTTGAACCTAACGCCAAGCTCACCGGCAAATTTGGAGCGCAGCGGAAAATTTTTCCGAATGCAGCGCCTTGTTAGAGCATTTACATGGACAGCCTGAATTCTTCAATTTTTGCTCCGATTAAATCTTCAGCACCGCCCGATGATAAAAGCATATTTTCTACATCAGTATCGTCAAGTACAAGAATCAATTTTTGATGTACCATCCATTGTTCTCGAATGGTGTGCAAGCAACCAGCGGAGTCACCGCCATTTCTAGAAAATATGATGCCAAATAAACCCGCTCCATGAGGCTTTAGGTAATTCGCGATTTGAAGGACATCACTCTTCTTCACTTTTCTAGAGTAATTTTTTGCATCTACGACAACATAGTCTGCAGAGTATTTTTCGCGCAAAAATGACCAAAACCCATCCGTTGCATAATTTGGTACAATGAAATCTCTTCGGTTTGACTTGGTAAAATCGTTAACTTCTTGAATCGGCTTATCAAGAGGAGGGCAAAATAATTCTTCTATGATTTCACCAATGAGGCCCTGATATAAGTAGCAATCTTTACGACCCGGATTACATGCCTTTAACTTGCCAAGCAAGTCTCGATCTCTACTACCTTCTTGCTCCCCGGCAATGGCAGTTAGAAGCATTTTAAAGTAGCTACTATCAGCTTTTTGTATTCCCGCTTTGAAATTCTTAATGAGATAGTCTGCGTCCCACACCTCTATGTCGTGAGATTCAATGTTGTGCTTTATCTCGTTCGGCAATCTACCAGGTATGGCCAGGACTTTTTTGCATTCGCCTATAAGCTTGCCGTACTCCAAAATTTGTTCGATTATTTTAGAGCTGTGGCTTCTTGTGATTGCTTTATTGGATTTACACTCAATAAGGATCTTCGCTTTCCGGCTGTCTTCTATAAGAATGTCTGCTCTTGCCCTTTGAGATTCTCCAATTATCGCTTCAAGTTGAATATTTTGATTAGGGCTCGTTTCCTTAAGAACCTGATAAAGGAAGTTTACAAACTCAATCTCTTTTGGACCCATGTCCATATACCGATGACAATTTGGGCATAGCAGAAGGAAATTCTCTTCCGCCATGCTACCACCTTGATGGAGCGGCGTAATCGAAGCTAGCTCTAAAGGGATTTGCTCTCCAGAAATGGAGCACATTGCACATTTATTATTGTGTTTTGCAATGAGGTTCGCCCGCATTTCAGCCGACGGAATCCTTCGTTTATTTAATGTATGATCCATGATCTATTTTCGAACTCGAATTTCGCTCTAACGCCGCAATCAGGCGCGGCTTACTTTGTGTGCTTTTTGCACGAAAATGGGAGCGCAGCGACAGTGCAAAAAGCGCACAAAGTAAGACGTCGGCTGCATTGCTTTTTTAGCTGCCTATAGCAGGCTGGACTCCGCCCTTCCTTCTCTTGTAAATAACGCTATTAGAGAAAATTTGGAGAACGCGCTACTTGTAGACAGGTGTTCTTTACACCAAAATTTTACATTTTCAGCGTAGTCTTTGACTGAAGACTCCCACTCTGAAATTGAAGCAAAACACTCGGGTTGGAATCTGCGATCTATATGAGTGAACTGGCATTTGACCGCAATGGGTGAATCTATTTCCTTAGCATCGTCAGTAACGACAATAGTTAGAACCGAGTAGACAACATCCCATTCAATCAAAAAAAATCTAGAGTTATGCTTAATATTTTTGTGCAGGAAGCTTATTGAATAGTCTAAGCAATCAATGACATCAGAATTTACAGAGCGATCATCTTCAGATTCGCGATCTGAAAAATGAATTTCGTGCTCCGTTAAGTCACCAACTACTACACCAAATGGATTTGGCCCAGTATTTTTACTCCACTCTAATCCCATCAAAATCCCTACTATGTATGCTATTTACTCGCTTTACAGCTAACGCCCACAGCAGGGGCAGCTTACCTTATGCGCGATTTGCGCGAAAATGGGAGCGTAGCGACCCGCGCAAAACGTGCATAAGGTAAGCTGTCCCGCGGAGGCCCGAAGGGCCGGAGCTTTACTGCCTGTGATTGTTATGAGCTTTGCCACTGTTCCATACGCTCTCTTGAGATGCTAACTGCTTGCTCACTGAATAGATCAGGGTAACGAAGGATGACATTTTCAAATGCATAATCCTCTAGCCCCATTTCTACTAGAGAGGTATAACCTTGAGTTTCAGTTGGACGGTTGACAGCTCTTTCTACGGCACCAATGATCCCGTGGCGAGAAATCATTTGCCAAGTGCGGCCGGCACGAGTTTTCTTCCCATTCTTTGTACTCAACACTTCTTCGTATGCATACACAGCCTCAAGAGCTTCGCGTTCCGCTTGCGTCTCCGCACCATAAGCTTCTGCGCGAAGCTGAACAGCACGCTCTTTAGCTTGTAGAGCCAAATCTTCGCGCCCTCGCTCGCTACAGTTCTTTGCAAAAATTTCGCATTTTTCGGGAGTAATTATCTTTTTAACTTTATCGTCCATGCATATTCTCGAATTTGACTGAATCATAACGCCCAGCGCAGGCGTAGCCAGCGCGGAGCGCATTTTGTGTTAATGTTTGAGCGCCAGCGAGTAACACAAAAGGTGCGTAGCGTTGGCTGTCGCTCTGCCGCTGCTTGTTACATGCGGCTACAGAGCACCGGCTTCAACAGCTTTGTTGAGTCTTTCCTCTACTACGCGCCACAATGCTTTACTACCCGAAGATATTTTTTTTGAGTTAACCTCAAATACCTGTTCTTTAGAAATGTTGTTTTTCTTCCAGCTGTGGCCGTTATCATAAATATTGTGTAGTAGTGGAGGTAGCCGATCTATTGACTTGGCAAATTTTGCGTCCGGAGTTAGGCCATCCTCAAACTCTTCCCACAGCTGAATAAATTCAGATGCCAAATGTTGTGGAAGGATATTTAGCGTTTCTTTAAGACTATCCTTCTCTTCCATTTTCTCAGCATCAGATAAAGCCTGATACACGATACGGTCCCCGCTACCTATTTCGCCCAGATCATGAATAAGCAACATTTTTACGACTCGGTTTATATCCACAGCTTCATTTGCATACTCTTTGAGCACAAGCGCACAAAGTGCCACATGCCAACTATGTTCACCGGAATTTTCATAGCGCTCTAGGCCAACTGGTCGAGTTTTTCGGGTAACCGCCTTTAGTTTTTCTACTTCAACAATGAACTCAAGAATTTTTTCGATATCTTCCATGCGACCTCTTTCGGCATGTAACAGTTTATTCAATAGCCCCAGATCTAGGAATAATGCCTAGATCTGGAATTAAATGCCTATATCTAGGCATTCTGCCTAAATATGTTCGTCCGCTGGTTCGAGCCAGAACTCCACTGAAGCGCTTGGGGCAGTGGTAGCTATGCTGACTTGCTGAGCTGGTTGCCGCTCTTGTTTGCGCTTCAGTTACTATTTGGGGAAAGTAAAATTTCTATGAGCGAGGGAGAGCCTTTGGTGCGAAATGTGACGCAGTTCTATTTTATGTTGTGGCGTCTGTTATAACACGCAGCCCTATGATTGGCGAGGCGCTGTAATCGGCTGCAATTTTCGAAGTTTGTACTCACTTACATTTTGCGGTGCGGACGCTTGGGTATCGCCGATCAGAGATAGCTTTCATGTTATGGACTTGTTCTTCAGCCTTGTAGGTACTCGCTAGTGTGTATCCGGTAAAGCGTTCTGGTATTTCAGGGACGCATCCCTTACAGCCGTAGCTCCACCATCCATACCCAATTTAACCTCAACCCACCGACACCCCGTCGCCCAACCCCACGACTCCTGCTATCTTCCTCTGCATAACAATGCAAAGAATCGCCCCATGCCCCGCAACCTTACCGCCTCATTGGCGCTGCTGACCGCACTTTCCATCCCGGCTCTCAGCCTGTTCGGCTGCGACCGCTCCGGTACCCAGTCCGAGCCGAAGCCGCAATCAGAGGCGGCGTCCAAGGCCCCGGCCGAGCAAGAAGCCAAGCCCGATTTCTCCATCGACTACCAGCAGTTCCAGCTGGATAACGGCCTCAACGTGCTGTTCCACTTCGACCGCTCCGATCCGGTGGTGGCGGTGTCGCTGACGGCCCATGTGGGTTCGGCGCGGGAGAAGGAAGGGCGCACCGGCTTTGCCCATCTGTTTGAGCATCTGCTGTTCCTGGAGTCGGAGAACCTGGGCAAGGGTGGGCTGGATGCGATGAGTGCGCGCATTGGCGGCTCCGGGGCCAATGGTTCCACTTCCCGCGATGTCACCAATTACTACCAGACGGTGCCCAAGGATGCGCTGGCGAAGATGCTGTGGGCGGAGGCGGACAAGCTGGGCTGGTTTATCAATACGGTGACCGATCCGGTGTTTGAGGGTCCGGTTGACGGTGCTCCATTCAGAATACCCAAGCGAAAAGCTATCTCCGGTACGCTGATGTCCGAGATCTTTAGGAGGTTGGTAGCCTGTTAGTGGTGGCAAGCCGGCAGCCCTGCTGAGGCCATATGGCCTCGGCGGACTGTCTCACACAGTTATGTGTTGGAGTGGCTGAGTATTTCAGATTTGGAATATCTCTGTTCCAGCGGGTGTTTCAAGCTGAACGCGCTGCCTGATACATGGATGTTGAGGCCCTGTGCAGCCGCTTTTCGGATGTCCGAGGTGTGCGCAAAAATCAGGTAAAAGACCCGCGCAAAAAATGCGTAGCCGATGATCATAAATACGACTTCTGCGATCGTGAGGTAGGTGGACTCAAGCGCGCCGAAGCTGTCACTCTGCAGCAAATACGCGATAGACATAGAGATGAACCCTATTACAAAGCCCAGCATATTCGCTCTGAGGATAATCTCGTTATCTGTTTCAATCCTTTCTGGAAACATCATGCTCTCTCTCCTTGTGAACACGGTCTTGTTTAATCGTCCCTGGTATAGGCATGCCGCCTAACTGATTGGTTGGTTATCCCGGTAAATTTCCTGATATTTTTCCGGTATTTTCCCGATATTCATCCCCGTCTTCAAAATTATAAACAATGGTTTGCGAGAAATTGGCCTCATTTTACAAAAGTTAGATCAATTCCATTAGTGCGCTAAGTTCTATAGCTGGTAGTTCCACCCCAGCTGCAACACTTCATCATCTACCCCAAACGGCAGGCGCCCGGAGGCGTACCCTACAAACGCATAACCGCGCTGGTTGTCACTGGGGATGCGCAGCGAGAACTGCAGCAGCCGGCTGCGGTGCAGGTTCGCATCTACGATGGCTTGCTCGGCATCCAGTTCGCGGTAGTAGCGGTAGTCGTAGGCGAGGATTACGTCGCGGCCGTCAAACTGCGCCAGTGGAGTGGTCATGGATATTTCTGCTGCGGCGCGGTAGTAACTGTCGAGCTTGCCCAGCAGTTGCTCCCGCACTTCATCCTCTTGGGGATCAACCTGGCCAACGGTGAGGGACATGACCGGTTCTGCGAGCAGCAGGCTGTCGCTCCCCGGGCGACCGGTGGCGGCGCGGATGATGCTCGGGACAAAGTCCAGCAGTGAGTAAAACTGCCGTACAACGTGGCTTCCCTGTGCCGATGGCATTTCCCAGGCGGCGGTGAGGCCGGCCACGGTATTTTTGTTGTGGAACTCCTGATCCGTCTCGTAGCTGATTGCGCCCTTTACCTGCCAGCTGCCGAACGGGCACCGGTTGCGCGGGCTTTCGCCTTCGGGCAGTTGCGGAATGGTACCGGGCTCGATGGCGATCGGTGCCTGCATGGTAGCTACAACGGTTTCGTAGCAGTCACCGGTGGTCGCGATGTCCGTATCCAGGCCGAAGTGCATCAGATCCTGTGCACGAATGTCATCGTCGAACGAGTAGATCCCACGCGCAGAAGCATTGATGAACCCCAGCTCGATATCCTGAAACGCAAAATCGATTCCAAGGCCGGTGCGCTGGTTCTCGCTTGAGCTCAGTGCCACCAGCTTGACGGAGTTCCTGTCCGTGATCTCGGCCTCGGTAGCTGCCGCGCACAGCAGGCCGAGTGCGCACAGGGCCACGGATATCCGTTTTGCCATCATGCGGTTCCTTCCAGCTCGTCGGCGAATACCAGCTGCCTGTCCAGCAGTTGTGCGAGATCGTCCAACGTCTTGCCTGCGGGCTGCTTGAGCAGGTTCGCCACTTGTGTTTTCAATGTTTTGAGGTGGGCGCTGGTGCTTTCGCCCGCTGGCAGGTTTTCAAAACGCGGGTGATACAGCCGAAACAGGTAGGCAGTAAATTTGTCGGCGGTGTTTATCGCCTTTACATCCTGGTGAAGCGCAGAGGCACCGGGGTTGTAGTAGCGCAGCATGGTCAGCGAGTAGCTGCCGGCACTGGAGAATGGTGTCAGGGTTGCGTTGATCTCCGCTACTTCCGGATGTGCAAGCGTGCCCCAGGCCGCGCCTGCAGCCATGTTGGGTTTGCTCCAGGACATGTGGATTTCCCGTAGTTATTGAACTGAGATCGTTTCGACAGCAAGCGATGGGTGACACCAGAGAATACTGCGCCGCGCCGACCGGGAACAGAGGAATACCGACGGGTAAGGGCGAACAGGCAGCAATTTGGCGCGCAATTCTTTTCTGGTTTGCGTGTTCATGGTGCTTGGCTCATGTGCACGGGATATTTGCATAGAAAGAGTGCAGGGAATGGGGACAAAGAAAGGCTGCGCTGAAAGAGGGCTTGGGGCAGGACTGACGCTTGCGGTAAAGCGCGTGATTTCAACGCCGGACGGATCTGGTGCTTGGGGCCATCGCTGTCGCCCGGTGCCCACAGTCCTGCTATCTTCCCGTCAATAACGAACAGGTGAACGCACCAGGTACAGGAACGCATCATGTTAAGGAATTTATTCGGGTCGGCGGCATTGGTTGCCGCCGCATCCATTCCCGCCCTAGGGCTGGTCGGTTGTGACAAGCCCGCTACCGAATCCACATCCAGGCCCGCAGCGCAAACCGCTACCCAATTCGCCATCGACTACCAGCAGTTCCAGCTGAAGAACGGCCTCAATGTGCTGTTCCATATCGATCGCTCGGATCCGGTGGTGGCGGTATCACTGACGGCCCATGTGGGGTCGGCGCGGGAGAAGGCGGGGCGTACCGGTTTTGCGCACCTGTTCGAGCACCTGCTGTTCCTGGAGTCCGAGAATCTGGGCAAGGGCGGGCTGGATGCAATGAGTGCGCGCATCGGCGGCTCCGGGGCCAATGGCTCCACCTCCCGCGATGTCACCAACTATTACCAGACCGTACCCAAAGATGCGCTGGAAAAAATGCTGTGGGCCGAGGCGGACAAGCTGGGCTGGTTTATCAACACCGTGACCGAGCCGGTACTGGCGAAGGAAAAACAGGTGGTGAAAAACGAGAAGCGCCAGAGCTACGACAACCGCCCTTACGGCCACACCCAGTACGTCATCGACCGCAACCTGTACCCGCAGGGGCACCCCTACAACTGGCAGGTGATCGGCTCTCTGGAAGACCTGCAGAACGCGACGCTGGCTGATGTGAAGGAATTCTTCCGCCGCTGGTATGTGCCCAACAACGTGACCCTGGTGGTGGCCGGGGATTTCGATACCGAGCAGGCCAAAGCCTGGGTGCACAAATATTTTGATGAGGTACCGGCGGGCGAGCCGATCGAGCGCGCACCGAAACAGGCGGCGGCTCTGAAGGCACCGGTGCGCCGCGTCCACGAAGACAACTTCGCCCGCGAGCCGGCGCTCACGCTGGCGTGGCCCGCGGTGGAGCGCTACCACCCGGACAGCTACCCGCTGGCGGTGCTGACCGAATACCTGTCTGACGGCAAGCGCGCGCCCCTGTACCGGGTGCTGGTGGAAGACCAGCAGCTGACCGCCGACGTGTCCATGGGCGGTTACGAATCCGAGCTGGCGGGGCAGGTCCAGCTGCAGGTGCAGGCGTTTGAGGGGCGCGACCTCGACCAGGTGTTCGCGGGTATTGAACAGGCATTTGCGCTGTTTGAGAAAGAAGGTATCGCGGAAAAAGACCTGGAGCGCATCAAGGCGGGTCAGGAAATCGCTTTCTACAATAGCCTGTCCAGTGTGCTCGGCAAGGGCTTCCAGCTGGCCCAGTACCAGATCTACGCAGGGAATCCCGGCTATGTGACTGAGGATATCCAGCGCCTTCTGGCGGTGACCGCCGACGATGTGCAGCGTGTTTACCATAAGTACATCAAGGGCAAACCATTTGTAGCGGCGAGCTTCGTACCCAAGGGCGAAGCCGAGCTGGCGCTGGCGGATTCCAGCGTGGCGCAGGTGGCGGAAGAGCAGATCGTCAACGGCGCTGAGGAGCAGTTCGATGCCTCGGTGCAGGCAGACTACGAGCGGACCCCGTCGACGTTTGACCGCAGCAAGGAACCGGAATACGGCGAGCCCGCGGAAACCACGGTGCCTGCCGTGTGGCAGGCAACGCTGGCAAACGGTTTACAGGTCTCGGGTATCGAAAGCCGCGAAGTGCCCACGGTGAACTTCAGTTTGGTGATCGACGGTGGTCAGTTGCACGAGCAGCTGGACAAGACCGGCGTGGCCAACCTGACTGCGATGCTGATGCAGCGCGGCACGGCCAAGCGCACACCGGAGGAACTGGAAACAGCCATCCAGACCCTCGGTGCCAGTATCGAGGTCTCGGCAGATAAAGACAGTTTCCGTTTTGATGTCACTACCCTTGCGCGCAACTTCGAGGCAGTGTTTGCACTGCTGGAAGAAATGCTGCTGGAGCCGCGCTGGGACGCAAACGAACTGGTACTCGCCAAGAAGAATGTGGCGAGCCAGCTGACCCGCGCCGCCTCCGAGCCCAACGCCATTGCCAGCAATACCTTTGCGCGCCTGCTGCATGGCAAGGACAGCGTTCGAGGTTACAGCCTGCTGGGTACCGAGGACTCTGTGTCTGCCATCACCATGGACGACCTGAAGGCCTACCACCGCGACTACCTGTCGCCCAGCGTGACCCGCACCCATGTGGTGGGTGATATCACCCGGGAAAAATTTATTGCCGCCACCGAATCACTCGCAAAGCGCTGGCCCGCACACAAGGTGGAAATCCCCAATCCACCGTCCGTGGCTGTGGCACCGGGTATATATTTTGTGGACGTGCCGGATGCCAAGCAGTCGGTACTGCGCATCGGCCGCCCAGCCATGTCTGCGCTGTCGGAGGATTACTACCCCGCTGTATTCACCAACTACATTCTCGGCGGCGGCGGTTTTGCATCGCGCCTCACCCAGGAATTGCGTGAAGGCAAAGGCTACACCTACGGCATCGGTTCCGGCCTCGCAGCGGAGAAAACCCAGGGTGTCTTCCAGATCGGCACCGGCGTGCGCGCCAATGTCACTGCGGAATCCGTGGAGCTGATTCGCGATATTCTCAAGGACTATGCGCCGACCTATACCGGGGAAGACCTGCAAACCTCACGCTCCTATTTGACCCGAAGCAACGCGCGTGCGTTCGAGACCGCGAACGCCAAACTCGGCCTGCTGGAAAACATGAGCACCTACGGCTGGCCTGCCGACTACGTGCGCCAGCGCGAGGCTATTGCCAATGGCATGACGGTGCAGAATGTGCAGAAAATCGCTGAAACCTATATGCAGCCGGATTCCATGATCTGGGTGGTTGTCGGCGACAGGGCCACGCAGCTCAGTCGTTTGCAAAACCTGGGATTCGGTGAAGTGACACTAATTGACGGCGCGCAGCTGACCGAGGCCGCAGCGGCTTCGGAGGTGGTGCAGGTAGCGCACTAATACGCCGATCCGCTGCTTTTCGCCATCTACGGCGCCCGAGCCTATAACCTTTGTATATGCGGGAAAACGCTTGCTCGCGAGGGAGGGCGCTTCCCACCTGCTCAAGTGGCAGTAGAAGGTTTGCAGGAGGAAGATATGGCTTGTGGTCACCTTAAAGTCGGCGCTCCGGACTGGCGATCTCTCCATCACATCTCGCAGCTGGTTCCGGATGATCCGAGGGATCAGGCCCAGTTTCGCCTGCCCGGTGACGTCAAAACGGTTGGTGAAACGTTTGTTGTCGGTATCATCCCGGTTGTGCGCCTGGTGCTGCCCGGACATTGCAAAGGTGAGTGGGTTGCTGCAAACCTGCACTTTGCCGAGCACAGTGCGGATCTCCGTGCGGCCCTGGTCGAGGAGTGGGAGCAGGAGCTCGACAGTAGCAAGAAGCCTCCGGAATCGTTTCACCTGGATATCGATTTTGGTGAGGTGACCTTTGACGACCTGATGGAACTGCTGGAAAGCGAGGGTAATCTCGGTGATTTTCCGGTGAGCGCCATGTTGCGGCTCGCGGTCAGCTTCTCCGGGAAGGGAAAAAAGAACGGCGCGAGCGAGCTGGTGTCGCCGTGCTTCCGCGGGGAAATGCTGGCAACGCATATCGACTATATCCCGAGCCCCCCGGATCCCGGGCATCCCTGGCCCTATTTTGAGTGTCATTCACACTGGTTCCGCGAACCACTCAAGAAGAAAGATCGGCGCTGGTTTACCAAGTGCTTCGGCAGTTGCCCGAAAACCCGTTGTGCCTGTAATAAAAAGGGCCACGGCCACTGCTGGGGATTGCATTTCTGCTGGTGCTGAACGCAATGCCCGCTTGCATGTAGCGGGTATCAGGAAGGACGCCCACGAACCATGGACTATAAACTCTACTATTGGGATCTCCCATTTCGCGGTGTATTTATCCAGCTACTTCTGGAAGATGTGAATGCGGCCTATACAAAGCACGATGCTACCGAAATTTACCCGGAGCGTAGCTTAAAAATTGCTAACCCCGGCATGGCCTCGCCCTACCTGTATGACTACCAACTCAAGAAATATTTTTCGCAGATGCCGGCGATAATGATGCACGTCGCCAGGCGATATGGCTACCTGCCCAAGCGTGACGAAACCCATACCCTTGCCCTGAAAACTATCCTTGATTGCAATGACGTGCTTCTGGAAATCACCAACTTCCACGGGCTGGCGATGTGGGACAGGAAAAGCTGGGAGACCTTCCGCTACTCACGCCTTTCGGACTGGATGAGGGTTTTCGAAAAGACCGGGTTGGATCATGGTCTGGAAAAAGACGAAGGCTTTCTGCTTGGCTCAACGGTTTCGGTAGCGGATATCGCCACTTCTGCGTTGTTTGGAACCATGATGTATGCGTTTCCTGCTCTGGAGGCGGATCTGGAAGAGCACGCGCCTGCGGTGTTGGCCCTGGTAAGGCGCATTGAAGGGCGCCCTGCGATACGGCACTTCTTGGAGCAGCAGCGTAGCGTTTGGGAGCGCAGTTATTGCGGCGGGCAGATCGAGCGATCCCTGCGCAAAATGCTGGCGTCCTGATTTTGCACAAGGCATTAAAAAAGGGGAGCCGAAGCTCCCCAAGTATGCCTACAGGATGATGGATCAGAAAAAACCGAGCGGGTTGGTGTCGTAACTTACCAGCAGGTTTTTGGTCTGCTGGTAGTGCTCCAGCGCCCGTTTGTGGGTTTCACGGCCGATGCCGGACTTCTTGTAGCCACCGAAGGCGGCATGGGCCGGGTACTGGTGGTAGCAGTTGGTCCAGATGCGCCCGGCCTGGATATTGCGGCCCATGCGATAGGCGAGGTTCATGTCCCGGGTCCACACGCCTGCGCCCAGTCCGTATTCGGTGTCGTTGGCAATCGCCAGCGCCTCCGCCTCGTCCTTGAACGTAGTGACACCCACCACCGGGCCGAAGATTTCCTCCTGGAAAATACGCATCTGGTTGTGGCCTTTCAGCAGTGTCGGCTGTACGTAATAACCCTTGCGGAATTCGCCCTCGAGCTGTTCGGCGCCGCCGCCAAAAATGACCTCGGCGCCTTCACGCTGGCCGATTTCGATATAGGTCATGATCTTGTCGAACTGCTCCACCGAAGCCTGGGCGCCGACCTGTGTTTCCGTATCGAGCGGGTTACCGCGCCTGATTGTCCTGGTGCGTGTGACCACATGCTGCATAAAGTCGTCGTAGATGGATTCCTGGATCAGGGCGCGGGATGGGCAGGTGCAGACTTCCCCCTGGTTGAAAAACGCCAGCACCAGTCCTTCCACCGCCTTGCTGATAAATGCCTCTTCCTGCTGCATCACATCGGCGAAGTAGATGTTCGGGGATTTACCGCCCAGCTCCACGGTTGAAGGAATGAGGTTGTCCGCTGCACACTTGAGGATGTGACCACCGACGGCGGTGGAGCCGGTAAACGCGATCTTGGCGATGCGGTTACTGGAGGCCAGTGCCTGGCCGGCTTCCTCACCGATACCATTGACGATATTGATTACCCCGGCGGGCACCAGATCGCTGATCAGTTCCATCAACACCAGAATCGAGGCTGGCGTCTGCTCTGCGGGCTTCAGAACCACGCAATTTCCCGCGGCCAGGGCAGGGCCCAGTTTCCAGGCGGCCATCAGGATCGGGAAGTTCCACGGAATGATCTGGCCGACCACGCCCAGTGGTTCGTGCAGGTGGTAAGAAACCGTGTGCTCGTCGAGCTCCGCCATGCTGCCTTCCTGTGCGCGCAGGCAGCCGGCGAAGTAGCGGAAGTGATCAACCGACAGCGGGATATCTGCGGCCAGTGTTTCGCGCACGGCCTTGCCGTTATCCCAGGTTTCGGCCACCGCCAGTAGTTCCAGGTTCTGCTCGATGCGGTCGGCAATTTTCAGCAGGGTATTGGCGCGTTCGGCGGCGGCGGTCTTGCCCCAGGCATCTTTGGCGGCGTGGGCGGCATCCAGTGCCAACTCGATGTCGGCTGCGCTGGAACGGGGCACTTCACAGAATACCTCGCCGGTCACCGGCGAAATATTTTCCATGTAATTGCCATGAACCGGTGGCACCCACTCGCCACCGATAAAGTTTTCATAGCGCGCTTTGAAGTTGATCAGGGCGCCATCCTGTCCGGGTTGTGCATAGATCATCGCTATTTTCCTCTTCGGGAGATTATTCTGTTTGTTGGTGCCTGCCGGAGGCGTTGTGCTCTACCGGCACCGGGGGTACTCTTGAAGCGCGATGAGATCCCCGGCTTATTGGGTTGTTGGCCACTAGAACATAACGACTGTGGGCGCAGGGTACTTTCCCCTGAGTACAGATCAGTTGACCCTGAATCCAGCGCCTTGCAATAAAATAAAAACAACGACAGAAATCCTATGAGCGAAGCACTGACCTGCAGCCGGCGTCAGCCGCGGGAGCTGGTGGAGAACCGGGTGTCGTTTGCCGGCCCCAGCTCCGAACTGAGCATTTACGACACCTATCTCCCCGCTGAGCGGGTTGGCCTGTCTGCGGGCGAATTGCTGTATTGCGGCATGATCAGTGGGCGCAAAGTCATGCATGCCGCCAATGACTACAGTGCAGACTTCCTGCCCCAGGAGTCTTTTGTGCTGGCTCCCGGCGAGCGGGTTGCGATTGACTTTCCCGAAGCGCGGATTGAAAACCCAACCTCCTGCCTGACCGTCGAAATAACCCGCGAACGGGTTGAGAAGATCTGTGCTCAGTTGAATGGCACGGCACCGCTACAGCGAGAGTTCGAGGATTGGCGTTACCGCCCGGATTCTTTGATTCACACTCGCCACAGCCCGGCTACACAGTCGCTGTTGCAGCGCCTGGTTAGTACGTTTACCGAGAATTCCGACGATCGTGATTTACTGGTGGATTTCGGCATCAGCGAGCTGGTTGTGCGCATGTTGCGCCAGCAAACGCGAAGCTTCCTGCTGAGCCTGTGCGAGAGCAATCCTGAGGTCAATGGGTTGGGCGCGGCGCTGCATCATATCCAGCAAAACCTGGATCAGCCGCTGGATATTGATTTGCTGGGAAAAATCGCCTGCATGAGCCGCAGCCGTTTTTTCAGTGAATTCAAAAAACACCTTGGCTGCACGCCCCTGGAATTCCAGCAGCACCTGCGTATGGAGGCGGCCAAAGTGCGCTTGGCGCGGGGCGAGTCCGTGACGCGCGTATGTTTCGACCTCGGTTATCGCCATCTGAGCCATTTCAGTCGGCGCTTTCATCAGCAGTTTGGTATCAGCCCAAAGCAGTATCGTGATTCCTGCGCAGTAGCTATCGCACAGTAGGATTCTGATTGTCAATTTCACTTTCTCGCCCGATATCATCACTGTTAACGGGTTCTGCCCCGCGCCACTTGAAGCGAGGTTTATCCCTCGCTCGTCTATTCTCCTCTAGCCAGAAGTAGTCAGCCTGTTCAGGCATTACGTCACTTAACTGCCTCATTTCTTTGCCGGCTGTTGCGTAAAAATGGGGAAAAACGCCAATTGGAGGGCGCATGAAATCAGTATCGGGAAAGAGGGGTTACACGGCGGCCACAATGGTTTTTGCGGCTGCTTTGTGCAGTGGCAATGTCGCCAGCGCCGAAGAATACAGTATCAAAAAGGGAGAATTTGCCGGGTCTTTTGAGACCTCATTTTTTACGTTTAATGGAGAGACAGTTATTTCAACGATTGCGAATGGCAGTACCGACAAGAAAGGCCCTGGAGAATACCAGAGCCAAACGCTCAGTGACCTGACTTACTTCTCCCCGGCGCGCTATTGCAAAAGTGCGGATGGTCAGTTTGACGGAATCGCATTTTTTGTGTCTAAGTCAAGGGCTGTATTGACGTTCAAAAAGGGGCAGCTTTACCTGGAAGCCGGGTCAGGCAGCGCGCCAGTAAATCCAGATGGTTGTATGTACGTGGACACCAATGATGGCCAGAACCACTTCGAACTCGGGGTGACTTACAATGTCACCGGCGGTTCTGGCAAGTTTTCAGGTGCCAGCGGCAGCCTCTATAGCGAGTCTGAAGGGGTCGTGCTCGAGGCCACCGAAGGCTACGTTGGTGACGCCCTGTTCGGCGCGACTACCGGGAAATTAAGCGGGGACTTTTGTACGGACTGCCCTTAGTCGCAGGTCGAGGACATGTAAGCATGCTTGTAGGAATTCAGCCGGGGCAGTGGTTATTCCCGGCTGCTTTCCTCCACCGCATTTAACAAAAGGCTCAGGGCATCATTAAAACATCCATCCCCATGTAAATGATTGATACCTGGCTCATGCAGATTGGCTGCGATTACGTCGGGCAATCTTAATCCGGGCAATGTCATGCCGAACAGGGCTGGAGATGGTGCAGCCGCTTGTGCTGATCCGCGCTTGTAGACCGACAACCCCTCTTTGTAGGTTTGCAATACCTTGAGATCATCCAGCTGATCTTGTGGCACTGTCAGTGGGTTGTCAGAAAGTACAACGAGATCAGCGAGTTTTCCCACTTCAATAGATCCCTTTTTGTCTTCCTCAAAATGCTGCCACGCTGGCCACAGCGTCATGGCTTTCAGTGCTGTTGCTACCGGTACGCGATGTTGCGGGCCGAGCACGCGGCCGCTGCGGGTGCGGCGCGTCACGGTGGCAGAGAGCACACGCATGGAATCCGGCAGCGCTACCGGCGCATCGTGGTGGGTGCCGAACATCATCCCCTGCTCAAGTATCCAGCCGGTGGGCGAGATATTTTCCGCGCGCTCCGGCCCGAGTACGGATTCCCGGTGATAGTCACCCCAGTAAAAGGTATGCATGGGAAACAGTGAAGGGAAAATCCCAAGTTTCTTGATCTCGTCCACCTGATCCCTGCGCAATGTCTGCCCATGAATCAGTACCGGGCGGTTGTGTACCTTCGGATGCTTGGCTTCGGCGGCCTTGACCGCCTTGATGAACAGGTCGATGGCAGCATCGCCATTGCAGTGCACGATAATCTGCCAGTTGTTGGCATAGGCTTTCTCTACAGCGTCCAGCGTCTGCTGTTCGGTGATGGCGGCATAGCCGCGGTAGTCCTTGTCCTGGCCCGGTGGCGGTTTGAAATAGGGCTTGGTCAGCCAGGCGGTTTTTCCCTGGGGCGAGCCGTCGATGGTGAGCTTGGCGCCGCCCACCCGGAGGTGGTGGTGGTATTCCCGCGTAGGGTGGATATCAGGAACCTCAAGAATATCCGGGTAGACGATCACGTCGATCTTCAACGCGCCGCTGTCTGCCACGCGCCTTAGCGCATTCAACGAGGCGCCGGTGGCCCGCCCCTCCTGCGCGGTGGTGTAGCCATAGGACGCGAGCAGCCTGGTACCTTCGATCGCAAAGCGCTCGTTGGCTTGCGCGTCCAGCGACTTGCCAAAGGCGGCGGCAAGCTGAAAGAACGCATATTCCTCTGCGACCCCATTGGGCGTCTTGGCGTCCGCCTCGCGCTGGAACACGCCGCCTTCCGGGTTTTTGGTGTCAGCAGAGATGCCTGCAATTTTCAGTGCCTTCGAGTTGCCCACACCAATGTGCCCGGACTGGTGAATGATCAGGATCGGGAGTTCTGTGGAAACCTGGTCGAGATCCTTGCGGGTAGGGTGTCGCTGTTCTGCCAGCTGTGAATTGTCGTAGCCGAAACCGACTATCCAGCCGATCTGTTTGATGGCGCTCTGGTTGGCTGAGGCCCAGTCTTTCAGCAGTTTCAGCAGCGAAGGGATGTCTTTGCCCGTGCCGTCCGGCGGTGGCAAAAGATTCGCGGTCATTGCCTGGATGCCGATCATCCATGCGTGACCATGGGAATCCACAAAGCCGGGGAGCATGGTCTTGCCCGCGAGATCAACTTTCTGCGTGTTTACGCCGGCGGTTTTTGACACGTCCTCGTATTTTCCAACCGCGAGGATTTTTCCATCCTTGACTGCCACGGCGTCTGCTTTGGGCTGCGCGTCATTGATGGTAAGGATAGTGCCGTTGTGGAATATGGTGTCCGCTGTGCCTGCGCCCAGCGCCAGTAGCGGGGTTACGCCAAGCAGTGTTGCGATAAATAAGCGCAGAAATACATGCATCAGGTCGGCGACCTCAATAATTGCCGTGTGTCACTGCAATATAGCCCCGATTGCCGGTGCTTCAGTCAAAGCCTTTGGTGCCTGATAAGATTTCGGGGCCAGCGATGAATAACCTCATTCTGGCCCTGACTGCAACGGGTCAAAAGGTGTCAGGCGCATGGATAATCTGACGGGCCCGCTTCTTAAGGTCTGCGAGTTCTTCCGAATCCATTTTGTCCAGTAGGCTCAGCATCATCGCCATACGTGGATTTTCGTTAAAGTACTCGCGTTTCTCCGCGAGGAAATTCCAGTAGAGGCTGTTGAATGGGCAGGCATCTTCGCCGGTTTTTTCCTTCACGTTATAGTGGCAATCCTGGCAGTAATTGCTCATCTTGTTGATATAGCTGCCGCTGCTGATATAGGGTTTTGTAGCTACCAGGCCACCGTCGGCAAACTGGCTCATGCCACGGGTATTGGTGATCTCGACCCACTCGATGGCGTCAATATAAATACCCAGATACCACGCATCGACCTGGTCTGGGTGTACCTGGGTAAGCAGGGCGAAATTGCCGGTAATCATCAGGCGCTGGATGTGGTGCGCATAGGCGTGCTCGAGACTGTTTTTGATCGCCTGGTGCAGGCAGTTCATGCGTGTGTCTGCGGTCCAGTAAAAGTCCGGCAGTGAGTTGTGGTTCTGCAGGCGATTACACCTGGCGTAGCCCGGCATCTCGCGCCAGTAGACTCCGCGCATATATTCACGCCAGCCGAGGATCTGCCGCACGAAACCCTCGACTTCGTTGATGGAAATGGTGTCTTTGTTTTGTTGCCAGTGTGCGATGACTGCATCGATGACTTCGCGGGGGTGTAACAGTTTGCAGTTCATGGCGAAGCTGAGGCGGCTGTGGAACAGGTAGGTCTCGTCCGGATCCATGGCATCCTGAAAGTCGCCGAAGTGCACCAGCAGGTGTGTGCAGAAGTGCCGCAGCACTTTCAGGCAGTCCTCGCGGGTGGTGGGCCAGGAAAAATGCAGCGCATCGATCTGCCCGAACGTCTGTACCCCGGCCTGCTCGATGCGCTGCAGTGTCTCGCGCACATCCTTGCGGAAGCCGCGTTCGTGGGGAATGGCGGGTTCACCTTTCCACTTCTTGCGGTTGCTTTTATCGTAGTTCCACTCACCGCCGGTCGGCGCGTCGCCATCCATCAGTACATTGTGCTGGCGCCGCATATGCCGGTAGAAACTCTCCATCAGCAGTGACTTTTTGCCGTCAAAAAAGCGCGCCAGCTCATCTCTGCCTGTCAGGAAGTGTTCGCTGTCGAAGGCCTCTGATTCGATACTGAGGTCGTCGGCCAGCTGTTGCAGCTGCTGGTCGAGCCGGTATTCGTCGGGCTGTTGATATTCAAATTTCTGGATACCGTGGGAGTGGACCAGGTTGGCGATATTGGTGCCGAGCTTCTGGGTGTTGTCCGGATGGTCGAGGCGGTAGTGGATGACCTGCTTGCCCCGCGCTTGCAGCCACTCCGCAAAAGCTTGCATCGCCTCGAAGAAGGCGACGACTTTCTGGATGTGGTGACGGACGTAGTCGGTCTCCTGGCGCATCTCGGCGATGAAATACAGGGTGTCGGCATCGTCGCTACGGAACCAGGAGTGGCTGTGATTGAGCTGGTCGCCGAGGATCAGTCGCAGGGTTTTCAACAGCTGGTTCCGTCCCTTGGTTACTGATGAGGTGTTTCTGTTTGAAAGTAGTGTGTTCTACGTTCCCCGGCCAGTAACGGTTTTCTCCTGCCTACTTTTCCAGATAGAACTCCGAGTAATTCTTCAAGGCGTTGAAATCGCCGTACAGGTATTTCTGCGGAAACCCCGGTGAAATGACAACGAATCTGACCAGGACGCCCGGTTTCCCGAATGGTCGCTTGAATGGCTCCAGATAGAGCGCCAATGTCAGTGGCTCGGCCGCCAGGGGCCCGACAGGGGCGCGGTAGGTAATTGTACGGTCGGTGACTTCGATGGAGGTTTTGGGGAATTTTGGCAGGGACAGATCCTTCAGGTTGATGTTGTCATTCGCCAGTGACTCAGGTGAGGTTCCGGCTCTGCGCTGTTGCCAGATGGCTTGCTCACGCGCCGAACGGATCTGCTCGAAAACGGACCAGAGATGGTTGTTGAATGTGTTCCAGAACGGATTGACCAGCTCCGGATTGGTACCAAATACCCAGTGGGTTTTCTCCTCGAATAGCCGCGGCTGACTTTCCTGATCTATCTGGGTATGCAGGATACCTGCAAACAGGCGCTGATCCCGCTTGACGGCATTGCGTTCCAGCGCTTCAGGTAGTTGCTGCTGCTTTTCGAAATGGAGATAGGTCTGGTAGTTGCGCCAGACTGCGTATCGTGCGAGTGCGGAAAATATTGCGCTGGCGACTTCACTGCTTTCATTGGGGCGCAGTTTATGGGTGCGAAGCTTGGCCAGCGACTGCTCGAGAAACTCCCGCATTTCCTGTTGCTCGCGGTCGTAAATCGCCTGTGCATCATCCAGTTCGCTGCTGGGATATTCATTTCTGCCGAGACTGAGCTGCTTGGCCGCAAGGGAAATTTGCTCCATGGCTTCGCGTTTCGCGCCAAATCCGGCAAGCCAGTTCACTGATACTGCGATGCATACTACGGATGCCGCCAGCGTAACCAAGGATACCCCCGAGGCCCCTTGCCGGCGATCCGGGAGCAGGAGCAGGATCGCCAGTCCGGCGAGGCTGAGGAGGCCGAGCAGGCCGACTTTACTGGAGTAGCCCTTGACTTCCGCGAACAGGAAGCAAGCCCTGAGCAGGAGCAGGTGTCCGATAATGAAAGGCCAGTAGCCGAAATCGATGCCGGCACCGGGCAGTGCCTGTACCTTGTTCAGGTAGCCATCAGCGATAAACACGATGGTAAGAAAAAGGCCCGAAAGTGACAGCCATTTCGCAGCCCTGATACTTTCTCCATCCGCGCTGGTGACTTCGGGCAGGGCGAAATGTTGCGAATCCTGTGGCTCTGCAGTATCACCACTCACTTGCGCGGCTAGCGACTCTGCCTGGCGGTATTTTTCAAAGTAGAGGCCACAGGACTGGCACTGCTCCGGTGTAATTTCATGGGACTGGCATTTGGGGCAAGCCGGGGCATCGCCGGAGTCATTGGCCGATTGTGATAGCGCGGCAGGCTGGGCGTTCGCTGGCTGATTTTCCAGTCTCACATCCGTTTGTTGCGCGACCTGGTCACGTACTTCGCTGATTTCCCCTAGAGCGCCAATTTTTGCAAACTGTCGCTGGTATGACCTGGCGGTAAACTGGTTGATACCCTCACGGCGAAAGCTGCTGCGGCCATCCAGCAGCGGTAGCGTATCCTCGATCGAGACCTGGAATATGTTAGCGAGGGCAGTGGCAACCTCGCCGGGCTTGGCTGAAGGGTGCAGCTTTCCGTTGAATTCAAAGGTATAGCGCTTCATGTTGCTTAGGCCAGCGGGTTGCGAATCAGCTGGCAGCAAAAGGCCAGCAGCATGAGTTGTTCCGTGGTCGTCCGCTCCGAATCCAGCAACTTTATTGCGGGCTCGGGCTCCAGGTATACCAGAGCCACGAGATTGCCACCGGCGTTGAGTACCGGGCGCGCGGAATCGAGCAGCCATTGCTGATCGCCGTTGTGTGTGGCCTTGCCCGCGCGCTTCCTGCGCATAAAACCGAACAGTTTTCCCAGGTACTCCGAATAGGTGGCGACGGTGCCGAGGGCGGTGTTTTCCAGCAACTGGTCACGTATCTGGTTCGCCAGCTCCTGTCCGCTATGGGTGACCCGTATATGCCGGTGCCACTGAAAAAGCTGCATGCCCCCTGCGTCGCATAGTTCGGCGCTCTCTGCGGAGTGCTGCAAACTGGCGATATGGGTGCCGTTATCGTTGTAGATCCGGTGCTGGATACGGCCAATTTTGGTATTGCACTGTTCAAGTACAGCGATACGTTCCTGGTGCTGGCTATCGCTCAGTGAATAGAGCTGTCGAGGCTGCAGCCAGCGCGGCAGGCAGATAATGGTCAGTAACAGGAAGGCGATGCCGGAAATAGTGACCAGGAGATTTTGCTGAAGGTGGACCGACAGAAAATGCAGTAAATAGCGCTGCAAGATCAGCCCGACAAATGTGCAGGCCAGCAGGAGTACCAGTGGATTCCAGTAGGCTGAATAGGTGTCTAGCTTTACCGCAGATTGACCCCGCTGGGTTTTGATCTCCTGCGTATGAGGCAGGCTGACCAGTGGCGGCGCTATCCTGTGGGATTCCGGGATCAGGATTGTCTGGTCGTGTTTGGTCGATTTGCTGTGCTTGGTGGTTTCTGTAATTCCGGCCTTAAAACACTCGGGGGTAAACTGGATTTTCAGCTCGGTGCGCAGCCCCACTTTGGTCAGCTTCTGTTGCCAGGATCGCGCACTGGCCCAGTCCAGTTTTTTCTTGATCGTTACCACCTTGCCGGACAGCAAGCGGTTCGCTACTGACGGCTCGAGCCCAAATTGCTTTTGCAGGTTTAGCCCCACGTGCTCCACTGAGCGCCCTTCGACAACGCGTCCGCGCGTGATTACTTGGTACTTTTCCATTTAGTCGTCACCAATACCTAGGCGCGATTCAATAGTGGCGGCACTGTATCGGCCAAGTAATAGCAGAGCGACTGCACCGGTGAGCGTGACCAGCGGAAACAGGGCAATATCATTCTCGAAAGGCTGGAAGTTTGCGTGCATTGCAGATAGCGCGGCGAGCAGCCAGAGGGCACTGGCGATCAGGCGGATCAGGTTTTGTCGGCGTACCTGGCGCAGCACTATGACAAACCACGCGGAAGCAAGTGGCTTTTCTTTCAAAATTGGTTCTCCATAACCAATGGGGAGGCAGGACTCCACCGCGAAAGATATTGAAGGGCGTGAAGGCGCTGTGATCCCGCTCGCCCGCGTCGTGGAAAACGGGTGCGGGGCAGGTGCGCGGTTCCGCAATTTTTGTGTGACGTGTTTTATAACATGGTTCCGACGGAAAATGGGAGGTCTGGAGGTGGGTGAAAAGGGGTTGGTTGGTAATCACATACCGTCGGCTGTGTGTAGTTTGCTGCAACCAGGCCGGCTCTTTCTTTGTATTCTGTAACCACTTTGCACGAGAGACGCGCAGGCCAGGGCTGACTTCAGCTACGAGAGGTGTTTTTCGAAAGGATATGTACTCATTTGATGGCAGCCTGTCTAAAGACGGCGGGCGCGGCGACGCTCCTCACCTCTGCTCGGCATCCGCCGGACTACAATTGCTGGCGACTGCAAATAACGAACAGACTCGCTGAGGCGGCGCGCAGCTCGTGCCGGAAAGGGATTTTGACGCATAGCCAAGAGTATTCCACGGGCCGGAGAGGACACACGGCGCTGCAACTTGCGGTGCTGGTGGTACCGATCACGATTACGCTGTGGCTATTGACGCTGCTGGATCCGGTACATGCCCAGGGTGCACTGGTTTTTGGCATCGAGTGGGTGCCGAGCCTTGGGGTGGCACTTTATTTTCTGGTTGATGGCCTCAGCCTGCTTTTCGCGCTGCTGGTTAGTGGTATCGGTATTTTTGTCACTGTCTATGCTGCCGGTTACCTTCGCGGTCACCCTCTGTTGCCGCGTTTTTACTTTTATTTATTGTTGTTCATGTCTGGCATGCTCGGCCTGGTGCTGGCAGGCAACTTGATCACGCTGTTTGTATTCTGGGAAATTACCACGCTTGCCAGCTACCTGCTGATCGGTTTTGACCATGCCAGCGCCACCGCACGGCGATCGGCATTACAGGCGCTACTGATTACCGCTCTCGGTGGCCTGGCATTGCTTGCGGGACTGCTTCTGCTGGGCATTACCGCGGGTAGTTTCGATCTGCTAGTCGTGTTGGCGCAGGGCGAGCGGATGCGGGAAAGCCCACTCTACACCGCAATTTTTACACTCATTATTCTTGGTGCCTTTGCAAAATCTGCACAGGTTCCCCTCCATTTCTGGTTGCCCAATGCTATGGCGGCCCCGACTCCGGTGAGTGCCTATTTGCATTCAGCGACCATGGTCAAGGCCGGCATCTATCTGATCGCGCGGCTGCATCCGGTGCTGGCTTCCACTGACCTGTGGATCTGGACTCTGACGCTGGTAGGGGCTGCTACGGCGGTCATGGGCGCGGTGATGGCATTGCGCCAGACCGACCTCAAACTGGCCCTCGCGTACACGACATTGGTGGCGCTGGGCACCTTGACCATGTTTCTGGGTTCTGACGACACCGTGGCGGTGGCGGCCGCGGTCACATTTATCCTGGTGCATTCTTTTTATAAAGCGGCGCTGTTTATGGTGGTGGGCATTGTCGATCACCAGACTGGTACCCGGGATCTCCATGCATTGGGCGGTCTGGCCGGGCGGCTGCCGGTGACGTTTATTGCCGCGTTGGCGGCGGGTCTCTCGATGGCGGGCTTCCCGCCCTTTCTCGGTTTTATCGGTAAGGAACTGAAGTACGAGGGCGCCCTGGCAATTGCCACGGAGCCGGTGCTGGTGGCCGGGGCGGCAGTGTTTGCCAATGCGCTTATGGTGGCTGTGGCTGCCACGGTGGTACTGAAGCCCTTCTGCGGCCGTCGGCCTGCAGCGCTGGCCGAGGTCCGCGAGGCACCGGCGGCTTTGTGGGTCGGGCCACTGCTGCTCGCCGCCCTGGGGTTGACCTTCGGCCTGGCACCGGGGCTGGTCGCGGACAGTCTGGTGCAGCCCGCGGTGACTGCGATCCTTGGCAGGCCGGAAGTGGTAAAGCTGAAGCTCTGGCACGGGATAAATCTGCCTCTGCTTTTGAGTGTACTGACGCTGGCATTGGGGGTTGCCGCCTTTGTGTGGCAGCACCGCACCCGGGCGCTGCTGAGTCTGGCGGCGCGCTGTCTTCCCTTTAGTGCAGACCGTTTCTGGGATCGCGCGCTGGCCGCGTTGCGGCGGGGTGCGTATGTGCAGACGCGTTTTCTGCAGCACGGTTTTCTGAAGGGTTATCTGGCGGTGACCTTCGGGGCCGTAGCTGTCTGTCTGTTATGGGTACTGGCAGATAGTGGCGGTCTGTCGGGTGAGCTGAACTGGCCCAGCCTGACCGTCAAGGGATGGGCGGCGTTGGCTCTGGTGCTGGCAGGTACGCTGGTGGCGGCCGGCTGTCGTGAGCCGCTGACGGCGATTTGCAGCCTGGGCGCCATGGGAGTGGGCATCGCGCTGATTTACCTGTTCTTCGGCGCGCCGGATGTGGCGATCACACAATTACTGGTGGAGACCCTCTTCCTGGTGCTGGTGGCCCTGGTTTTGCACCGCCTGCCGTTGGCCAGCGAGATCCATATTCCCCGGTGGCGCATCGCCGATGCTGCGCTGGCCGCATCGGTGGGGATCGCCGTTACCCTGACGATGCTGGTGGTGCTGCAACAGCCATTCGACAGCGGTACTAAAGACTACTTTGAGCAGGCTGCGGTGCCGGAGGCATTCGGGCGCAATATCGTCAACGTCATCCTGGTGGACTTCCGTGCCCTGGATACATTCGCCGAGGTGGTAGTGGTTCTGATCGCCGCTGTGGGGGCTGCCGCCCTGCTCGGGGGCTCACTGAGGCGCAGGGGATCGCAACAGCTGAAAAACCCGGGGCGCAGGTTGTGAATTCCATTGTGCTGCAGGGGGCAACACGCCTGTTGGTAGCCCTGCTGCTGTTGTTTTCGGTCTACATGCTGCTGCGCGGCCACAATCTGCCGGGCGGCGGATTTATCGCCGGCCTGATTGCGGCGGCAGCGTTCATTCTCTATGCATTGGCCTGGGATGTCCGCACTGCGCGCGTGGCGCTGCGTGTCTCGCCGACGCGACTGGCCGCCAGCGGCGCACTGCTGGCGGCGCTGTCTGCAGTACCTGGTGGGTTGTGGGGGCAGCCGCCCTTCACCGGTCTGTGGCTGTTTGTTGGCGGTGATGCAGGTGACAAGGGCGTACCCCTCAGTACGGTTTTGCTGTTCGATATCGGGGTTTACCTGACGGTACTGGGCTCGGTGCTGACCCTGTTCTTTACCCTGGAGGAAGACTGACGTGGAAACGGCCCTGGCTGTACTCGTCGGCATCATGGCCGCTACAGGTGTTTACCTGATGCTGACGGCTAACCTGCTGCGTTACATGTTTGGCCTGGTGTTGCTGAGCAATGCTGCGAATCTGGCGATCTTTGCCGTTGGTCGGCTAACGCGTGCGGTGCCGCCGTTGGTGCCGGAAGGACTGAAAGCACCGGCGGAGCCGGTGGCGAACGCTCTGCCGCAAGCGATGATTCTGACAGCGATCGTTATTGGCTTTGGCTTGCTGGCATTCACGCTGGCGCTGATTGTGCGCTGCTATCGCGATCTGGGTACCCTCGATGCCAGCACCATGCGTCTGGCGGAGCCCCCCATGGCCGATGGGGAGCACTGACTTGGGCTGGCTGCTGGCGCTGCCATTTTTGATCCCCATTGTCGCCGGGCTTCTGGCGCTGATGGTCCGCAACAAAGTGTGGCTGGCACGCACCATCGGACTGTTCGGGTGTGTTGCGTTGCTGCTGGTGACCGCGGGCATTTTCATTTTGGTCATCCGGCACGGGCCGCTCGCGGCGCAGATGGGTAACTGGCCTGCCCCTTTTGGTATTACGCTGGTGGCTGATCGGCTCAGCGCCATCATGCTACTGGTCGCCGGGCTGGTGGGGGTGTCGGTGGCGGTGTTTGGGCTGGCGGATATCGACCGGCGTCGTGAGCGGTTGGGCTACCAGGGATTTTTCCAACTGCTGTTGGCTGGTGTCTGTGGCAGTTTTGTCACCGGCGACCTGTTCAACCTCTACGTCTGGTTCGAGGTGATGCTCATCGCTTCGTTCGCGCTGCTGGTGCTGGGCGGCGACCGGCTGCAGCTGGATGGTGGCATTAAGTATGTGGCGCTTAATCTCGTATCGACCTTGCTGATGCTGATCGCTATTGGGTTGATATACGGTCTCACCGGCACTCTGAATATGGCAGCCCTGCATCTGGCGATGGCGGAGGTACAGCAGCCGGCTGCAATCAATACGCTGGCAGTGTTGTTTATCGGTGCATTTGGCATCAAGGCCGCATTGTTTCCTCTGTTTTTCTGGTTACCTGCGTCTTATCACGTACCGCCGGTGGCGGTCACGGCAGTTTTTGCCGGGCTGCTGACCAAGGTGGGGGTCTACGCACTAATACGGACTTTCACGCTGATTTTCCCGGCAGACCTGGCTCTGGCACACGAGCTGCTGTTGGCAATGGCACTGCTGACCATGGTCACCGGTGTTCTGGGTGCGGCAGCGCAATACGAATTCCGTAGAATTCTTGCTTTTCACATCATCAGCCAGATCGGGTTTCTGGTACTCGGGCTGGCGCTGTTCAGCCCGCTGGCGTTGGCTGGCTCCATCTTTTACATGGTCCACAATATTGTGGCCAAGACCAACTTGTTGCTGATTAGCGGTACTGCCCGGCGCATGGTGGGTAGTTTCGAACTGGCAAAAATCGGAGGTCTTTACCGTGCAAGCCCGTTGCTGGCCGCGCTATTTTTTATCGCTGCGTTCAGCCTTGCAGGCTTCCCGCCGCTTTCTGGCTTCTGGGCCAAGCTTCTGCTGGTGATGGCAAGTCTGGAGCAGGCGGCCTACTGGGTGGTGGCGGTAGTGCTACTGACGGGCGCGCTGACCCTCTATTCGATGAGCAAAATCTGGGCCGGGGCATTCTGGGAGCCCCATCCGCACAATGGCCCAAAGCCACTGCGCATGTTCGATCCATCAGAGCGCCTACAGCGGCTGGCACCGTCGGTGGTACTGGTGATTGTTACCCTGGGCCTGGGTTTATTTCCGGAGCCGATGATCGCGTTTTCCAAGGCTGTGGCGGAGGAACTGTTAAACCCGACCGGTTACATCGATGTGGTTTTGAACGGGCGCGGAAACTGAGGGCATAGGGGTGAATACAGCGTGAAGCTTTTTCTGATGAATATTCTTCTGGCGATCAGCTGGTCAGCCCTGACCGGCAATGCTTCGCTGGCGAACTTTATGGTGGGGTTTGCGATTGGCTACGGTGCCATTGCGCTGTCGCCGGTGCACTCGGGACGCCGGGAATACTTCCGCAGGTTGCCACATATCCTGGGGCTGTCACTTTTTTTTCTGCGCGAACTGCTGGTGTCCGGCCTGCGTACTACGCGTGAAGTTCTGTCCCCGATACGGCGCAGTCGTCCACAGGTAATTCGCGTGCCCACCGAGCTGCGCGACCGCAACCAGCTGCTGCTGTTTTCTCAGCTGGTTTCGCTGACGCCCGGTACTCTGGTGCTTGACGTTTCGCCAGCGGGCGATGCCCTGTATGTACACACGATGTTTGTGACCGATGCGGAAAAATTTCGCAGCGAGCTTCGTGATGGTCTGGAAAAAAGGATTCGGGAGGCTCTCGGCTGATGTTACAGATGATCATGGAAGGGCGTTCACCATTGTTGACTCTCGCGGTGAACGTCGCATCCTGGTTCTTGTTGCTGGCGTTAGCCTTGAGTTTTTACCGCCTCGTTCGCGGCCCATCGCTGGCTGACCGGGTGGTGGCGCTGGATGTGCTGAATATCCTCGCAGTGGCTTACTGTGCGCTGTTGGCGATCGCGTCCGGCCGGGCGATTTATCTGGACGCGGCGATCGCACTGGCTCTGGTGGCCTTTCTGGTAACAGTGGCCTTCGCACGCTTTGTGGAGCGCAGCGAAGCGGTTTCCCCTCCGGGAGCCGATGCGGGAGGTCACCGTGGTGATCGCTGAAGTGCTGCTGGCATTGCTCATTCTTGCGGGAAGCTTTTTCGGCCTTGCCGCGGCCGTGGGACTGGTGCGAATGCCGGATATCTATATGCGCATGAGTACTTCAGGAAAGGCCGCGACCCTGTGTTGCGGATTGCTTTTATGCGGGGTGGCACTTCTTTTCCAGGATGCGCGCATAACTGCGCGGGCTGTGGCTGCAATCTTGTTTCTCTTCCTGACGGTGCCGGTGGGTGCTCATATGATTGCGCGAGCCGCATTCCGTACCGGCTCGCCTATGTGGGGCAGGCCGGGTACTGATCAGGATGTGAAACTGGATGCGTCGGATCAGGAGTTGTGAGTAGCCGTACCAGACCCCAATTTGGTCTGCAGACGGCGGGACATATGGCTGCTCAAGTTTGCATGGGAGTTTGTGGATTGCACCACAGCTGGCGGTAGCTGCCGCCGGGATCGTACTGCTCGGCCTGCCGTTGAATATTGAAGCGTCGATCACGGGGGGCATTGCCCACGCCGCTGTTGTACATCCAGTTGCCATAATTGCTGTGGACGTCGTAGTCGATCAGCAGGCTTTCAAACCAGGCGGCACCAATGCGCCAGTCCTGTTTCATTTCCCGGGCCCAGAAACTGGCCACGTTCTGCCGGCCGCGGTTGCTCATCCAGCCGGTCAGTGCCAGCTCACGCATATTGGCATTTATAAAGTCGTACTGTGTTTCCCCACGGATCCAGTTCTGCAGCGTTTGCGTGTCGTGGTGCCAGTCGTACTCCTGCCCGCGGATACCATTGAGGCTGAATATTCGGTCGCAATGCTTGCGGGATATGTATTTAAAAAAATCCCGCCACAGCAGCTCGAACACCAGCCAGTAAGTGTCTTCATTGGCAATGACGTCACGCTCAAACGCACGCAACGCCCAGTAGACCTGGCGGGGGGACAGGCTGCCGTTGGCCAGCCACGGAGACAGCTTACTGCTGTATTCGGTGCCGATAAGGCCATTGCGCGTCTGCTTGTAACGAGTGATGTTTTCACTCTGCCAGAAGTAGTGTGTCAACCGTTGCGCCCCCGCTGTACTGCCGCCTGCAAATGGAAAGGCGCTACGAGGGTCGATAGAAAAACCATCCAGCCCAAGATCCACGAGGGTTGGGAGCTCGCCCTCTGGCACCGGAGCGCGACGATTTTCGGCTGGGCACGCCGGTGGTATCGCAAGCGCTGCACGTACATTCCAGTTGGCTTCCACCACCTTGCGGAACGCGGTAAAAACTTCAGGTATCTCGGAAACATCCCCGTATGGGAGATCATCCGGATGCACGAGAAACTGGTCGTAATATGCGTGCAGCTTGAGCGTTTGGTTTTGCCGGTGCGTGCGCAGGTGACCAATCTCAATGCGCTCGTCCCGCGTCCATTCCTGCTGCAGGTAAATATCTCGAATTCCGCAATCTGTCGCCAGCGCGGTGATTTCATCGGCAGGGAAACCGCGGCGTATGATTAGCGGTATATTGAGTGCTCGAAGCTGGCGGCGAAGATCCTGCAGGCTCTGCAGGAGAAACTGTGCGCGAAATTTTTCGGTGCGCAGAAAGCCGTTGGCGTCGCGCTGGAAAAACTTGGGATCGAAACAGTAGAGCGCGATGACCCGCCCTTTACCTGCACATGCGGCGGTGAGTGCGGCATTGTCCGCGCAGCGGAGGTTGTTGTGAAACCAGACCAGGTTCATGGCGGGCGTTGCTGCTGCTTGCGCTGACGACGACAGCGTTCACTGCAGTAGCGGACACTGTCCCAGCTGTGTTTCCATTTGCGTCGCCAGAGGAAGGGGCGCTGGCACACTGGGCAGATTTTCGCTGGCAGATCCGACTTGCGCTTCACGGTCTGAACCCGGTGTACTTTCGCAACGGCTTCAGTCCCGCAGAATTTCCCTGGAGATGATCAGTTTCATGATCTCATTGGTGCCCGCGTAAATACGCTGGACGCGCGCGTCGGCCCAGGCGCGGGCGATGGGGTATTCCCACATATAGCCAAAGCCGCCGTGCAATTGCATACATTCATCGAGCAGCTTGCACTGGAAATCGGTAGCCAGCAGCTTGGCCTTGGCGGCAGTGGATACGTCCAGTTTGCTGTCGTAATGCAGTTCCAGGCAGCGGTCGATGAACACCCGCAGAGCGGTGAGTTCACTGTCGAGTTCGGCGAGTTTGAACTGGGTGTTCTGGAAGGCGGCGATTGGCTTGCCGAACGCTTTGCGTTCTTTCACGTAATCGATGGTCCAGCCAATGGCGGCCTCGCAGTTGGCGATGGCATTGACGGCAACGCTGAGACGCTCCTGCGGCAATTCCTGCATCAGATAGATAAATCCCTGGCCTTCACCCCCCAGCAGGTTTTCCACCGGCACTTTCACATCGTCGAAGAACAGTTCCGAGGTGTCCTGGGCTTTCATGCCCACTTTTTCCAGGTTGGTGCCTTTCTTGAATCCGGGAGAGTCGGCTTCCACCAGCAGCAGGCTGACGCCGGCGGCCCCTTCGCCGGGGTTGGTTTTGGCAACCACTACTACCAGGTCTGCGTGCTGGCCGTTGGTAATGAAGGTTTTGGAACCGTTGAGGACGTAATGATCCCCATTTTTAATCGCGCTGGTGCGAACTCCCTGCAGGTCCGAGCCGGCGCCGGGTTCCGTCATGGCAATTGCGGTGACTATATCGCCACTGATACAGCCGGGCAGGTACTTCTGCTTCTGTTCTTCGGTGCCGTAATTGACGATGTAAGGCACGGCGATATCCGAGTGCAGTCCCCAGCCGATTCCGGTCAGACCCAGTCGGGAAATCTCTTCATCAACGATGGCGTTGTAGCCGAAGTCGAGCTCGAGGCCACCGTACGCCTCGGGAACTTGCGGGCACAGAAAGCCCATGGCGCCAGCTTTGCGCCACAGCTCGCGGTCGACCTGCCCGTCTTTTTCCCACTGGTGGTGATAGGGAGCGGCCTCGGTTTCGAGGAACTTGCTGACGCTGTCGCGAAACTGTTCGTGTTCAGTGGTATAGACCGTTCTTTGGATCATATGCGGTGCCGATTATTTTTTTTAAGGATTGTCAGTCCCAATAAATTAGCTCATGTCCCAAGCGTCGCAATAGCGAATAGCGCGGATTCTTGCCTCGGGCATTAAGAATCCTGATTTGTTTCCGAAGTCTTATTCGGAAACGGCCTAATCGGTGGATTTGGGTGCCGTACACTGAGAGGAGTATTTCCGAAGAGCGCAATCGAGAGGTAAACCAATGGCTGACAATCTTCTGGAAATGGCGGTTCGCCATTTGGGGTCTTCAGGGCTGGGTGCGCTGGGCAAGGCCTTGGGGCTACCGGACGGCCAGGCTGAACCTGCATTCACGACCAGTGCGGCATCGGTGATCGCCAGTATGTTGAACAAGGCCGGTAGCGAGAGCGGCCTGGGTGCGTTGATGAATCTCGTCACTGAGAGCAATTCTCTGGACTTGTCATCCCCGGCTGACATCTTCACGGATCCGGGGAAAATGACCAGCCTGCAGCAGGCTGGTGGCAGTCTGCTCGATGGGATTCTCGGAACCAAGCGCGATGGCGCAATTGGTGTGCTGTCATCGGCGCTGGGGCTGGACAGCACCAAGAGCGGCAGCCTGCTGCGTATTGCGGCGCCGGTGATCATGTCCCTGGTGGGCAAGCTGGTGAAGAGCAAGGGGCTGAATATGGGTGGCCTCGCCGCGCTGCTGCTGGGGCAAAAGGCCCATGTGCGCGACAAGATTCCGCCAGGCCTGCTGAAAGAGCTGGGCGTGGCAAACCTGGATGAACTGGCCGAGCGCACGGTGGTGGAAACCACCCCGCGCGAGAAGGTACGCGCGGCGGCAACGCCGCCACCGGCCAGGAAAGGGGGTATCGGCAAATGGCTGTGGCCGCTGTTGATCGCCCTGGGTGTGCTCTGGGCGCTGAATATGTGCGCTAAAAAAGACCGGCTGGATGATGGCACCGGAGCGGTGATCGAACAGCAGGAGGAAGTGATCGTCGAGGAAACACCTACAGAGCCCATGGAAACGGCCCCGGATACCGGGCCTGTGGAACCCATGGAAACCTCCCCGATGCCGCCGGCTACAGATGAAGCGACTGCTGACTTCGGTACGGCATTCCGGGAGTACCTGGCCAACGCCCAGCGGGATCCGAACCGCGAGTTTGCCCTGAATATCGAATTCCCGACCGATGGCAGCATGCCCAATGCGGAGTCCCTGCCAGACGTACAGACGCTGATCAAGATCATGCAGGAATTCCCGGGGCTGTCCATTGCGCTGGAAGGGCATACTGACACCGATGGCGACGCTGCGGCCAACCAGAAGCTGTCTGAATCTCGTGCCCAGGCGGTGATGAAGATGCTGACGGATGCCGGCATCGACGCGAGTCGCGTAAGCGCCACCGGTATGGGATCTTCCAGCCCGATTGCCGACAACGACACTGAAGAGGGCAAGCAGAAGAACCGCCGCATTGCGGTGAAGGTGACCAGCTTCAGCGAGTAATGACGAGGTACTAGGTCTGAACCCAAAAAAACCCGCGGCATGCCGCGGGTTTTTTTATGTGCACATTAACTGCGGAATTTTTCCCGGTAGGCGCCTGGTGCCAGGCCGGTCCACTTCTTGAACGCGCGATTGAAAGCACTGGGTTCGGAGAAGCCAAGCCGCTCGGCAATTTCTGCGACGGCGGTTTCCTGCTGCTTCAGCTGGTACATGGCCATATCGCGGCGCACGGAATCCTTGATGTCCTGCCAGCTATTGCCTTCATCCTTCAGGCGTCGACGCAGCGTCTGTGGCGACGTGTACAGGCGTTCGGCCACATCGTCGAGGGAAAGGTTCTCGATGCTGTTGTCGCTCTGCAACATGCGGCGTATGCGGCCGGTAAAACTGTTGTCAGACTTGTACTGGGTCAGCAGGCATTCCGGCGCACGCGAGAGAAACTCCGATAGCTGTTGAGCGTCGCGCACCAGCGGCATGCTCAGGTAGCGGGTGCTGAACACCAGGCAGGTTTCCTTCTGGTGGAAGTAGTGCCGGCAGGGGAACATGTCGTTGTATTCCTCATCGTAGTCCGGCGGCGGAAAAGCCAGGTGCACCCGCTCCAGCAGGATGGTGCGATCGATCAGCCAGCTGAAAAAACGCAGCCAGATCACCGCAATGGACTCGACGAAGTTCTGGTTCGGCAGCTGCTTGGCGTTGCCGTGATGGAAGATCAGGCGGGCCTCCTCGCCGTCGTCTACCAGTTTGATGTGCAGGTCATCGCTCACCATACTGACGAAGCGCCCGGAGCGCAGCAGGGCGCGGCGCAGGTTGGGGCAGCCAAGCACGGCGTGTCCCATCATGGCAAAGGTGCCCGGCTGCCACGGACGTGCCAGGTACCCGCCGGACTCGTCCCCCAGCAGATCCCACAACTGGCGCAGCAGGCGCGCCAGCTGCTCGCGCCCAATGCGTGCGTCCGCTTCGGCACTGCTCGCCGGGTCAATGTCGGCATCGCGCAGCAGCTGTTCGCAGTCGATGCCAGCGGCGCGCGCGCCCACAAGATGTGCGTGCACGGTGGCGGCCAGAATCCCCTTTTGCGCGTAGTGTGCCTGCTGTTCTTCTTGCTGCCCGGTGTGCGCGGAGGTATCCCCGCTGGCACCTGGCTGAATTTCTGTCTCCATGGTCACGCTTCCGGCTAATTTTTTGGCTCTCATCGGCGTGGCGGATTATGCAAAAAGGTGCATAAAAAGTCCCGTCCCGACGGTGGCAGATCGCCCGCAGCTTGGTGTGATGTGACCGTTCCGTGCTACAAATGCGGGAAAGTTTATGTCCAAGGGAGTAAATCTTGAGTCAGTTACCCAGTGTATTGAACCCCACCATTTGCAGGCGGCTGTTGATTACCTACCTGATTGAGCAGTTGCCGAAACCCAATAACCCTGCTCTGGAGGAGGTCACCGGCTGGCCCCGCCGCACCGTGCAGGACATCATCGCCAAGGGATTGCCGGGGCACGGCACCCGGGTGGCGTTCGTGCAGCAGGGGGTGCGCAATAACGATGGTTATTACTCGCTGGAGGACTGGGGATCGATTGACCGGGAATGGGTATACCGGCACCTGACGGCGATTTGCCAGGCGTTGGAACTGGCGCCGGAGAAGGTGCCGGCGCCGCAGGAGAGCTGAGCGGGTAGGGGAGAGACCGGCTTACTGCGCCGGGGAATCTCGCTGCAAAATGGTGTTGACCTGATTCAACAGCTCCGGGTCTGAGCGCAGCTGCTCGGCAATGGACTGGTATTCCTCTTTGCTGAGGCCCGCGCCCTGTACGGCGGAAAGCATTTTGCCCTGGGCTTCTACGTTGATCGCTTCTGCGGCAGCGGCATCGGCGGCAGCTTTGAGTTTGGGGGCATATTCGCGGCTGAGATCCACGATTGCGCGGTACGCATCGGCAAATTTTTCAAGCTGTGCCTGACTGACAGTTTCGGCAAATGCACCGCCGGCGGCGAGCAGCAGTGCAAGGGCCGCGGTGTAGATAAAGTTTGGCTTCATGAGCACCTCTCGATTTATCGGATAAAACGCATCTGTGCGGGGCGCACGCCCAGCGTTTTTGGAGGGCTACAGAGCCTTGGCGGGATTGGGCGGCAAAGCTGCTGTCTGCAAAGGGTAGTCGTTATTGGGTCGCGCTTGCGTTATTCGCCGCCATCCTGCGAGGGTGTTGACCGGTGTCTCAGAACAGGCCGAGGAACTTTTTGCGCTTCTTCAATGATGCTTCGCAACTGTTGAGTTGCCGCTGGTAACTTTGGGAGCGCGCGGAAACCTTGTGGGCGACATTCTGGAGCCATTTTTTGTTGCGGTAAGTGCGGCGGTTAAAGCCGCCATGCCCCTCGTGGTAGGCGAGGTACAGGCTGTAGGTGTCGTTGGGCTTGATACGGCACTGGCGCTGGCTGGTGTTGTGGTACCAGCCTACGAAGTCGATCGCATCGGCAAAGTCATCGCGATCGGCGCCGTAGTTACTGGTGGCGCGCTGGTAGCCGCGCCAGGTAGCGCCAAGCGCCTGGGCGTAGCCGTAGGCATCCGAGGGGCGCGGGCCGGGAAAGATCCACAGGATCCGGGTGCGCGGTGGCTTGGCGTCGTGTACGAAGCGGGATTCCTGGTGCAGGGTCGCCATCATGCTGGCGATGGGTGTATTCCATTTGCGCGAGGCTTTGGCGGCATCGTGATACCAGTCGTCTTTCTCACGGAATATCTCACAGATATCGTCCGTATTACTGGGCGGGGTGGTAGCGCAGCCCGCCGCCAGCAGCGGCAGGGCGAGTAGCGCGAGTTTGAGCTTGTTATTGTTGTCAGCCATCAGTCTCGGTCGGGTTGCTTCACACTTTGGATTTTATGGTCTTTACGCCATCGGCGGTGCCGAGTAACAGGATATCAGCTGGACGGGCCGCGAACAGACCGTTGGTTACCACGCCGGTGATATTGTTGATCGCGGCTTCCAGCTCAATGGGCTTGGCGATCTGCATGTTGTGTACGTCGAGGATGACGTTGCCGTTGTCTGTCACCACGCCTTCCCGGTAAACCGGGTCGCCGCCCAGTTTAACCAATTCCCGCGCCACATAAGAACGCGCCATGGGTATCACTTCAACCGGCAGCGGGAAGTCCCCGAGTACCTTCACCCACTTGCTCTCGTCAGCAATGCACACAAACTCATCGGAACAGGCGGCGACGATCTTCTCGCGGGTGAGGGCGGCACCGCCACCTTTGATCAGCTCCAGCAGCGGGTTGGTCTCATCTGCGCCGTCAACGTACACGCGAATGCTGTCCACGGCGTTGAGGTCGTAGACCGGGATGCCGTGGGATTTGAGTCGCTCAGCGGAGGCTTCCGAACTGGCGACGGCGCCATCGAACAGGCCTTTTTTCTCGGCCAGGAAGTCGATGAAAAAATTCGCTGTGGAGCCCGTGCCCACACCGACGATGGTCTCGGCCTCCAGCATGGGGGTGATGTATTCGACGGCGGCGCGGGCGACTTCGCGCTTGAGTTGATCCTGGTTCATGGGTGGTCCTGCGTCCTTTTGTGCAACTTTTGCTATCAAAAATTCGGTTTTCGAATATTTTTTCGCGCAAAAATGGTTTTAAAGTGGCTTTGCTGCTGTGTAGGGATTAGACTGGCGGGCTCTGTATAATCTACCGGCTGCCGATTTCTGTCATGCCCAAGTCCTATATCAAGCGCATTTTAGACGCGCGTATTTACGATGTCGCCACTGAAACCCCGTTGGAGCCGATGCGGCAGCTGTCCCATCGCACGGGTAATCGCATTCAGCTGAAGCGTGAAGACCTGCAAGCGGTGTTTTCATTCAAGATTCGTGGCGCTTATAACAAGCTGCTGCAATTGCCCCAGGAACAGCGTGCGCGCGGTGTGATTGCCGCCTCCGCCGGCAACCACGCCCAGGGGCTGGCGATGGGTGCCCAGCAGCTGGGTATTCGCGCCACCATCGTTATGCCTTCCACAACACCAGCGATCAAGGTGAACGCGGTGCGCATGCGCGGCGCGGAAGTGGTACTGCACGGCGATACGTTTGACGAGGCGGCGGCACGGGCGAGGGAGCTGGTGGAAGAGCGCGGGCTGGTGTTCGTGCATCCGTATGATGACCCGGACGTGATCGCGGGCCAGGGCACGGTAGCGATGGAACTGCTGCGCCAGCAGCCGGGCCACCTCGATGCGGTGTTTATTCCCGTAGGCGGCGGCGGCCTGGCTGCCGGTATGGCGGCATACATCAAATATGTGCGGCCGGAGATCAAGGTCTATGCGGTGGAGCCGGAAGATGCGGCCTGCCTGAAAGTGGCCATGGATGCCGGCTACCGCGAGCGCTTGCCGCAAGTTGGCCTGTTTGCTGACGGCGTCGCGGTAGCGCAGATTGGCGAGGAAACCTTCCGGGTATTGCGCGAGACCATCGACGGTGTGATCACGGTAACGACCGACGAGATTTGTGCGGCGATCAAGGATATCTTCGAAGACACGCGTTCGATTGCCGAACCGGCTGGTGCCGTGGGCCTGGCGGGACTGAAAAAGTACATAGAAGAGAGCGGCTGCCAGAATCAGGCGCTGGCTACGGTGTGCAGCGGCGCCAATACCAATTTTGATCGCCTGCGCTATATCAGCGAGCGCACCGAGATTGGCGAGAAGCGCGAAGCGGTATTGGCAGTGACGATCCCCGAGAGGCCTGGCAGCTACCTGCAGTTCTGCCGCGATCTGGGCGACCGCTCCATTACCGAATTCAATTACCGCTTTGCCGGCGGCGACAGCAATGGCAGCGAGGCGCATATCTTTGTCGGCATGCAGGTGACGACGGATGCCGATCGCCAGCAACTGGTGCGACAGTTGGCCGAGCGCGATTACCAGGTGACGGATCTCACCGACAATGAGATGGCGAAGTTGCATATCCGCCATCTTGTCGGGGGGCGTGCGCTGGGGGTGGAGAATGAAGTGGTCTACCGCTTTGAATTCCCGGAGCGCCCCGGGGCCTTGCGCAACTTCCTGGAGCAGTTGGCGGGGCGCTGGAATATCACCCTGTTCCACTACCGCAACCACGGTGCAGCCTACGGGCGGGTACTCGTTGGCCTGGAAGTGGCGGAGGCCGATCGGCCGGCGCTGCGCGAGTTACTGGATCAGCTGCATTACCCTTTCTGGGATGAGACCGAGAACCCGGCCTATCGCTTCTTTTTGGCCCGCGGCGCCTGATCGGGCACAGGTCTTGCACCCGACTGGTGCGTCGCGCCCCGGCCCTTGCGTCGAGTAGTTCACAGCAAGCGATCTGTCGAACTTGCAATTTCTGAAATGTGAGGTTTCTCTCAAAAAAAAATACTTGACGGGTTACTATTTGGCCACTGATCGAGTATCTTTTAACCGGTTGACGAGACGTTGAATCTTTAGTGAAAAGGCCGAGAACTTTTTGCGGAGAGGCAGTCTAAGACACCGGACCGGCGGCGCAGATCGCCGGCAGATACCAAAAGATTCGAAAACTACAAGATTCGAAATTTACAGGATGGTCCCATGAAGCCCGATGCATTGACACTCGCAGTAGTTGTCTTTGTCGCGGGGGTGTTGCTGAGCAGTGCCGGCCTGACAGAGGTGTTCTCCTCTGATCAGGAAGAAGCTCCGGCGGCGCTTCAGCAGGGCGTGGTTACTCGCTAACCTCGCAGCCCGCGCGTAGCAAAATCAAAAAAGCCGAACCCCAGGGTTCGGCTTTTTTGTTTCCGGGGTTGTGGTATCGCCAGGTGGCGCTAGTCGCAGTGGTACAGGCGCTGATCGGTGGCGACCATCGCGAGGGGAATATCCCAGTTATCCACAGGTAACCTGTCGACACATTGCAGTTGGTGCGCGGTACCGATCAGCCTGGGGCCGCAGCCCGGCAGCTGGTGCTTGAAGGCGAAGGTGCGGTCGTAGAGACCGGCGCCCATACCCAGGCGACCGCCATGGGGATCGAACGCGACCAGAGGCAGCAGTACCACGTCGAGAAAGTGCGGCGCACGCAACTGGCTGTGGGTTTTGCCACTGAGTGGCTCGGGAATGCCGTAGCGGTTGCGGAAACTCAGGGGCTCGCCGTACCAGCGATGAAAGGCCAGCTTTTGCCTGGGGCGCTGTGGCAGTACTGGCAGGTAAAACTTCTTGTCCGGAAAGCGTTCCAGCAGGAGGCGCAGGTCGACTTCGCCATCCATCGGCCAGTAGATACCTATATGCTGCGCCTGTCGTATGTCCGCACTCAGTGCCAGGCGATTGCACAGGCGGCGGCTGGCGGTACGTTGCTGATTGGCATTCAGTGCGCGGCGCGCAGTGCGCATGAGGCGTCGCAGCTGAGACTTCGGCAGCTTGCCCGCGTTGGATAAAGTGTGGGGATCCGGCATCGGTCAGGTGTGCACAGAAAGGAAATAAAAGAGCCCCGGAAGATGCGGCTGATGACGTAGCCTTGAACCGTAAGGCTCAAGGTGGCGGTTCCCGAGATGCATTAGGCTTTCCGCTACGTGGCGGACTTGCACACCAGCACCCGCTGGAAACCTCCAGGGTGATATTATCGGCTCGAGGACATAGTCAACTGGCCAACCCTCCAGGGCCAGACGAAGTATAACTCTTGGGGCTACAAAAGGCTAAAGGGCTTTTGCCGGAAAATGTGCTCCGGGCGCCAATGTCAAGAGTATCCAGGTGCGGGAGTGGCGCGAGCCGGGGAATCAGGACGCGTCGAACTTGCTCAATGCAGCCTGCACTTTTTCGTGCAGGCGCTCAATCATCTGCTCTTCCACTGGCTGGCGAGCGAGCTCCGCCTTGGCCTGGATCAGTTCGTGAGCAATATTGAGGGCTGCCATTACGGCGATACGTTCGCCGCCGATGACTGAACCACTGTTGCGGATGCGGGCCATGCGTTCATTGAGCAGTTTTGCCGATGCCTGCAGGCCGGCCTGCTCTTCTTCCGAGCAGGCAACGCGATACTCCTTGTCGAGTATGGTTACGGCCATGGTGGCGGTGTTCTGGGGTTTGCTGCTCATTGGTTTTCTTGGTTCAGCCCTTTCAGGCGGTTGATCATGGTTTCAACCCGGCTGCGGGCCGCTTCGTTGTTCTGGATTAACCGTTGGCGTTCATGTTGCCACTGGCTTTGCTGTTCACGCAGTGCGCGATTGTCGGCGGCCAGTTGCTGGAGCTGGTTGATCAGCGTATCCAACTTGAGTTCTAACGCCTGTATTTTGTCCATATTTCCTGCGTTTACGATTCGCCGCGAACCCCTGCGGCTGATGTCGGGCAGGGTCGCCGGCAACGGGACTACCTGCGGGCGGCGGTTTACTCGAATGAAGCGTCCGCCGTCTGTCATCCTCACCAAATCGTGCAACAAATGTGCGGTGAGGTCGCTTATACCTGTGCCACGACTGTCAGCGCCGGGCGATTCCGCTACTATATTGCTGGCGTATTAGAGGGTCAATTACCCCGCACGATGTTGCCCCACACAATTTCACCAGTTTGTGGAAAAATCGCACCCAAAACACACCCGGGTTGAGACATGTGTGGTTTTTGTTTCGACCGCCCTTCGAATTATTTAGGAGTAGAGTATGGCTGCAGCGGATAGCCTGTTTGACGATCTCGCCAGCCAGATCCTGGCCGCCGGTGGCAAAATTGGCCCCAGTGAACTGCATGGATTTATTTGTGGCCTGCTCAGCAGCGGCGCGCGCCCGGATAAATCGCGCTGGCAGAAGGAGCTTGTGGAATTCCTTGATCTGGAGGCGATTCCAGCCGACCTGCAGCGGGATGCCGTCGCCCTGGCGGACGATAGCCTGAAGGCACTTTCAGACACCGAGTTCTCTTTCCAGCCACTTTTGTCAGGCAGCGAAGACCTGGCCGAAAAAGGCCAGAGCCTGTGCCTGTGGTGTGAGGGGTTCCTGCATGGTTTCGGCGTCGGGAAATATTCCCGCGATCTGCTGCCCACCAGTAGTGAGGCGTTGAAAGACCTTACCGAAATTGCCCAGCTGGACGCCCAGCAAATGGAAAACTCCAAAGAGCAGGAAGCGCAGCTGTTTGAAGTCCAGGAGTATGTACGTGTTGCGGCACTGAATATTTTTGTCGAATGTAACGGCCCTGGCGGTGACGGCGGTACCCTGCCTGCGGATGGCGGACATACGGTGCACTGATGACAATCTCCCGCGCGGAATATATACGTCGCCGACAGCGTTTGCTGGAAGCCCTGCCGGAAAACAGCCTTGCTATTGTGCCTTCGGCGCGGGAGCAGCTGCGCTCCCGAGATACCTATTTCCCTTTTCGGCAGGACAGTGACTTCAATTACCTGACGGGGTTTGCCGAGCCCGAGTCACTGCTGGTGATGATGCCCGGCAGGCAGCAGGGGGAGTCACTGCTCTTTTGTCGCGAGCGGGATGCGGAAAAAGAACTTTGGGATGGCCCGAGAACCGGCCCGGAGCAGGCTGCGGAAACCTGTGGCCTGTGCGATGCCTTTCCGATTGGCGACCTGGATGACATTCTCCCGGGGCTGATGGAAGGGCGCGATTATATTTACTACACCATGGGACGTTTCCCCCAGCTGGATCGCCGCCTGCAGAGTTACCTCGCAGCCATTGCCAATGCGCCCGGAACCAAAGGTGCTCCGGAAATAATCAGCCTCGATCCCCTGCTGCACGATTTGCGCCTGTTCAAGAGCGCGGCGGAAATCCGCCTGATGGCGCGCGCCGCCGAGATCAGTGCGCAGGGCCACTGCCGGGCCATGGCCGCGTGTCGGCCGGGCCTGTCGGAGTATCACCTCGAAGCCGAATTCCTGCACAGCTGCATGGCGGCGGGCGCGCGTGAACTCGCTTACCCGAGTATCGTGGGCGGCGGAGCCAATGCTCTGGTTATGCATTACTGCAGCAACAGTGCACCGCTGCGAAATGGCGACCTGGTACTGATGGATGCCGGATGCGAGTTCCGGGGTTACGCGGCGGATATCACCCGCACCTTCCCGGTCAACGGCCGCTTCAGCGGGGCGCAAAAAGCCGTGTACGAAATTGTTCTGGCCGGCCAGCAGGCCGCCATCGACCATATTGCCGTTGGCAACCACTGGGATCAGCCTCACCTGGCAAGCGTCAAAGTAATTACTGAGGGCTTGAAAGAGCTCGGTTTGCTGCGGGGAGATCTCAGCGGCCTGATCGAGTCCGGGGCCTACCGGCGTTTTTACATGCACCGGGTAGGTCACTGGCTTGGGATGGATGTGCATGATGTTGGCGATTACAAGGTGCATGGCCAGTGGCGCCAGCTTGAGGCGGGTATGGTGATGACGGTGGAGCCCGGGATCTATATTCCCGCGGGTGATGAGCGGGTTCCGGAAAAATTCCGCGGTATCGGAATTCGTATTGAAGATGACGTCGCGCTGATGAAGGGCGGGCCGCAGGTGTTATCGTCGGCGGCGCCCAAGTCGGTTGCCGATATCGAGCACCTGATGCGCGCAGGTGACCTGGTTCAGGAGGCTCTGCTGTGAACGCGAAAGACACTGTAGATGTGGCGATTGTAGGCGGCGGCATGGCCGGGGCCTGCCTGGCGCTGCTGCTTTCCCATCACTGCCCGGATTTAAAGGTGGCATTGCTGGAAAAGCACGGCTTGCAGGAACCTGGGGGTGCGATCGAACTCCCCAGTTTTGACGCCCGGGCAACGGCGATTGCTGCCGGCAGCCTGCAGGTATTTGACCAGCTGGGGTTGTGGCCCGACTTGCGAGAATTCGCTGCGCCGATCCGCCGGGTCGAGGTGTCGGACCGGGGGCACACAATGGGGGCGTCGCTCGATGCCGGGCGCGAAGCGCACGCAAGCTTTGAAGGGATGCTCGGCGCGGTAATCGAAAACGCGGCCCTGGGGCCGGCTCTGTACCGCGCCCTGTCTGCCACTGCGACCCGGGTTCTGGCACCGGCGCAAGTCGCCGGGGTGTCTGTGAATTCAGCTGGCGCCAGTGTGGGGTGGCGGGGTGACGGTGGCAGCGAACAACAGTTGCAGGCCGGGTTGCTGGTCATTGCCGATGGTGTGGATTCGCCGCTGTGTCGCAGTCTCGGCATCGAAACCCGTGAAGTGCACTACCAGCAGCGCGCGCTGGTCACTACTGTTGGTCTTCTGCGCGATCACGGCGGAGTGGCGTACGAGCGCTTTACCGACTCCGGGCCGATGGCCCTGTTGCCGCTTCCGAAGCGCAACGGTGTCCATCGCGCGGCGCTGGTCTGGACTTGCGATGAAGGGGACGCGGATCAAATCATGAACCTGCCGGAGCGCGAGTTTATTGCCCGTCTGCAGGAGGCTTTCGGCTGGCGGGCGGGGCGGATCCTGCGCGCAGGCAATGTGCACGGATACCCGCTCAAGTTATCACTGGCGCGCGAGCAGGTGCGCCGCAGTATTGCCCTGGTGGGTAACTGTGCGCACTTCCTGCACCCGGTGGCCGGGCAGGGGTTCAATCTCACCTTGCGAGACTGCGAAGGGCTGGCGCGAACCCTCGCACTACACCAGTCAGAGATTGCCCGCGGGCAACTTCTCGCCGGAGAGCTAGACTTAATGCAGGCGTACTGGCGCGAACGTCAACTAGATCAGCAACTGACGATTGGCTTTAGCGATCGCACACCACCACTCTTTGCGGCACGCAACCTGTTCGCGCAGGGACTGCGGCAGGCGGGCCTGCTGGGACTGACCCTGGCGCCGCCCCTTAGGTCGGGTTTCGTGCGCCAGGCTGCGGGTCTGGGTATTTAATTTTCATAAGGCATCGGAATAAGAACCGGAGACCAACGGCCTATGAACAGACAACGGATGGATATCACCATCGTTGGCGGCGGTATGGTGGGCATGGCACAAGCGGCTCTGCTGGCCGTGCGCCACCCTCAACTGCGAATCTCACTGCTCGAGGCATCGACCATCGAACCACAGGTCAAGCCGGATGCGTACGATGCCCGCGTGGTGGCCCTGACGGAAGCTTCCCGGGAACTGCTGGAAGAAGTCGGTGCCTGGCAGCTGATCGCCGGCAAGCGGGAGTGTCCCTATACACAGATGCGGGTCTGGGATGCCGAGGGCACCGGCTCGGTCTGGTTTGATTGCCGCGATGTGAAGCTGCCAAACCTGGGCCACATTGTGGAAAACAATGTGGTACTGGCGGCACTGCGGGAGCGTGTGGAGGCTCTACCGAATGTGGATCTGGTGACCGGCTTCAAGCTGGAAAGCTGGTGGCGCGACTGTGGCCTCTGGCACCTGCAGGCCCGCAACGAGAATCACGATGCGATTGACGGCCTGAATGAAGCGCCGCCGGTGCTTACCACACGGCTGTTGATTGGCGCTGACGGCGCCCGCTCCCGGGTCCGGGACATGCTGCGCATCCGCACCCGGGATGTGGAGTACAAGCAGACGGCACTGGTGTGCGTGGCGCGCTGCGAACAGTCCCACCAGTTCACTGCCTGGCAGCGCTTCCTGTCTACCGGGCCGCTGGCGTTTCTGCCACTGTCCGGGCTCGGTGACGACAAACACTGCGCGGTAGTCTGGTCTGCCGATGATGAGCTCGCCCGTGAACTGGTGATGCTGGATGACAAGGCGTTTGCCCTGAATCTGGAAAAGGCCTTCGAAAGCCGGCTGGGCACCGTGGAATTTGTCAGTGAGCGATTCTCCTTTGCACTGCGGGCGCGCCATGCAGAAGCTTACTTTGGTCCGGGGGCCGCGTTGATCGGGGATGCCGCGCACAGCATTCATCCGCTTGCCGGGCAGGGCGTCAACCTGGGGTTGATGGATGTGCGGGTGCTGACGGAAGAAATTGACCGCGGACTCAAGCGCGACCTGAACCCTTCCCATGCTTCAGTGCTGGCCCGCTATCAGCGCCGGCGTAAAGGCGAGAATGCCGCGACCCTGAAAGCCATGAGTACCTTCAAGTCCCTGTTTGGCGCCGGCGACTTGCACTGGCGCTGGCTGCGCAATACGGGGTTAAGTATGGTGGATGCGAGTCCGCTGTTGAAAAAGCGGATCATTATGCGCGCCATGTCTGTGTGATGCGTCCTGTTAAGCGCGGCTGCGCGGGCCGCGCTTTTGTATCTCCGCGGTGTCTCTGCCCGCGCTACTGTCGCTGCCGGTTTTGCCGGCCCGCCCCGCAAAAATTTGTTAGAGTCCCCGCACACTTTAATCATCGAAGTCAGCCCGCCGCCATACCGGTGCTGGCGGTTGCTGTCGGTACAGGGGTGCAGAGTTGAGCGATTGGGTAACTGTCTACGAATTTTCCTTGCAGGATGACCTTTCCGCGGTGGCGGCGTTTATTCGTCGCCATCAGTTGCCAATGCGTATCAGTGAAGAACGCAATCACCAGTGCGTAGCCACACTGGCACCGCAACTGGTAGAGCCGATGCGACAGCTGCTGCAACGCTGGCAGGCGGGTGAGGTGGCGCTGGAGAATATCTCGGTGCATGTCTACGAGCAGCAACCACAGGGCGAGCAGGTTGCGGCTGCTGATAACCCCGACAGCGACCCCGTCCAGCCTGCTGATCCGGCGGATTCCCCTGATCCCGATGAGCCGGTTCCCGCTGCGTCGACGGCGGGCCAGGTGCCGCATTCGGTGATTCCCCAGTGGCCCCTGAGCCAGACGCCACTTTGCCTTTTGCTGGTAGTGCTGTGTTTTCTGGGCTGGTTTTTGCAAATCATGGGGTGGGATTCTGGCCTGATGATTTACCCCCAGGTTGCAGGCTCTGTTCATGGGTCCGACTCCAGCCTGAACATGCATTTGGCCCAGGGTGAATACTGGCGACTCTGGACGCCGGCAATCATCCATTTTTCTTTGCCACACGCGCTGTTCAACAGCCTTGGGGTGTGGATCGTTGGCCGCTCGCTGGAAGCGCGCGCGGGAACCTTGCTGTTCGGGCTTTTGGTATTGATCAGTGCGCCGGTATCCAACCTCGCGCAGTATTTTTGGTCGCCGGAAGTAAAATTCGGCGGAATGTCTGGCGTTGTCTACGCGCTTGTTGGCGCGGCCATTGTGATTCAGCGCTGGCAGCCCGGCTGGAGGGAGGTGCCGCCTTCGATCCTGTGGACCATGGTTGTGTGGTTGTTCCTGTGCGCATTTGGAATCATCGAGTACCTGCTTTCTGTCGGTATCGCCAATGCCGCCCATGTCGGGGGCTTTGCCACCGGCGCGGTTCTTGCTTTACTGTTCTGCCTTGCCGGCGGCGGCAAGCATTTCGCCCCGGAGCCTCCCTCCCGGAATTCAGCACGTGAGACTTTCTGATTTCCTATGTTGCTACTGGTTATATATGTTCTGATCGCACTGGGGTTTTCTTTCCTGTGCTCCATCGCCGAGTCCGTAATCCTGAGTGTCACCCGGCCGTACATCAGTTTGCTGGAGCGGGATGGGCAGCGCGCGGGGCGCGTATTGCGGCAGTTGAAGGATGATATCAATGCGCCGCTGGCTGCAATCCTGACCCTGAATACTGTCGCCCACACCGCTGGCGCCGCCGGTGCCGGTGCCCAGGCAGCCGCGGTATTTGGCAGTCATTACCTGGGGATTGCCTCTGCGATTCTCACGCTTCTGATCCTGGTGTTTTCTGAAATCATCCCCAAAACCCTGGGCGCGCTTTACTGGCGTCAGCTGGCGCCGGTAACCGGTTATTGCCTGCGTTACCTGGTGTGGGTATTGAAGCCATTTGTGTGGTTGTCGGAATGGCTTACCCGCGGGCTCACCCGGGGGCCGACACTCACCGGCTTCAGCCGGGAGGAATTTGCGGTCATGGCCGAGCTGGGTGAGGCCGAAGGTCAGCTGGAACGCCACGAGACCAGCATCCTTCACAACCTGTTTTTTACCCTGCGCGACCACACCGTGCGAGAGGTGATGACACCGCGCACCGTAGTGTTCTCCCTGTCCCGGGATATGACCGTCGGCGAGGCCTATGGCGAAGTGGAAAGAAGCCGCTTTTCCCGTATTCCGATCTACGAACAGGATGATCCGGAGCTGGTGGTGGGGTTTGTGCTCAAGCAGGATCTGCTGCTGGCCTATGCGCGCGGCGAGCTGGATCGCCAGCTGCGCAGCCTCAGTCGCGACCTGCTGATGTTGCCGGAGACGGCCGCGATCTATCAGGTGTTTCACAAAATGCTGTCGCGGCGGGTACAGATCAGCGCGGTGGTGGATGAATACGGCAGCCTCGAGGGGCTGGTGACGCTCGAAGATATTCTCGAAACCCTGCTGGGCGAGGAGATCGTTGACGAGGCGGATAAAACCCCGGATCGGCAGGAGCTGGCAAAGCGCTTGTGGCGCTGGCGATCCAAGCGCTATGGCCTGCGGGTTGATGAGTCGGCCCAGTCTGAATCGGACGAAGAGGAACCCCATGAGGCCCTGCAACGCAAAATTGGCGAGGTGTTGAAGGGCGATGGCGATAAAGACAGGGATAAAGACGGCTGACACAGGAACACCGGGGCTGTCTCAGGTTCCAAGAAGCAGTAAACCGTTTGCGCGCAACGGGGGTATGGGATTAATGGCTGGCGGCACTCGGGCGATAAATGTCCGCCATTCGTCGCAGGGCACTTGAAAAATACCTGCGGCGGGCAGATAAAGAAGTAACTGAACAAGAAACTGAAATCACTGAGCGATTAAGCGTGCGCCTCGGAATTCTGCTGGTACTTCTGCAATCCATGTTGCTCTGCGCCGAAGGGCGTGCAGAGCCGATGGTATTGCAGCTGGATGCTGCGGATAAGCAGATCAGCACGCTGTTGCAGGATCCAGGCTCATCGCCATCGGATGACGGTGAGCCGCAAATCGTTTCAGCCGCGCACTTGCGTTCGCCATCACCAGCGTTGGCGATGCCCCTCACACACCCTTCCGGCTCCTTCTTTTCTCACGCGCGTGTTGCGCACACCATTCGCGGGCCTCCTGCCCGGTAATAATTTTTCTTTCCCTACACCGTTATACCCCGGCGGATTTCTGTTTTACCGGCCGGAGAGTAAAGAAGTTTGGGTGTGCAGTTGCGCGCTTTGCAAACGCGCACCCGATTTGAAGAGAATTATTGCCATGAAAAAGCTCAATCTCACGCCTCTGCATGACGCAGACAAGTTGGTATTTCCGGAGGAGTTTGATGACTTGTCACTGGATTCGCCGGCGCTGAATTTCGTCACTGACTTCAAACAGCACCACCCTTCGATCCTGACCGCTTCGGTTTCGGCGATGGATGCGGCGCAAGTTTTGCGCACAGGCCACCTCACCTCGGTTCTGGTCATGGATCATCGGGGTGACTTTATTGGCCTGCTCACAGCCGAAGACGTTTCCCACCAACGGGTGATGCAATATGTGGCGGCGGGGATCAGCCGCCACGAGCTGACCGTCGGTGACCTCATGCGTACCCGTGACCGGTTACAACAGTTGAGTTTTGACGAATTGAAGCACGCCAGTATCCGTGACGTACTCGGGACACTGCGCCGGAGCGGGCAGCGTCACTGCCTGGTGGTGGATACCGATCGCCATCAGGTGCGGGGGCTGATCAGTGCGGACGAGGTGGCGGCACGCCTGCATATGGAGTTTCCGATAGAGACTCCAGCGAATATTGCCGAGCTGTTGCGCTCCGTAACCGCGATGCACTGAAAAGCGAATGGCGCAGACGGCCCGGCCCGGTTAGCGGGCCGGGTCGATATTTTCCCCGAGGCTGTTATTCACCCGGAACCAGCCGGTAACGCTGTAGCGGGAGCGATTGCTGGTGAGCACTTCGTGGGGAAAGTCCTCGGACAGGAAAACCACCATTTGTCCGAACCGCGGGGCAACTTTCTCTATTACCTCGTCGCTGTCGGGCGCATAGATCTGCAGTTCCCCGCCGTCCTTTGGCTGCCAGTTGGGGGTCAAGTACAGAACCGTGCTGACAATGCGGTTGGTGCCGCCCTTGAACGCGTCCACATGCTTTTTGTAGTAGCTGCCGGGCTCGTAACGGGCATAGTGGCACTCGTAGTCAAACAGGCCCAGAAAGAGCCGCCGGTTCAGGCCCAGGCGCAGGCTTTCCGCCCATTCCAGGTAGGCGCTGACCGCCGGGTTGCTCTTGTCGAGCCAGAAGATCTCGTCGGTGCGCACAAAGTGGTTCAGCTGGTGGTCGCTCTCGCGGCCGATGCCTGCGCTTTGGAAGCGGGTGCGGTCGATGGAGCGGAAATGGCGCAACAGGGCGCCCAGTAATGCCGGGGGCAGTGGCGCGGGCAATACGATATAGCCGGGGCCGCGCAGGGCCGTCGCGATGCGGTCGAGCGGATCCTCACCATCGGGGGCGCGACGCCAGAGATCTTCCGCCGCAGAATGCAAAGTGTTCAATAGGGGTAAGTCCAAACCGGTGGCCTGGGTGGCCGCTATCGGGGAGGGTACGCCGCGCAACAGAGGGCTGGGCCGGTCTGGCGCGGGCACTATTTATACTGTCTGTTTTCTGTTCGCGCCAGCGATAATTTCCACAATTTTCGCCCGGGTATTGGCCGCCGGCAAACACGGATATGGCGGCCGGGCTCGCTACGGTTCGCCGCCGCCGACCGCCGCCAAGCCCGATTACCCCTGGGCTTTACTGGTGGGTGAAAATTGCGCCAAGTGCCTGTGGGTCGGCGCCCTGTCCTCCACTCAGGCAAATACATAAAATTTTTCACTGTTGCTGCTAGTCTTTGCAGAGTGTTGCCATCTGGCATCTCCCGTTCCGCGGCCGTTAGAATACGCCGCCATAAATAGCCGCTGGCAGCCGCAGGGCGCGGTGGTATCAGGAAACACCTTCAGACATCGGGAATCAAAATGGGAAACAAAACGGCACTTTACGATGCCCATGTCGCCATGGGCGGCAAAATGGTGGATTTTGGCGGCTGGGATATGCCCCTGCATTACGGCTCCCAGCTGGATGAGCATCACAAGGTGCGTAAAGAAGCCGGCATGTTCGACGTTTCCCACATGACCGTCGTCGATATCGAGGGTGCCGGTGCAACCGATTACCTGCGCAAGCTGGTTGCCAATGACGTGGCCAAGCTGGCCGGTAATCCCGGCAAAGCGCTCTACACTGGCATGCTCAATGAAAAAGGCGGCGTAGTAGACGACCTGATCGTTTACTTCCGCGACCCGGGCTACCGTGTGGTTGTAAACTGCGCGACCCGTGAGAAAGACCTGGCTTGGATGAACCAGCAGGCACAGGAATTTGACGTAACCCTGACCGAGCGCCCGAACCTGGCGATGGTGGCCATCCAGGGCCCGCTGGCGATCGAGAAGGTCAAGGAAGTGATGGGCATCGACTGGACTGCGGCGATTGACGGGCTCAAGGTCTTCCAGAGTTTTGCGCGCGGTGACTGGTTTGTGGCGCGCACCGGTTATACCGGTGAAGACGGCCTGGAAATCATGCTGGCCAATGATGATGCCAGTGGCTTCTGGCAGGCACTGGCGGACGCGGGTGTCGCTCCCTGTGGTCTGGGCGCGCGCGACACGCTGCGCCTGGAAGCCGGTATGAACCTGTACGGCCACGAGATGGATGACGAAACCTCTCCGCTGGAAGCCAATATGGGCTGGACCATTGCGTGGGAGCCTGAGTCCCGCGATTTCATCGGCCGCAAGGCGCTGGAAGCGCAGAAACAGGCCGGCGTGGAGAACAAACTGGTGGGCCTGGTACTGCAAGAGCGCGGTGTTTTGCGCGCTGGCCAGTCCGTAGTAGTGGACGGCACCGAGCGTCGCGGTATCATCACCAGCGGTACATTCTCACCGACACTCGGCTACTCCATTGCGATGGCACGGGTGCCGGTCAGTGTGGGGGATACTGCCCAGGTTGAGATCCGCAACAAACTGGTTCCGGTTCGGGTGGTTAAGGCGAGCTTTGTACGCAACGGCAAGCCCCTGGTGTAAGCGTTTTCGTTACACCGATATTCTGAATTCCGATTTATTTGCAGACACTGCTTAGCAGTTTATTTTGAGGGAAACGCTCATGAGCGAGATTCGCAGCGAATTGAAATACGCTTCCAGCCACGAATGGGCTCGTCTGGAAGAAGACGGCACTGTTACCGTGGGCATCAGTGACCATGCCCAGGATGCCCTGGGTGATGTGGTTTACGTTGAAACCCCGGAAGTTGGCGCCACGCTGTCTGCCGGTGAAGAAGCGGGTGTCGTTGAGTCTGTAAAGGCGGCCAGTGACATCTACTCGCCGATCTCCGGTGAAGTGGTTGCAGTGAACGAAGCGCTGGCAGACGAGCCGGAAACCGTTAACTCCAGCCCCTACGACGATGGCTGGTTCTTCCGTATCAAGCCCAGCGACGAGAGCGAGCTGGACAAGCTGCTGGACGCGGACGCTTACAAGGCGGAAAGCGAAGAGGACTGATCCCTTTTCGATACGCCAACAAAAACGCCGGGCTATGCCCGGCGTTTTTGTTTGTGCGGTGATGCGACCCTTGGCGGCGTTCGGCGCCTCGTTGCCAGCCGCTGGTGGCTCGTCAGTGCCCTGAAGTCGCCGCCGCCTGCTGTGGCTGCACCAGTGCCTTCAGCCCCAGGTCCTGAAGGTACCCGTGCAGTTTTTCCTCGATCTGTTCCGGGCACTCCATCTTCAATACCTGCTGCAGCAGGCGGTCGAGTTCGGATTTCTTCACTTCCCGCAGTGCAGCTTTGACCCGCGGCAGGTTGGTGGCGTTCATGGACAGCACATCGTAGCCCATGGCGACCAGCAGCAGGGCGCCGCCGGGATCCCCGGCCAGCTCACCGCAGATTCCCACCTTGGTACTGGTTTCGTGCCCGGCCGTAACCACTTGCAGCAGCGCCTGCAACACGGCGGGATGGAAACTGTGATAGATGCTCGCCACGCGGCTGTTGTTGCGATCCACCGCCAGCAGGTACTGGGTCAGGTCATTGCTGCCCACCGACATAAAGTCTACCCGCGCGGCCAGTTCGCGCGCCTGATACACCGCAGAGGGAACCTCAATCATGATTCCCAGCGGCGGGCGCTGGATGGCGTAGCCTTCGTCCAGCAGCTCATCGTAGGCGCGGTCGACCAGTTTGCGCGCGGCCTCCAGTTCGCTCACACCGCTGATCATCGGCAGCATGATGCGCAGGTTATCCAGGCCAACGCTGGCTTTCATCATCGCCCGCACCTGGGCGAGAAAAATTTCCGGGTGGTCGAGGGTAACGCGGATGCCGCGCCAGCCCAGGAAAGGATTGGTCTCGTCGATCGGGAAGTAGGTCAGCGCCTTGTCACCACCGATATCCAGCGTGCGCATGGTGACCGGTCGTGGGGCGAAAGCCTGGAGCTGTTCGCGATAGATTTCCCGCTGCTCCTCTTCCGACGGGAAGCGGTCCCGGAGCAGGAAAGGCACTTCGGTGCGATACAGGCCGACGCCTTCGGCGCCGCGCTCAAGGGAGCGCACCACGTCGGCCATCAGTCCGGTATTTACCCACAGGCGTACCCGGTGGCCATCCGCGGTTTCACACGGCAGCTTTGCCAGGTGATCGAGATTGCGCGCCAGCTCGCGCTCTTCCTCGACGATCGCATCGTAGCGGCGCTTCAATTCGGGCCCCGGGTGAATGTGCAGCTCCCCGCGGTAGCCATCCACCACCAGATCCGCGCCGTCGATCTGCTCCCAGGGCAGATCCTGGGCACCCATCACCGCTGGCAGGCCCATGGCCCGGGCAATGATGGCCACATGGCTGTTGGCGGACCCTTTCACTGAAACCAGGCCGGCGAGCTTGCTCGGCGGCACATCCGCGAGCACCGCGGCAGTCAGTTCCTCGCCAACCAGAATGGTGTTTTCCGGGTAGTCCCGCTGGCTTTGCTGTTGCTGGCGGAGATGCATCAGCACCCGTCCACCCAGGTCGCGAACATCGGCAGCGCGATCGCGGAAATAGGAGTCGGACATGGCCTCGAAGCGGCGCACGTGTTCCAGCATCACCTCGGCCCAGGCGCGACTGGCGGTGACCTGTTGGCGAATACGCTCACACACTTCAACCGCAATCGAGTTATCGTCGAGCATGCTGATGTAGGCGTCGAACAGGGCGCGCTCTTCCTTGTTCAGGTTGTCCTTGAGCTTTTCGCCCACGGCCCGTATCTCATCCCGCGCTGCGGCAAGGGCGTCCTGGAACAGCTCCAGCTCTGCATCCACATCGGTGGTGCAGGCGAAGGGCACGGTGGCGAGGTTGGCAGGCGGCGCCACGATGTGCGCGCGGCCGATGGCGACGCCCGGCGACGCGGCAATACCGCCAAATTTTGCTTCGTGGCGCTGTTGGCCAATGGTGGCCAGGGCCCCGGTCGCTTCGGCGTGGGCGATAACGCCGGCCAGCTGGGCAGACAGGGTCACCAGGAAGGCTTCTTCGCCCTCGTCAAAACGACGTTTTTCTGCCTGCTGGATGACCAGTACGCCAAGGACGTTGCGGTGATGGATGATGGGGGTGCCGAGAAAGGCTGAGAAACGTTCTTCGCCGGTGGCGGGGAAGTACTGATAGGCGGGGTGGGCTTCGGCCTGCTCCAGGTTGATCGGTTCCTCGCGGGTAACCACGTTGCCCACCAGGCCCTCGCCGGGCGCCAGGTAAACCTGGCCCACCGCATCCTGGTTCAGGCCCTGGGTGGCCATCAGGACGTAATTACCGGTTTGCTTGTCGCGGAGGTAAACCGAGCACACTTTGGTATGCATCACCTCACGCACGCGCCGGACGATGATATCCAGCACCGAGGGCAGATCCCGGGCGGTGTTTACTTCCTGAACGATGCTACGCAGTGATCCGAGCAAATTGGCTTCCTCGCCGTATGTCTATGGCTCCGGTAGGAACCGGAGAGCGCTGGCGGTCGAGGGCGACCGCCGCGCTGGCCGGGTTAGCGGTCGCGCTGGAGCCAGCGTCTTTCCAATTGTAATTGCGTGGGCGCCAGCTCTGTGAGTGCACGCCGGTAGACTTCCCGCTTGAACGTCACCACTTTAGTCAGCGGGTGCCAGTAACTCACCCAGCGCCAATGGTCGAACTCCGGTTTGTAGCCGTTGTTAAAGCTGATATTGCTCTCTTCGGCCTTCAGCTGCAGTAAATACCACTTTTGTTTCTGGCCTATGCACAGTGGCTCAGAGCGCTTGCGCACCAGGCGCTGCGGCAACCGATAGCGCAGCCAGCCCCGGGTGGAGGCCAGCATGGTGACCTGGCTGCGGGTGAGCCCGATTTCTTCATAGAGTTCCCGGTAAAGCGCCTGTTCGGGTGTTTCACCGGGATTGATGCCGCCCTGCGGGAATTGCCACGCGTCTTTGCCGCCTACCCTGCGCGCCCAGAGAGCCTGGCCGCGCTCGTTCAGAACGATGATACCGACGTTGGGACGAAAGCCCTCACTGTCGATATTGCTGTCGTTATTCGAACCGTTACCAGTGGCTTCTGCGGCCTGCCGGCGGTCATTTCTACCGCTCTTGGTCTTGTCGTTGCGCGCAGAATTTCTGGCGGGTTTGCGGCGTTTTTTTCGCCCGGCGGGGGATTGCTTGCCGTCGCCCAAAATACCGTCCTCAATTCTGTATGGTGCGGTGTTTGCCGCACGCAGTTGTCCAGCATTGTTCCACAGCGACTGAATTACGGCAATTCAGTGAAGAGGGTCTGTGTAAGCCTTTTATCGGCGGGTTAGAATCGCCTGCCATTTCGGCGTCTAAATAGCAGTCCTGATGTGCGGCGGAGCAATGGGTGATTGGGACACCGGGCACAAAATTGACCGGCAAGATCACATGCGCGTCAAGTGTGCCCTATAGTGAAGAAAGGAGAGTTTTGTGCAGTTGGCGATTTTTGATCTGGACAACACCCTGATCGGTGGTGACAGCGATCACGCATGGGGTGAGTTCCTCGTTGCCCGCGAATGTGTGGATGGCGAACGTTTTCGCAGTGAGAACGATCGTTTCTACCGCGATTATCAACGGGGGGCTCTCGACATTTTCGCCTATCTGGAATTCGCTCTCGAGCCGCTCGCCCAGATGACACGGGGACAACTGGAGAACCTGCAGCGGGAATTCATGCAGGAGGTGATCAGTGAGATCTGGTTGCCCAATGCGGAAGACCTGATCCAGCGGCACCGGGATGCCGGCCACCACATCATGATCATCACCGCAACCAACCGCTTTGTGGTGGCGCCGATCGCCCAGCGCCTGGGGGTCGACACCCTGCTGGCGACCGAGCCGGAGGAAGTCGATGGCCGCTTTACCGGCCGTGTCGCCGGGGAGCCGTGCTTCCAGGGCGGCAAGGTCTTGCGCCTGCAGGCCTGGCTGGAGGATAACCGGCATTTTGCGCGCGGCGAAAAATGGTTTTACAGCGATTCCATTAACGACCTGCCACTGCTGCAGCAGGTGGAACACCCGGTCGCGGTGGATCCGGACGAGCGCCTGCAGCGGGAAGCGCTGGAGCGTGGCTGGCGTGTAATCAGCCTGCGCGGCGATCGCGCGGCGTATTCTGACGCGCTAACGTTTTAATCAGTGCCCTGTGATGGACATGCCGGTCGCAGGGCTGGCTTCACATTTCAGTTTGGATATTTCGGGAACGACATCAGGTGAGTAACGCAGTACGACACGGGGTACTTCTTCCATTGGCCGCCACATCACTGGTGGGCTTTCTTCTGTTCAGTGCGGGTTGTGAACGGCAGTCGGAGTCAACTGCGGCGGTGGCAGAGAGCCCCACTGCCAGTGCAGGGACTGCGGTGAACAGTGCCGCAGCGGAGACCCTGTCGAATGCGTTCTGGCAGGCCGGACAGACCCAGCTTATCGACAGCAAGGCTGCGGTAGACGCACTGAGTCGCGCGGTCACCACGCTGCTTGAGTCACCGACGGAAGATCACCTGGAGGCCGCCAAGCTGGCGTGGCTGGATGCGCACCGGGAACTGTCCGCGTCACAGCCCTATATCCAGGTTGCTTTTGCGCCGGCGGATCTGCACCAGCAGGGCGAAGACCTGTTGCTGGCCCTGGATAGCTGGCCGGCCCAGGCGGGTTACCTGGATACCGTGCCGGGTTATTCGACCAGCGGCATCGTCAATGACACCGCCATTGAGTTGACCCTGGCCAACCTGCGCAAACAGCACCGCCTGACTGCGCACGAGGAGGCCAGTACCGGATTCCATGCACTGGAAGTCATGCTGTGGGGGCCGACCAGCGAACGCACCGCGGATCAGTTTGAGGCCGCTTCTGGTGGCGAGCATCCTGAAGCGCAGGCGGCGAACCGGCGCCGGGAGTTGACCCGCCTGATCACAGAAGGGATTGCCGAGGATATCCAGGGCCTGGCGAACCGTTGGCCGCTTAACGCCAACGACCTGTCCCAGCGCTTCCTGTCCCAGTCTCCAGCGATGCGGATGCAAACCGTGCGTACTGCGCACGTGCAACTGTTGCGGAACGAGGTATTGCCGCGACTTCCGGAAAGCTCGGAAAGTGACGTGGAAAGCAGCCTGGCGGCGGATTCGAAGCAAGCGCTGCTGGCGATGCTGCGAACCCTGCAGACCGTTTGGCTGCCGGAAAGTGGCAGTGGTGGCCTGGCTGACCTGTTACTCGACCGTCCTCAGGCCGAAGCCCTCGCTCAGGCGTTTGCCGAGCTGGAAGCGCGCTTGCTGAAGATGGAAGATCCCTTCGAGCTGGCCGCGCCCGCGGAACTGCAGCGCAGCCGCCAGCAGGTGGAGGTGATGATCGGGCTGATATCCGGGGAAACCCGGGTGCCAGCACAGGAGCAGGATATGACGCCGGTCAGCCTGAACAGCTCCGCGGAATAGTTTTGTTCGCAGTGGAAAGCCACAAAAAAACCCGGGCATTGCCCGGGTTTTTTTGTGCTTGGCTCGCGCCGTCTTACCAGCGGCGAACCGGGCCGGTGTCGACGTGTACGAAGTTGCTCTTCGGGTAGTAGCCTACACCACCAGCCTTGAGCTCCAGCGCCGCCTGGCGCAGTTTGGACAGCGGGACGCCCGGCATGCGGATATCCAGGGCCATGCCGCGAGTGTGGTAGCTGCGGCGGGCCACACCGCGGCCTGCGGCGCGCAGCTTGGCGTTGGTCTTGGCTGAACGGTAGCCGGAGATGATCTCGACTTCGCCGTTGTAGTTCAGCTTTTCCTTCAGTTTGTACACAATGTCGAACAGCTTCGGATCCATGCGCGTCACTTCGTTGGCGCGGTGGTCGCGCAGCAGTCGGTTGAACTGCTTGAGGCCGCTGCCTACGTAGTCGCCATCCGCCCAGTAGGCTGTGCTCAGGCGCTCACCGGTGTGGAGGTTGCGCATTTTCAGCGTGCGCGATTTACCTACCTTCGCCAGTGCCGGGCCGGCTGAAACCGCCGCCGCGGTTGCTGCAGAAACTGCTAAGAACCTGCGTCTGGAAACTTCTTTCATACCCTGTTACCGCCTCTACTAGTTGTGTTGAGTGATGCCTTTCTTGAGTTGCCTCCGGTGCCACTCGGTATGGGCAAACTGTACAAAAAATAATCTTTGGTTACAAACTGATCAGGGGTAATGACGAATTGATTGGAAGAATGGCTGGCGAAATTAATCCTTTGGCGCTAGCGAAAGAGAATTTTTGTTGCTTTCTGTTCACAGAATCCCCAGAAAAGTTCATGACAACGTTGTCACTTGGAAAACAAAATTCTTTTCTGACTACTTGGTTTTGACCGTTTGTCCTGTGGCGAGGCGGCGAGCAAAGAGTGATGGCTATTGGCAAAAGCGCTTAATTTAGGGGCCTGAGGCTTAGTTATTTGGCCTCAGTAGGATCAGATCCCTAACACCGAGTGCCGGACGTTCGTTGTTGCAGTCTTATGATGGCGGCAACATTCGCCTTCCTATATTGGCGCCAGGAGGTAGTCAGTCTTTTGTCGGCTCGCGCTGTGGCTGCACCGGACTCCCTCCCTGACTCTGGCGGGCCCTGACTGCTGCCTATAGAAGAAGGGGGGGTTGGCTCCGGGGCACTGGCGTTATGCCAGCGGCCGGCAGGCGCTGTCTCGACTCAGTGATCGTCCAGGTGATAGATATCCGGGCGAAACTGTAGCTGACCGTGAGGATCCACCCAGGCCGTGAAGTAGGTAATGAAGAGCGGTGGGGGATTATCCACTTTGATGGAGAGGGATTCATCGCCAGTGGTGATCTGGGCGATGCGGGTTCTGTCCCATCCCTGGTGTCCCAGCAGCGCATAGGCCAGCTCTTCCGGCTGCTGCAGGCGGATACAACCGTGGCTGAAGGCGCGATGGCGGTGTTCGAACAGGCTCTGGGCCTGGGTGTCGTGCAGATAGATCGCCTTCTTGTTCGGCATGACGAATTTGACCCGTCCCAGGGTGTTGCCGGGCCCGGCGATCTGGCGCAGGGTGGCCTTGCCCCGCGCCGCACTCTCGATCCCCGCGTCGGAGATCGGCTTGGTGCTGTTGGTGCCGTATTTCACCACCCGATAGCCCCGTTTGTGCATGGCCTCGGGATTGTTGCGCGCTTTCGGCAGCAGGTCGGTCAGGAGAATACTGCGCGGTACCGTCCAGGTGGGGTTGAACACTACCGAGGTGACTTTTGTGGTCATTTGTGGGGTTCGCTTGCTGCTTTTCCCCACCACGGTTTTCATGGCCAGGGTAACTTTCCGGTTTTCAACCAGCTGCAGCCGGTAGTCTGGAATGTTGACGAGGATATAGCGCGCGCCCGGAGTGGGAGGAAGCTTGTCCCAGCGATCGGCATTGAGTTCCATCAGGCGGGCCAGTTCGCCGGGCGGACGGGCGAGCGCCGCCAGTGTCGGCTTGTCAGCCTGGCCGGTAACCTCGAGACCGTGGCGGCGCTGGTAGGATTCGACAGCCAGCTGTAAACCGGCATCGAAGCGCTTTGGATCAGCGCCGCTGACCTGCAGCGGGCCGGGGTGACCGTTATAGTCGCCATATTGGCGCAACAGGGATCGCAGCTGTGCCACGCGCGAAGTCCTCTGCCCGGGATAAAGGGGGGCTCCAGCTTCCATGGGACGCCAGCTTTTCGCCAGATTGCGATATTGCTGGGCGTGCTGACGCAACTGGATGCCGGCCGACGCGAAATCCACTGCCTCTGCCATCGGTGGCCTGGCTGCAGTCGACTCTGAAAGCAGGGGGGCAACGCTGAGGGTAACGGCCGCGAGCAGAATGGGCCATTGTCGCCAGATTCGCAGGTTCGGCAATCGCAGCATCATGGCGGACTCCTTACTCCTGTGGCCCCGATTTTGCCAGTGACGATTGGCTGTCGCGGCCGTAGACATCCGGGCGGAAATTCAACAGTCCTTCCTCGTCGACCCAGGCTGTCCAGTAAGTGATGTAGACCGGAATGGGGCGCTCCAGCGCGACCCCGCGGGTACGGCTGCTGCCAGTGGTCATCCTGGCCAGCTTTTCCTCTGTCCAATTGCCCTGACTGGCGAGAACGATCTGCGCCAGCTCCTGGGGTTTCTCCAGGCGGATACAGCCGTGGCTGAAGGCGCGCTGGTTGCGGCTGAAAAGGTTTTTCTTGTTGGTGTCGTGGAGAAAAATCGCCTGGCGATTGGGTATCACGAATTTGAAGCGGCCGAGCGCATTGCCATCGCCGCCGCGCTGCTGGAGCGCCACGCTGCCGAGGCGCAGCGCGCGCAGGTTGCTGCCGCTAAAGGGCACAGATTTGCCGCGGTTGTTGACCAGTCGGTACCCTCCTGCAACCAGATTGGCACTGCCTTTCGGCAGCAGCTCGCGCAGGGCAATATTGCGCGGTACCGTCCAGGTCGGGTTGAACACCACGCGGGTCAAGCGGGTGCTCAATTGGGGTGTTTCGTGCTCGGCTTTGCCCACTACGACCCGCATGCGGTACTGCTCCTCCTCGCCGTGCATCAGTCGCAGAGTGAAGTCCGGGATGTTGACCAGGATGTAACGCTGGCCGAGGTCTTTGGGCATCTGGCGCCAGCGCTCCAGATTGGCCTCCAGAATTTCCAGACGCTTGTCGGGCGGCGTGTTCAGGTTAGAGAGGGTGGTGCTATCGACTACGCCGTCGGTGCGGAGCCCATGGCGACGCTGAAACCGCAGCACGGCCGCGCGCAGTGCCTCGTCGTACTGGTCGGGCTCGGTGGCCTTGTCGCTCTTCAACCTGCCGGCGCCCATATCCCCGCTGACGGGGTAGTCTCCATATTGCATGAGCAGTGAGCGCAATGCCTTGATGCGTTCATCGCGCATACCGGGTGCCAGGGACTGTCCCTTGGGCAGGGGTTGCCATATGTCCCCCTGCGCCAATGCGCGATAGCGTGCCAGCTCCTCCCGCATCAGCGCATATTGCCGCCCATATGGCGTGAACGGGCTGTAGTCGAGGGCATCCCCCGGCCGGGTGGTCTGCTGGCCCGGTGCCAGTTCGATGGCATCGCTTGTGGTGTTTCCGTGCTGTGGCTGACGGTCGCTTTCCGCAGCCTGGGCGGACAGTGACAAAAAGACCGCGGCGAGCGCGGCACGATTGAGAAGCGGATTGGCGGTGTGGTTGGCGCCCTTGAAACCCATGGCTGTACCCCTGAACCCGAACATCTGAAAGCCCCGAATATTAAAACGCCGTCCGGAACGGTAACCGGATCAGGCGACACAGCCGCGAGCGGCGGTGTTTATGTTCCTAATTGGTAACTTGTGACCGGGGTGGTGCCAAATTCGATTGGGGTATTCGCTGGGGAACTTTCCGTTGGATTCGGAATAAACGCCGGGCGGAGGGGCCGCCCGGCAGAAGGGTAAGGGATGAAAAGTTGAGGTTAGTCGAACTGGTTGGCGGCGAGGCCGTCCCGGCCGTAGATGTCCGGGCGGAAATGCATGCGCCCTTCGCCGTCGACCCAGGCGGTCCAGTAAGTGACATAGACCTTCACGTTCTGGCTCATTTTGACCTCGGTGGTTTCGTCACCGGTTGTCAGTTGCTCGATGCGGTAGCGGCTCCAGTCGCCGGGTTCGCTGCGCAGCAGGGCCTCTGCCAGTTGCCGGGGTTTCTCCAGGCGCACACAGCCGTGGCTGTAGTCGCGATCGGTGAGTGAGAACAGGCTCTTGGCGCGGGTATCGTGCAGGTAGATGTCGTCTGAGTTGGGGATCTCAAACTTGATCCGGCCGAGAATGTTCTGCTCGCCGCCTTTCTGGCGCATCAGGAACCCGCCGCTGGCTGCGGTGCGCAGGTTTTGCGGCGTCAGGGGGAGGTAGTCGCCGCTGCCGTTGACCACCCGGTACCCCATGTTTTCCATGCCGCCGGGGTTGGCGCGGGCCTTGGGCAGGATCTCGCTGACGAGAATGCTGCGGGGAACTGTCCAGGTCGGGTTGAACACCACTCGGGACACGCGGGTATTGATCTCCGGGGTCTCGTGGATCTTCTTGCCGACCACCACGTTCATCGACAGCTTAACGCGGTCGCTTTCCACATAGTGGAGGCGGTACTCCGGTACATTCACCTGGATGAAGCGCTCGCCCAGCTTGGAGGGCAGTTTCTCGCGGCGGCGGATATTCGCCTCGATGATGTGCGCGCGGGCGCTCGGGGAGATGTTCAGGCGCTCGCGCGTGGCTTTACCCACGATGCCGTCAGGGCGCAGGCCGTGGCGTATCTGGAAGCGCACTACGGCGTCGTGCAGCCGCTGGTCGAACTTGTTGCTGTTGGGTTCACTGCCATAGCTGTAGTAGTCCCCGTACAGAGACAGCATGTTCCGCAACAGCGCGACATTCTGGTGCTTGGCGCCGAGGGTCATGGCCGGACCGGCGGGCAGGGGGCGCCAGCGCCCGCTGGAGGCGATATTGCGGTAGAACGCCAGTTGCTCACGCAGGGCCTGGGCGTCACTGCCGTAAGGGGTATTTTCCTCGACCCACATGCCCTCGCCATGTGCGGGTGCCAGTCCGTCACTGCCGTCCTGCAGGCTGCGGAAGCGCGGCATGGAGCGGGGGTAGGACTGCGGGTAGGACTGTGGATAACTGCGCGTACTGTAGCGGGCGGAATGGCTGCTGCCATAGGTGGATGGGCGCGATTGGCGCTGGGTGTAGTAGCGCGAGCGATCGACAGACTGACTGCCCCGGTTATAACCGCGGAAGTACTGGCGGCCAGTATCATTGGCCCTTGGGGTAACGCGGGCGCTGGCCATCTGGAAGCCGCCCTCGGTCAGGTTGACCGGGGTCATGTTCCGCTGGCGCAGTGGCCGGTGCTTTCTCGGGCTCTCAGGCTTGAGCTTGTCGAGCTGGGTGTCCTGGGCATAGGAAATAAAAGCGTCGGTTAGCAGGACATCCAGTACGGCGGCCATCTGCAGTCGCTGCGGGGTGTCGCGCAGGGTGCGGTCGAAATAACCCAGGTGATAGCGGTAGTCCACCATGCTGCTGGGGTTACCGGAGCTCGAGGCGGTGAGTTGCTTGAGCAGGTCGTTGGCCGTGTCGCTCAGGCTGTAGTTGTCGAACCACAGCAGGCGGTAATCGGTGCGGCGGTAAATACGGCGCACGGCGACCGGATTGAAGATTGGGTCCTGTGCCGGCCAGGCGTCCGGATTATCCTCCAGCCAATTGAGCAGGTGGGGCCGCACGGCATTTTCCGGTAGTACGGGCACCGTTTTCTGGTTTGCAGTGTAGGCGTAATAGAGGGCAAACATACACAGACTGCCCAGTATCAACATGGGCAGTGGCGACTTGCGTTTGCGACGCTCTGGAATGAAATATGACATGGTACCTCAGCGATACAGCAGGGCGCCGGTTTACAGTGCGGAAGCCGGTGCCCGATCGTTCATACCTTCCCAACCCCGGCGCGCCTGTCCCCATGTGATCGACAGGATATTCCTGGCGACGGCGTGCCTGCGTCGAGCATCCCGCGCGACCTTCCTTTTATAGCGGCATCCGTAGAGCCCGCATTGCGCGAAACTCAACATCAGCCGGCCTGTGAAATTAAGTATGGCAACAAATGCAAAATTTGCTTGGCGCTGGAATCTTTTCACCTTAGGCGCGCACCCCGGCCGGGGTTAAAAAGAGTACTGAGGGGGCTGTGCAAGGGGCTGAAGGGGGTAGGGTAAGGAGTCGCGGGGCACAGAGAGCATAGGCCGCCAGGTGGATCTGAAGGCTCGCACGCCCTCAAGGCTCGCAAACGTAGTGCCGGATCGGGTCACTCAGGCGCCCCTCAACATAGGTCTGCTCCCACAATTGTGTGCGCCCGAGGCGGTCTACCGCGACCAGGGTGCTTGCTCTGGTGCCATAACCCGCGGTCAGGGGCTGGTCGCTTGCATCGGCACTGCTGATATCACCTTCGCGGATACGGACAAAAATTGAGGACAGCGCCTGCTCCAGCGCGGTACCTACGCCGGTGTCAGGCAGTTGGGCGACGGGCGCGCGGGTCTCATCCGCCAGTATTGCCAGCGCGGGTGCGACAAAGTTGTCGTCGCGGAGGTCAGCGTCAGGGGTACTCTGTAGTCGGGTGACCAAGCGCTCAAGGGCACTGCATCCGGCGTTCACCTTCGGCCATGGCGCATCCGGCGCCCCGTTGGAAATGCCGTGGAAGCCGGGTGAGAGTTCAAAGGGGCTGTGGCGATTACCGGCGCAGACAAGCTGCGGGCGCTCGGCGTGTGCGTACAGGAGTGCGTTGAAACCGCGGTAGCGGGGGGCCGGCAACACGCCGGCAAAGTCTTGTGGTGGCAGGCTGCTGGTGAGGAACTGTACCGGTATTTCACCCCGGGACAGCACGTCAGCCGGAGTGGGCGCGCCGGGCTCGCGCATATTGGTCACTGCGGCCACCCGGCCACCGGGTGCTATACCCATCCAGGTGCCGCCGGCCTCCAGGTCGCGCCCGGCGATCACAGCCAGATCCTGCCAGGGCTTGGCGGTGGCGGTAGGCCGGTGGTAGAACTCATCCCGGTTGGCCAGCAGAAGCAGCGGGTAGTCCCGATGCTGGCGATAGGCGATCAGAAGCAGGCACATGTTGTCTCGCATTCGTCAATTGCAAAGTGCCATAATAACGCCCACTTCGAATAACTGCGGTTTGAGCATGCTGACGTATCCCGAAATAGATCCCGTTGCTGTGGCTATTGGCCCTCTCAAGGTTCACTGGTATGGCCTGATGTACCTGGCCGGTTTTGCCGCCGCCTGGTGGCTGGCGATGCGCCGTGCCAGCAAGCCCTGGTCGCCGGTGATCAAGTCAGAAGTCGAGGACCTGATCCTGTTCTGTGCGATCGGTGTGGTGGTTGGCGGTCGCCTTGGCTACATGTTCTTTTACAATTTTGGCGAGTTGGTCGCCCATCCGCTCAGCCTGTTCAAGGTGTGGGAAGGCGGAATGAGTTTTCATGGCGGCCTTGTGGGGGTGATGCTGGCGGCGACCATCTACGCGCGCAGGATCGGTACAACCTTCCCCGATTTGATCGACTTCGTCGCGCCGCTGGTGCCCATTGGCCTGGGCCTTGGCCGCATCGGCAACTTCATTGGCCAGGAACTGTGGGGGCGCGAGACCGATGCCCCTTGGGGCATGGTGTTTCCACGGGATCCGGAAATGCTCGTGCGTCACCCATCGCAGCTGTACCAGGCCTTCCTGGAAGGGCTGGTACTGTTTGTGGTGTTGTGGATATTTTCGAGCAAGCCGCGCCCGCGTCTCGCGGTCGGTGGGTTGTTCCTTCTTTTATATGGCTGTTTCCGTTTCCTGGTGGAATTTGTCCGCGAGCCGGACGGCCACATCGGTTTTGACCTGTTCGGCTGGATGACTCGGGGGCAGCTGTTGAGCCTGCCAATGATTGCCACGGGTATCCTGCTGCTGGTGTGGAGCTACCGTACCCAGTCTGTACCTGAGGGACGCAGCGAAAGTAATGAAAACCTGAAAACCACAGCCAAGAGTGGCGCCAAGTAATGAAGCAGTACCTAGATTTGATGCGCTACGTGCGCGATAACGGCACCCTGAAAAGTGACCGCACCGGAACCGGCACCCGCAGTGTGTTTGGCTACCAGATGCGCTTTAACCTGGCCGAAGGCTTTCCCCTGATCACCACCAAAAAGTGCCACCTGCGTTCCATCATTCACGAACTGCTGTGGTTCCTGAAAGGCGATACCAATATCGCCTATCTGAAGGAGCACGGTGTGCGGATCTGGGACGAATGGGCGACCGAAGACGGTGACCTGGGGCCGGTGTATGGCTATCAGTGGCGCTCCTGGCCGACGCCGGATGGCCGCCATATCGACCAGATCAGCGAACTGGTGCAGCAGATCAAGACCCGCCCGGATTCCCGTCGCCTGATCATCAGTGCCTGGAACCCGGCGGACTTGCCCGACGAAGGCGTTTCGCCCAGCGATAATGCGCGCGCAGGCAAAATGGCGCTGGCTCCATGTCACGCCCTGTTCCAGTTTTACGTGGCTGACGGCAAACTGTCGTGCCAGCTGTACCAGCGCAGCGCGGACATTTTCCTCGGGGTGCCGTTCAATATTGCCTCCTACAGCTTGCTGACCCTGATGCTGGCTCAGGTTTGTGGTCTGCAGCCGGGGGAGTTCATCCACACCTTTGGTGATGCCCACCTGTATTCCAACCACGCCGAGCAGGTCGAGGAGCAGTTGTCGCGGGAGCCGTTGCCGCTGCCGCAAATGGTGCTCAATCCCGAGGTGACCGACCTGTTTGAGTTCCGCTTTGAGGACTTCGAACTGCGCGGTTACGAAGCACACCCGCACATTCCAGCTCCGGTGGCGGTGTGATGGCTGCGGCAATTGATACCCCATTGGCGATGATCGTGGCCATGGCGCGCAATCGTGCGATCGGCCGTGAGAATGCCCTGCCGTGGCGGATTTCCGGCGACCTGCAGTTTTTCAAGCGCACTACGCTGGGGAAGCCGGTGGTGATGGGGCGTAAAACCTTCGAATCCATTGGGCGGCCACTGCCCGGGCGGGAGAATATTGTTATCACCCGCAATCCTGAATGGAAAACGGACGGTGTCACGATTGCGCCCGACTTGGAACAGGCTTTGCAGGTGGCGGATACGGTCGCCAAAAGGGATGGCGCCGGGGAGATCATGGTGATCGGCGGCGCACAGGTTTACCGGCAGGCCATGAGTCTCGCTGCTCGCCTGTATATTACCGAGGTCGCTGCGGAAGTTGACGGGGACGCTTTCTTTCCTGAAGTCGACAGCAACTGGCAGGAAGCCAGCCGGGAATGTTACCCCGCCTCGGAGCGGGATGAATTTGCGTACTGCTTAGTTCAGTACGACAGGTTGAAATAAAAACAACTTGATCAATCCTTATTCTTTCGGGTAGGTTTGGTCAATGTTTGCACAGTAAGCGCCGCTGCAAATGTGTGCAGGCAACCCGGGGGTGTTACCTTGGTGTTACCTTGCTACCCAGGCGGAGCGACTCAGTCACTCGGCATTTGAATAATCAAATCGGCTGTTTACAATGTGCGGCTCTTAGCTGTCTTCAAACCAAAAAACTACCGCGTTGTGGCAGCTAACTCATCGCGACCATGTTGTGAAATATTGAACCCACTGGGGGGTCTAATGAAAACCAAGCGATTCATGGCTGTGGCGCTGACCACTGCGCTGTCTGCCGGCGCACTGTACGGTAGCGTAGCCACTGCGGATACACTCGATACCGTTCTCAAGGTCGGCGAGCAGAAAACTGCTGCTGCTACCGCATCTCAAAAGCGCATCGACAAGATTGCTCAGGAAACTTCCGATCTGCTCCAGCAGTTCAAGGTTGTTAATAAAGAAATCGACGGTCTGCGTGTGTACAACCGTCAGCTCGAAAAGCAGCTGGCTAACCAGTTGTCCGTGATCAAGGATCTCGACGAGTCTATCGACCAGGTTACCGTGATCGAGCGCCAGATCCAGCCGCTGATCCTGCGTATGCTGGAAGGCCTGGAACAGTTCATCGAACTGGACGCTCCGTTCAAGCTGGCCGAGCGTAAAGCCAACCTCGAAGGCGTTAAGAACGCTATGGACCGTTCCGATATCACTGTAGCGGAGAAATTCCGTCAGGTGCTGGAACTGTACAAGTTCGAATCCGAATACGCGCGTAAGATCGACACCTACGGCGATACCCTGAACGTAAATGGTCAGGATCGCGAAGTGAGCGTGCTGCAGATCGGCCGTATTGCACTGGTAGCTCAGACTACTGACTCCAAAATCTCCCTGGCTTATGACAAAGAGCAGAAAGCATGGGTTGAGATTGACGATGGTGAATACCGTCGCGCCATCATGCAGGGTCTGAAAATCGCCAAGAAACAGGCTACTACCGACATCATGACTATGCCGATCCCGGCTCCGGAGGCTGCGCAATGAAAACCTCTATCGCCAAACGCGTCCTTGCAGTAGCAGCGGCTGGCCTGTTCAGCGTTTCTGCTGTAGCCCAGGACAAAGCTACTTCCCTGGATCAACTGTTGAAGATGGTTCAGAGCTCCAAGATCGCTGAATCTGCTGAGCACAAAAAGCGCGAAGCGGATTTCCGTCGCCAGAAAGCCAACCAGGCTTCCCTGCTGACTCAAGCGGAAAATACCCGTACCTCCGAAGAAGCCCGCTCTGCGGCGCTGGAGAAGAAGTACGAAGAACAGGAACTGCTGGTTCAGCAGAAGCGTCAGCAGCTGGACGAGCGCCTCGGCTCTCTGAAAGAACTGTTTGGCCACCTGACCTCTACCGCTGGTGACCTGCGTGCAAACCTGGACACCTCCCTGGTTTCCGCCCAGTACCCGGGCCGCGCCCAGTTCCTCGATCAGCTGATCGACAAAATGAACTCCGCGACCAAACTGCCGACCATTCAGGAAATCGAGCGTCTGTGGTACGAACTGCAGCGTGAAACTGTTGAATCCGGCAAAGTTGTTAAGTTCAACAGCACTGTAATCCTGCCCGACGGCGAGCAGGTTGAGCAGGAAGTTGTACGTGTTGGTAACTTCAACGTTGTTTCCAACGGCAAATACCTGGAAATGAACGACAAGCAGAAACTGGCCGAGCTGATCCGTCAGCCTGATGGCAAGTACCTGAGCATGGCTTCTGACCTGCAGGCAGCGACCAGCGGCTTCAGCGCCTTCGGTGTTGACCCCACCGGTCCTACTGGCGGTTCTTACCTGAAAGCCATGATCGCTAGCCCGAGCATCGTTGAGCGCTGGCATCAGGGCGGCATCGTTGGCTACATCATCTCTGCTGTGGGTGTGGTTGCGGTACTGCTGGCTCTGTGGCGTCTGCTGGTTCTGTCTGGCGTAAACGCGAAAGTTAACGCGCAGCTGCGTTCCTCTACTCCGAACACCAACAACCCGCTGGGTCGTGTTCTGTCCGTAGCAGAAGAGAACAAAGGTGTAGACGGCGAGACCCTGGAACTGAAGATGGAAGAAGCGGTGCTGAAAGAGCGTCCGGCCATCGAATCCGGTCTGAACCTGCTGAAGATCATCGCCATGGTTGCCCCGCTGCTGGGTCTGCTGGGTACCGTTACCGGTATGATCATCACCTTCCAGGCAATCACCATCTTCGGTGCTGGCGATCCTAAAGCAATGGCTGGCGGTATCTCCTCTGCACTGGTAACCACCGTTCTGGGTCTGGTAGTAGCTATCCCGACTGTACTGCTGCACACCATCGTGAACGGCCGTGCCAAGCGCATCCTGCACATCCTGGACGAACAGAGTGCCGGTATCGTTGCAGAAAACGCCGAGCGTAAATAAGAGGAGGCGGCAACATGCACGCATTAAATGACGCATGGGCCGCCGTCAACGCCTTTATGGCGTCGGGCGGGCCAGTACTACTTCTGATCGCCGGCCTGACCTTCTTCATGTGGACGCTGATTTTTGAGCGGGTCTTTTACTTCAACGGCGGCCTGAAGCGCGATGTTCAGGGCGCCGTGGACACCTGGGAGGCGCGCCCCGAGCGCAAATCCTGGGGTGCACACCAGATCCGCTACGCGCTGATTTCCCGGGTATCCGAGAAGATCCAGAGCAATATGGACATGATCCAGACCTGCGTAGCCCTCGCGCCGTTGTTCGGCCTGCTGGGTACCGTATGGGGCATGATCAACGTGTTCGAAGTGCTCGCGATCACCGGCGGTGGTGATGCCAAGCAAATGGCCAGTGGTGTATCCATGGCCACCATCCCGACAATGGCGGGCATGGTGACCGCACTGTCTGGTGTATTTGCCAATACCTACATCACCCGTACCGCTGAGCGTGAAACCCAGCTGCTGGAAGACCATCTGACGATGGATCACTGACGGCACCACAGTCAAAGTGCCAGGTTCCGGCGACTGCGCCGGGCCAGTCACTGAGAAGGTTTAGCCAATTCATGAGGCTTTCACTACCACCTGGTGCGTAGTGGAGGCTTCCAAGGCCAAATCTCGCTAATAGCATTTTCGCTAAAGAGAGTTGCAATGAGCAGAAAAAAGACTACGGCGGAAGAAGAGGGACAGGCGATCGACCTTACGCCCATGCTGGACGTAGTGTTCATCATGCTGATCTTCTTCATCGTCACCGCGACCTTTATCAAGGAGCCGGGCGTCGATGTTGTTAAGCCGGAAGCGACCACCGCTGACCTCAAAGCCGCCTCTATTCTGGTAGCGATTAACGACAACGACGAAATCTGGATTGCCAAAGAGCAGGTGGACGACCGCCAGGTGAAAAACACCCTGGAGCGTCTCTACGCGGAGAACCCGAAAGGGTGGTTGGTAATTCAGCCCGATAAAAAAGCGAGTATCGAGAAGGTTGCCCTGATCGCTGATGCGGCCAGGATAATTGGTATCGAGAAAGTGTCGGTCGCTACAGAGAAGAGTTAACAACTATGAACCCGGTAAGATTAGTTGGGGCGGGTGCGCTGGCGATAGCCACCACTTTTGCCCTGATCTTCACCATGCATGCGCTGATCGAAGCGAACTTGGGTGCTCCGAAGGAAGAAGAGCAGATCAAGGTAGCCGACGTTGTCATGCCGGAAACGAAGATCGAAACCCAATACGATACCAGCAAGCCGGAAAAGCCTGACGAGCCTGAGCAGCCGCCGCCCGAAATGCCGGAGCCGGAGTTTGACCAGCCTGACGTAGACAATGCGCTGAGCATGTCTGCACCAGCGGCCAACGCCGACCTGAACGTAGGTAAGCTCGGTGGTTTCGCGAGTGAGGGTGACTACCTTCCAATTGTGAAGGTTCAGCCTCAGTATCCGCGTCGTGCCCTGCAGCGTGGCATTGAGGGCTGGGTAATTGTTGAGTACACCGTAACCAAGAACGGCTCTGTACGGGATCCGCGTGTGGTGGAAGCGTTCACCCTGGACGGTAACCCCACGACAATCTTCAACAGTGCGGCGATCAAGTCTGCGTTGAAGTACAAGTACAAGCCTCGGGTTGTTGACGGCGAGCCGATTGAAGTGCCTGGTGTAAAAACCAAGATCAGCTTCAATATGGCCAAGAACTAATAGGGGACGCATATGAATATGACGACCGTGACGAAAGGACTTTCCAAATTCGTCCTGCGCACGTCAGTGGCGCTGCCCCTGGTACTTGCTCCCGCTGTAAGCGTTACTGTTCTGGAAGCTGTTGGCGTTTCCGCTCCTTTTGCCCAGGCGCAAGCTGCTGAGCAGAAGACCCGCAAGACACCGGCAATGCGCGAAAGCGCGTTCAAGTACCTGGGTAAAGCGCAGGAAGCTGCCGATGCCCAGAACTGGCCGGCGGCACTGGCGGCGCTGAAGGAAATGGAAGCCGGCAAGAGCAAGCTGAACGGTTACGAAGCCGCGCAGATGTACTACTTCTACGGCTTCGTTTACTACAGCATGGAGAAGTATCCGCAGGCGATTACCTACTACAAACAGGTGCTGCAGCAGGGTGAAGAAAACCTGCCGGTGGCTCTGGAGGTAGGTACACTGCAGACCATTGCACAGTTGTACTTCGTAACTGAAGACTACAAGCAGGCGGTGAACTACCTGAACAAGTGGTTCGCGGCATCCGACACCGTGACTGCTGACTCGTACGCGTTGCGTGGCCAAGCTTATTACCAGATGGGCGACAACAACGACAAGGCACTGGCCGATATGAATCAGGCCGTGTCAATGTACGAGAAAGAAGGCAAGGTGCCCAAGGAAAACTGGTACAGCCTGCAGCGTTTTCTCTACTACGAGAAAAACGATTACAAGCAGGTTACCAATATCCTCGAGAAGCTTGTGAAGCACTACCCGAAAGGCGAGTACTACAAGCAGCTGGCGGGCATGTACGGCGAACTCAAACGTGAAGACGATATGCTTCACATGATGGAAGCCGCCTACGTTGCCGGTGCCCTGGAGAAAGAGAAAGAGCTGTTGAACATGGCTTATCTCTTCATGGGTGCGGAAATGCCTTACAAAGGGGCGAAGGTGATCGAAAAGGGCATCAAAGAGAAGAAGATTGCCCGCAACTCCAAGAATCTGGAAACCCTGGCTCAGGCATACCAGATGGCACAGGAGCTGCAAAAGTCGATTCCGGAGCTGGAAGCTGCGGCAAGCATGTCTGACAAAGGCGATCTCTATTCCCGTCTGGCCGGTATCTACCTGGATCTGGACAAGAATAAAGAAGCCGTCAGCATGGGCGCCAAGGCTCTCAAGAAAGGCGATATCAAGCGTGTAGACCAGCTATATATCGTTCTGGGCATGGCGAATGCCAACCTGAAGAACTACGACGACTCGTTGAAGTACTTCAAGAAGGCACTGGATGACAAACGTTCCGAGAAGTTTGCCAAGCAGTGGATTACCTTTGTTCAAAATGAGAAAGAACGGGAAGCGCAACTGGCCATGTAAGTCAGTGTTTTCCGGAGTTTTCGAGGCCGCACATTGTGCGGCCTTTTTTTTGGCGAATTTTTGCGCGCTATACAGAAAATAAATGCGATTTATTTGCAACTACGCGTATTCCAACTAAATACTGTAAGTAGCTGATCAGCTTTTCCAACCACATGGCCCTGCCGTGTGATCACTAAACACCTGAAAATAATTAGGAGGGGTGTTATGGAACAGGCTTATCCGCGTAGTACCATTTCTGCATTGGCCAGTCCCCCATTTTCACTGTCTTTCAAAACTGTCGAGCTGTTGCGCAGCGGCGCCTTTGCGCTGGGGGTAACCGGCCTGCTACTTGTGGGTATGACACAGCTTATCGCTACGGACTATCGCGCGCCGCCGGATGAAGAATCCCCCAAAGTTGCGTCAATCCACATGCCGCCGGCAACGGTCACCGTGATCAAAAGCGAGCCGCCCTTAAAGCCCCAGGAAATACCGCCGCCGCTGCCCCGGGTTTCGGTAGATCCGAAAGTGGAGCCCGGTGATTTGCCGGCGATCATTGATCGGCCGACCCTGACTGACGAGGAGCAGGGGCCGGTTGTGCTGAACTCTGACCCGCTACCCATTTACAAACCCGCGCCTCGCTACCCGCGGCGGGCGCTGGCGAGAGGCCTTGAGGGCTACGTGGTGGTTGAGTTCACGATTGCGAGCAACGGCAGTGTTCGCAATCCGAGTGTCGTCGGCGGGTTCGATATGAGTGGTGTACCTACGGATGTATTCAACAGTGCCGCCCTGAACGCTGTGGCGCGATTCAAATATCGGCCGCCGCTGGTCGACGGCGAGCCGGTTGAGCAACACGGCGTGCGCAACCGGATAACCTTCCGCATGGCCGAATAGATCCCCGGACTTTTCTGAATAAACAGGAGAAATAAAAAAGCGAGCCGAAAGGCTCGCTTTTTTATGTGTGAAGGAGAAGGAGCTCTCGCTCAATCGATTTCCCGCACGGCTCCCCGGTCTGCGCTGGTAGCGAGCAATGCGTAGGCTTTGAGTGCACGGCTTACCTTGCGCGGGCGGTGTTTGACCGGCTTCCAGCCGTCCGCCCCTTTGTCGTTCATGGCCTGGCGGCGGCGCTCCAGCTCCGCTTCAGGGATATCCACCTCGATCAGACGCGCGGGAATATCGATACGCACCAGATCGCCGTTCTGCACGAGTCCGATATTGCCGCCGCTGGCGGCTTCGGGAGACACGTGGCCTATGGATAGACCTGAAGTTCCCCCGGAGAAGCGACCGTCGGTAATCAGGGCACAGGATTTACCCAGCCCCTTGGATTTGAGGTAGCTTGTGGGGTACAGCATCTCCTGCATTCCCGGCCCACCTTTGGGGCCTTCATAGCGCACGATCACCGCTTCGCCTTCTTTCACCCGGCCTTCGAGAATATTCGCCACCGCGTCTTCCTGGCTTTCCACAATGTGTGCGGGGCCTTCGAACTGCCACAGTTCTTCCTCCACCCCGGAGGTTTTTACCACGCAGCCGTTGGGCGCGAGATTGCCAAACAGCACGGCAAGCCCGCCCTCGGCGGAATAAGCGTGTTCAGCCGAGCGGATGCAGCCGTGTTCGCGGTCGCCATCGAGATTGTTCCAGCGGCACTCCTGACTGAAAGCCTGCTGGGTGGGGATCCCGGCCGGACCTGCGCGGAAGAATTTGTGCACCTCGGGATCGTCCGTGCGCCGGATATCCCATTGCTCAAGCGCTTCACGGAGGGTGCTGCTGTGCACGGTGGGCTGGCTGGAATCCAGCAGGCCTGCCGCGTCGAGCTCACCGAGAATCGCCATAACGCCACCGGCGCGGTGTACGTCCTCGATATGGTATTTCTGCGTGTTGGGCGCGACCTTGCACAGCTGCGGGATCTTGCGCGACAGGTGGTCGATATCTGCAAGGGTGAAGTCCACTTCGCCTTCCTCTGCTGCTGCCAGCAGGTGCAGGATGGTATTGGTGGATCCGCCCATCGCGATATCCAGCGCCATGGCATTGCCGAAGGCTGCGCGGTTGGCGATGGAGCGCGGCAGTGCAGAAAGATCGTCTTCTTCGTAGTAGCGCTTGGCCAGCGCCACAATCTCGCGCCCCGCGCGCAGGAACAGCTGTTCGCGATCCGCGTGGGTGGCCAGCATGGTGCCATTGCCCGGCAGCGAGAGACCCAGCGCTTCGGTCAGGCAGTTCATGGAGTTGGCCGTGAACATGCCGGAACAGGAGCCACAGGTAGGGCAGGCTGAGCGCTCGTACTCGGCGACCTGTTCGTCGCTGGCGTCGTCGGTGGCTGCGATCACCATCGCATCGACCAGGTCGAGCTTGTGATCCGCCAGCTTGGTCTTACCTGCTTCCATCGGGCCGCCGGAAACAAAAATGACAGGAATGTTGAGGCGCAATGCGGCCATCAGCATTCCGGGGGTGATTTTGTCGCAGTTGGAAATACACACCAGGGCGTCGGCGCAGTGGGCGTTGACCATGTACTCCACGGAGTCGGCAATGATCTCGCGGCTGGGCAGGCTGTAGAGCATGCCGTCGTGCCCCATGGCGATGCCATCGTCCACCGCGATGGTGTTGAATTCCTTCGCTACGCCGCCGGCCTTCTCGATCTCCCGCGCTACCAGCTGGCCCATATCTTTCAGGTGTACGTGGCCGGGAACGAACTGGGTGAACGAGTTGGCCACGGCAATGATGGGCTTGTGAAAATCCTCATCTTTCATGCCAGTGGCACGCCAGAGCGCGCGGGCGCCGGCCATATTACGGCCGGCAGTGGAGGTGCGGGAGCGGTACTGGGGCATAGGGACTCTTACTAATTGATTTCAGATCGCAATCGAATACATGGTATGCCTGGTCGTCAGGCGGGGCGGCGAGCCGCCCACTGGCGCGAAAGAGTAGCAAAATGGGAGGAGTTTTGCGCGTTTGGCAATTTCGAGCGAGAACGCCGAAATATACATCCGCACAGACTGTGCGACGACGCAAAACTATTGCGGGACTACCCGCTTGCGCAAAATACGCGAATTACGCTGGATGTTGTACAGGGATTGCCGGCTGCTGGGCAGGTCGCTGACGTCGACCTGGGTAAAGCCGCGTTCGATAAACCAGTGCTCGGTCTGGGTCGTGAGCACAAAAATCTCGGGTAATTCCAGTGTGCGTGCCTGGCGTTCCAGGTGTTGCAGCAGTTTGGCGCCGCGGCCGCCCCCGCGAAAATCCGGATGAATGGCGACGCAGGCAATCTCCGCGGCCACCGTATCGCCCTGATCGTCGAGAATCGGATAGAGCGCCGCGCAGGCTACCGGCGTGCCATCGACTTCCACTAGGGTGAAGTGGTCAATTTCTGCCTCGAGCTTTTCCCGCGAGCGCCGCACCAGTACACCCTGCTTCTCAAGCGGACGTATCAGGCCCAGGATGCCGCCGACATCGTTAATGCGGGCGCGGCGAATGACTTCATAGCTGTCGCGGTAGATCATGGTGCCGGCGCCTTCCCGGCTAAACAGCTCCTGCAGGAGTACGCCGTTTTCCGCATAACTGAGCAGGTGAACCCGCTGGGTACCGCTGTTACAGGCGGCGATCGCGTAGTTGAGTGTCTCGCTGTCGAGGGTTTCCGCCACCTCCTCAGCCTGGTTGATGCTCAGGTCGTATACCGGGGCGCCGTTTACCTCCAGCTGGGGTGCATCCCGGAACAGGATCAGTTTTTCCGCACCGAGGGCTTTGGCGGCCTCGGCAGCCAGATCCAGATAATTGAGGTTGAACAGCTCGCCGGTCAGCGAGGTTCCGATGGGGGACAGCAGCACCAGGGCGTTTTCCTCCAGTGCACGGCGCATGGCCGCGGACTCCATTCTCCGTACGCGACCGGTCCAGCGCATGTCCATGCCATCGATGATGCCGACCGGGCGCGCGGTGACGAAGTTTCCGGAAATCACCTTGAGTGACGAGCCCGCCATCGGCGAGTCGGGCAGCCCCTGGGAGAAAGCCGCTTCGATTTCGAAGCGCAGCTTGCCCAGGGCGCCCTTGATGACCTCGAGTGTTTCACGATCGGTAATGCGCGTATTGCCGTGAAAGCGGTTTTCGATACCGGCCTGTGCCAGTGCCTGGTTCACTTGCGCGCGCGCCCCGTGCACCAGTACCAGGCGCACGCCGAGGCTGATCAACAGGGCGAGGTCGTGTACCAGGTTGCGGAAGTTTTCGTGCTCGAAGCCTTCCCCGGGAATGGCAACCACCAGGGTTCGCCCGCGCAGGTCATTGATATAGGGCGCGGCGTTACGGAACCAGTTGAGGGTGGTGTTATCAGTATTCACAGCATTCTACTTGTGCAGATAAATCAGGAAACGGCGAATATACCGCATTTGATGCGGTTTATGTGGCTCAATTAAATAGATTCTTGCAGGCAGAGCCGGCCGATCATGCCGCGGAGGACTTCAACCATGGGGTTGATCCGCTCGAGTCCCAGGTATTCATCCGGCTGGTGCGCCTGATCGATATCGCCCGGGCCGAGTACGATGGTCTGCATGCCCAGCTGCTGCAGAAAAGGCGCTTCGGTGGCGAAGGCCACGCTTTCCGCACTGTGTCCGGTCAGTGTTTCTGCAACCTTCACCAGTTCCGATTGCGCGGGCTCTTCGTAAGCGTCCACGTCGCCGATCAGTGGTTCCAGGGTGAAGGAAATCTTTTCCCCATGGATCGCCTTGTTCAGTCGCTGGTGCAGCTCACCGCGCAATTCATCCATGGGCATCCCCGGCAGGGGGCGCAGGTCGAATTGCAGTTCGGTGTGGCCACAGATGCGGTTGGGGTTGTCGCCGCCATGAATACAGCCGAGATTCAGGGTAGGCACCGGCACCGCAAAACCGGGGTTTTGATAGCGCTGCTGCCACTCGCTGCGCAATGCCAGGATTTCTCCTACGGCGCCGTGCATGGCCTCCAGTGCACTGGCCCCATAGTTGGGGTCAGACGAGTGGCCCGCCTGCCCGGTGATGCGCAGTGCGTGCATGGTCATGCCCTTGTGCATGCGAATCGGTTTGAGGCCGGTGGGCTCGCCGATGACTGCATAGCGCGCCTTGGGCCTGCCTGCCTTGACCAGCGCGCGGGCGCCAGCCATGGACGTTTCCTCGTCGGCGGTGGCCAGAATAATCAGGGGGTGCTGCAGCGGCTTGTCGACGAACGCTTTGGCCGCTTCGATGGCGATGGGAAAAAAGCCCTTCATGTCTGTGCTGCCGAGACCGTACAAGCGGTTGTCGCGCTCGCTCAGCTTGAACGGGTCGGACTGCCAGCGGTTGTCGTCGTAGGGCACGGTATCCGTGTGGCCCGCGAGTACCAGGCCGCCATCGCCACTGCCGAGGGTGGCGATCAGGTTCGCCTTGTGCGGCTGGCCTTCGATGGGCATGATTTCCACCCTGAACCCGAGGGTTTCCAGCCAGGCCGCCAGCAGGTCGATTACGCCGCGGTTGCCCATGTCCAGTTTCGGGTTGGTGGCACTGACGCTGGGGCTTGCCACCAGCTGGTGCAATTGCTGCTGCAGACTGGGCAGGGTGCGCGCATTCATAGTCAAAATCCTTATGGGCTGTCGCGATGTTTTCCGTTGCGGGCTCTACTGTGCCATTCACTCAACACGACCGCCAGAACAATGATCACTCCTCCGGTCGCCAGCCGCACAAGGTTGGCGTCGCGATTCCAGATCATCAGGTTTACCAGTAATCCGGCGGGGATCAGCGCATTGTTCATCGCGGCCAGGGTTCCGGCAGAAACCTGGGTGGCGCCCTTGTTCCAGAGAAAATAGCCGAGTCCTGAAGCGACTGCCCCCAACCACAGTAAAATACCCCACTGCACGCCGGTGCCCGGAAACTGCGGCTTGCCCAGTATCAGCCAGGCAGTCGTGGCGACGAGGCTGGCACCAATGAAAAACCAGCCAAAGGTCTGGCGCGGTGCCAATGTCTGGCCACGGCCGTAGGCGGATTGCATAAACTGCTTGTAGGCCACCTGACCCGTGGCGAAACACAGGTTAGCGCCCTGGACGACGAAAAAGCCCAGCCAGTAATCACCACTGAGGGTGTCCCAGCGGATGATGGCGGCGCCGGCCACGGCCGTCGCGGCGACCAGCAGATTCCAGATTGAGAACCTGCGCGCCAGCAGGTCGTAGATCAGGGCAATGTACACCGGGGTGAAAATGGTGAACAGCAGGACTTCCGGCACGCTCAGCAACAGAAATGACTGGTAGTAAAACAGGTACATCAGCCCGAGCTGCACCGCGCCAATGGCCATCAGGGTAAATGCCGTTCGCGGTGGCGTGCGCCAGTTCAGGAATGGCAGAAAAACCAGCGTGGCGAGCAGCACGCGGGTAAGCACGGAGAAATAGCTGTCCACCTGGCCGGCGAGATAAACGCCGATCAGGCTGAAAGAAAATGCCCACAGCAGGGTGACTAAAATCAACAGAATCATGGGGAATAAGGTGTGTCAGTGAGTATGCCTACAGATTACAAACGGCTGGAGGCGCTGGCGCAACTCTGTGAGCGATTGAAGAAAGTGCGCGCGTTCAGTTTTTCCGCGAGCAACGGCCCGGGATCCAAAACCAATTGGCGGGGGCATGGTCGTGGGGAGGTTGCGGTTACCTGTCAGGGTGCGCATATCGAGTTTGCCGAAGTGGCGCAGTTTACTGACGCGGACGGCCACAAAGTCGAGCTGCAAAACCGCTACCGCTGGATCCGTTGCCTGGATTCCGTGCGGCTCGAGCACCTGCGTCGGGAAGAGCCGGTATTGCTGTTCAATCTGGTACCGGTCACCGAGCACGGCTTCCGACACCAGGCGCCACACCTGTGTGGTGAGGATACCTATACCGCTGAACTGTTGATGCACGACGATGAAATTGAGCTGATCTGGCAGATTCATGGGCCGCGTAAAAATGAGCGGCTGCATTACCATTACTGGTAGCCCCTCTTTCCATTCCTCGAGTCCTCCGACGTTTCCTTCCGCTGCCGATATCGCTCCACTGCTTTTCTCTTGAAAACGGGTTACTCTCAATCCTTTTTTAATTTGGCGCGTTTTTCTGCGTCAATCAAACAGTCAGCCCAGCCGCTGTCCACTGAACGCGGGGAGAAATCGCCATGCCGACCAAACGCCAATTATTGAAAGCCGCCGCACTGCTCGCGGTTACCCCGGGATTACCGCTGCGCGCAGCGGCTGAGTCTAACGTCTCGGGCGAGGCCAAAAAGCCTGAATCCCAGCTTGCGGGTATTCAGCCGATCAGTGTCGCCGAGCGTCAGGCCCGGGTCGCGCGCGCCCAGGAGCTGATGCAGAAATCCGGTATCGACGCCATCGTGCTCGAGCCGGGTGCTGCGATGCTGTATTTCACGGGTATCCGCTGGTGGCGCTCCGAGCGACTGACCTGCGTGGTCATCCCAAGGCGTGGCGAGCTGGCGGTGGTAACGCCGTTTTTCGAAGAACCCTCTGTGCGCGAGTCCATGACCTTTGGCGAAGACGTGCGCACCTGGAACGAGCACGAGAGCCCGTTCGAGCGCGTGGCGGGGGTGATGAAGGATCGCGGTTTCAAGTCCGGTGTGATCGGCCTGGAAGCCTCTGTGCGCTGGTTTGTGGCTGACGGTATCCGCGGCGCACTGCCGGCCTTCAGGCTGGAAAGCGCGGATCCGGTGACCCGCGGTTGCCGGATGATCAAAAGTCCGGCGGAACTCGCCCTGATGAAAAAGGCCAACGAAATCACCCTGGCGGCCTACGGCAAGGTATACGAACAGTTGCGCCCGGGAATGACACCGGCAGACGTCAATGGCCTGATGCGTGAAGCGCAGACGGCTCTGGGCGGGCAGGGTGTCTGGACCATGGCGCTGTTTGGCGAGGCTAGTGCCTACCCCCATGGTACGGATCAGCCACAGCAGATCCGCGAGGGGCAGATCGTCCTGATGGATTGCGGGTGCAGTGTGGAAGGCTATCAGTCGGATATTTCCCGTACCTTCGTTTATGGCGAGCCAAGCAAGAAACAGCGCAAAGTCTGGCAGCTGGTGCGCGAGGGACAGGACGTGGCGTTTGCCGCGGCAAAACTGGGCGCTCCGGCGGGCAGTGTTGACGATGCCGTGCGGGCCTTTTATCTCAAGAATGGCTTCGGTCCCGACTATCGCTTGCCGGGCCTCTCCCACCGCACCGGCCACGGCATTGGTATGGAAGGGCATGAACCGGTGAATTTTGTGCGCGGTGAAAACACCAAGCTGGTGCCGGGAATGTGTTTCTCGAATGAACCGGGCCTGTACCTGCCGGGCGAGTTTGGGGTGCGCCTCGAAGACTGCCTGTATATGACCGAAGACGGGCCGGCCTGGTTTACCGTGCCCCCGGAAAGTATCGCCAAGCCTCTGGGGCGCTTGGCTTGAATGAAGGCGGTGCAGGCGGGTAACGCCTGCACCGCAACAGTTAAAGGGAGATTTCACCGCGCAGGTAGGTTACCGCCCGCCCGCGCATCAGTACCCGCTCACCGGATAACTCGCAGTCGAGCTCGCCGCCGCGAGGGGAGATCTGTTTGGCGTTGAGGCGGGTTTTATCCAATCTGTCGGCCCAGAAAGGCACCAGCCGGGTATGCGCGGAGCCGGTTACCGGGTCTTCATCGATACCGATGGCGGGAGCGAAAAAACGGCTGACAAAGTCGCAGTCATATCCATCGCCCGGCGCGGTACAGATCAGCCCCTTGTAGGGCAGCTTCAGCAGTGCGCGCATATCTGGTTCCAGGCTTGCCACTTCAGCAGCACTGGCAAATTCCAGCAGCAACTGATCATCGGAACCTGGAACCTCCAGCGCCAATATTGGCTGTGCGCCAAGTGCCTGTGCGTATTCAGGGTTAAGGGGAATTTCCTGGCTGCGCTGCGCAGGGAAGTCCAGGGGCAACAGGATGCCTTCCTTACGAACGATCAGTTCACCGCTGCGGGTATGGAAGTGAATTTCCGCTTCACTGAATCCCAGTTCAGTCCACAGCAGGTGTGCGGTTACCAGGGTGGCGTGGCCGCACATGGGAACCTCCTCACCGGGAGTAAACCAGCGCAGCTCGAAGCCGCTGCCCTTGGGTACCGTAAACGCCGTTTCCGCAAGGTTGTTCTCCGCGGCAATTTCCAGCATCAGCTCATCCTCCAGCCACTCAGTCAGTGGAACGTAGGCGGCCGGGTTGCCTTTAAACAATTCGGAGGTGAAGGCGTCAGCCTGGTAGATGGGCAATTGCATCGGAGTTTCCTTCTCACATGGGCAAAAAAACAAATAAAAAAGGGAGCGCAAGGCTCCCTTTTTAACAGCTGCGGACAGCCGGTTCCATGGTCAGGCGATGCTTACCACCCAAACACGCCCTTGAAGAAGAAGAAGAACAGGATCGCCAGACCGGCGCCGGCGGGCAGGGTGACTACCCAGGACGCGACGATGGTGGTGATCATGCGCAGGTTCAGGGCGCCAATGCCGCGGGCCAGGCCTACGCCGAGTACCGCACCCACCAGCGTGTGCGTGGTGGAAATCGGCAGGCCGGTACCGGAAGCCACAACCACGGTGGAGGCCGCACCCAGCTCGGCGGCGAAGCCACGGCTGGGGGTAAGCTCGGTGATCTTGCGGCCGATGGTGGCCATGACCTTGAAGCCGTAGGTAGCCAGGCCCACAACGATACCCGCGCCCCCGAGCAGCAGAATCCAGGAAGGCATGGAGGCCTTTGCGGTTACTGCACCCATCTGTACGGTGTTGACCACTGCAGCCAGCGGGCCTACCGCATTCGCCACGTCGTTGGAGCCGTGGGCGAAGGCCATGGCACAGGCGGTGAATACCATCAGGATCGCGAACACTCGCTCCACGTTGGCAAAACGGTTTTCGCGCTCGCGCTCCGGATCCCGCTTGATACGCTTCAGCATGGCGATACCCACGCCCATCACGACCAGGCCTGCGAGGCCGGCGATCAGCGCGTCCTGCCAGAAGCTCAGGGAAATATTGGCATCCTTGAGCACGTGCTTGAGGCCCTTGGTCAGGGTCACCATGGCGATCATCCAGCCCACCGCAAACATGTAGAACGGGATGTAGCGCTTGGCGTTGGTGAAGGGATCCTCGGTGTTGAGGATCAGGCGCTGCACGCTGCGGAACAACATGAAAGAGATGGTGCCGGCGAGCACGGGTGAGACCACCCAGCTGGCGACGATACTGCCCACCTTGCTCCAAGCCACAGCATCCGCCGAGATGCCCACAGCGGAAAAGCCGACGATGGCGCCCACAATCGAGTGGGTGGTGGAAACCGGCCAGCCCAGGATACTGGCAATCATCAGCCAGGTACCGGCGGCCAGCAGTGCCGAAAGCATGCCGTACACCAGCAACTCCGGGCTGTCAGTGAAGACATCCGGCGAAATAATGCCTTTGCGGATGGTGGCGGTAACCTCGCCACCGGCGAGATAGGCACCGGCAAACTCGAAGATCATGGCGATGATAATCGCCTGCTTGATCGTCAGTGCGCGGGAGCCCACCGAGGTGCCCATGGCGTTGGCGACGTCATTTGCGCCCACACCCCAAGCCATGAAGAAACCGAAGACACAGGCCAGAATCAGGAAAATGTGGCCGTACTGGTTAATTATTTCCATCGTGCTTTCCTCTTTAACGCGCTAGCAGCAGCTGCAGGCGGTTACCTACTGCGTGGGCGCGATCTGCGAGGTCGCCGACCCATTCGATGACACGGTAGAGGAAGATCACGTCCACCGGTGGCAGTGTTTTCTCAATCTGGAACAGCGCAGAGCGGATTTCCACTTCGAGCTTGTCGGATTTGCGCTCGAGTTCGTCGAGCTCTTCGGTCATGCGCTGGGCAATGTCCACTTCGCGGCCGGCAAAGCCACTTTCCAGCAGCTCGTCGAGTTCGTTGATGGCGGTCAGCGCCTGGGCGGAAGCGGCTACGGCGCTCTCAACGAAAATCTGCATCTGCTCCCGCATTGAGTCCGGCACCTGCATCTGGCGGCCGATGGCGAGACCGGCGATGTCCTGTGCAGTATTTGCGACTTCATCCTGGGCATGCAGCAGTTCCAGCAGGTCAGTGCGGGAGACTGGCATGAACAGGCTGTCTGGCAGGTGCAGGCGCAAGTCCCGCTTGATGTCGTCCGCGCGGTTCTCGCTCGCGGAAATGCGTTGCTGGAGGGTTTTGGCCGTGCTGAAGTCGCCCTTCATAAGGGCGTCAAAGAAGGGCACCAGATCCGCTGACGCTTTGTGGGCAGTCGCCATGTGTTCCTTGATCGGCTTGATCGGCGAGCGGCCGAACAGGTTGGCGATGTTGGACAGGGGCATGGTCTGTTCCTTTTTCCGGTCCTGACAGGTTGAAAATTGACCGCTGGGGCGGCCGGGTGGCGGCATGGTACCCCAAGCTGTGCAAAGGTCACAGTGACCTGTTGGTTCAGCCGTTAATCCTGCACTTTTTCCGCTGGCTAATAGAGCTACAATGCGCCTTCACACTAAGCCTAGACGGCGAATCAAGACTGCAGCATAAACGGGGATAGCGTATGGCGAGCAGACTGGCGGATCGGGTACTCGACCTGCACGGGCTATTGGAAGATCTGGTCGGCCAGGGGTTCGTAAGCCGGCAGGATGCCAACCGCCTGATCGGCACCCCGCGCACGGCGGAGCAGGCGCAGATGCACCCGCTCACCTATATCGCCAGTTGCGAGCTGGAAAACCAGAAAGCGCCGGGCAAGCTTCTCGAGGCTGGCGCGCTGACCCAGTGGCTGGCGGAGTCTTCCTCCCACGGCCTGTACCATATCGATCCGCTCAAGGTGAATGTGGCGGCGGTCACCGAGGTGATGAGTTTCCAGTTTGCCAAGCGCCACCAGATCCTGTGCGTGGAAGCGAGCAAGGACTCCCTGCTGGTGGCGACGGCACAGCCCTATACCCATGGCTGGGAGGAGCAGCTGGAGCACACCAGCGGCCGCTCTGTGCGGCGGGTGGTGGCGGATCCGGCCGATATCAAGCGCTATGCCACCGAGTTCTATTCGCTGGCCAACTCCATTTCCGGTGCCAGTGGCCTGAAGGGCAGTTCAGGCGCCAACAACTTCGAACAGTTGCTGGAGCTGGGCAATCTCAAGGACCCGGAAGCCAATGACCAGCATATCGTCAACATCGTCGACTGGTTGCTGCAGCACGCGTTTGATCAGCGTGCCAGTGATATCCATATTGAGCCGCGGCGGGATATCGGGCGTATCCGCTTCCGTATCGACGGGGTGCTGCACCCGATCCACGAGCTGCCGGACCAGGTCAACGCTGCGGTCACCAGCCGCCTGAAGATCCTCGGGCGCATGAACGTGGCGGAAAAGCGCAAACCCCAGGATGGCCGTATCAAGACCAAGCGCCCGGATGGCAGCGAGGTTGAACTGCGTCTGTCGACGCTGCCCACGGCGTTCGGTGAGAAGCTGGTGATGCGGATTTTCGATCCGGAGGTGCTGGCGCGCTCCTACCACGACCTCGGCCTCGGCGGCGAAGACCTGGCGCGCTGGCAGAAAATGCTCGGTCGCCCCAACGGTATCGTGCTGGTCACTGGCCCCACCGGCTCCGGTAAAACCACCACTCTGTATACCGCGCTCAAACAGCTGGCCTCCAGTGAGGTCAATGTGTCCACCATCGAGGATCCGATCGAGATGGTGGAGGAGAGCTTCAACCAGACCCAGGTGCATCACAGCATCGGGCTGGATTTTGCCGCCGGTATTCGCACCCTGATGCGCCAGGACCCGGACATCATCATGGTGGGCGAGATCCGCGACCTGGAAACCGCGCAGATGGCGGTACAGGCGGCGCTTACGGGGCATCTGGTGATCTCGACCCTGCACACCAACGACGCGCCCACCGCCGTGACCCGCCTGCTGGACCTGGGTTTGCCACACTACCTGTTGAAGTCCTCTGTGCTCGGCGTCATGGCCCAGCGCCTGGTGCGGACACTGTGCCCCAGCTGCAAGCGCAAGGCGGACATAAGCGATGAAGACTGGCAGGCACTGGTGAAGCCCTGGAAGGCGCCCAAGCCGGAGGTGGTGTACCAGCCGGACGGGTGCCTCGACTGTCGCAACACCGGCTATCGCGGCCGCCAGGGTATCTACGAGATATTGCCGTTTACCGAGGCGGTTCAGGCTCTGGTCACTCACGACTGCGACCTGCAGCTGGTGCGCCGCCAGGGGATGCGCGAGGGCATGAACAGCCTGCGCTTGTCGGGTGCGCGCAAGGTTGCGGCGGGCATCACCACTGTGCAGGAAGTGCTCAGGGTGGCGCCGCCCCCGGATATCGCGTTCTGAACGGGTTGTCCGTGGAATAAAAAACCCGCGCAGAGCGCGGGTTTTTTATTGGCAGGCGACTTTCGGTCAACTCTGGGCGCCATCGTCGGCTACCGCCTCCGATTCACCCTCCGCGGTCTGCTCGCTGTCTTTCCGCTCCACCAGCACCAGGTCTGCAAATCGCTGTGGAACCACGCGATCAAAATCGTGCTTGGTGATTTCAAATACCTGTGCGCGGTCACTGCGGCGCACGAAGTATTTGTCATCGGCCTGGGCGAAATAATAGCGAAGCTCGCCAGAACCGGACTGCACCAGGATTTCCGTTTCCTCCACCTGCGGCGCTTCCGGCACCGGCGCAGTGATACGCAGTGTTTCCAGTGCCGCGGCCAGGCTGCGCACCTTGCCGGAATCCACGGCCGGCGCTTGCTGTTCACTGCCGTTTCCGGTGCCGGCCTCAATGCTGGTTTTGGCAAAGCGCCAGCCGTCGTCGCCCTTTTCCAGGGCGTAGTCCGGGCCCTGGATTCGCTCGAGCGCTCCCGCGGCCAGCAGGGAGGTATCCAGCCAGCTGTCTGCCTTGGCGGGCAGGTCGAAGCTGTTTAACTCCACCGCGTAGATGGCATCGTCATCCGCGCGGCGCAGGTGCACTTTGCGGAATCCGGGCGAGGTTCCGAGGTAGAGCTCGAGTGCCGGCTCACTGTCCTCACCGGTATAAAGCTTGAGGCGTTTGCGGAACTTCTCTTCCGCCACCTCAAAGCGCTCGCGAGCGCTGCTGCTGGTGGCCACCGGCCAGATGCCCTTGAGTGCGTTGAGCTTGTCCAGCAGGGTGTCGAGCTTTTCGCCGTTCACTGGCAGGTCGAGCAATCCCGGCAGCTGCCACTGGCCATCCACTCGGGCTAGGGTCACGCTGTCATCGTCGCCGGTGATCTCCAGCCGTTGCAGTTGCTCCGGTTCTGTCTGCACCAGGAGCGCCGGTTGCGCGGCGGCCTGTTGCTGCGCACTGGCGTCCCAGAACAGGCCGGCTGCCAGCACCAGCTGCAGGGCCAGTACGCCACTCAAAGCTTTTTGCAGATTCTTCACGGTTCAGTTCCTCCTCAGCCGGCCAGCAGCTGTTGATAGCGCTGCTGGCGGGCGCGGTTGCGCATTGTCTGGATCAGGGCCACCAGGCCCAGCGCCAGCAGTGCGCAGATGTAGTTCAGGGTTTCCCAGAACAGGCGGCTGTCCTGCTCCATCGGTGGCAGGGTGCGGTTGAAGTGGCTGCGGGCGCGGATGCTCAGCAGGCCCGCGTCCTCCAGAGACCAGTCCACACTGTTGGCCGCCAGCTGCAGGGTGTTGAGGTAGTCGCCGCCAGCGGCCGCACCGCTCATGCGCACTACCTGGTCGCGCAGGAAGTCGTTGGATGCGAACAGGATGATGCGTGCGGATTCCGGAGAGCGGGTGATCTGGCCGGGCAGGTTTTCCAGTTTGTGGCCACTGTCCGGGCTGTCGGAGTCATCATCTTTTACCTCCTCCTGCGGCTGCTGTACGAGGGGGGACGGCTTGCCGGCAAAGTAGGAGTCAAAGCGCCCGGTACTCGCCACGCCGAGGAGGCGCGACTCCCGTTCGCCCTCCGGGGTGAAGGCACTGATCCGTCCGTCCACATAGCGCGGCATCACATTGGTACTGCTGGACTGCCAGGATTCTGCAGAGCTCTGCAGCAGCGGGGTGACGCTGCGCTCGGCAGACTTTTCCGCATTCACACGAATCGGCGATGCCCAGCTCAGGGTGGCCTGGGGCAGGTTGGCGGTGATGGGGTTGTCGCCATTCAGGCCCGCGCCACGCACATCGATAAAGTAGGGGTAATCCAGCATGCGCAGCTCCTGCAGCTGGAAGCCCCCAACGTTGCGGGTGACCGGCACCGGGAAGGCGCTGTTCTGCGGATCCAGTACCAGCGTGTCGTCGATCTCGAGGCCCATGTGCGCGAGCCATTGCTCAAGGCCGCTGTTGACCCGGTTCAGGCTGAGGCTGCGGTTCGACAGGTTGGCGCTGTAGGGTGAGGTGGCGGCGATCACGGTGCCGCCCTGCATCAGGAACTGATCCACCGCATAGAGGGCTTTCTCGCTCAGGTTGCGCGGCGACAGCAGCATCAGGATATCGGCGTTGCCGGAGACGCGCCCATCACTCAGATCCTCGCGCTCCACATTGAGCTCAGTGCCGAGCAGGGTTTCCAGCTGGCTGAAGCGGGCGCCGCCGCCCATGCCGTGGCTGAAGTCGTCGGCCGGGGTCACCAGCGCCACGGTTTTGGTGAAACCGCTGGCAAAGCGCTTGATGCCCGCTTCCAGATTGCGTTCGAAGGTGTCCGCGCTCAGGTCATCCAGCGGAATCTGTACCACCTGCTCGTCCCGCGCCAGGGTCAGGTAAAAATAAAATGGGCGCCCGACCAGGCTCGCAGCCATGGGCTGGAAACCGTAGTCCTCGGCGATCTGCCGGGCGATCTTGCCACCGTCCGCTTCCGGGTCGATGAACTCGGCGCTCAGGCGCTCCCCCGAACTGGCCTGCATGTTTTCCACGGTTGCGCGAATGGACTGCTTGAACTCGGCCAGCTGCTGCGGCAGCTGTTCGTCGGCGGAGACATAGGCGGTGAATGCCAGCTTGCCCTGTACCGTGTCGAACAGGTTGCCCTGGCTCTGGTAGCTCTGCAGCACTTTTCGGATCGCGCGGGTGAGGTCGTATTCCGGATTGCGCAGCTGCACATCGATATCAGTTTCGCGCTCCGCGTTGACTTCGATCAGGTCGCGGAAGCCGAGCACTTCGTATTCATCCCCGTACTGCACCAGCACGTCGAAGTAGGAGCTGACGATGGCGGCCTGATAGCGATCCGCCACCTGGAAGGGCACAGGGGCGATACCGTATTTCCGGTTGGCCTCTTCTTCCAGCTCTGGTTCCCGGGTGGGATCGATAATTTCAACCCGCACGCGACCGTCACCCGCCACTTCGTATTCGCGCAGCAGGTCGCGCATCTGCGGAACCAGCGGCGCCAGCAGGGGGTGAGTTTTTCCACTGAAATAACCGCGGATCAGCAGCGGCTCCTGCAATTGTTTCAGGTATTGCTCGGTAGCCGGGGAAATGGAATAGAGGTTGCCCTCGGTGACATCCGCGCGCAGGGTTTTCAGCTGCCCGAGCCACAGGTTGGCACCGAGCGCGTTGATCACCAACAGGGCGGTGACTGTGTGCCAGGCCTGGCGGTGCTTGCGGTCGCCGCCAATGGCCCAGCGTTCGCGCTCCAGTACCAGCGTGTTGAAGGACAGGAATACCGCGCACAGGCTCAGGTAGTAATACAGGTCCGGCAGGTCGATCACGCCGCGGGTGATCGCGTCAAAGCGTGCGCTGGTACTCAGGCTGCGCAGCCATTCGCCGGTGCTGTTGCCGAAGAAGTCGGTGAGCAGCGGTGTGCCGAACAGATAAAACACCCCACACAGGGCAGAGGCTGCGATCAGGCTGACGATCTGGTTGCTGGCGCGGGCCGACACGAACAGGCCGATGCTGATATAGGCGGCCCCAAGCAGGAAGGTGGCGAGGTAGCCGGCCCACACCGGCCCCCAGTCCAGTTCGCCAATCAGCGCCACGGTGACCGGCAGCGGAATCGTGATGGCGAGCGCAACGCCCAGCAGTGCCAGGCAGGCGACAAACTTGCCCACGACAAACTGCCACAGCGGTGCGGGCTGGGTAAGGATGTGTTCCAGCGTGCCCTTGGCGCGCTCCTCACTCCACAGGCGCATGGTGAGTGCGCTGCAGAGGAAAATCAGCAACAGCGGCATCCACTCAAACAGTGGGCGCACGTCGGCTATATTGCGCGCGAAAAACGCTTCGCCCCAGAAAAACACGAACAGGCTGATGGCGGCGAAGGTGGCGAGAAACAGGTACGCCACCGGCGAGGCGAAAAACAGGGTGAGTTCTTTTCCGGCCACGCGCTGTACCCGTTTTTTTCCGCTGACCGGCATTGTGTGTTCAGGCCGCATGGTTCACTGCCTCCGATTGTTTTTGTTGTTGATCCCGGGTGTTGTCCATGACCTGGCGGAACAGGCTTTCCAGGTCTCGCTGCTCCGGCTGCAGGCGATAGAGTTCACCGCCTGCGGCAATCAGGGTGCGGGCGATGACCGCGCTGGCACTGCGCAGGTTGGTACCTTCGCTGAGTGCGATGCGGAATTGTCCGGCGGTGTGCATCGGCTCGATGCTATCGAGTCCCTCATCCCTGCCCAGGCGACCGAGGACTTCGCGGGCGTCGGTGGCGGACGTTTCGAGCAGGATGCTGTTGGTGCGGCGCAGGCGTTCGAGCTTTTCGTCTACTGCGAGGTGACCGCCGTGAATAATCAGCACCCGGTCACACAGGGCTTCCACCTCCTGCATGATGTGGGTGGAGAGAATGACGGTGGCTTCGCGCGCGATATCTTTGATGAGGGCGCGCATCTGTCTTGTCTGGGTGGGGTCGAGCCCGTTGGTGGGCTCGTCGAGAATCAGCAGGCGCGGGCGGCCGAGAATGGCTTGTGCGACGCCGACGCGCTGCTTGTAGCCCCGCGATAGCGTCTGGATCCGCGTGTGCAGTTTTTCAGTGAGCGCGGTTGCCTTGATGGCACGGCGGATTTCGTCGATTTTCTCCCGGCCTTCGAGGCCCTTCAGGGAGGCCGCATAGTCGAGGTAGTCGGCTACGGACATCTCTCCATATACGGGCAGGCTTTCAGGCAGATAGCCCAGTTGCCGCTGCAGGGTCTTGGGCTTGTCGGCCATGCTGATGCCATCAATTTTTACGCTGCCGGTGTCCGGTTCCAGGTAGCCGGACAGCATTTTCATGATGGTGGTTTTACCGGCGCCGTTGTGGCCGAGCAGGCCGACAATTTCGCCTTTGCCGATTGTGAAGCTGACGTCGTCTACGGCCTTGAAGTCGCCATAGCAACGACTGAGGTGGGTGACTTCCAGCACCTTGTCCTCCTTTTGCTTTGGTTGTCAGGGGTTGGACTGCTTAACGGTTTCCTTGTTAGTGCCGCAGCCGGGTGCCCGGGCAGATTCTGCAGGGGCAAAACCTGCCCGGGGGCTGTAAGAGAACGCCCCGTTACTGTGGAATCAAAGCGCGGTACCCGGCAGCGGTTCTGGCGTTGAGCACGAAAAAAGAACGCCAACTAGCTGGTTGGTGGCGGACGCGAAACAGGCAGGTAGATGGGCAGGCGTCGCAAGGCGCGACGATAGGTCGTCGCGAGCTGGGGGTGCTTTGTGTAATCAGTCGAAATATTCATTGCTTGTAAAACGGATTGGCCCGCAATAAAAACAAGTTTCAGACGAAAGATCGCTTGGTATTTATCGTCGCTTAGATAGGGACGTGTAGTGAAAAGTTCAAGGGGCGGGGCGGCACCGGGTGAAGAATGGGGTGGCCGCCGGTGTACACTTGGGTTCTGCTCTCTTTAAACTGGCTTTGCTGTAGGGAATTTTGATGGAGTCGCCAATGTCGTTGATGGAAAACTGCCCGCCAAAACACCAGGAGATTTTTGCCCAGAGATGGGGTACTTGGTGTGCCGCTGTGGGGCCGGAGCAGGTGGCAGCGGTAGAGGCACTGCTGGGGGATGCGCAATCTGCGCAGGCGCTGGTGCGAACTTTTGTTGGCTCCGATTTTTTTGTGCAGCAGAGTTGCCGCCAGCCGGGTTTACTGGCGCAGTTGCTCGAGCAGGCGGATTGTGGACTGGCTGTACTGGAACTGTCCGAGCTGGAAACCGAGGATCAGTTGGAGCGCGCACTGCGCCAGTTGCGCAACCGGGTCAATTGCGAGGCCATCTGGCGGGACTTTGCCGGCCAGTGGGATATCCCCGGCGCGTGTGCGCGGCTGACGGCGCTGGCGGAAGTCACCATTCAGGGCGCACTGGACTGGCATCGGCAAAAAATGGTGGAGCGCCACGGTGAGCCGCGCAGCCGCACGGGTGAAATCCAGCCGATGATCGTGCTCGGCATGGGCAAGCTGGGTGCGCGCGAGCTGAACCTGTCTTCGGATATCGACCTGATCTTTGCCTACCCGGAGCCCGGGCAATCGGATGGGGACAAGCCCCTGGAAAACCAGGCGTATTTCCAGCGCCTGGGCCAGCGCCTGATCAAGTCCCTCGATGCAGTCACCGCGGATGGATTCGTTTTCCGGGTAGACATGCGCCTGCGCCCCTATGGCGACAGTGGCCCGCTGGTGAGCCACTACGCTGCGCTGGAGGATTACTACCAGACGCAAGGCCGGGAGTGGGAGCGCTATGCGATGATCAAGGCGCGCCCGGTGGCCATGGCCGGCGAGGGCGCCGCGGAAGCCGCGGAAGAGTTGATGGAGCTGCTGCGGCCATTTACCTACCGTCGCTACATCGATTTCAGTGTGATTGAGGCGCTGCGGGAAATGAAAATCCTGATCCAGCGTCAGGTACGCGCGCGCGGTCTGATCGACAATATCAAACTGGGGCGTGGTGGAATCCGCGAGGTGGAATTTATCGCCCAGGCGTTTCAGCTGATCCGCGGGGGACGCGAACCGGCGCTGCGAGAGCGCAATATCCTGAACATATTGCCGCAGCTGGAAGAGGGTGGACACTTGCCGGAGGGAGCTGCAGCGGAACTGCGCGGAGCCTACCTGCTGTTGCGGCGGGTAGAGCATGGCCTGCAAGCGGAGCGCGACCAGCAGACCCAGACCCTGCCGCCGGAAATGGAGCGCCGCGAGCGCCTGGCCTTTGCCCTGGGTTACCGCGACTGGCCTGCACTGGAAAGCGAACTGATTGCTGCGCGCACGGTGGTTGAGCGGGAGTTCGATGAGGTCATCGCGCCGCCGGAAGAGAGCACGGAAATTTCCGCCACTGATCGCTGGCAGCTGCTGTGGGCCGGTTGCGAGCGCGAGGAAGAGCGCGACAGCTGGCTGGAGCAGTTGCACGAAGGCGGCTTCCAGCCTGCCGCCAAGGCACTGGAAGCGCTGGTCAATTTGCGCAGTGACCGCATTGTGAACGCACTGCCGGCATCCGGGCGCGCGCGTCTGGATCAGACCATGCCGTTATTGCTGGCCGCCGCTTCCGATGTTGGCGAGCCCTTACTCGCGCTTGAAAGGGTGACCCCGCTATTGCGTTCCATTTTGCGCCGCAGTGCCTATCTGGTACTGATCAATGAAAACCCCCCGGTACTGGCCCAGCTGTTGCGGCTCTGCAGTGCCTCTCCTTGGATTGCCGAGCAGCTGGCGCGCCACCCGATACTGCTCGACGAGATGCTCGACCAGCGTCGCCTGCTGGAGCCCTCCACCGCCCAGGACATCGCCGACGACCTGCGCCAGGAAATGTTGCGGGTGGATGAAGACGACCTGGAAGCGCAGATGGAAGCCCTGCGCCTGTTCAAGCAGGGGCAGAGCCTGCGTATTGCCGCTCAGGAAGTCACCGGTGCCCTGCCGCTGATGAAGGTCAGCGACTCGCTGACCTGGCTGGCCGAGGCGATCCTGCAGCAGTCGCTGGTGCTGGCCTGGCAGCAGGTCACGGAAAAGCACGGTGCGCCGGCTGGCACCAGTGCGGACGACATGCGTTTTGCCATTGTCGCTTACGGCAAGCTTGGTGGGCTGGAGCTGGGGCACGGCTCCGATCTCGATATCGTCTTTGTCCACGACGCCGAATCCCAGCAGTACACCGACGGTGAGCGCGCCATCGACAACCTGAGTTTTTACACCCGCCTCGCCCAGCGCCTGATTCATATCCTGCAGACCCGAACCCTGAGCGGGCCACTGTATGAAGTGGATACGCGGCTGCGCCCCTCGGGTAATTCCGGGCTGCTGGTGACGTCACTGACCGCGTTTGAAAAATACCAGCGGGAAAGTGCATGGACCTGGGAGCACCAGGCGCTGGTGCGCACGCGCACCGTGGCTGGCAGCGAGCGCCTTGGCAAAGACTTTGAAGCGCTCCGGCTTAAATTGCTTTGCGAGCCGCGAGACGAGCAGAAATTGCGTGAAGAAGTGGTTGCGATGCGCGATAAAATGCGTGCGCAACTGGATAAGAGCAATGATCAGCAATTCGACCTGAAGCACGGACCGGGCGGTATTGTCGATATTGAATTTTTGGTTCAATATGCAGCTCTGGCCTGGGCGCAACGCGCGCCATCCATCGTGCGATATACCGATAATATTCGCATCCTTGAGAGCCTCACCGAGGCAGGCCTGATGCCGGCCCACCAAGCCGGGCATTTGATCGACGCCTACAAAGCCTACCGATCTGAAGGTCATCGCCTGGCATTACAACAGCAGCCAGGGGTTGTATCCGGTGACCAATTCGACGCGGAAAGAAAGACCGTTGTAACAACTTGGCAGCAGATACTGGGTTGAGCCACCTGCCGGATGGCTGTTGCTCCCCGGATATGTTCCGCTGCCCGATTAAACTGTTTTTCATCAGGCTCTGTGCTGTAGGAGCCTGCCTGCAGGCGAAAAGGTTCGATCCGGCATTGACCGTTCCACCCCTTCCCCAGGCCGCTCCTACAGAGTGCAAAATAGAATTCTTGTAGGAGTTTCCCATGTCTTTTGCCGATCGAGACGGCGTTATCTGGTTTGATGGTGAGCTGGTTCCGTGGCGCGATGCCCGGGTGCATGTACTCACCCACACACTGCACTATGGAATGGGCGTGTTCGAAGGCGTACGCGCCTACGAGACGGCGGATGGCGGCACCAGTATTTTCCGCCTGCAGGATCACACCCGCCGCTTGTTCCGTTCTGCCAAGATCATGAATATGCCGATGCCGTTCGACGCTGAACAGCTGAATGAGGCGCATCGCCTGGTGGTGCGTGAAAATGGTCTCAAGGAAGCCTACCTGCGTCCGATGGTGTTTTACGGATCTGAAGGTATGGGACTGCGCGCTGACAAATTGCAGTCCCACGTCATCGTGGCGGCCTGGGAGTGGCCGAGCTACATGAGCCCGGAAGCCCGTGAACTTGGCATCAAGGTGAATACGTCGTCCTACACCCGCCACCACGTCAATATCGCCATGTGCAAGGCGAAGGCGAACGGCAACTACATCAATTCCATGCTGGCGCTGCAGGAAGCGATCCGCAATGGCTGCGAGGAAGCACTGCTGCTGGATCCTGAAGGCTATGTGGCTGAGGGCAGTGGTGAGAACTTTTTCCTGGTCAGCGACGGTGTCATCTACACCCCGGAACTGACTTCCTGTCTCGACGGTATCACCCGCAAGTCCGTCATCCAGCTGGCGGAAGAGTGCGGTTACAAGGTTGTGGAAAAACGGATTACCCGCGACGAAGTCTATATTGCCGACGAGGCCTTCTTTACCGGCACCGCGGCGGAAGTGCTGCCAATCCGCATGCTGGATGGACGCACCATCGGTGCGGGCCGTCGCGGCCCGATCACCAAGCGCCTGCAGCAAATGTACTTTGATGCGGTACAGGGCAAGAGCTCCGCGCATATGGGCTGGCTGAGTGATGTGCATGAAACCTGCGCGCCGGTTCAGGCCGCCTCCGCCTGACATTCTGCTGACCCTATAAAAAAGGCGGAAACCGCAAGGTTTCCGCCTTTTTTTGTTCCGGGAATACCGGTCGGCTCTGGGCAGGTAACGCTTACTGGGGGCGTACCACTTGCGGGCGGCCAACGCAGTAATAGTCGAAACCCGCTTCCGCCATGTCCAGTGGGTGGTACAGGTTGCGGCCGTCAAACACGACGGGCTCACTCAGCGCATCGCGCACGGTGCCGAAATCGAGGGTTTTGAACAGCTGCCACTCGGTGGCGATGATCAATGCATCCGCACCGGCCAGGGCGCTGTCGCGGGTGCCGCACAGTTGCAGGTCATCGCGGCTGCCGTAGATGCGCTCGCACTCCTGCATGGCTTCCGGGTCGAAGGCGCGCACCTTGGCCCCCATCTGCCACAGGTTTTCCATCAGTACCCGGCTGGGTGCCTCGCGCATATCGTCAGTATTCGGCTTGAACGACAGGCCCCACAGTGCAAACGTCTTGCCGCTGAGGTCGCTGCCGTAGCGCTGCACAATCTTGTCCAGCAGGTAGAGCTTCTGGCTGGCATTGCGGTTTTCCACTGCATTGAGTACCTGCGGCTCGATGCCCAGCTGCGCGGCAGTGGTTTTCAGGGCCTGTACGTCTTTCGGGAAACAGGAGCCGCCGTAGCCGATACCCGGGTAAATAAAGTGATAGCCGATGCGTGGATCGGAGCCGATACCCTGGCGCACCGCCTCGATGTCGGCACCGACGCGATCGGCGATCACGGCCATTTCATTCATGAAGCTGATTTTGGTGGCCAGCATGCAGTTGGCTGCATACTTGGCCAGCTCCGCACTGCGCACGTCCATGACAATCACCTTGTCGTGGTTGCGGTTAAACGGGGCGTAGAGCTGGCGCATCTTCTGCTCGGATGCGTTCTCCGAGGTGCCGATAATGATGCGATCAGGCTTCATGCAGTCGGCTACCGCAGAGCCTTCCTTGAGGAATTCCGGGTTGGAGATCACATCAAATTCCAGGTTCAGCGCATTGCGCTCCGCCAGGGTGCGGGTCACTTCTTCGCGCACCTTGTCTGCGGTGCCAACCGGAACCGTGGATTTGTTGATGATGTATTTCTTGCCGTTCATATGCTCGGCAATAGTGCGGGCCACGGTGAGCACATAGCGCAAATCCGCGGATCCGTCTTCATCCGGTGGGGTACCGACCGCAATGAAAATCAGCTCACCGTGGGCCACGCCGGCGGCGGCATCAGTGGAAAATGCCAGGTTCCCGGATTCATTGTTGCGCTTGACGATCGGCTCGAGCCCCGGCTCGAAAATGGGGATATGTCCCTGCTTCAGGCGCTCAATCTTGTTCTCATCGATATCGATGCAGGTTACACGGTGGCCCGCTTCCGCAAGTACTGCGGCCTGTACAAGTCCGACGTATCCGGTTCCAAACACGGTCACGTTCATGGGTTGTGTTCTCCATTTTCTGGCCGCCTATGTGCCGCTGACCTGGCATATAAAAGCGTATTTCAAAGGGTAATTATGACAGCTGCCTCAAGCACAAGGCGAGCCTGTTGTGCGCCGGGCGTGGATTACCGTGGCGCCCATACATAATCGTGGGTAAAGGGTACTTCCGTAGCTGCCTCGACGATGTACTGGGCGTACAGGGTATTGTTGATTTCCCGGTGGAAAAATGCCCGGCAATTGGAAGCCCAGTGCTGGCGCTTCGCATCGTCGCAGTGAAATTCGGCTACCAGTTGCTGCAGCTCCGACTCATCGCGGAAGTAGACCAGTGTTTCACTGGGCATGAACTCGTCAAATCGGGCGGCAGCGTGGGTAAATACCAATAATCCATTGCCGGCCATTTGCGCGATGCGCGCCGAGGAATACCACTGATAGCCTTCCTGGCGATTGAGGTTCAGCCCCATTTTACTGTGTGCCAGTTTGCGTTCGTAATCCCGCCCCCACAGCGTGGGCTGGTCGAACATGCCGGGGGTATGGAAGCGAAACCCCTCCGGCAGGGAGTTTTGCAAATTGGATACCAATTGCCCCCGCTGTGTATGCTGTTGCGATTTGCTGCAGAACAGCAGGTCTGCTTCCAGGGCCGGGTCATCGGTGGGCAACCGGCTGGTATCCGCACTATCGATGCTGGGATCCACCGGATTTGGCATGTGCCAGAGGCTGGCCCGCTTGCCTGCGAAGATGTCCAGCGCCTCGGGGCCGGTCGACACGAACATGGCATCGGCGACTTCGCAGCGGGCGTCGATATTGGCCGCATTCCTGGGCACGAACAGAGGATCGTTATTGCAGGCGGCGAGGACAATATCCGGGTGGCGCCGGCGGATTTCGGCAAAAGTGCTGTTCTCTATCAGATCGCAATGACCAAAGATGATCAGCTCCGGCTCAAAGGCTTCTACGGTTTGCAGTAACCGCAGGTTGGTTTTCTTCTTGCCGAGCTCGCGAATGCCGAGTGGCGCCTCGAAAGCGGCTACGTCCCGGTCGCTGAAGGCCAGAACATTGTGACCGGCCCGTATCAAGCCTGTATAGAGCTTGAGTGCCCAGCTGACCCTGATGTGCCCATACTTGCGTTGCTGGTGGTTGTCGATGTGAAGAATGCGCATAGGTATAGGTTCGAAAGGCCAGCAGTACCGGTATGCCTTATCGGCGGGAAGGTGTATCGGGCGAAGTTGGTCAGTTGTCGGGCATTATACCGGCGGTCCCCCGCGGTTCAATTGTGCCGGCACGAACCGGTGGCCCAATCGCTGTATTAGCACCGATAGCTGGGGTAGCATGCCCGCTTTCATACCGGGTGGGGACACGGGAGGCCGGCGGTGCTTACAATCTGGCGTTTTCTGGACGGCAATCGCGCGCACGAAAAGCAAAGTGCCGCCCTGGTCAGCGGGCTTCGCAGTTGCCTGGGCCCGGAGCGGGTGGATTGCCGGGATCTGTCCTGCAGCGAGATTCAGGTTCCCCTGTGGGGGAGGTTACCCGAGACGCTGCACCGCCTGCCAAAGCCGGATTTCATCCTGGGTGCCGGCCATCGCAGCCACTGGGCGGTACTGCGGGCCCGTCGCTGCTTTGGCGGCCGCAGTGTCGTGATTATGGCCCCCAGCCTGCCGATTGACTGGTTTGATTTTGCCATTATCCCGGAACATGACCGCCCGCCTTCCGTCGAGAATGTGATCCTGACCCAGGGCGCGTTGACCGAGCCTCTGCCGGACTTTCCTGTCGAGCCGAACCGCGGACTTTTGCTGTTTGGTGGCCCGAGCAAGCATTTTCACTGGGATGCCCAGAAAGTGCTGGCGCACGCCGAGCGGTTGTTGCAGCAGCCCTTGCAGTGGGTGGTTGCAGACAGTCGTCGCACCCCGGAAGGGACACTCGACCACTTTGCGGACAGTGGTGCAGGGCTCTACCCCTGGCAGCAGTGCCCGCCGGGCTGGCTGGCGGAGCAGATGGCGCGTGCCGGCCATATCTGGGTCACAGGAGACAGTGTTTCGATGATTTTCGAAGCGCTGCAGAGCCGGGCGCGGGTTGGCATCATCAGCTTGCCCAGTCGCAATCCCCGCAACAAAATCCGCAGTGCGGTTCAGCGCCTTATTGATCAGGGGCTGGTAACCGAGGACATCGCTCTGGAACCAGCGTTATTGCCGACACGCAAGCCTTTTAACCAGCAGGTAAGCTGCGCCCGGGCACTGTTGCTGCGGTCGGGCTTTTCCGTGGCCGGGGATAAGTTCAGTGCGTGAGCACGTGACCCATTTGCGCGCTGATGGCCGCGTGACGCCGGAGGGCAATACCGCGGAGCGTCCGGTGCTGAGAATCTGCCACCTGTTTTCCAGCCAGGAAGTGGGCGGGCTGGAGAAACATGTGCAGGAGCAGTGCAGCTGGCAGCTGCACAATACCACTGCTGAAGTTTATGTGATTGCACATCCCCGTTATCGGGCGATGTTTCCCGCTGGCGTTCACTTTCTGGCGTTGAATACTGATCGCAGCCGCCGCAATCCGTTGCTCAGTTTGCAGTTATTGCGGCTACTGCGCCGTCACCAATTCGACCTGGTGCACACCCACGGTGGCAAACCCGCGAACCTGATGCGGGATTTGCAGCGGTGGATCCGCGGGAAAGTGGTGATAACCCGGCACAATATCCCGCACCCCAGAGACAGCCTGGCAAAGCACTTCCCGCACCGCATCGCAGTGAGCCACCGCGCAATATCCGATTCAGCGCTGGAATGGCGGGTGATCCCGAATGGCACCACGCTGCCACTACCGGGGACAAGTTATCGCGAGCATTTGGATGCGGGCCGGGCCGCGGTGATCTCCGTTGCGCGCTTGGTGCCCGCCAAAGGGCTGGATACCTTGCTGCGTGCCTGGGCGATGGCGCAGGTAGGGGATGCTGTGCTCTACCTTCTGGGCGATGGGCCTCTTAAAGGCGCGTTACAGCAGCTCGCAGACGAATTGAAACTCGGTGACCGCGTACGCTTTGTCGGCTATCAACCGCAGGTTGCCGACTGGTACTCAGCGGCAGACCTGATGGTGATCGCCTCCCGCTATGAAGGTGGACCCTACACGGTGGCAGAGGCGTTATTGGCCGGTTGTCCGGTGGTGTCCACGGATGTGGGTTACGTGGCGGAAAACATCCCTGCGCAATACCTGGCCGGGATTGATGACGTGCAGGGGCTGGCCGTGTCATTGACGGCTGCACTTGGGGATCGGGAAGCTTTGCGGGATAACTACAGCCCTTACTTCGCGCGCGCCCGCGCGCGCCTGACCCTGGACGCGATGGCAAAAGAGACCTGGCAGGTGTACCTGGAGGCTTTAGGGCAGTCCGGCATTAACGCCGGCGGCTGAGCTTTTCCGCCTGTTTCCAGGTCAATGCCCGATCCGACACTTCCCACTCCACTCGCGCCCACATCCGCTGGATGCGACGTTCGATATAGCGGGCGCCGGAGCGATCAAGCAGCAGTGCGGACGGCAGGAAGGTGCCGCGCCCCAGGCCGTCGATCAGTACCAGTTGCAGCTGATCTCCCGACTCGCGAATGACCAGGTTGTGGGGCAGGATGTTTTTCGTCATCACCCTGGTGGCTCTCAGCCATTGGGCGAAGCGATCCAGCGCGCCGCGGATGGGTTCGTCCAGCCCGTGTTCCTGCAGGTAGTGTTCGAGGGTGATGGCAGGGTTTGCATCGCTCCCGAGGATTAGCTCGGATACCGCGCCCGGCCCTTCCGTGGTTTCTTCCATCCCATACCAGCGCGGCAAATGCTGCCAGACTGGACTGTCCGCGGGCACATTGTGCAGGGCCGGCTGGCTGTACCCCTCAACTTCGCGCACATTGTCGTCAAACTGGGCGTCACTAAAAAACGTTTTGTACCAGGGGGCACGTTTGCGCAGGCGCGCAATCCGGCCCGGGAGCATGACTTTCACACAGCGATCCGGAAAGTGCGGGTGGCGATAGCAGTGGCGGTTGCCTCCGGATGCGAATGGCAGTGACTTGCTCAGGTCGATCAATTGCATGCTCCGTTTCCAGCGCGATTCTCCGCGAGCATTTTCTCGTACAGCGCGATGGTGCGTCCGGCCTGCTCGGCAAAGGTAAAAGCGGGGGCGAGTACTGGTTTTTCATCGCTTTCCAGCAATCGATGGCTGGTCTCGAGCAATGCTTTCAGGTTGCCGTTTTCCACCAGACCAGCGGGGAAACAGCCGCGGAGGGATTCGGCGGGGCCGCCGATGTCGTAACCAATGATTGGCGTGCCCATGGCGGCGGCTTCAATCACTGTGCGCCCGAAAGGTTCCGGTTTCTTGGACAGGTTGTACACCAGCGCGGCGTGGCGGTACCACTCGCGGATGTCACTGCGGTGACCGACAAAAGAAACGCGGTGTGCCACCCCGAGCCTGTGGGCAAGTACCTGCAGTTCTTCGGCAAAGTGCTCTTTGTTCTTTTCCGCCCCGCCGAGCACAACACCGTGAATATCGCTGCGGCTTTTTGCCAGCTCGGCAACCAGCTGAATAAAGTCTTCCTGCCCTTTCCAGCGCGTCAGTCTTCCGGGCAGCAGCAGCCAGCGCTTGCTGCGCAATGCGGGGAACGCTTCCAGCGTGGTATCGAGCCAGCCCGCTGGCGAGGGGATGTCGGGGGAAAACTCGCTGGTGTCGACGCCGCGGTAAATGGTTTCGGGTTCCGCGTGCAGGTAATCGCGATAGTTATCGAGCAGGTAGTTCTTTACGCAGTCGGAAATGGCGATGACCTGTTCGGCTTTTGCCATGATGGCGCTGTAGCGATTGATGGAATACAGGCCGTGCGCGGTACTTACCAGGCGCGGCCTGGATTTATGCGACAGCTTTTTCCAGGCGAGGTACGTAAGCCAGGCGGGCACCCGGGAGCGCACATGCAGGATATCCGGTTGCAGCTCCTGTATCAGCCGGCGCAGGGGGCGCACCTGGCGCAAACTGGTCAGGGACTTTTTGTGCACTGGCAACGCGATGTGCCGGCTGCCTTCGCGTTCCAGTTGTGCCACCAGACGGCCGCCGCTGGATACGACGATAGACTCGTGTCCAGCGCTCACCAGAGCGCGAGCCAGATCCAGGGTGCCGCGTTCAACCCCGCCGGAATTTAACGCAGGCAATAACTGGATTACTTTCACAGAATACTTCCCCGCCGTGGTATGAGTTTCAGGCGCGGATTATAGGGGAACATGCCAGTTCAGTCCGTGTTGGGGGCACACCTGGCCCCGCTTGCCGCGGCCGCCAGCTGGCGCTTGGCTGCCCATAGCTGGGTCAGCAGTCCCCCGCCAACAATCGCCAGCAGCAGCCTGCCACTGTCGAAGAACAGGTACGATTCGAAGCAGTTGATAATGGCGAACAAGACTGCAAACGAGAAGGCGAATGTGAGGTTGCTACCGGACAGCAGTCCCGCGCGGTAATAGCGGATGCAGCGACTGGCGAACCAGTAAGCCATGGCGGCCAGCAGCAGTAACCCGAGCAAACCGAAACTGACCAGTAGATCCAGGTAGCTGTTGTGCAGGTGGCCAAATCGCTGCTTGATCTCCGGCGGCAGGTTTTCGGAATGCTCGAAGATCAGGCTGCGCCCGTTCCCGCCCCAGCCGACAATCGGGTGCCGGGCTATCCAGTGGGTGGCCTCGACCCAAGTGTGAAGGCGAATGCCGGTGCTGCTGAAGGGAACCTTCTCCAGGTCGCCCTCCTGCATGAGTTCCAACGTCTCCTGTTCGGCTTCCAGGCGATGGGTGACGATATCCCCAAGGGATAAATAGCCCGCGAGGAGTGCAGCACAGCCGGCGGCCGCGATTGCAGTGGCGAAATAGCCGCGATGGCGCTTGAAATGCTTGTTCAGGGCAACTGCACTGGCACCGAGCAAAACAAGCAGTGCTGCCAGGAAGCCGGCCCATACCCCTCGGGTCTGGGTGAGGATTACTGCACTGATACTGATGGCGAGGGCGAGAAACCATCCCAGCCGAACCAGCCATGCGTATTTGCGCCGGCGTAAAATCGCCGGGGCAAATGCGAGCAGCCCGAGTGCGGCGGTGGCAAACAACATCGCTGTGTGCTGGGCATTGTGCAGGCCGAAGTCGATGCGCGAACCAGCAAAACCCTGTTGCCACTCCTCCAGGCCACCCCCGGAAATCCACGGCGATAGAAGCAGGCCGGCGAGCGCTACTGCCCACAGGATATGGGCATTGCGCGACTGCCCGCCGAGAATGACGGCAACGGGAATCATGGCGAACCAGGCCGTAAGCCGATGTACCTTGAAGGAGGACTCGGCCCATTGTGGATGCCACAGCCTGGAGGCTATCCATGAGACGAGCGCGATGCCTATGGCGGTCAGGGCCAGCCAGACAATGGCCGATCTGCGCAGGGATACGCCGTCAACCGGCTTGCCGTAAATGGCCAGCATCGCGAGCCCGCAGAGGTTGGCAAGTATGGCGGCTTTCTCTGGAACCGAATCGAGGCTGATTCCAAAAAAGGCAAATACGAGCAACGCGAGAACCCCGGTGGCTTGCAACCAGGGCCGCGATGCCATCAGCTGGTTTGGCTGCCAGCCGGACTTGCCGAGCCAGTGGTGGTGCCATGGCGAATACACGGCAGGCGCCGGGTTGTTGTCGAGGGTTTCAGGACTCGGGTTCATAGACAAATCTTCTGATAGTGCTGGAGCACCTGTTCTGCTACGTGTTGCCAGGTAAATTCAGCGGCGACCCTCTCCAGGGCGCGCTGCCCCATGGCCTCGCAGTCATCCGGCCGCTTCAGCAGCCGCTCAATGGCATTCTGGAGTTGCTGGGGCGACTCGGCGTCTACCAGCAGTCCGGTGGACTCGTGGCGGATGATATAGGGGATACCGCCTACATCCGAGCCGATCAGTGGCAGGCCACAGGCCATGGCCTCGAGGCCTGCAATACTGGTCGCTTCCATGAGTGATGGCAGCACACTGGCGTTGGCTGCGCGATAGATATCCGGCATCTGCGCATTGTCCACTGCGCCCAGCATGTGAACCAGACCGTTCTGGATCTTGTGCTGCAGTGTTTGCTCGATCTCCGCCCGCTCGTTACCGTCCCCGGCGATCACCAGGTGCAGGCGAGGATCGGCTATTTCCGCCACGGCCTGGGCGAGGTAGCGAACCCCTTTTACCGGAACCAGCCGGCAGGCAATCGCAATGACAAATGCATCTTCGGGAATCCCCTGCTGCTTCCTGAAATCTGATGGGCCGGGGCTGAACAGGGCGTTGTCGACCCCGTTGGGGATAAAGGTGATTGGGCCGGCGTAGCCGACGGCGCGGGTTTTTTCCGCAAGTATCTCGCTGGGTGTCAGCACACTGGCGACAGGTTTAAGGAGTCTGGACATCTTGTCGCGCGTGCGCTGGCTATGTTCGGCCCTGCGCACAAACGAGGACGTATGATTGGTGAACAGTGTCGGCACTTTCTGTCTCGCGCAGGCCCGCAATGGGCGCATGCCGTGGACATGGGTGAGTTCGAATCCTTCCTGCTCGATCAACTGTCTCAGTCGTCGCCCGAGGCGCCAGTCGTAGATCAGGTGGTTGTCGGGCAGGGAAAGTCGCTCAACCTCAATGCCCTGCAGTTGCTCGCTGGCGGGTGTCGAGTTATCGCGCCGGCGGCAAAGTACCCGAACCCGGTGCCCAAGTTGCACCAGTGCGCGGGAGAGTTCGAATACATGGGTCTGCACCCCGCCAACACTGGGCGGGAACTCATTGCTGACCATCAATATATTCATTGGACAATTGGCTCATTTACAGCAGAAACGGTACTGCGGGAAGTAGATCGCACCAGCATGGCGCGGAGATGGAGTAGAATGCTACCAAACGCTCGGGGTATTTCCACGGAAATCGTTCCCCGGTAGAAAGTCAACAAAATCTCGTTTCAAATTTGATGCGCCACCTTTACACCTGGTTGTTCAGGCTCTCCCTCCCGTTCATGTTGTTGCACCTGTGGTGGCGCGGCCGGGCTGATCCTGCCTACCGCAAGCGCTGGAGTGAGCGCTTTGGCATGGTACCTTCAAGGCCTGGAGGGCGGCGCCGCTGGCGTGAGCGTTTCGGTGTGGTGCCTGATCGCGCGAGCCGCGCCCCCCTGATCTGGATTCACTCGGTCTCCGTGGGTGAAACCCTCGCGGCCATCCCTTTGATCAAGGAGCTTGCCGCCCGCCACCCCCGCTGGCAGTGGCTGGTGACGACTACAACCCCCACCGGTTCCCAGAGTGTGCACGACGCGCTGGAACCTATCCTCAACGGTCGGCTGCTGCATTATTACCTGCCGTTTGATTTGCCCGAATGCCTGATGCCCTTTATGCGGGCGTTGCGGCCCAATATTCTGGTCACTATGGAAACGGAACTGTGGCCGAACCTTCTGGCCGCATGCGCCGGTCGGGGGATCCCCGCGGTACTGGTCAACGGTCGTCTCAGTACCAAGTCCGCCAAGGGCTATGGGCGGATCTCCCGCCTGAGTCGGGATATGTTCAGCCATCTTACCAAGGTGGTCGCACAGTACCCCGCCGATGCGGCCCGGTTTGTCGAGCTGGGCATGCCAAAAGAAAAAGTCGTGGCGGCAGGCAGTATCAAGTTTGACCTGCATATTGGCGCCGGGTTGGTGAGTGAAGCCCAGGCCCTGTCCCATCAGTGGCGCGGGAGCCGCCGCCGACCGGTGTTGCTGGCGGCGAGCACGCACGCTGGTGAAGATGAGGTAGTGCTCGACGCATACAAATTGTTGCGCGAACAGTTCCCGGATTTGCTGCTCGTACTGGTGCCCAGGCATCCGATCCGCTTCGATGGCGTAGCGAGAATGTGCAGAGAGCGGAAGCTCAACGTGGCTCGGCGCAGTGATGGGGTAGCGCCAGCGGCCACGGATCAGGTTTTGCTAGGGGATACCATGGGTGAATTGTTGCGGTTTTACGGCGCTTGCGATGTAGCCTTTGTGGGCGGCAGCCTGGTTCCCGTGGGTGGACACAATATGATTGAGCCGGCGGCCTGGGGTGTGCCGGTCGTCTGCGGGCCGTACCTGCATAATTTCAGCGTGGTTTCTGATCTGCTCAAGGAGGCAGGTGGTCTTGCCGTGGTGGACTCTGCGGAGCAGATGGCCCAGCAGGTGGGAGCATGGCTGGCGGATGATGACAGCCGTGCGGCCGCAGGGTCCCGTGCGCGGGAAGTGGCTGCGCAAAACACCGGGGCCCTGGCGCGTACTGTGAGGGAAGTCGAAGCCGTGATGCAGGGTTAAGTACCGGGATTGATTGCGTACTAACGCCTAAAACCACAAAAAGCCTGGCATTCCAAATGCCAGGCTTTTTCATTGCTGAGTGAATGCTGCCGCCGGCTCAGTGCTTGTCTGTGGCCTTGCGCACATTACTGCGGATCTGGGTACTCAGCTTGCTGCCTGTATAACGGCCTTTGCTGACATGGCGGATGCGGTAAACACCTGGGATCTCCAGGGGGACGCCCTGGGAGCCCAGCAACCAGCGGAAAGCGCGGTCTTCATGGGCTTTGCACCAGCCTGCTGCGGGTTTCTGGTAATAGGCCAGGCTGTTGCAGTAGCCGCCGGCGCGGGCGATATCGCCGTGGGCGATCTGCAGCGGGCCGGTGGCGCGATCCCGGGTCTGCTCGATGAAGCGGGAGTCATCGATATCAATGACTCGCAGATCCTTGGGGTCAAAGTTCAGCATCGGGTCGTCGTCCGCCAGCAGTGAGGTTATCCGCTCACGGGAAGGGAACACGAGGCTGTCGGTACGCCCCTGCAGCAGCTCTGCGAGCTGGTCGATACAGTTTTCCCGGAACATCAGGTCACAGTCGGTAAACCAGATCCAGTCGGCCTTGGTGGCCAGTGCCGCTTCATTGCGGCCGATTGCGCGCCGGAACAGGCTGTTTTTCGGGAGCTCGCGCCAGTTCCAGGTTACCCCGTGTACCTGTTGCTTGCCAAAGAAGTCCAGTACAGCTGCTGTGCGCGTATCTTCACTGTTGTAGTACACGGTCATGGTCACTGTGGCTTTGGTGGGCGGGTACAGCGCCAGTGAACTCAGTTGGTAAATCAGGAAGTGGGAGTACTGCCAGCAGTGGCTGACAATTTCTATGTCCAGCTTGCCGGTACGTGCAGCGCGGGCCTCTTTTGCGGGCAGTGGTTTCTGGAACAGCGATGCGGGTACCCAGCCGCTGGCGGCTGCACGCAGAAACAGTTCGACGATCGAGTCGGACCAGTGCTTTTGGGGAGTTTTGCTAGTCATATTTTGTTTGGTTTTGTAGAACGCTAGTCGGGCCTAAGTGGCTTGAACGACGTGTTTACTCCGGCCGGTAACCGCTTTCGGTCAGCTGGCGGATGCCCTGCGGGGTTTCGATGATACCCTCACGCGCCACGCGCAGGCGCATCGCCTTGTTGCGGGCGACAATCTCCCGGTCGGCATAGCCGCGGGGGTGATCCAGGTGGATACAGATTGCATCGAAGCGCACATGGCGTGGCTTGATACCGGCATTTTCCAGGCGGACGCCAAATTCGCGATCCAGCCCGCCCCAGGCCATCCGTTCTTCGAAACCGTTTACCGTCAGTATGTCGCTCAGCCATGCGGAGGCATTGGAACCCTTCAGGTTGCAGGCCGTGAGCGTGAGCCGGTTCAGCAGCGGCGCCCAGCGTTCGCCGGCGCGAATTTTCATGGTCTTGCGTTTGGTTTTGAGGCCGTTCTCCCGGAGCCAGGCGTAGTCGAAACAGCGCCCGGAGAGGATGTCGTCCTTGGTGATGGCTTCACTGGTGCTCATCGGCAGCTTGAAGTAGCTGCCGGACAGAAAGTACCCCGGCTCGGCGCGGCGTTTGTGCACCGCCAGGAAATCTGCGCGCGGAATGCAGTCGCCGTCGGTGAACACCACGTAGTCACCACGCGCGTGCAAAATGGCCTTGTTAAGAATCCGGCACTTGCGAAAGCCGTCATCTTTCTGCCAGACATGGCGGATATCAAGGCCCGTTTCTTCGCGCATGCGGGCCACCAGCTCAGCGGTTTCGCTGGTAGAGCCGTCGTCGGCAACAATGACTTCCAGTGGCTGCTCAGTCTGGCAGCTGTATCCCCACAGAACCTTCTCGAGCCAGGTCGGGGAATTGTAGGTTGTCATGATAACGGACAATTTCATGGGCATTCTGCGGTTGGCTGTGTGCATAGCGGGTTTTGGAGTCGGGGGAGGATATACCAAGCCTTAGGGTAAAGCGAACCCGCCGGCGACCGGCGGTTCAGAGTTGATATCCGTAATATCCGGCAGCGTCTTCGAGCTCTTTGCGGAGAGAACTTGATAGCAGTTCGAGGGTAATGTCTTCGCGCTTTTGCCCGCGGGTATTTACATTGCATGGGAGGGCTTCGAAGGCCTGCCGTAACTGCTTTCCATCGTGTGCAAAGCCCACCTGATCCAGAATGTTCTGCAGCAGGTGAAGGTCAAGCTCTTCGATGCGATAACGCTGGTAACGCTTGCCCCCTGCCCGTAATTCCACCATCGCGTTCCAGTCTATCCAGAAACGGGCCAGCCACGCCGCCTGTTCTGCGAGTGGCAACGCCGCGAAGCTGGTTTTACTCATACGCGGAATATTGGGAAGGTGGCGGCTGCGGAAGCGCCCGTGCACCCAGCCTTTTTTCTGGCGCGAACGAATGAAGGCCAGTGGATGGCGCAGCTGGTGGAAGACCAGTGTGTCATCCGGGAGGTGCGGCAACCAGGGGGCAGCCTCCCATGCGGCCTCTCCGATGACTGCTGATTCCCAGTTGAGTTGGCGCAGGCCGCTGCGAGCCATCAGTGTCTGCAGCGCACTAGGCCTGCTTCCAGTGAAAAATTGCTCGTGGGTACAGTGGCAGCCTACCTGGCTCAGTATTTTGGCCGTGTAGGTAGTGCCAGAGCGGCCGCAGCCGGTGATAACGAATCGCTTGGTCATGCTGGTCTCGGTGTTATTAATATGCCGAGTCCATGGCGTGATGCTTAAACAGTCTATGGAGTTTGCCGATCAGAGTTAAATGTTCGACTCCAGAATGGCCGTTCTGTTCACCAGATTGCGACGTTGTTCACTGGTTTGCGACTGAATAACGGGGTTCTGGTATGCTGCGCCAAAATTTTTGGACAGAGAAAAATGCACATTTTTGTCTTTTCGTATAATCGGGGCCCGTTTCTCGAGAACTGCATTCAGTCCATCGAAACCTGCGCGCCGCACTGCCGGTTGACGGTGATTGACGACGGCAGCGATGACCCGGACACCCGCCGTGTACTGGCGCAGATTGCCACTCGCCACCAGGTTATCGACAAAACAGCAGAATCCGGTCACAAGTTGGGCGGGCTCTATGCGAATATGCAGGCCGCCTACGAAATGGCCAGCGACGACGAGCTGATCTGTTTCCTGCAGGACGACACGCAAATGGTGCGCCACCTGAGCGAAGCGGACATCCTGGAGTTGCGCGAGCGTTTCGAGCAGCAGCCGGATCTGGGATTTATCTCTCCGGCATTCGTGCGTGGTTTCTCACTGAAAAAGCCGGCCAATCGCGATTTCCGCTTTGATAAAGAGCGTGATTTCTGGTTCTGGTACCCGGGCAAGCGCTCCACCGGCACCTGGTTTTCCGCGCTGCTGATTGCGAATACAGCGCGGTTGCGCCAGGTCGGCTGGCAGTTTGAGGTCGGTGAGTCGGTGAATAATCGCAAGGCAGCGAAAATCTTCTGCCGCATGGCGCGGATGCGCGTACCTTTTTCCATGTGGTTGCCCAATGGCCGGGCGTATCGTGGAAAGCAGAAGTCACTGGCGTTGCGCTTTGGGGAGTGGTCCCGTCGCTGTGGCCTTTACCCGCTGGAAATCATGACAGTTGATGAAGTGACTGCGTTGCAGGCCCAGGAGCCACCCAAATTGCCTGTGGCCGAGGATTACCTGAAGGTTCGCGGTGAGCACCAGTTGAAGTCGCCCTGGGCGTACGACCCCATGCAGGGGGCGGGGTGGCTTAAGGTGCTGGACCGTATCGAGCGCAAAATACGCGGCCTTTTTTCCTGAGGCTGTGGCTTTTCCTGAGGTTATGGCGCGGACGTTTGCGCGCTTGAATATTCTTAATCCAAGAGTTTGTGCAGCGCTGGTTGGCGCATGGGAGGGGAGTCCTCGTGGGGTACCGACAATTCAGGAGTAAACTGGCGAGAGTAATCTACGATGATGAAATCGTCGGCGCCGACTGCGAGAAGCTGTTTAACCGCGAGTGGCTGCAGGCCAACAGTGCGTGTGCCCAGGTCGAACGCGGCAAGGCGGTCATGTTCGAGTACAAAGGCGTAGAACTGGTATTCAAGCAGTATCACCGCGGCGGCCTCGCAGGGCGACTGGTGGAAAAGTCCTATCTGTACAGTCGGCTGGCCAATACCCGGGTGTGGCGGGAGTTCAATATACTTCGCGAAATGCGCAAGCTGGGCCTGCCGGTGCCGCGCCCGGTGGCGGCGCGCTGTGTCAGTGTCCCGCCACTGGCGTATCGCGGAGCGCTCATTACAGAGCGGGTGCCGGACTCTGAAAATCTCACGGAAAGGCTGTGCCGCGAGCCCCTGGATAACGCACTGTGGAGCAAGCTCGGTGCGTTGGTTGCGCTTTTCCATCAGCACAATATCTATCACCCGGATCTCAACGCCAGCAATATTCTCCTGACGGAAAACGGCGATTTTTACCTGATTGACTTTGATAAGGGGGCTATCCGGAACGCGCCCTCAAATCAGGAGGCGGAGGCCAATATTGCGCGCTTCCGTCGCTCCCTGGACAAGCTGATGGGGCGCCATCCGGTGTTTCATTTTGACGATCGCAACTGGGCGGCCCTGGAAGAAGGTTACCGCAGGGCAATGGCAGGCTGAGCCGGCCGTTGCCTGCCGGCACAGAACAGAGGGGCTTCACACTGAGTAGTAGCTTCGGTACCAGTCCACGAATTTTTGTACACCTTCCCTGACCCCGGTTCCCGGTTTGTAGCCAATCGCCTGTTGCAGCCTGGTGGTATCGGCGTGGGTATCGGGGATGTCCCCTTTCTGCATGGGCAGCAAATCCTTGATGGCCTTTTTCCCCAGAGACTCCTCCAGTGCTTCGATATACTCAGACAGCTGAGCCGGGTCGCCGTTGCCGATATTGAAAACGCGGTAGGGCGCGTTACTGGTTGAGGGGTTCGGGTCAGCACTGGACCAGTTGCCGTCTTCACTAGCGATCTGGTCACTGGACTTGATAACACCCTCAACGATGTCGTCGATATAAGTGAAATCCCGGCTGTGGTGACCGTGATTGAATACGGGGATCGCCTTCTCCTCGAGGATCAGTCGGGTGAATTTAAACAGTGCCATATCCGGCCTGCCCCACGGGCCATAGACGGTAAAAAAGCGCAGGCCAGTGGTCGGCAGCTTGAACAGGTGGCTATAGCTGTGCGCCATCAGTTCGTTGGCGCGCTTGGTGGCGGCGTAAAACTGCAGTGGGTGGTCGGCGCTGTGATCCTCGCTGAATGGCATGGTGGTATTGCCACCATAAACGCTGCTGGTGCTGGCGTAGGTCAGGTGCGGGCTGGAAGCGTGGCGGCAGGCTTCCAGCAGGTTGGCGAAACCGATCAGGTTACTCTCTACATAGGCTTCCGGGTGCTCGATCGAGTGGCGAACGCCGGCCTGTGCTGCGAGATGAATTACGCGGTCGAACTGGTGCTCGCTAAAGCATTGGTCGAGAAAGCTTTTGTCGGCGATATTGCCGCGGTAGAACCGGTATTCGACATCGGTGCCTTGCTGGCCGGCGACATTGTCCAGCTCCCGCAACCGGCTTTCCTTGAGGCTGGTGTCGTAATAGTCGTTTACATTGTCGATGCCGATAACGGAATCGCCGCGTTCAAGCAGGGTTTTGGCGACATGGAAACCGATAAAGCCTGCGTTTCCGGTTACAAGACACTTCATGGACGACCTTTGGTCACTACTGAATAGATGGCTGAATAGGGCTGGCGGTTCGGGCCGCCGGGGGCCCGGCAAAGCGTTCCAACATTGTAGCCCGCGGTTGATCGGGCACCTTGCGCAACACGGCCCTCACAAAAAAGGCCGGCACTATAGCAGTGCCGGCCTTTTTTTTCTGCGGTATCAGTAGCGGTTATTTACTGAATGGAACCGCGCCGGTATCCAGAATGTGCGCACGGGATACGGGGTCGCCGGGGTTCAGGCTGCTGTCCAGCTCCTGCAGGTCCTGCGGCGCCAGCAGGCCGGCCACCAGTTTCAGGTTCAGGGTGTTCAGGACATAGTCGTACAGGGCGTTGGCATAGTCGGTCTGCGACTGGGCCAGGGTGCGCTGGGCCAGCAATACGTCGACAATGTTGCGGGTGCCCACTTCGTAGCCGGCCTGGGTGGCATCCAGTGCGCTTTTGGCGGAAATAACCGCCTGTTCGCGCGCTTCTACACGGGATGCGTCGGTAGTAACGGCCCGGTGCAGGGTGCGGGTGTCCTGAATGGTGTTGCGCTCGGTCAGGTTGCGCACGTCCTCGGCGCGGAAGGCCAGGTTGCGGGCTTCACGACGGCTGGCGCTGAGGCGGCCGCCGGTGTAGAGCGGCATGTTCAGCGTAATCGCGGCAATCCTGGTTTCGATGTCGTCGTCCACCGGAATAGAGGTACCAAAGGCATCGGTATCGCCTTCACTGGTGGCCTTGCGGTAGCTGAGCGATCCGCTCAGGGTCGGCAGGTGATCGGCTGCCGAGGCGCGGGCGCCCAGGCGCGCTGCATCAGAGTTCAGGCGCGCCGCTTTGAGACTGAAGTTGTTCGCCAGGGCAAAGTTGACCCAGGATGCGCGATCGGCCGGATTTGGCGGCGCGACCGAGAAGCTCTCCACCAGCGGGGCCACGGTATCGTGGTGCTTGCCGGTCAGCACAGACAGGGCGTCAAAATTGCTCAGCAAATCGTCCTGGGCGGTGAGACGGCGGGCACGGGCGCTGTCGTAGGCGGAGCGGGAATCGTACACGTCGGTAATGGCGGTGAGGCCAACTTCAAAGCGCTGCTGGGTTTGTTCCAGCTGCTTGGCCAGGGCTTCTTCTTCCGCGCGGGCCGCTTCGAGCACGTCGTGGGCACGCAGTACGTCAAAGTAGGCGCTGGCGACCCGCACCATCATGTCCTGCTGGTTGGCACTGAATTCTGCTGCAGCCTGCTCGCTGACCTTTTTGCCCTGCTTGTAGCCAAACCACGCGGGCAGGTCGAACAGTGCCTGGCTCAGGCTCGCGGAGTAGGTCTTGTCATCAGTATCGGAGCTGGTCGAGATTGGGAAATTGATCAGCTGGGAAGTGGTATTGCCGGTTACTTCGTCAACGACTTCCTGAAGCTGGGTGCGAACAGTGGATGCGTCGGTTTCGACCCTGGCTACTTCCGCGGAAGCATTGACCTGCGGTAGCAGGGCAGAGCGCCCGAGGTTTTCGGCTTCGAGGCCGGCGCGGTAGGCGGCGCGATCCGCGGCCAGCTGCGGGTCGTTGTCCAGTGCCTGCAGGTAGATTTCCCACAGGGTGTCGGCCTGGGCCTGCATGGCGCCAAAACCCATCAATGCGGCGGCGAGCAGGGATTTAAGCGGGCGCAGAGTGCGCTGTTTAGCACTTCTTGTCATTACTATTGAGTTCCTGTGACGGCTACGGTCTTCAAGTTTCCGGCGCTGCGGCCGGGTCGGGTGGCGCGGGCCACCGCAGGCGGCTGCCTGCTTTTCCTGTAAACCATGGTGCCAGTCTGTATTGGTGCTCTTAAGGCGGTGCTGGCTTGGCCCCGGTTTGTGATTCTTTACTTATGCGTTGAACGCAACAGGGCCGACGGTCGCGAAAGTGTACCTCCCGGCTGCGGGAGCGTCGAGGCGACGGGCACTGCATTTTGGTATATCTTCGTTAAATCGACGCGATTAAGCGTTCAGTAGCAATTTATCAGCCGCCGCCCACCATCGTCGCAACTTAACGGTATTCCGGCGTCGAATGCCTTTTTTGCCTCGGGTACCATCTGGCATTGCCCCGAATATCGAAACAGACGCCGCGAATCGTCGAATCAGATGCGGGGCAGGCTCATTTTGGGGCCGAAATCAGGAGTTGGGTGTGGGCCATGCTGGAAATCATCAGTACAGAGGCGATCCATGGCCCCGTTGTTACAACCTTCACCGCATGGCGCAGGCAACTCGTTACATTGCTGGCGGCGGGCCTGCCATCAGTGTGACCTTTTACTGACAACACTCACGGCTCCCCGGGGCTGCAAGCTGGTGTGCCCGCGCTGTGGTGCGACCCAGCACCGCAATATGGAGCGCAGTATCGCGCACACCCTATCGCTCAGCATTAGCGGAATCCTGTTGTTTATCCCTACCGCGACTTTGCCGCTGCTGGAGTTTTCCCTGTTTACCTTTGGCGCCGAAAACACTTTGATGAACGGTGTTGAAGCGCTGTTTGCGGCAGGTTATCTCTGGTTGGCGTCGATTGTTTTGTTTTGCAGCGTGATTGCCCCACTGGGAAAGTTTGTGATGCTGACGTACATCTGCCTGGGCAGTGCCTGGGGGCGGCTGCGGAAGTCCGTGGCCCGCACGTTGCGCTGGTATGAGCACTTGCAGGAGTGGGGCATGCTCGATGTCTATATGCTGGGCATACTGGTGGCGTTGGTGAAGATGTCGGATCTGGGCAAGATGGAGGTCAAACCCGGCCTCTATTGTTTTGTCGCCATGATGGTGGCGGCGAGCGCCGCACAGGTCTCGTTTGACGCGGAGACTGTGTGGGAGCGCCTCGCCCGTCGGCAACGGCAGTCTCGGCCCTCCGGTGATCACGCCCCCGAGGTTGGTCAATGAACCGGCCGGCACGTGCCCTGTCGGAAGGGTTGTGGGTCTGTCTCGGGTGTCGGCTGTTGCTTGCGCCACCAAAAGGCGCCGCAAGCTGTCTGTGCCCTCGTTGTGGGGCGCGGGTACACGCCAGGATCGAACGCAGCCTGATGTTGACCTGGGCACTGTCGATTACCGGGGCCCTGCTGCTGATACCGGCGAATATTCTGCCGGTGATGACGGTGATCTATCTTGGTTCCGGGGAGCCCAGTACGATCATCGGTGGTGCGCTGGAGCTTTATGATGCCGGGCTGTGGGGAATCGCGCTGATAGTGTTTGTCGCCAGTATCGCGGTACCGGTGATGAAACTGGTGGGGCTGGCGATGCTCTGCCTGATTGTGCAGTGGCGGCTGGATGTCTCGCCCCGGCAGGCCATGCGGGTGTATCGGGTGGTCAACGCGATCGGGCGCTGGTCATTGCTGGATCTGTTTATGATTTCGATCCTGGTCGCGCTGGTGGACATGGGGGCGATTGCCGAGGTGCAGGCTGGTCCCGGCAGCACGGCATTTGCCACGGTCGTGGTGGTCACCATGTTTGCCGTGCGGGCGTTCGACCCGCGCCTGATCTGGGACATGTACGAGGAGCGCGAGCTCGAAGTGGAACGAGCCCGGCGAGAGGCTGTCCAGAACAGCGACCAAAATAATGGCCAGAATTGCGATAGGGAGAATGGATGAGCGAGCCACAAGCGGAGTACCAGGCGCAGCCCGAGGGGCTGGCGCGGCGCAGCCGCGGCCTGTCTCTGGTATGGCTGTTGCCTCTGGTGGCCGCGATTATTGCTGCCTGGCTGCTCTATCGGGATTTTACCGAGGGGGATATCAAGGCCACCATTCTGTTTCCCACCGGCGATGGCCTGGTGAAGGGCAAAACCGCCGTAAAATACTCCGGCGTCGATATCGGCGTGGTGGAGAATTTCCGCTTGATGCCCAATGCCAAGGATCTGAATGGCGCAGATGGGGTTCTTGCCGAAGTCAGTTTTAACCGCAGCGCGGCTTTCCTGCTCACCAAGGGCAGCAAATTCTGGCTGGTAAAGCCCCAGGTCTCACTTACCGGTGTGCGCGGGCTGGAAACCCTGGTGTCCGGTAACTATATCGCCGTCGATCCGGGCAGCGGTGAGCCGCAAAGGCACTTTGTTGCGGCGCCTGAGCCACCGGTTTATGTGCGTGGTGACGGATTGCGGGTAACGCTGACGTCGTCGCGTCTCGGCTCCCTGAACCGGGGGTCACCGGTGTATTACCGCCAACTGGAGGTGGGCCAGGTAGAAAATTACCGGCTCTCGGAAGATACCAGAAAGGTTGAAATAGAGCTGTTTATCCGCCGCGAGCACGCAGACCTGGTGCACCGCGGCAGTCGGTTCTGGAATGCCTCCGGCCTCTCCGTGCAGGGCGGGATCAGCGGTGTGAATGTCGAGCTGGAGTCTCTCGCCTCGCTGATTGCGGGCGGTGTCAGCTTCTACACGCCGGAATCCCAGCTGCAGTCACCCCTGGCGACAGATGGCACCGAATTCAAGCTGTACAAGAGTTTCGCCGCAGCGGATGCCGGTATCCCGGTGACGTTGCAATTCGACCGCGGGGTGAGTCTCACCGCCGGCAGTACCCAGGTGGTGTACCAGGGAATCCAGGTAGGGGAGGTGAGCCGGGTCAAGGCCAATCGGACGATCGATGGCATGGAGGTCGAAGTGCTGATGGATCCCAGCACTGACGACCTGCTGAGTGAGAACACCCGCTTTTGGCTGGCGCCGCCGACACTGGACTTCTCTTCCGGGGTCAACGACCTGTTGCAGGGCAACCGGATCGAAGTGGACCTGCGCCGGGGAGAGCGCTCCCTGCGCACCTACAGCGCAAAATCCAAGCCACCGGCAAAAGATCCCAGGGCGCCTGGCTTGCACCTGAAGCTGACGGCCAGAAACACCGGCTCCTTGCAGCGCGGTGCCTCGGTTTACTATCGGCGGGTGCCGGTAGGGCGGGTGCAGGGGATGGAATTGAAAGGTGACGGAACCGGTGTCGAGGTGTATGTGGTGATCGAGCCCGAGTATGCGCACCTGGTCAATTCGGAGAGTCGCTTCTGGAATGTGAGCGGCCTGCGCGCCAATGCCAGTCTGCAGGGCATTGAAGTGGAAGCAGACTCTTTGCTGTCGATCGTGCGCGGTGGCATCGCGTTCGGCAGTGGTCCCAGAGCCTCCAAGATTGCCACCCCCGCGCAAAATGGCGAAAGTTTTCGCCTGTACGCGAGCCTTGAAGATGCGATGGAAGAGGGAATCACCATCTATATCGCGCTGAGCGGCAACGAGGGCCTGAAGGAGGGCGCGCCGCTGCGATACCGGGGTATTCAGGTGGGCGAAATTACGCGTATGTACCTGAACCGGGAGCTGGATGGAGTCCGTGCCCGTGCGAGGCTGTTCACGCGCGCGGAGCAATTCGCCCGCGGTGGAACCCGCTTCTGGATCGTGGGGCCCAAAATTGGCCTGGGTGGTGTGGACAATCTCGAGACCCTGATCACCGGTCCATACCTCGAGTTGGAGCCCGGTGAAGGCGAGCCACAGGTGGAGTTCAGGGCATTGCCGGCAAAGCCGGAGTTGGATCTGGCGGATTACATGATGAAACCGGGACTGGCGCTGATCCTGGACGCGCCGCGCCGCGGTTCCCTCAAACGTGGCAGCCCTGTGTATTATCGGCAGGTACAGGTCGGCCAGGTCACCGGCTATCAGCTGGGGGAACTGGCGGACCGGGTTTATATCTATGTGTATATTGAGCCCGAATTTCGCACCCTGGTGCGTGAGCACACGGTATTCTGGAATGCCAGTGGCGTGGAGGTGAATTTTGGACTGAAGACCGGGCTGGATGTGCATACCGAGTCCACTCAGGCACTGCTGGCCGGTGGCATCGCGTTCGCAACGCCGAACAATGCAGAAATGGGACTTGAAGTGGAGTCCGGGAGCCACTATCCCCTGTATGGCAAGGCCAAGCCCGAGTGGCTGCTGTGGAGCCCAAAAATAGAGTTGTACCCGAATATCGAGGATGGCTTTAAATAGAGCCGTCTAAACCTCAGTGAACACACATAACTCCAACTGCGGAAAGGGAGAACGGATGCGTATTCCATTTGCCGGCCTGATGGCCGCACTGCTGGCTCTGGCTGGCCTCACGGGTTGCTCGCCAACCCAAGTCGAAAAAATCCAACCACGCAGTGCACCTGTTGCCTTTTCGACCTACGCCTGGGGTACGGAAGCACTGAGCGCTACGTCCGGCTCGTCCGCACAGCTGGTGGAGCTCGATGCAGAGCTGCGTCAGGTGGTCGGGGCCCTGATGGCCGCACGGGGCTATCGTCAGCTGGACAATCCAGCTAATGCCGATATGGTGGTTGATTATCAGGTAGCGATTATTGAAGAAGAGTTCGCGGGTGACCCGCAAAATGAAAGCTGGGACGCCCAGTTTGACAGCAATGCGCAAGCCAATGTAGTAGAACTGCCAACACGCACTGGTGCTCCCAGGGTGACCCTCGGGGTTGGCATCGGCCCGGCAAATGGCGCCGCGATCTGGGGCGGCAGGGCGACCAAACTCATCACGCGCCCCGAAGACAAGGCCGAGCGGCAGCGGATTCTGGATCGGGCTGTCGCGGAAATCCTGGAAGATTTGCCTCCTGCCCGCTAAGGACTGCGGCTAACGGCTATAGCTGAGTTTTAGCCTGGTATTAATTCCAAGTGTATTCGGCAGGGACGCCGGTACTCTCAATGCATCTGTGGGAGAACTTATGGCTTCACTGCTAAGAACTATCGGTATCGTGCTGCTGGGCCTGTGGCTCGGCGGTTGTACAACCCCCAACCCGGTCGCCGTGGATTACGACCCCGGGTTCAAATTCGCCAACCTGCGCAGCTACTACCTGCTCGATCCACTCGCCACCGGAACCGTATCCCCCTTCGAGATCAAGCGTGCCGGCCAGGCTGTGGATAATCAGTTGCGCGGACGCTATAGCAAGGCCGAGAGTCCGGAAACCGCGGACTTTCTGGTGCGTGTACAGCTGCTCAGCAATGACAAGGTCGCGGTGTATGAAGACCCGTTCAGTATCTATGGCGGCTACCGCTATTTTGGTTTTGGCTGGCGGGCGCCACTGCGGGTGCGGCAGTATCAGGAGTCCAATCTGATTGTTGATGTCCTCGCGCCGGATAACGCGCCTTTGTGGCGTGGCAGCCTGCCCTCCAGCGCGGCGCGTCACGATGAGCCGGAACACCAGATGCAGCAGCTGAACAAAGAGGCGGGACTGATCATTGGCCGCTTTCCTCCATACAATGACGTAGGTTATGACTGAGCGATACGCTTGGTGAATGGTCGCCTGGAGCTTTATGAGCAGTAACGAAACGGATCTGAAACCGCCTTTTACCCGCGGTGCGGTCGATGTGATTTCACGTAAGGTGGCCTATGACGGCTTCTTCAAAATGCACAAGCTGCGCCTGCGCCACCGCTTGTTTCGCGGTGGCTGGAGCGCCGAAATGGATCGCGAGCTGTTCGTGCGAGGAAACGCAGTGGGGGTGCTGTTGTATGACCCGGAGCGCGAAACCGTAGCCCTCGTCGAGCAATTTCGTGTTGGAGCCCTGGAGCGGGATCAGGGCCCCTGGTGCCTGGAGCTGGTTGCCGGCATGGTGGAAGAGGGGGAGTCCCTCGAAGAGGTCGCGCGTCGCGAGCTGCAGGAAGAAGCCGGGCTGGAGGTGGCTAAGCTGCACTTTATTTGCAGTTACCTGCCCAGTCCGGGAGGCTCCAGCGAGCGCATGCACCTTTTTTGTGCGGCAGTTAACCTGAACGGTGCTGGTGGTCACTTCGGTCTGGCCGACGAGCATGAGGATATCCGCTTGCGGGTTATCCGTTTGCAGACCGTGCTGGCGGCGCTGGATGATGGCTCGGCAGTCATTGATAACGCAGCCTCGATAATCGCCCTGCAGTGGTTACAATTGCACCGTGAAAAACTGCACGAAGGGCAATAGATTTTCCCTAATGGCAATCACCAAAGGGTAGTGCCACCCTTGGGGACGCGATAGGCCGCTCGCTATATGCGATGAATGTGCGCGACCCTGCAAGCAAACTGAGAGATCAATCACGGCGCGAACTCAACAGGAGTGTCGATAATGGCGGTACCGGTAAACACGAACCGGAAAGCAGTTTCGGTGTCCCCGCGAGGGGGCTCGAGTGCGATGTGCCGGAGGGGCAAACCACGTTATCAGGTGGATCTGCCCAACTATCATGCCGACTGCGATGCCAATTATCTGCGCCTGTGCAAGTTGATGCCGGAGTTGGCGAGTAACCACAGTTGGCGTTACCGGATGCCTGAGTGCACTCTGGAAGTTTCGGTAGTCGAGCGCAGTAGGTATACCACGGAAGTAAGCTTACTGGCGTGTTCCGGCAGCGAAGGCGCTAAACAATGGCTTACCCCGCCCCCGATCACCGTGCGCCTCTATCACGATGCGCGTATGGCTGAAGTGGTATCGGTGGACGGGCAGGGGCCGGTGGGTGGTGACGGTCTGAATTTCCGTTACCCGAACCCGGCCATGCACAATGAAGACGAGCGCCAGCAGGTCAATCGCTATTTGAGTGAATGGCTGGCGCACTGCCTGGCAAATGGTCGCGCTGAAGCTGAAATTCAATTGGGAGGTCAGCGCTTCTGAGTGCCCCGGGCGCACAGGGACGTATCGGCAAGGTGAAACAGTGACTTCTGAGGCAATCACATCCAAACACAGGTTGATCCAGATTACCGACCCCCATATTGGCGGCCGGCAGGATTATCAGTTGCTGGGTTTGGATACCGGCCACACTTTTGACGAAGTACTTAATTCGGTGGCGGCGGAGCCGCACAAGGCCGAATTGATGATCGTGACGGGCGATGTGTCGGCCAATGGGTCTGAAGATGCTTACCGCCGCTACCTGCGCAAAATCCAGGCCTTTCCCATCCCCTGGTTCTGGCTGCCGGGAAACCACGATAATCCTGCGCGAATGGATCAACTGGCTCCGCGCCGCCGGCCGGAAGTAGCCAGCATCGGCAACTGGCGGCTGCTGTTGCTCGATACCAGCGTGCGCGGGCAGATTTGCGGCGGCTTTGACGAGGGTGAGTTGGCGCGTATCGAAGTGCTGCTTGAGCAGTATGCCGATCACCCGCTGATGCTCATGATGCACCACCAGCCAGTGCCGGTGGGCAGCAACTGGATTGACGGGCACATGCTGCGTGAAGGCCGCGATCGCTTTATCGAGCTGGTCACGGCCGCCAAGCAGGTTCGCGCAATTGCCTGGGGGCATGTGCATCAGCAATTTGATGAAAGTCTTGGGGATATTGGCCTGCACGCCACCCCATCCACCTCCGTGCAATTTACCCCCGGCAGCGGCCCCTTCTCTGTCGACAGTGAAATGCCGGGCTATCGGTGGTTTGAGCTGAATGACGACGGCAGTTATGAAACCGGCGTTGAGCGGGTTCATATTAGCGAATACAGCGTGGATCTTGCCTCTTCAGGGTACTGACAGCTTGGGCTGCCCGCACGCTCACATTGACTGGGTTTGTCCTGCACTCATCGCAGCCACATTGCGATAATTTCCCCCGCCCCACTTTTATTTATGACTCAGCGTTCTAGAATGGTGCCGGAGTTACGCTCGCGCTGACAAAAATCCACGTATATGCTGGAAAGGGAAGGCTGAGGGTCATTATGAAAAGTCGCAAGTTCAATAAATTCCTGATGTTCCTGCTGTTACCACTCGCGCTGGTTGCGGGCTGCGCGCAGCAGGGATCGGTGGATGGCATCGATGCACAGTCTGTGGACGATGGCCTGTTGCCAAGAAAAACTGGCCTCGACAGTGTCAGTGCCGCTTATGCGTTTGATCTGGGTGGGGCCAAGGTGTTTCTTGAGCCGGTCAACATCGAGTATCGCAAGCGTTACCACAGTATCGGCTCCCCGCTCAGGGACAAGGATTATGAGCTGGAAGACAAGGATCTTGCCAGGCTGCAGGAACTGATGGGAGAGACTCTGGCGGAGGCATTCCTCGCGCCCCGACGCAGCGAGCTGGTAGAAAACAGAGCCGATGCCGACTACGTACTGCAACTGGATCTGAAACGCTTCGCACTGGCGGCACCGCTGGATCCTTCGGCGTGGATTACGCGCGTCTACGCTGACAATAGCGCGGACGGCACGCTGGTCGGTGAACTGAAAGACAGCGAGGGCAACCCCGTTATGCGCTTCAGCGACCGCCGCGAGATTGGTGATAATCTCGGCGCTTTCGGCACCATGAACCGCTATGAACGCTTTAATCGCGTCACTTTCTGGTCCGATATGAAAATCGATATGCGCCGTGCCTTCTCCAGTCTGGACAAGTCGCTGCGATAGCCATATTGCAGTGCTGCCGGTACATCTGCCGGCAGCATCGCTATAATCCCGCCCATGCCAGATATCACTCAATTACCCGATCAGCGCCCATTGCTGATTTACCTGCATGGTTTCCTTTCGTCACCGCAGTCCTTCAAGTGTCAGCTACTCAAGGACTGGCTGCGGGATAACCATCCGGAAATCATTTTTTATGCCCCGCTGGTCTCGCCCTATCCGGGTGAGGCATCCGCGGCGCTCGGTGGTATGCTCGAAGCGTTGTTGAGTACACATCAAGGCCCCATCGGGCTTGTCGGCAGTTCCATGGGCGGGTTCTGGTGTACCTGGCTTGCCGAGCAGCACAAGTTGCCGGCGGTGCTGGTAAACCCTGCCGTTCGACCTGCGCGGTTTATGCCCAAATATATCGGGCAGGATCTCCTGCCCTATAGTGGAGAGCCGCAGACCTATCGCCTGCAGGCGGCAGATGTGGATACTATGCAGCGGCTGGAACAAACAATCCCTGAAGACTTGCAGGGGCGCTACTGGCTGTTGGCCCAGCGGGGGGATGAAACCCTCGATTGCCGAGAGGCTGAAGCGTTTTATATGGGGCAGCGCCAGACCGTGGAGGAAGGCGGGGATCACAGTTTCCAGGGATTTGCCCGCTACAGTGCGGCACTGGTAGATTTCCTGTTTACGAATAACAACATCTAAATAAATTGCAGTAGGCGCCGGCGCACGGCGAACAGATGCTATGGCCAATTATTCCGCAGAAGATATTGAAGTACTGACGGGCCTGGATCCGGTGCGAAAGCGCCCGGGCATGTATACCGATACCACCCGTCCGAACCACCTGGCTCAGGAAGTGATCGACAACAGTGTCGACGAAGCTTTGGCGGGCCATGCAAAGAAAATCGAAGTGGTACTGCACAAGGATCACTCACTGAGTGTGAGTGACGATGGGCGCGGTATGCCAGTCGACGTACACCCGGAGCAGGGGCGGCCCGGGGTTGAGGTTATCCTGTCGACGCTGCACGCGGGCGGCAAGTTCTCCAACAAAAATTACCAGTTCTCCGGTGGCCTGCACGGCGTTGGCATCTCTGTGGTCAATGCGCTTTCCAAAGTAGTTGAGGTCACTATCCAGCGCGATGGCAAAGTGCATCGCATAGGCTTCCAGAACGGCGAAAAAGCATCAGACCTGGAAGTGATCGGTGAGTGCGGCAAACGTACCACTGGTACCAGTGTGCGCTTCCTGCCAGACCCGCAATATTTTGATTCCGCCAAGTTTTCAGTGCCGCGCCTGCGCCACCTGCTGCGGGCAAAGGCTGTGCTTTGTCCGGGCCTGACCGTTACCTTTATCAATGAACACGACGGAGAGTCCGACCAGTGGTTTTATGAAGACGGCCTGAAAGATTACCTGGCCGCTGCCAACCAGGGTTGGGAAGTCCTGCCGGCAGAACCCTTTGTCGGCAATTTTTCGGCCCAGACTGAAGCTGCAGACTGGGCGGTACAGTGGTTGCCGGAAGGCGGTGAGGTAACGGCCGAATCCTATGTAAACCTGATCCCGACCGCCCAGGGCGGTACCCATGTCAATGGACTGCGAGCAGGCCTGCTGGATGCCATGCGTGAATACTGTGAGATCCGCAACCTGCTCCCCCGCGGCGTCAAGCTTGGGCCGGAAGATATCTGGGGCCAGTGTTCATACGTCCTGTCTGCGAAGCTGGCGGATCCGCAGTTTTCCGGGCAGACCAAGGAGCGCCTGAGCTCCCGTGAGGCCACCGCGTTTATCTCGGGCGTGGCCAAAGACGCCTTCGGCCTGTGGCTGAACCAGCACACCGAAGAGGGCGACAAACTCGCCGAACTTTGCATCAGCAATGCGCAGAAACGCCTGCGCTCGGCCAAAAAAGTCGCGCGTAAAAAAGTCACCCAGGGCCCGGCGCTGCCCGGCAAACTGGCGGACTGTTCCAGCGGCGACACTTCCCGCTCGGAGCTGTTCCTGGTGGAGGGGGACTCGGCCGGTGGTTCCGCCAAGCAGGCCCGCGACCGCGAGTTTCAGGCCATCATGCCGCTGCGAGGCAAGATCCTGAACACCTGGGAAGTGGATTCCAACGAGATTCTGGCCAGTCAGGAAGTGCACGATATTGCGGTGGCACTCGGCGTGGATCCCGGTAGTGATAACCTGGAAGGGCTGCGCTACAACAAGATCTGTATTCTCGCGGACGCGGACTCCGACGGTTTGCACATTGCCACGCTGTTGTGCGCACTGTTCCTGCGCCATTTCCGTCCGCTGGTCACCAATGGCCACGTCTACGTCGCCATGCCACCCCTGTTCCGCATCGACATCGGCAAAGACGTGTATTACGCGCTCGACGACGCTGAACGCCAGGGCATCATGGATCGCATCGCGGCGGAGAAAAAGAAAGGCAAGATCCAAGTCACCCGATTCAAAGGACTGGGTGAAATGAACCCGCTCCAGTTGCGGGAAACCACCATGGATCCGAACACCCGCCGCCTGGTGCAGCTGTACATTGACGCCGGTGATGACAGCAACCAGCTGCTGGATATGCTGCTCGCCAAGAAGCGTGCCGGCGACCGCAAACAGTGGCTTGAGAGCAAGGGTAACCTGGCTGAAGTTAGCTGATAAAAGCCCCGCAATGCGGGGCTTTTTTCTGGCGTGATGATCGCATGTTATAGCGAGGTCGGTTTTTCGGCTGCCGTCCCGCTGTGACCCATACGTAAGCTCAAATCATGGAAATCTACCGATACAACGTATTTGGCAGGGACCTCCTGGTACAGAAAGATGCCGCCGGCTGGTCGACGTTTTATCCGGGTGCTGAGGGGAAGCGCAGGCGCGCCGGCATCGTTATACCCGTGGAAATTAGCGCTGCGGAGCTTACGCAGTACTTGTCTGATCTGTGCCATGAGTGGGCCTCGGAAAAACACCCGGAAGTAGTGTGTCTTGAACAGAAGTGATTTTTCCCGGTGTGTTCACGAGTTTTGGGGCTTCTTTGCTCTCAAGCAGGCATAAGCCTGTATTTATGGTGGCTTTCTGCTGGCCGTAATGCTGGTCACCAAAGTCTGGTATCCCCTCGAAACTAATCACCGCTACGACGTCATCCCTGTCGCTGTGGCACTTTGTTGACCAGTTGGTCACGGCTTTCTACGCCCCGCCCGGGGAGGATGGCCTCCCTTGCCGCTGTTGCGAAAATGCGTGCATGACCAGAGTGCCCTATCCACGTATGGCCTCGCCTTATGCATACAATAACCAGAGCGGTCCCAGCGATGAAAAAACAGCCCAAACTCCCCTTCTGGCAGGTGTGGAATGTCAGTCTCGGCTTTCTTGGTGTGCAGTTCGGCTTCGCCCTGCAGAACGCCAATGCCAGCCGGATCCTGTCTGACCTGGGGGCGGATCTGCACTCCCTGTCCCTGTTCTGGATCGTGGCGCCGTTGATGGGGCTGATTGTGCAGCCGATCGTCGGCTCTGCGTCAGACCGTACCTGGGGCCGCTTTGGCCGTCGCAACCCCTATATCCTGTTCGGCGCCATCGCGGCAGCGGTGGGTATGGCGTTCATGCCCAATGCCGGGATCGCAGTGGCCTTTATCGCCCCGATCCTGTTTGGCGGGGTGATGCTGGCGCTGATGGATGCGGCGTTTAATGTGACCATGCAGCCGTTCCGGGCGCTGGTATCCGACATGGTGCCTTCCGAACAGCGCACAGTGGGTTATGCCGTGCAATCGCTGCTGATCAATATCGGCGCGGTCATGGGCTCCATGCTGCCGTTTATCCTGACCAATGTGATCGGGCTGGAGAACACCTCGCGCGGCGGCGAAGTGGCGCCCTCGGTAATCTGGGCCTTCTATATCGGTGCCTCGGTATTGCTGGGCTCGGTGCTGTGGACTGTGTTCCGCACCAAGGAGTACGCGCCAGAAGAGTACAACGCCTACAAGGGTATTGATGCCGAGGCGGTTGCACGCGAGCTGGCAGAGCGCAAGTCCCTGCCGCAGCGCCTTGCCGGCTTCTTCAAGCTGCTGGTGACCATGCCCAAGACCATGCGCCAGCTGGCGGTGGTTCAGTTCTTCTCCTGGTTCTCCCTGTTCATCATGTGGGTTTACACCACCCCGGCCATCACCCAGCACGTGTGGGGCGTGGAAGCCAAATGGTTTGACTCTCACTACCTTGAGACGGTGGGTGAAATCCCTGCGCATATTGCTGCCGCCAAGGGCGCTGCCGGTGATTGGGTGGGTATCATCTTTGCGGCCTACTCCCTGTTTGCGGCCATCTTCTCGATGGTACTGGCGCGGGTCGCCAGCGTGCTTGGCCGCAAGTTGACCTACTCGCTGTCCCTGTTGCTGGGCGGCCTGGGGTATATGAGCTTTTCCCTGTTCCAGGGTGGTGCCCCTACCGAGGTGAACCTGCTGATCACCGAGGTTACCGTGCCCGCGGGCGCACTGGGATTGCTGTTGCCCATGATCGGGGTTGGTATTGCCTGGGCGGCGATTCTGGCGATGCCGTACGCCATCCTGTCCGATACACTGCCGGCCACAAAAACCGGCGTATATATGGGGATCTTCAACTTCACTATCGCGGCACCGCAGATCCTGTCCGCGCTGGTGGCGGGACCGATTCTGGCGGGGTTGTTCGACAACCAGGCCATTTACATCATCATGCTGGCCGGTGCTTTTATGGTGCTCGGTGCCATCTCCGTGTTCTTTGTGCAGGAAGAGTCGACTCTGGCCGTGCCGGCGGATCCTGTTTCAGCCTGACTTCCTTCGATTCACAAAAAAGCTCCTCTCCGCAGGAGCTTTTTTGTGCGTGCTAGCGCGGGATAATTCTGCCGACAACGCACTATTCCCGCTTCAGCAAACCGCCGTCAGGTGGTTCATTCGCAGGAACCGCCTTCCTTGAAAGTGGAAAGCACAAGTTGCCGGGAAACTGAACCTGCAGGCAAACTTTTCCAGAGGTAAGGTGACCGGCAATCGTTTGAGATTTTTGCCCGCTTGCGCGAGTATGACGCATTCATTCTTTCGGGCTCTGCATTAATTCCATGTCATTTATCGAAACCATCGATGTCTTTCTAGCAACTTTTGTGTACTACGCCTGGGGCAAGCCATTGCTGATCCTGCTGGTTGGCGGTGGCCTGTTCCTGCTGATCAGCTCGCGCGCGCGGCCCTATCGCCACCTTGGGCACAGCATTGACCTGCTGCGCGGCAAATACGATGACCCCAATGATCCGGGCCAGGTACCGCACCGCCAGGCACTGTCTACCGCGCTGTCCGGCACGCTCGGGCTGGGGAATATCGCCGGCGTGGCGCTCGCCATCAGTACCGGCGGTCCAGGGGCGATCCTGTGGATGTGGGTTACCGCGTTGGTGGGGGTCGCGACCAAATTTTTCACCGCGACATTGGCGGTGATGTATCGCGGCCGCGACGCCGCCGGAGAATTACAGGGCGGCCCGATGTATGTGATTCGGGAAGGGCTCGGCAAGAAATGGTTGCCGCTGGCTTACCTGTTCGCCATTGCCGGGCTGTGTGGGCTGCTGCCGGTATTCCAGTCCAACCAGACCGTGCAGTTGTTGCGTGAATCGTTCGCGTTACCGCTGGGCTGGGTGGGAGCGGACAACGCGCTCTCGTTCGACCTCACCGTGGGCGTTATTCTGGCGATTGCCGCGATGGCGGTTATCGTCGGGCGCATTCAGCGAATTGGCCGCTTCGCGGTGCGCATTGTGCCGGCAATGGTGGTGTTTTACCTGGCATTGACGCTGATCGTCATCGGCTATTTCTGGGATCAGGTTCCTGCCGCGTTTGCGCTGATTTTTACCGATGCCTTTACCGGCAATGCGGTGGTGGGCGGCACTCTCGGAACTGTGGTTGCCACGGGAATCAGCCGGGGTGCCTTCTCCAATGAAGCCGGTATCGGCTCGGAATCGCTGGCTCATGGAGCGGCCAAGACCACTGAACCGGTGCGCGAGGGCGTGGTGGCGATGGTGGGGCCGATTGTGGATACGCTGGTAGTGTGTACCTGCACCGCACTGGTAATTCTTCTCACCGGTGCCTGGCAGCATGGCGAAGGTGTGGAGGGGGTTTCCCTGACTGCCAGCGCGTTTTCTCAGGTGTTCGGGCACTGGGGGCCGTTGCTGTTGCTGGTGATGGTGGTACCCCTGGCGTTCAGCACCATCGTCACTTACTGGTACTACGGGGTAAAGTGTTTCAATTTTCTGTTTGGCCCGCGTTGGCAGTGGCTGTATTCCGCGCTTTATATCGTGTTGATCGTACTTGGTGCGGTGGCATCGCTGAACATTGTGAATAACGTCATTATCGGGATGTACGCGGTCATGGCGGTGCCAACGATGGTGTCGACACTGATTCTTTCCGGAAAGGTCAACCGTGCGGCGGATCGCTATTTCGCCAGTTTTGACCCGAATAAAAACAAGGCTTAATTCAATCCCGCTGCCCCGTTCCACTCCATGCTGCACAGTTGCAGTGCAGCATGGATTTGCTGTCGCATTTCTTTGTTGCCGATTCTGCGCACAAACTTGAACCAGTACAAAGCCGGGTAAATTGACTGCTTTTTATCCGCCCCTCCCAATTTCGGCCTTAGCCCCTTTTGGCTATTTGTGATAGTTCTCACAAACCTGGCGTGTTTATTTTAGATTTCACGTTTTTGCTATGGGAACGTTTTAGGAAAAAAGCTAAAAACGCTAGCTCGAAAAAAAACAATATCCTACTACGGTTACTTTTAGGTGGAATAATGGCCAACCCTCTCGACCCGAAGCCAGAAGCCAATCTGGAATCCAACTCTTTCCTGTCCGGTATGAACGACACTGGTGCGAGCCAGCGCCCCTTCGCTGACAAGCTGGAATCCACTATGGCCAAGGATCGTTCCGTAATCGGCAAGAACATCAAGTTTCGCGGTGAACTGATCGGTACCGAAGACCTGCACATCGAGGGCACCATCGAAGGCACCGTGATCATGGAAGGCCACGACCTTTCCATCGGCCGTGAAGGTGAGATCAACGCAAATATTCACGCACAGAATATTGTGATTAATGGCACCCTGACCGGTGATGCGCTGGCAGACGAGCTGATCGAAATCCGCAACACAGCAGTAGTAAAGGGCAACCTGATTGCTCCGCGTATCCAGTTGGACGACGGCGGTAAGTTCCGCGGTTCCATGGATATGGTGGATACCGACGATGAGATGCGTGCGCGTCACAGTGAATTCAAGGAAAAACTGGTGCACCCCAACCTGCCGCCAAAAGACGGCATGGCTGCAAGTGCGCCGGCGCCGGCGAAGAAATCCTTCGCAGCCAAAGACAGCGCCAAGGATGCGGCCAAAGAAGTGGAGCTGGCTGACAGCTGATAACCCTGCCGGGGCGGAGCCTTACCTGACTCCGCCTCATTTCATCCCTGGCAATTGCCCCAATATTTGCGATCACCGATGCAACACCGTTCTTTTGGCCTCGCTGCGTTAACGACCGAGATGGTCAAAAGCGGGGACAGAATTCTTGATCTCGGCCCACTCTCCTCCGGAACTACCCAGGCCTTTCTTCAGCTTAACTGCCAGTGTCATATCGAAGACCTGATTGAATACCTGGCTGAAAACCAGAGTGCCGAAGATCCCCTGGCCGCGCTGGAAGACCATCTGCTGCCCAAGCCGGCAGGTCTCAAGTTCGATGTCATTTTATGTTGGGATATCCTTAACTTCCTCGAGCTGGATGTCATCCGCCATTTGGTTCGCCTTCTGCAGCCGCACCTGAAACAGGGAACCATCCTGCATACCATGCGCTATACCGGGCGCAACCAGCCGCGGAAACCCCGGCGCTTCCGCCTGCTGGATAATTTCTGTTACGAATATATCGATGACCCGGAATATCCAACGGTGCCCTCCAAAGGGCACTCCACGGTAACGCTGCTCAAGTGTATGGATCGGTTCAGCCTGTTCAATTCACTGATGAAGCGCGAGGGGATGGATCAGAACGTTACCGAGCATTTCCTCGAGTACGACAGCGTTACCTCGCGCAACCAGGTTCGCAGCGGGGGTGCTTCGGATGTCAGTGCTTATTTTCGCAGCGTGCGTGACGATGAGCGCATCGAGATGCCCGGAGTGGAAAAAGCGCTTGCAACGATCAGTGAAAGTTCAGGGGCGCCCACAATGCTCGAGTGCGGCCGGAAGAATGGTCGCAATATTGATGCATTAAAGAAAAAAGTGGCTGCGCTCTATGTTGAAGACCTGCACGCATCACTTGCCTGGCAGAAGAAGCTGCACGGCGAGGAAACCGGATTCAGTACCTCCATATTCAGCCTTGATCCCGGCACACGTCTCGATGGTGTATTCCTGTGGGACCTGCTGAATTATTACAGCGGTGCGCAGATCCAGCAGCTCGGTGAGTTGCTCGGGCAGCGTATGACGCCCGGCGCGACGCTACATTTTGTGATGTACAAATCGGCACAAATCCCCGAGCGCCCATCCACATTTGAAGTGCTGGATGACAACCGGGTAGCGGTTACCGGGATCTCTGCGGGGAAGCGCCTGCGGACACTCAACAGTACAGCGGATCTCATGCGACTTCTGCCCGGGTACCGCCTGTATGGCCACCATATCGGAAAGCTGCCGACTGGCGAGGCTTTCCAGGAATTTGTTCTGCAACTCAAACCCTGAGAACTTTCCCAAATGTCTGAATTTTTGCGAAACGTATTTCTTGCCCTCAGTCCGGAAGCGGTTACCGAGGGTTTCCTGTGGGGCATGCTTGCGGTATTCGCGCTGGCCCTGAGCGCACGCCTGCTGTCCCGCGGGGTGGAATTTGTGGATCAGGCACCTGGCCTGCTGACCTCGCTCGGTATTCTAGGCACCTTTACCGGCGTGATTATCGGGCTGTTTGAATTCCAGCTTGCGGATATCGACAACAGTATCGAAACCCTGCTCGACGGATTGAAAACTGCATTTATCACCAGTGTGTGTGGTATCGGCCTGTCGATACTGCTGCGCGCTTTGACGCGCTTTGTCGCGTTGCCGGGCAAAGCCGAAGCCAAGCCTGTCGAGCTGGCCGATATCCAGCAGTCTCTTGAATCGCTGCAGCATACCCTGGCGCAGGGGCAGGAGCGTCAGCTGGAACAGAACGCGGAACTGATGCGTAACTTTGCCGCAGACTGCACCAGTGCGCTGGTCGGGGAAATGGAAAAGGTAGTTGCCAATTTCAATGCGCGGGTTGAGTCCCAGTTCGGTGACAACATGGCTCGCTTTGGGGAAAACTTCGCGCAGTTTGATGAAATGGTCGCAACCCTGAGCAAAGAGTACAAAGCGCACGAAGAGCGTGTGGAGTACTGGTCGGAGCACTGCGACACCACCGTGGTGGGGCTGGTCCAGGTAGCTCGTGATCTGCAGCAGGTACACACTCAGCTGGCTGAAATTCCCCAGTTCCTGTCAGGGATGCAGGAATTTGGCAATGAAGCCCGTGAGCAGATCGTTGCACTGAATGCGCAGCTGGACAGCTACCGCGAGGTGAGCGAACAGGTGCGTGTGGTGATGCCGCAACTTGGCGAACGCATCGAGCAGTTCGTGCGTGGCCTGGATGTGGTTCAGCAGGTGTTGGACAGCGACATGAAGCAGTCGCTGGTGAGCATCAGCAAACAGAGTGAACTGCTGGGCGCGCAGATCGAAGCGGTATCCGGAGCCTTCGAAAAAATGTCGAGCCTGGATGCGGACTTTATCCAGTCGCTGGTGCAGGAAACCATCACCACCCACCGCAATGGTATGCAGGAGCTTGCGCTGCAGCAGGCGCGCACGCACAAGGAAATGACCGATGCCCTGAGCCATTTGATCCGCAAGAGCATTGGTGATTCCGAGGCTTCCATTGGCAAGCAATACCAGCTGGTGGAGCGCCGCATGGAGGAAGAGATTGACGGCGTCATCGCCGCAATGGGCCAGGCACTGGCCGCGATCAGCGGGCAGTTTACCCGGGATTACCGCCAGCTGATCGCACAGATGCAGCGTATCACCGACGCTGGTGCAACGGCGGCTGAACGTGCCGAGCAGAGGGAAATGGCTTGATGGCGGGGCGTCATGGCCTCGGCTCGCGGAACGAAGACGAGGCATCCTGGATCAGCGTTTCCGACCTGATGGCAGGACTGATGATGGTGTTTCTGTGTATCGCTGTGGCGATGATGCGCTCGGTGATGATCGAGCGCGAGAAAATCCGCACCATTGCCATGTCCTACAAGGAAAACCAGCTGGCGATTTACGAGTCCCTGCAGCGCGAGTTCCGCGATGACCTGGGGCGTTGGGGGGCGGTGATTGACCGCGATACATTGACCGTGGCCTTTATCAATTCCGATGCGATGTTCGATACCGGTGCCGCCCATCTGAACCAGCACTATCAGGTTGTGTTTGAGGAGTTCTTCCCCCGCTACATGAATGTGCTGGCCCCGTTTAAATCCTCGGTGGAAGCCGTGCGGATTGAGGGACATACCAGCTCCGGCTGGGGGTTGATGAGCAGCGACGCCGATGCCAGTTATTTCAATAATTTGCGTTTGTCGCAGGATCGGGCGCGTTCGGTGTTGCGGTTTGTATACACCCTGGACTCGGTTGCCGCGCACCACCAGTGGATGATGCAGAATGTGGCGGCGGTCGGATACTCGTCTTCCAGGCCGATATACAATGCCGACGGCAGTGAAAATATCGATCAATCCAAGCGGGTAGCGTTTCGCGTGATTACCAACTCTGAAATGAAAATCCACAGCATTCTCGAGGAATCCTTCTGATGCGTGCCTGGAGCCGGCATCTGGAAGCGCTCACTCGCGCCATCTCGCCGCTGAAGGCGGAAGAAGCGCACGAAACGGCTGCTGCTGGGGAAGCTGAGATTACGGCTGTCGGTGAACCAGAGCTGGCGGAAGCGGTGGCACCGGACTCCGTCGAACAGGCGCTGGTGCGCGGGATGCAGGTATCCCTCGGTGACCTGGAGCCCACACGCAATGGCTGGTTGTATCGCGGCCAGCCGGTGATGGTGTTTGCCGTGGATGTGCCTGCGGTGTCGGATCGCAATGTGCGCCGCGAATTCCTCCATCGAATCCATGTGAGTGCCTGTTGTGGTGCGCTGGAAGATCCAGCACAGCCGGTGTGGATCGGTACGGCACGGGATCAGTTGGCGGCTCCGGATCTGGAGCAGGCACCGCACGCCTGCGAGTACTGTCTCGCCAAAGTGAACCACCAGGGTTTTCGCAACCTGCCCGTCCGGGAGCGCAGCCGCACCGCGGGCAATTTCAATTTTTTCTGGCATGTGAGCCAGTACGCCAGCGAGTACTTTCCTGCGGATGTTGCGACCTTCTGGACGCCGGGGCTGGCGCCCGAGGTCATCGAGCCAGTCGCCGCGAGTGAAGCGCAGAGTTGCCGTCACTGTGACTGGCAGTCCTCTGCACAAGAGCCCTGGATGATTTCCGCCGACGATGTGCCGGTGTTGGGCATTGACGGCGATTGCTGTGTGATCTGCGCCCAGCAGCAGGCCCGCGGAATTCTGGCGTTGCCGGAATCTCTGGCGCTGGCTGCGAGCCGCGCGCGTTATGTGGCATTTTCCCTGGCTAAAAAAGAGAGCGGTGAAGAGGAATCGGATTTACCGGGTTCGTGGGGCGAAGTTCGCCGCTGGTTGCCCCTGTCGTGGCACCCGCTAACGCTACAGCTTGAGAGCCGCCTGGGGCCGCCGCAACTGTTTCAGCGTTTTACCGGCTATGAAGGCGTGGCGGTGCTGGCGTGGCCGGATTACCGACGAGGAATCATCACCGACGAGTCCGCCAGGGCGGCGCTGCCCGAAGGGTGGGATTTCTGGCCGAGGGATCAGGTGGTGCAAAGCCTTGGGTGAACAAACTCGGAAGTAATATTTTCATAATAAAAAGGGCGACATCAGTCGCCCTTTTTAATTGGGGTTTGCCCGTTAAGGAGGGAATGGGTGCCGCGCGATTTCGGGATTCGCTGTGCCATACTTTTCGCAGGCGGTTGAATTTTCGCATTGATTTCGACGACTCAAACGGCCGCCAGCTGCGCAGATACAGAGCGCATGGAGTTGTACTGACGCCTTGATCACGGCGTCGAGAGGAAGGGAAGTGAGCTCATGGAAGGCACGACTAGCCGCAGCCGCGCAGGCCTGATTTTCTGGACTGTCGTTGTTTGCATATTTGGTTCTCTGGCATTGATGGCGGAACCAGCCAGCACTGCGCCGAGTAAACCGTGCACACCAGTATCCGAAAAGACCGAGGAGGCTTAAGCCTCCTCGATTTTTTACGCTAAATTATTGGCGAATCGTCACTTTGGTGCCCATCGGCGCATTCTCGTAAAAGATTTTCGCCATATGCCACGGTAGCCGAATACAGCCGTGAGACTCCGGACGTCCGGTAACCTTGCCGGCATGCATGCCCACCGCGCCATTTACCCGCATGAAAAAGTCCATGGACGCTCCCTTGAATACTGTGCCCGGAGGGCGTTTGTCGACACGCACATCGACGCTGCTTTTGCGCACGTAGCCCATTCGATCGACATAGTGTCCAAACAGGTTGGAGCGGTGGTCAATGTTTTTCTCGCTCACGCGAAAAGTGCCGGTAGGAGTTCGATAGCCGGCGATACCAGTGGCAACCGGAGAGATGCCTGCGAGGCGTTCCCCCTTGTAAAAATAGGCGCGCTGCTCGCTGAGGTCGATGATGATATGGGGCGTACCGCCGACCACGTCCCGGCGCCACCAGGCACTACCGTCGTGCATGGATCTGTGCTGCTGGTAAGGGTATGGATAGTCGCCAGCCTGTGCTACCGGGGCCAGCATCGCGGTTGCCGCAAGGATCAGGCTGCTGCCCAGAAGGAGTTTTTTAAGGAAAGTAGATTGATGTGTTGAACGGCGTTGCATGCGTACCTCATCTGCTCTTGCGAGCCAGTTGCAGGTTCCGGTGCACAACGGTTTCGGGCGGCGACAAGTCAATGACGGTCGGAATGCGGGGTGAAGAAACCCCTGCGCCCGATGTGCGCATACTGAACCTGTGTATTTCCCCAATGCGGCGCTCCGGTGTGTCCCGGTTTGGCCGCGGGATGAGCTTGCCCAAAGCCGATACGGCGCAGGGACAAGTGAGAGGCATGGTAGGGTCGGGGTTTGGCGCCTATTACATTTAAATGAAATAAAGGCCACTGGGCTTATTGCGCGATTTATTCTGGTGGCGGGCGGCGGATTCGGGGCAAAAAAAAGCCGGCTGGTTAGCCGGCTAGAACCAATCCAGAAATCTGGAAGGCGTGCTTTGACGAGAGAGCAACACAGTTTGACGATCTTATTGAGAGGTGCATCTTTGAGTGCCGGATGCGCCCCGGGTTCAGCAGAACCCGGCTAAGTGCGCGCCAATATCTCAACAAGCGTCGAATTTAATGAACAGGATCCGCTGATCAGCGGGTTTGTACGCGGAAAACCCGCGCGCCGGCGACCGGCAAATGGATTTCCGCGCCGTCCAGTTCACCGGCGAACAGTGCCGGGGTGATGTCATCGGCGCCGGCAAATTTCTCCGGCAGTGGCAGGCTTGCCGCTTCGCCGCCGAGGTTCAGGGCGACAAAGTAACTTTCCCCTTCCGCGGTGCGCTCGAACACCAGCAGGTCATTGCCAGTGTCGGCGATTGCCTGCTGTGCGGTGGCCAGTGCCGGTGACAGATCCGCGTGCCATTTCAGCAGGGTGCGGAAGCTGTTCAGCATGGAGTGTTCGTCGTCTTCCTGAACCGATGCCGCCAGGTGGTAGTGGGGCTCGGCAACCGGCAGCCACGGCTTGACCTTGGAGAAGCCAGCGTTGATCTCGCCGCCATTGAACCAGGGCATCGGGGTACGGCAGCCGTCGCGGCCCTTGAACTCGGGCCACAGGTTGATGCCGTAGGGATCCTGCAGGTCTTCGAAGGCCACATCGGCTTCCGGCAGGCCCAGCTCTTCGCCCTGATACAGGCACACACTGCCGCGCAGCATCAGTTGCATCAGCAGGAACAGCGGCGCGCGGGCCATGGCAGTTTCGGCGTCGAAGCCCTTGTTCCAGCGCGTGAACGAGCGCGGTACGTCATGGTTGGAGATGGACCAGCAGGGCCAGCCTTCTTCAATCACGCGGCGGTTTTTCTCCAGCGTGTCGCGCAGGAACTGCGCGCTGCACTCTTCCGACAGCAGGTCGAAGGAGTACGCCATATGCAGGCGGTGCTCGGTGGTGTAATCCGCCATGATCTTGTGGGTATTGTCGTCACCCACCTCACCGACGGTCACGCTGTTCGGGTACTGGTCCATAAGCGCACGCACGCGCTGCAGGAAGACCAGGTTCTCCGGCTGAGACTTGTCGTGGATGTGCCACTGGTATTCGTAGCTGTTCACCGGCGGCAGGCCGTCTTTGTTCAGCTTAACCGGGCGCGCGGGGTTGTCCTGCAGCGACTGGTTGTGGAACGCGTGGTTGATGGCATCCAGGCGGAAGCCGTCGACCCCGCGGTCGAGCCAGAACTTGAGGTCGGCCAGCAGCTGTTCCTGGACATCCGGGTTGTGCAGATTGAGATCCGGCTGTTCCTTCAGGAAATTGGTCAGGTAGTACTGGCGGCGACGGGTACACCAGCGCCAGGCGCTGCCGCCGAAATTGGACATCCAGTTGTTCGGTGCAGAGCCATCTGGTTTGGCGTCGGCCCATACGTACCAGTCAGCCTTGGGGTTGTCGCGGCTCTGGCGGCTCTCTTCGAACCAGGGGTGCTGGTCGGAGGTATGGCTGAGGATCTGGTCGATGATGACCTTGAGGCCCAGCGCATGGGCTTTCTCGATCACCTGGTCAAAATCGCCCAGGTTGCCGAACAGCGGGTCAACGTCGCGGTAGTCGGACACGTCGTAGCCGAAGTCAGCCATGGGTGACTTGAAGAACGGCGAGATCCAGATGGCGTCCACGCCAAGGGACTTCACGTAATCGAGCTTCTGGCAGATGCCAGGCAGGTCGCCGATGCCATCGCCGTTGGCATCGCAAAAGCTGCGGGGATAGATCTGGTAGATAACGCTGTTGCGCCACCATTCCCCACTGTTCTCGATGATAGTGTTACCGCTCATACCTTGAGTCCGCTGGGTTGCTGATTATTAGGGTAGGGTGAGTATGGCGATGGCAGCGGTGGCTGACCTCCTCCCTTTGAGGGGGGGGAGGGGTGCCAGGGCGCCGCGGAGATCCCCCCCTGCTGCGCTCCGGCCTGAATTGACGGGATCAGGGCTTGTCCTGCACCGACCGCAACAACTGCTCCGCGAGCGCAATGGCCTGCTGGCGGTCTTTCACGTCCAGCTTCTGGTACAGGCTGCGGATATGGGTCTTGATGGTACTCGGGGCGACTTTGAAATGGCGGGCGATGCGCTCGTTGGACAGGCCAGAGTGAATGGCATTCAGTACCTGCCACTCCCGCGGGGTCAGCGGGGAGTGGCGCAGGAAATCCGGCACCGCGTCGCTGGCGAGAATCTCGCGCACGATGGTCTCGTCCAGCTCGATACGGATGCCGCCGCCCAGCTCCGGTTGCTGCTGGGCCAGCTTGATCAGCTGCTGTGCCTTCTCGGCCCGGGCCTCGTCCAGGGCCTTGTCCCCGGTTTCCTCCAGCGCGGCTTTCAAGATCACGATCAGCGGCTTGCCGATTTGCAGGGCGCTGGCGGTGAGGTCGCTTTCCAGCAGGATCGTCAGCGCGGCCCTGATGTGCTCAAGGGCCGGTTCGCGGCGCTCGCGTAGCCAGGCCAGGTGGGCAGCGAGTACCCGGTTGCGCAGCTGGTCGGTGACCAGCCCGCAGTCTTCGGCCACCTGCTGCAGGCGGCTCAGCAGTCGGTTGGCGTCGGACCAGCGATGCATGGAGATCAGGGCGCGCACATGGTTGCGGCCGTGGCACTGCTCGAAGTGGTTGCTGGGGCGGTCTGCTACCGGCACCGCCTGTTCCTGCCAGCTGGCGATGGCATCGATATTTTCCAGCGCACGCCACACGCGCATCCGCGCGGCGTCGGCATTGGCTACCCAGTCGCGGTGGTAGTGTTCACCCGCCAGCAGTTGGTCGACCCGCTCGAGCCACTCCAGGCTCTCGTCCTTGTCGCCCCGCGCCAGTGCCACCTTCAGCAGCAGCGTATATTCCGGGAGTAACCAGCGTTCGCCCATCTTGCGATTGATCTGCATGCCGCGGCGGGCGGACTCCGCTGCGCCGTCCAGGTCGCAGGCCTCCCACTGCAGCTGCCCCTGCAGGCGACAAATAAACTCGGAGATTGGCAGGCCGATCAGGTGGTGCTCTTCCACCAGGCGCTGGGCGCGGGCCTGCAGTGCCGCGGCTTTCTTGAGTAATCCCTTGGCAAAGGCGATCTCGGTTTGCTGGCACATGGCCCAGGCGGCGCTCGGGATGTCCTGGCGGGCGAGGGTGGCCTGCTCGACCATTTCCATATTGTGCATCGCCTGATCCAGCTCGCCGAGGCAGAAGCTGGTCTCGCCGATGACCAGCTGGGCGGCGATACGCTCGCTGTCTTTCTCCACCGGCAGCAGGTCGAGGGCCTCGGTGGCGTATTCCTTGGCCTTGAGGATCTGCCCGCGGGCGACGGCTACCTGAGCGCGCATCGCCGCAAAGGCACCCTCGAAGGCGTCCCACTGTTCCGGGTCTTCCCGCTGCAGCCAGCTTTCGGCAGCAGCCAGCAGCTTGTTGCAGCGCTCGTAGTCAAAGCTGTCGCGGGCCAGCCGCGCGGCCAACAGGGTGAAGGGCGCGTGGCGTTTGAGCTGGTCTTCGCCGAGCCAGCTGAGGCTGTCATTCAATACCCGGAACTGGCCCTCGCGCAGGAACTGCTCGCCCTGCTCGTCGAGCAGCTTGCGCACCCGCTCGCGATCCTCGGCTACCAGGGCGTGGCGCAATGCCTCCAGGGGCTGGCCCAGTTCCTGCCAGGTGTCGCTGGCGATCTGGTGTTGCTGTACCAGCTGCCCGCGATCCGACAGCTGGCGCTGCAGGAAGCGCGCAAATACCGGGTGAAAGCGGAACCACTGGCGGCTGGAGTCCATCGCCTGCAGGAAGAGCCCGCGGCTGGCGGCCAGTTCCAGCTGCTGCTGGCCGCCGCTCTGGCCACTCAGACGCTCGGCCAGCAGACCGTTGACACGGGTGAGAATGGAGGCGTTTGACAGCAGCTGGCGCAGCTCCGGCTCCAGCCGCTCCAGCACTTCTTCGGCCAGGTAGTCGAGGATATGCCCGTGTCCCTGTTCCAGCTCTCCCAGGTAGCGGTCAACTTCCTCCTGGTTGCGCACGGAGAGGGCGAACATCTGCACTGCCGGTGGCCAGCCCTCGGAGAGCTGGTGGAGCTGGGCAATGCGATCACTGCCGAGTGCAAACGGCAGGCGCTGGGCCAGCAGTTGCGTGGTTTCTTCCAGGGTGAGGGCCAGGTCTTCGCTGCCCAGTTCCAGCAGCCGTCCCTGCAAGCGCAGTGAGGCGAGGCCCAGCGGCGGCTGGCTGCGGCTGGTAATCACCACACCGATGCCGGCGGGCGCATGCCGGAGCAGGAAGCGGGTGGTGTCGTGGATTTCGGGGTTGTCGATCTGGTGGTAATCGTCGAGAACGATGCGCAATTCGCTGGGCAGGTGGCGCAGTTCCGCAAGCAGTTGACTGATAACCAGCGCCGGATCTGGCATCTGCGGGGCCGCGAGCATTTTCCTGCTCTCGGGAACCCCGTTGCCGGTAGCGCGATGCACGCTCTCCACCAGGTAGCGACAGAACTGTCCGGGTTCGTTGTCGCCGCCGTCCAGTGAGTACCAGGCGACCGGGCTGTCCTGCTCCGCCGCCCAGGAGGCGACCAGGGTTGTTTTACCGTAGCCGGCGGGGGCGGTGACCAGTAACAGCTGGTCACTCTGACTTTCTTCCAGCAGTGTCAGCAGGCGCTGGCGCTGCAGGGTGTGCTCGGGGCAGTCGGGGAGGCTGTACTTTGAAGCTAGAAGCATGGTCTCGACGGTTTCCACGGGCTTTCAGGTAGGCGCAATTGTACTACGTTAGTGTGCCCTGCAGAGGTTGCCCCTGCCTCCCCCCTGCGGGGGGAGTATGGCGTTGATTCCTGGCCATGCGTATTGCGCCTAGCTGTCGCGGCCGGTCAGTACGCGCTGGATGAACTGAATCATATCGTCCAGCGCTGCCGGGGCATCCTCATCGAAGCAATTGCCCAGGTATTCATTGCAGCCGCTCTCGAGGAATGCATGGTTTTTACCCGGATAGACTTTGTATTCCACGTCCTGTCCCGCAGAGCGCAACTTATCCACAAACTGCTCCACCGCCTGCGGTGGCGTGGTGGTGTCCTTGCTGCCGACGTGGGCGAACACCGGAGGCAATTTGTATTCGGTGGCTTTCGGCACCAGGTACACCGGCGATACGGCTTTGTAGAGTTCTGGGTTTTGCTGCGCATTGTATTCCGCACCAAACATCCCCCGCGCCTTGGCACCGCCCATTTGCCAGAAGAAGTTGTCCGGACTTTCAAACCCTTCCAACGCCGCACTGTAGAGGTCAAAGGCGCCATAACTCAACACCGCGGCCTGCACCGCGAGGGCGTCGTGCTCCGCGATGTCTTCCGGCGTCTTGCCACCGGGTAAATAAGTGGGGGTGAACGCGAGACTTTCCGGTGAAAAACCCGCGCTGCTGAGGTTGCGTGCCGCGAGTAATACCATGGCGCTCAGGTGCCCGCCGGCGCTGTCTCCGGTGACCGCAATGCGCGAGGGGTCGCCGCCATAGCGGGCGATGTTTTCCTTTACCCAGAGCAATCCGCCGAGCGCATCTTCGACGATGTCATCCATATTGGTGGAGTTGGCGTTATCCCCCAGCAAGCGATAGTTCATGTTGGCCACCACAAAATCACCGTGGCTGGCGATATAGCGCGCAGCGGAATCCATGATGCGATTGCTGTTAATCAGCCAGCCGCCACCGTGGTAGATCACCACCACTGGTCGGGGCTCGGGGGCGTTTTCCAGCGGGGTGAAAATATCGCTAGTGAGTGCCCTGCCGTTAACTTCTGCCCAGGGGATGTCGCGGTGGATGGTGAGCGCCGCGGGCATTTCCGTGGCGCTGGCACTTTGTGGTGGAACCAGCGCGGCAAACAGGATTAACCACAGGGTGCGGTGCAACCGCAGGAAATGGCGCTTTCCGGACATCGGTATGCCTCACAATATTGACTGTGAGGCATACTCTATTTGTCGCGGAGACGAATTGCCACCGTGGAGTCAATTACTGTCAGGCGCTCGCTGCCATACTTTCATCGACTGCTTTTTTGTACAGGGATTTTTTCGGCTGTGCGAATACGCGCTTGAGCATTGGCTCGAAAAATTCCAGTGGCAATACCTCGGCTTCCGGATTGAACGCCGGCGCGTCGTATTTCTCGATAAATTCCAGCGTGCGCGCAAAGTGTTCGTGGTCGCGGTACTGGTCGCGCAGATTTCTTTCCATGCCCAGGTAGTGGAAGAAGTAATAGCCCTGGAAGATGGCGTGGTGCTTGATCATCCAGTGATTGGCTTCGCTGACGAAGGGCTCCAGCAGCACAGCGGCCACGTCGGCATGGTTGTATGTGCCCAGGGTGTCGCCGATGTCATGTAGCAGGGCGCACACGACATACTCTTCGTCCTTGCCATCCCGGTAGGCAAACGTTGCCGTCTGCAGGCAGTGGGTAAGGCGGTCTACCGGGAAACCACCGAAGTCACCATCAAGCAGTTTCAGGTGCGCAATAATGCGCTCCGGCAGCTTTTGCGCAAACGGGCCGAAGGCATCGGCAATACACTTCCAGTCTTCGGCGGTGCCGTCTTCCATTTGGGAAAACTGTGCGCGTTTTTCGTTGGTATTTTCCATTATTTTTTTCTCTCTCAATGTTTAAAACGGCCGGGCAATATCAGCGGCGGTAGCTGGGATCCATGCGGTCGAGTTTACGCAGCAGCGCAGGCCAGGCGATTTTCCCGCCCTGGTTGCTGGTGACCTTGTTCCCTTCCCCAATGATCTTGTCGATGATCGGTTGTGGCACCGGTGTCAGTGGGCGGTTACCGGCCAGTGCGGCGACCTGGATTTCGCAGGACTTTTGCAGGATGAACATTGCGAGGAAGGCATCAGCTACGGTTGCGCCGCAGGTGAGCAGGCCGTGGTTGCGCAAAATCATGTAATTAGCGGTGCCGAGATCCCGAACCAGGCGGACTTTCTCGTCTTCGCGGACGGCAATGCCCTCGTAGTCGTGGTAAGCAAGGTTTGACAGCGGGAACAGGGACTGCTGGGACAATGGCAGCAGTCCTTCACTGTGCGCTGCCACGGCTACGCCCTCGGTGGTGTGGGTGTGCATCACACACTGGGCGTCTTCACGGGCCTCGTGAATGGCACTGTGGATGGTGAAGCCGGCCGGGTTGACCGGGAAGGGACTGTCGTCGACCTTCTCACCGTTGACGTCGATCTTAACCAGGCTCGACGCGGTAATTTCTTCAAACAGGGCACCGAAGGGATTGATCAGGAAGTGGTGCTCCGGGCCCGGTATGCGCACCGAGAGGTGGGTGAATACGATTTCGTCCCAGCCATAGTGGGCGACCAGGCGATAGGCGGCGGCGAGGTCGACGCGCAACTGCCACTCTTCCGCGCTGACTTTGCCTTCGAGAGACGGAATGGAGTCAAAGTTCGGTTGCATGGTGTTCTCTCTGGTTATCTGGCTATTAGGTTTTTTTTAGCTCTACAGGCGCATTCTAGAAATGCCCCCGGGCCTGTGACTGTCAATTCGTTTACACTTTGCTTCCAATTTTCTGCCCGGTTTTCAGTTTGACCCTATGCGTGACCTGCTGACGATCATAGATACTTGCCCGCTCTTGGCGGGACTGAGCGAGAAGGCGCGGGCGACACTGTTGCCGCTCTGCCGCATTCGTACCTATTCGGCGGGCGAAATCATTTACCCCCCGGGCTCCATGCAGAGCAATCTGTGCATCATTGCTGAGGGCCGTGTACGTATTTGTTCCAGCAATGCCAAGGGACGCGAAGCAATGCTGGCGATTCTGGACGTTGGCGCCTGGTTTGGGGATACAGTATTTTCTCCGGGCATGCCGCGGGTATTTGGCGCCACTGCCCACGATGACTGTCGGGTTGCCGAAGTTTCCGGGGAGGGATTGCGGGAATTGCTGCAGCGCTTTCCCGAGGCCTATCCGGTGGTGCTGGATCAGGTGAGCCGCCGGCTGTGGTCTGCGATGTCGGTCATCCAGGATGATGTACTGCGGGGTACCGAGGCGCGGATTGGCCGACGCCTGCTGTTTTTGGCGCATATGCACAACCGTGTGGACGACAGCAGTGCCGGGGTGAGTTTTGCGCTTACCCGGGAGCTGCTGGCGAATATGATGGGGATGACCCGCCAGGGGGTGCACCGGGTGCTGAAAAACATTGAGGCGCAGGGGCTGATTGAGTTCGAGTACGGGCGCGTGACCATTGCGGATCCCGCGCGCCTGGAAAAATATGTCGACGGGCTGGAATGAAAACGCCAGCCCGTGTTTGCTGTAGTTAGGCTTCGCCCACCGCCTGGGTTTTCCCCGCGGTGTTATCTTCGATGTCATTTTTGCCGATGACGCGGCGGCCGTACGCGGCCAGCAGGAAGCCGATCGGGAACATAATCACCCCATAGATGGCCGACGGCACTGACATCTCACTGGATTGCATCAGTGTCAGGGTAACCATCAGCCCCAGGGTGCCATTCTTGATCCCAAGCTCCGTGGCCACCGCCAGTCCTTCGCGCTTGCTCAAGCCGGCCAGTTTTGCACACAGCAGCCCCAGGCCAATACCCAGCACGTTAAGCGCAATGGCCGCAGGGCCGGACTGGATCAGCAGGTCGAGGAAGCGGTCGCGAATGCCGTAGACAACGGCAACGATCAGTACTCCCATCACCAGGGCGCCGAAAAGGCTCACGAGACTTTCCGCACGAGCCGCCAGCGCCGGTTTGGTCGCCTTGATGACCATGCCGATGGCAACAGGCAGCAACACGATGACCGATAGCATCAACACCGTTTTCAAAAATGGCAGCGCGATTTCCTGTTGCGTGTCGTAGTAGGTTTGCAGCGCGTAGTTGGCGAAGAACGGCAGCGACATGATGGTGATCAGACTCGCGGAAACCGTCAGTACAATCGATAGCGCCACATTGCCGCGCGCCAGCAGGGTAAACAGGTTGGAGGTGGTGCCGCCCGGGCAGGCGGCAATGATCACAAGGCCAACGGCCATCGCCGGTGACAGTTGCAGCGCCCAGGCGATGGCAAAGGCGGCCAATGGCATGAGCAATATCTGGGTTAGTGTACCGATGATCAACCCGGTGGGCTTGACGGTTACCTGGTGGAAGTCACGTGCGGTAAGGGTCATGCCAATACCGATCATGATAATAAACAGCGAGATCGGCAGGCCAATCGAGGTCAGTGGGCCGGATTCCATAGGGTACTCCACACTTTTATTATTGGATTGAATTGTTATAGACCAGTGAAACTGGTTTGCATCGCTCCTGGCATTGTAGGAGGTCTACTGCGACCCAGAATGTAAATTATTTGACAGTCTGTCACGTGGCTGGCCGTGAGCGCACACAGCCGGTATATATGGCGAGAGCGGCAGCGTCTACTGCCGCAGTGAATGTTGACTCGTGTTGGGGGTTACTCGCGCAGGTGCAGGCTGTATCTGACCATGGTGTAGTCGCGCGGATCCGCGTGGCAGTCGAAGCCGAGCTCCCGGGCTACGTGGTCAATGGCATTGTTGCCGGCGGATTCAATGGAATAGATTTCTTCAAGGCCGTCGTCGCGGGCCGCCTCCACCAGTTCGTGCAGCAGGTGTTTGCCCAAGCCGGCGTTCTGCCATTCGTCCGCAACCATCACCGCACACTCACAGGAGCGGCCATCCGGGTCGCAGGCAAAGTTGGCGACACCAACGGCGCGCTCGTTACCGGCCTCGTCTTTGGCTAGGGCAATGAAGGCTTCATGCTGCGGGTCATTGTCGGTAAGGATTTTCATCAGCTGCTTGCTGATCTGGCCAATACCTCCGAGAAAGCGCATGCGGCTGGAGTCTGCGGAAAGGCCGCTGACCAGATCGCGTTCGAGATCTCCGTCTGAGGCGCGCACAGGGCGAATGAGCACCTGTCGGCCGTCCCTGAGCGTGTAGCGCGTACTGTAAAGATCTCCGTTGGCGTGCTTGTTCGTCGAGCCGGTCATTGCCGAATACCTCCCCGTTAACCACGGTTGAAACACCGTAACGTGCAGCGTGCTCAATCGGTGGTTCACTATTTTTCCGGTTACCGATTGTTGCGGCCAAATCAGGCCGGTCATGACTGAAGGGTACGGTGACCGGATATGCCTCCCAAGTGACTCGCGGGATTTAACCGGAAGATGCGGCCAATTAGCGTTGCGGTTGCGATCGGCAAAATAAAACTAGGTAGTCTGCAGCCTTGTGTTATAGTGCCGCGGCTGGCCATACCGCCAGCTGCGTCATCTGTAGGCCGGACTGTTTCCCGGCTCTGTTTCGGAACAATATTTCTCTTATTGTATCCGACCCTCTTCTACTGAATGCCGCAAAGCGCCAGAGAGGAATTTCTGGCTAACGCCCGCGGCGGCGTGCCCGGTGATGGTTCTGCAAAATGCGCACGGCGCACTGATACCAGCCTCGCACCTCCTGTGAATTTTCTGTCCGCGCAGACGACTTTTCCCACTATCGGAATCAGTGTACTGCGGGGCGCCCACAATCTATATCAAGCAGATTTATGTTATTTGAAGATCTCGGCCTTGCGCCGGAATTGGCCCGCGCCGTAGCGGAGCAGGGCTATACCCAACCGACCCCGATTCAGTCTCAGGCCATTCCGGTGGTTATGCGCGGCGGCGATGTGATGGCCGCGGCCCAAACCGGTACCGGTAAAACCGCCGGTTTTACCCTGCCTCTGCTGCACCGCCTCAGCGCCGGCGAGCGCGCGCGCAACAATCAGGTGCGCGCACTGGTGCTGACGCCGACCCGCGAACTTGCGGCTCAGGTGTTCGACAATGTGCAGAGCTACAGCCAGTATCTGCCGATGCGTCACTCGGTGGTATTTGGCGGGGTGAAAATCAACCCGCAAATGATGCGCCTGCGCGGCGGTGCCGACATTCTGGTCGCCACACCGGGGCGCTTGCTCGACCTGTATAACCAGCGCGCGATCAAGTTTGATCAACTGGAAGCCCTGGTTCTGGATGAAGCGGACCGCATGCTCGACATGGGCTTTATCCACGACATCAAGAAAATTCTGCGCGTCCTGCCGGCCAAGCGTCAGAACCTGCTGTTCTCCGCCACCTTCTCTCCGGAAATCCGCGCACTGGCCAAGGGGCTGGTGAACGATCCGGTTGAGATCGATGTGAGCCCGCGCAATACGACGACGGAAACCGTGCGCCAGAAGCTGCACCCGGTGGACAAGGCGCGCAAGCCGGCATTGCTGTGCCACCTGATTCGCGAGAACAACTGGCATCAGGCGCTGGTATTCAGCCGTACCAAGCACGGCGCCAACCGACTGGTGAAGCAGCTTGAGAGCAGCAAAATCAGTGCGGCGGCGATTCACGGCAACAAGAGCCAGAATGCGCGTACCAAGGCCCTCGCCGACTTCAAGTCTGGCAAGGTGCAGATTCTGGTGGCCACCGATATCGCCGCGCGCGGTATCGATATTGACCAGCTGCCACAGGTGGTCAACTTTGACTTGCCGAATGTGCCGGAAGATTACGTACACCGTATTGGCCGCACCGGTCGCGCCGGCGCGCGCGGCCAGGCGGTGTCTCTGGTTTCGGCGGATGAGATCAAGCAGCTGCGCGATATTGAAAAGCTGATCAACAAGCAGATCGAGCGCGAAGAAATCGACGGCTTTGAACCGGATCACCAGCTGCCGGAGTCCGGCGGCAAGATGGCGCGTGGAGCCCAGGTTCGTCGCGATGGCCCAGCCCGCAATAAGCCGGCTGCGCGTCGCAATGGATCCGGCGGTAATGGCTCCGGCAACCGTTCCGGCAATGGCGAGGGCCGCCAGGGCAACCGCGCCGATGGTCGCGGCAACCAGCCCCGCGGCGAGCGCGCGGAAAAAGGGGCCCGCTCCTCTGGTAATGGTGCCGGTAACGGCAATCGCAGTCGCCAGGACGGTGCGCGCAGTGGTAATGGCGGTAATGGCGAGCGCGGCAATCGCGCAGGCGGCGCTGAGCAGCGCAACCGTCCGCGCCGCCCACGGCGCACTGAGACCGCGTGAAGCAAACGCGCGGTTGGAAATATTTTATATTTAAGCGGGCCTTGAGCCCGCTTTTTTGTGAGCTGTCACTTACAGGGAAAAGTGTACCGACGCTGGCCCCTTACCTGTAGAAAATTCCCTCCCCCAAAGATCCTGATGGCAGAACCTGTCTTTCGTGACTTTATATCGTATGACTTCTGTGACCGCGGAGTATTAATATTTTTTACGCCAATGACAGCGTTGTCATTGGCGGTTCCGGTGTGACCTGTTTTGCCGGGTCACAAGCCGGCATTTTGAGCGTTCCCGCAGAGGGGCGTGAATGCAGTACTGGGGATCGCGGGCGATCCCGTATTTGGGGTAGAGTTATGTATCGATCTTTTCGTGCCAGTGCGTCCGCGCTGGCCCTGGCGGTTGCCGCCACATGTTCATTTTCCGTTTCCGCACAGTCCGTCCAGGTGAGCTGCACTGGGGTTTCCGATTGGGATCCCGCGAGCGCCTACTCCACCGGTACTCAGGTGACCGAGGGCGCTCAGCGCTACACCGCGAACTGGTGGAACCAGAATACCCTGCCTTCCACCCACAGCGGTGAGTGGGGCGAATGGTCGCTCGACGGTGACTGCCTGCCCGAATTCCATGAAGTCGTCATCGAGAAAGAGCTGATGATCCGTGATCTGTCGGTGGTGGACTCCGAGCATGCGATCAGCGGCGCCCTGTCGTGGAAGCATTTGATTGAACAGATGATGCCGCAGGAAAACCCTACTGATGCGGAAAAAGAGGCCTTTGTCCTGCACTGGCTCAACAGCTTTCTCAACCAGCAGGTGATCAACGAAGATGTGGTGCCTGCGCGCCCGGATATCGGGCCGCTGTTTATCGAACCCTGGCGTGGCGTCAGCCTCAGCATGAGCGAGGGCACCAGTGACGCGCTCAATTTTGATATCGACCTGTTTCGCCTGCTGGCCATTGTCTACCGCCCGGATCTGCACCAGCGCGACGCGGATGGCAATGTCATCAGTGGCGGGGAAGCCCGCTTTATCTACAGTTTCAACCAGCCCGCGAGCGGCGGGTCTCTGCCCGCCAAAGTGATTTTCGAATATGGGCTGGAAGCCAGCTCGGAAGAGGAATTGCTGGCCTGGGCTGAAGCCTTCCATGCGCTCGGCGCATTGGAGTTCGGCGAGCAGTTCAATCAGCAACTGATCGAGCTTACCGGCCGTTTTACCGGCAAAAACGCGGTGCCCCACAAGCCCAATGGCAGCGCGCTGAACCAGTTGCGCACCAACGAACTGCCGTTTGATGCACCCTGGCAGTTGCGCGAGTTCAAGCTGAGCGCGGAAACCGGTTTGCTGGAACCCGCCACTGTGGCCCAGACCCCGGCGGGCTCGCTGAACGGTACCCAGTTGTTTGCGGACTATGTAAACAGCGCAGAAGCCGAGATCCTCGATGGTAGCTATATCGTACCGCTGACGTTTGCCGGCCAACCGTTGCTGGGTGGTTTTTCTGATGTGGAGTTCGGTGCATTTGCAGCACCGGTTTCCGATTGGGACGGCCCGGGCATCGTCAATAACGAAGCGCGGCATATTGTCAGCCTGAACACCTGTAATGGCTGTCACGGTACTGAAACCAACACGTCTTTTAGTCACGTAGTCGAGCGTGAACAGGGTCAAGTGGCAGAGCTGTCTCCGTTCATGACCGGCGTCGTGCGCAATTTTGCGACCGGTGAAGACGACCCCTTCTTTGTTCAAGATCCGGTCACCGGAGAGCTGCGTCAGTTCCAGGAACTGGCAGATCGCGAATTTATCCTGAGTTGCCTGCTTGAAGCCTGCATGAATAGTGCTGCGGTACAGCCGAGGGCATTGCGCAGCTTCTCGCCCGTAATCAATAGCGACGCAGCGCGATACAAAGAGTTGATGCATTCGCGTCGCGCGCGCGCGCACTGATTTGTGTGAAGGCGCGAACAATCGGCCAGGGTAAACAGCCGATTGATGCGTTAGCCAAAAAAAACCGGAAGGCCCCTGTGCTTTCCGGTTTTTTATTTGTACCTGGTGATTGCTGGTTCAACGTCAGCCGGACAGCGCATCCAGCAACACCTTGGCGGTGCCTTCAGATGAGGCCGGGTTTTGGCCAGTGATCAGAAGGCCGTCGCGCACCACGTGGCTTTGCCAGTCGTCCGCTTTGGAGTAGTGGCCGCCATTTTTCTGCAGCATGTCTTCCACCAGGAATGGCACCACATCCGTGAGCCCCACGGCCTCTTCCTCGCTATTGCTAAACCCGGTGACCTTCTTGCCGGCCACCAGTGAAATGCCATTTTCGGCGCGTACATGACGGAACACCGCGGGGGCATGGCACACCGCCGCCACCGGTTTCTGTGCAGCAAAAAACTGTTCGATCAGTTCGATGGAGCGCTCGTCCTCGGCCAGATCCCACAATGGGCCGTGCCCGCCGGGATAGAACACCGCATCGAACGCATCCGCATCAACGTCTGCCAGGGGCAGGGTGTTGGCGAGCTGAGCCTTGCTGTCCGCGTCTTCGGCAAACCGGCGGGTCGCGTCAGTCTGCGCATCCGGGTCATCGCTTTTCGGATCCAGCGGCGGTTGGCCGCCCTTGGGAGATGCCAGGGTGATGTTGGCCCCGGCATCTTTGAACACGTAGTAGGGCGCGGCAAATTCCTCGAGCCAGAAGCCGGTTTTATTGCCGGTATCTCCCAGCTGGTCGTGGGATGTCAGCACCATCAGAATTTTCATAGGTCTACCTGCTTTACTTTATTTCAAGTTGGTATGTATTTTCGCGGTTGCCTCAGTCGTCGTCACCCACCCGGATGACCAGCTTGCCGAAGTTCTTGCCCTCGAGCAATCCGGCAAGGGCTTCGGGGGCCTGCTCCAGGTTGTCGACAACCTGCTCGCGATATTTGATTTTGCCCTCCGCATACCAGCGCGACATATCCTGGTAAAACTCATCGTAGCGGTGGCCGTAGTCATCGAAAATGATAAAGCCCTGTACCCTCAGGCGCTTGGTCAGGATCAGCCCCATCAACAGCCCGAGGCGGTCTGGCCCTTCCGGCAGGTTGGTGGCGTTGTACTGGGAAATCAGGCCGCATACCGGGATGCGCGCGCCGGTATTCAGAAGTGGCAAAACGCCGTCCAGTACCTTGCCGCCGACATTCTCGTAGTAGACGTCAATGCCGCTTGGGCAGGCCGCGGACAGCTGCGCGGCGAAATCATCTGCGTAGTGATCGACACAGGCATCAAAACCCAGCTCGTCCACCGCAAAGCGACATTTCTCCGCGCCACCGGCAACGCCGATTACACGACAGCCTTTCAGTTTGCCGATCTGGCCTACGGTGGCGCCCACCGGCCCAGTGGCTGCGGCAACGACCAGCGTTTCACCTTCCTTGGGCGCGCCGATATCCAGCAGGCCCATGTAGGCAGTAAAGCCGGGCATGCCGAGTACACCCAGTGCGAGCGACGGCTGTGCGGGACTTTTGCCTAGATTGATCAGCATGGTGCCATCCGACAGGGCGTAGTCCTGCCAGCCACAGGTATAGGAGAGCACCCAGTCCCCTGCCTCAAAGCCATCGAGGCGGGAATCCACAACCCGGTTTACGGTGCCGCCCACCATCACCTCACCGATGCCCACCGGTTCAGCGTAAGACGGCGCATCGCTCATCCGCCCGCGCATGTAAGGATCCAGAGAGAGGAAAACCGTGCGCAGGAGTACCTGGCCATCCGCCGGCTGCGGGATATCGGTCTGTTCGAGGCGGAAATTATCCGGGCCCGGTGCTCCGACCGGGCGCGAAGCGAGTACAAGGCGGCGATTGTGATCTTTGGACTGGTTCAGGCTCATGGGCGGTCTCCATTGCTGGTCTTAGTTGTAGTCGGAATTTTGTCGATTCCGTTCCATTCGGGTGTACTTCTAAAAGTTTTTGGCTATTAGAAAAGTGCTGAAGGTGCTGGAAATACTCATAAGTCAGTTCAATCGCGGCAGCACAGTATTGAGCAATGCCGACTGGCGGGCACTTTCCAAGGGGTGTTTTGCAGGAATATGCAATGTAGTTCACCCAGCTACTGGGAGGCTGTTGGCAGATCTTTTAATCGGACTGAGGAGTCTACTATCCCGGTTTTTGGGGCTCTGCTAATGTGGATTTTCCCGCCAAAGCGTGGGTTATGTTTTTTGAAATCAATTGATTCACCAGAATACAAATAATAAGGAATTAGCATTGAGAAATTTATTCAACGAGTACCGACGTATTTTTACGGCTGTGTTTGCACTGGCCAGCCTGGTGCTCCTGTCGCCGGTGGTGCAAGCCGCCAAGCTCAAGAATCAAAACCTGACCCAACTCATTCAAGCCTCGGAGTCGATAGTGGCCGGTGAAGTTGCCGGGGTACGTGACGGTTTTACCGAGCAGGGAATTCCCTATACCGAAGTGACGATTAACGTAGGCACGGCGGCAAAAGGTAACCACAAGGAAGGCAGCGAATACAGATTTCGCCAGTTTGGACTGCTGCAACATCGCACGCTGCCCAACGGCCACAAAATGCTTGCGATCACGCCAGAGGGATTTCCCCGCTGGACGAAAGGTGAATACGTGCTGGCGTTTATGCACGAAAAAGCCAGGCACACCGGGCTGCAGACCACCGCCGGCATGGCGCAGGGAAAGCTCAGTTTGACCAATGGCAAATTGAGTAATGAATTCAATAATGCCGGTTTATTCGATGGCGTCGAAATCAATTCATCCCTGCTCAGCCCGGAACAGCGCAACATGCTGTCTCAGACTGGTGCCGTTGATACGGCGGCGTTTATGGATTTGGTGCATACAGCGGTAGCCGAAGACTGGATTGGTAAAGGAGAGATGAAATAATGAAATTATCCAAAATTTCCCTTTGCCTCGGCCTCGCAATGGCCAGCAGCAGTACGCTCGCCGCAGGTCCCCTTTACACCACGGATAGCCGATCTCCTGTACCTCTGAAGTGGGATACCAGCGCCGGCCCCATTCCTGTGTATACCGATGGTGGCCCAGGCTTTACCGTGGCTGCTGACGGCCAGGTTCGGATCACCATCGACCGGGCCAACGAATTGACCGCTCTGGGCTTCAAGAGCTGGAGTGATGTACCAACATCCACTTTTTCCGCCAACGTACAAGGCACCATTGAGGAAAAACTGGGGATCGCCGATGTTACCGGAGACAATGCGTACCAGCTTTACGGACAGGAAAACGGCTACGGTTTCTGGGTGCTGTACGATACCGATGGCAGTATTCTGGAGGATGTCTTCGGGGTGCCTAAAGAGTCCATTCTTGGTATCGCCTTCCCGGAAATCAGTGATGGCAACGGCAATATTATTGAAGCCACTGCGGTGATGAATGGCTGGGCGGTTGCCCCAAATGACGACGGCAGCCAGATTGCCGGGGTTTTCACCCATGAATTTGGCCATGCAATCAACCTCTCCCACACCCAGGTCAATGGACAGCTCGCGTACCTGAGTTCTTTCCTGAATAAACTTTACCCCGGTGTTCCAGGTTGTGGTGTAAACCCGATTGCCGGTGGCGATCCGGCGATGATCGAGACCATGTATCCCTTCATCGATCACTACAGTGCCGGCGCAGCCCACCAGAGCACTGTTGAGCATCCAGACGATGTAGCAGCCATCTCTAACTTATACCCGAGCGCCGACTACGCCAGCTCCACCGGAACCATTACCGGCGTGCTGCGCCTCAAGGACGGTAGAACGGAGTACAGTGGCATCAACGTGGTTGCACGTAACGTCAATAATCCACTGTTCGACGCAGTGTCGGATATGTCCGGTTCCTCCACCCAGGGCAAGGTGGGCCCCGATGGTCGGTATACCATTCGCAACCTTACGCCCGGTGAGCAGTACGTGCTGTATATCGAGCCAATCGAGGCCGGCGGCTTCCCGACAATGCCGCAACCTTTACTTTCGACGGCGGAATACTGGAACGAGCGTGAAAGTAGTGATCCCCTCGCCGACGATGTGTGTGCGCGCACACCAATCACGGCGGAAGCCGGTGTTACCAAGGAAGCCGACTTTACCCTTAACGGGTATATGAAGGGCGTACAGGTGACGCCGCTCTCTTCGGTTACTTTCTCTGATATGTCCAAAAGCGGCCGCAAGGCCGTGGGCACCGCCGGCTTGAATGCCGTGATCTGGGATACCGACCAGGGCTTCGAAATTCTCCCCAGCCGCTATGTCGGCGCCGAGTCGCGCCTGAGCCGCAATGGCCAGCATGTGCTGGTGCAGCATGACCAGGATGGCAATGGCATCATGGAGCCCACGGTCTGGTCCGCGCAGCGTGACCTCTCTGTAGGTTACCTTGGTGACAGCCAGTGCCGGGTATCGACGTCATTCAGCGGGGTGAAAATCAGTGCACTCGGCTCTGCCATGGACGACTCGGGTTCGACTGTTGCGGGCCTGGCATACCGGGACCTGAACGGAAACGGCAACTGCCAGGAATACTTCAGCGGCGAAATGGCGCCCTTTATCTGGGATGAGAAGGGTGGTATCCGTGAGTTGGATACGAGCAGCGTCAACTGGAACCGCACCCTTTATGCCTTTGCCCATGGGTTGTCTGGCAACGGCAAGGTGGCACTGGGGCAGGTGAATTACAGCCAGGCGGTTGCCTGGGTAAATGAAGGGCCATTGCTGGATCTTACCTCTGCGTTCGGCGCCAAGCAGGCCAAGGTCGCCAATTTCGATGGCAGCCGCGTTGCCTTGACGAGTAACTTCGGGGTCAAACTCTGGGATGCGCGCAAGGGGCTCGCCGAAGACGCGGTCACCAATATCGGGTCGCTGCCCTGGTGTGAGGAAATCCAATACATCTTCTATTCCTGGAACCTGTGTGAATTGTTGACGCCGGAAGAACTCACCCAGTCCTACGGTGCCGTGCCGATGTCAGTCAGGGACATCAGCGATGATGGTCGCGTGGCGATTGGGCAGGCCGGTGGCAGCCGCTTCGGTTACTTTGGCGCCCTGTGGGTCGAAGATATTGGCTGGCTGGAACTGAGCCGTTTCCTGCGGGAACAGGGTGCTGCGGAACTCGGAAAGCTGGCCATGAGCAATCCGATTGCCCTGAGCGGCAGCGGCAGCCAGATACTGGGCGTCAGCGGTGGTCAGTCGTGGCACATGGATCTCAGTCAGGTCTATGTGTGCGAAAATAGCGAATCGGTTCTGGCCGGTTTTCCCGGTGGACTGCGTGAAGCTGTAGCCAATGGTGCAGAGATTGGCCGTTGTGAAATGATTCAGTAAACGGCTATCAGAAAAAAGCGGGGCTATTGCCCCGCTTTTTTTTGCGCTGAACTGGCAATGCGCAGCGGCGGATTATGCCGCTGCACGCATCAAAGCGCTTCATGCATTACTGCTGCTTGCTGGCCATATAATCCAGGGTGAGCTGGGTGAGCGCTTTAGTACCTACACTGAGGGCGCTTTCATCGACATAAAAACGCGGTGAATGGTTGCTGGCCGCGGTCGCTGGATCTGTGCCCTTGGGGGTGATCCCGAGAAAGTAATAGAAGCCCGGAACTTCATTGGCGAAGAACGAAAAGTCTTCCGCACCGGTTACCTTGGGAACCACGATTACCTTGTCCTCACCGGCGGCAGTCTTGAGCACCGGAACCGCCATTTCCGTGAGGCCGGGATTGTTACTGGTCACCGGGTAGCCTTCCAGGATTTCGACTTCAGCGATGGCGCCACTACTTTCCGCAAGCTTTTCCGCGGTCACTTTAAGGCGTTTGAAGATTTCCTGGCGGTTATCCATATCGAAATTGCGAATGGTGCCGTTGAGGAAAACGCTATCGGGAATGATGTTGTTGCGCACACCGCCGTCAATTTTCCCGAAGGAGACCACGGCGGGTTCCTTGGTGATGTCGATCTGGCGGCTGACGATGGTCTGGGTACCCATAACGATCTGTGCTGCGGCAGTGATCGGGTCTACGCCACCCCATGGACGTGATCCGTGCGTCTGGCGCCCTTTGACGTTGATACGGAACTCGTCAGAACTGGCCATCAGCGGCCCGGAGCGGTAGCCGATAACGCCGCTGGGCAGGCTCGAAGAGACATGCTGTCCAAAGGCCACTTCCGGCTTGTACTTCTTGAACAGGCCTTCTTTCAGCATCAGCTCCGCACCGCCTTCTTCACCGTCTGGTGCGCCTTCTTCGGCGGGCTGGAAGATAAACAGCACATTGCCGGCAAGTTCATCGCGCATCGCCGACAGCACCTGCGCCGCCCCCATCAGCATGGCCACGTGGGTATCGTGGCCACAGGCGTGCATTACCCCAACTTCTTCGCCGTTGTACTGGGTTTTTGCTTTGGAAGCGAAAGGCACATCCACCTGCTCGGTCACCGGAAGCGCATCCATATCCGCGCGCAGCGCTACGGTAGGGCCGGGCTTGCCGCCCTTGAGCAGACCGACTACGCCGGTATGGGCGACTCCGGTCTCCACTTCAATGCCAAGGGATTTGAGGTGAGCAGTAATGTACTTGGCGGTCTCGAACTCCCGATTCCCTAGTTCCGGGTTCTGGTGCAGGTGTCGGCGCCACTCGATGACATTATCTTCAGCCTGAGCAAGCAGGGTAGCCGGGTTCGCTACTTGGGCTTGAACGCCTGTGGAGGAGGCGAGGGCCAGGGCAAGGGGAAGCAGAGCCTTTGTCACAGTAATTACCTGTTTTTACGGTTATTTTTTGTTATGGCTATAGATGGGCCGCCGTCGTAGCTGCAAAAGTATCACGCGAAATACGCATTTCGCCAGTATGCCACCTATGACTTTTCCGATCATAGAGCGTTTGTTCGTGTAGTTACAGGCTGAGTTGGGCTCATGACTCAGAATGATATCGCGACCACTTGCGGTCTCGAGAAAAGCTCTAGAACAGAGATAACATGCAGGTAATCATCCTGAGATGTCTAAAACTTCGTGGAGGAAAATATGCGGGTGCGCTGGCGTTCAGAAATGCTGACTGGAAATCCGCGCTCGCAAGCGTAACGCGGATTCCAGGACGACCAACTTTGGAAAAGCGACATCAAGCCGGTATGGCGACTTTGGTTTAAACTTGTCGCAGCAAAAACCGCATACCGGCGTTTTTCTCCAGGCGGTCAATCAGATTGTTGCCGAAAGCAGACGCAGGAGTGTGAATACCCGGCGAGATGTTGTCACGGTTTTCCATAAGGCAAAGGGTGGACTCGGTAACCATTTTTGCGGTGGAGTGATACCCGGGGTCAAAGTCGCTTTCGACAGAGGTTATGACTCGGTTATTATTAGAATCTTCACCAATAAACTGGATCTTGTAGTAACCATCCGCGCTATCGTCATTGATATTATTGTTTTTTGCCATATCTTTGTCGGAGGCGATCGCCTTAGCTGTAGCTTCTCCACGTGTTCCTGGGCCGGTCATCCACATCTCATCGTAAATAAAAGCGTTTCCGTAAGGATATCCAAGGAGATAGTTGGAGCGGTGCACATTTTTTGTATTGATTACAGCCATCATGAACGGCGCCACCCAGGAATCAATGTCCTCCTCATATTTTGGAACCACACCCGAGGGTTGTCTGGGGCCGTTATTTCCCTCGCAGAGTGCGAACGGGTTTAATAACTGTTTTAGTAAATCTGGATCCTCGTGGCCGGATCTTACAGTTGCTGCAAGGCTCTGCGTAGTACCATCTGAAAAATTACCGACCATTTTTTCAATTCTTGCTCGCACCCTGGGTACAGGTTTTCCCAAATGTTTTATAGCTACATTTTGCAAATGGTGAACGCCAATATCTGAAGGTATTGAGTCAAATCCACAGCTGAATATGATTCTTGAGCCATTTTTTTTGGCAGCATCTGAGTGGCTCGAGATCATTTTATACATCCAGCCTGGTTCTCCGCATAAGTCAATGTAATCTATGCCTTCGCGAATGCACGCTGATATCACATAGTTGCCGAGGTCGCTGTAAGGGCCGACAGCGTTAATGATCAAACTGGAAGACTTGGCCAGCTTCCTCAGGGAAGATGGGTTTCTGACGTCCACTAAATGAATATCGACTTTTGATCCGTACTTGGACTGTGCAGCCAAGTTCTTAAGCTTATTTTCATCTCTTCCTGCAATCGCCAATGAAGTTTCATTTGTTACGGATCTGGAAAGATTTTTAAAGATTAAACTTCCAGTGACACCGGTCGCGCCGATAAGAACTATGTCGTTACGATTCATGAATCCTTCCAGAGAAATACAGCACAAAACTGAGATGATGAGTGCGCCAAAAGGAAAAAGGCGCTTTACTTGAGTGACGTTCAATTCATTAAATCACGTTTTTTATTTCCGGGTAAACGTGTGCGCAAAATTTGTGTTTCACCCGCGACGTTTTTAGCACGATCGTATCATCGGTGTGAGGCAAAAGGTCCTCGATTGGAAAAGTGTCACATGCTTTGTGTTAGAAATTATTGCGAATCTATTCTTTAAGTTTTCTGAATTAAGTTTTATTTGAGTTTATTTGCCATGAAACAGGATGTTGAAGGGATAAGCGTTGTAGTACCAACGTACAACTACAGGGATCTTCTGAGGAAAACACTGGATTCCCTATGTGACCAAAGCCTGGATAAGTCACTCTATGAGGTTATCGTGGTAGACGATGGCTCGTCGGATAATACGTTTGAGGTGATACATGCTTATAAAGATAAGATAAATATTCTGTATCTTTACCAGCCGGATTTCGGGTTCCGAGTCGCCGCGGCGAGGAATCTTGGGATTGTGCAGGCGAAGTATGAAATCGTTCTTTTTTTTGATTCGGGAATGATTGCTTCTAGGTATCTTCTTGAAGAGCACCTAAAAGTGCATTCGGACGCGCAACCGGCGGCCGTTATCGGCTTATCGTATGGGGTAAATGAGTTTTGTTCGAGCAATTTCAAAAAGCTGAGTGAAATTTTGCAGGAACCCAAAGATACGATCTTTCAATTGCTGAGCATTTCTCCAGAACTTTACGACTGTCGCTTTGAAATTTTCAGTAATCTGGAAGGCGGAAATTTGGAAGGTCACAGTGCGTGGGTCACATTCTGGACTGGAAACGCTTCAGTGAGGCGAGCAGATTTAATAAAGATAAATGGGTTTGATGAGTGGTTTAGATCCTGGGGCGGCGAAGATGTTGAGCTGGGAATCCGTCTGCAAAAAGCTGGCTGCGCATTCAAATTATTGCCGGGGATGGAAGCTGTGCATGCCCCCCATGAAAAGGACTCGGAGCAGAAGGTTCGAGATTCAAGAAATAATATTCAATACATCTGCAAAAAACACCCTGAGCGCGAGTATCAAACATTAAAAACTCTGGCTTGGCAGGAAATAATCGAAACCGGGTTTAATCACTCCTACGTAAATGCAGAGTCGTCATTAGCTTAAATAAATGGATTTGGATTTTGTCATGAAAGACAGCGCTGTCAAAAGTTCTGATATAGCAATTATTGGTCTCTCCTGCCGTTTACCTGGTGGGAACAACTCTCCTGAAGAGTTTTATGAATTTCTGTTAAACGGCGGCGATGGAATCATCGATGTACCTGCGGATCGCTGGGAAAACGATGCGTTTTACGATCCGGATCGAGAAAAGACCGGAAAAATGTTTGTTAACCAGGGCGGGTTCATAACAGGACTCGATCAGTTCGATCCTCAGTTTTTCGGCATATCCCCCAAAGAGGCGCCACATATAGATCCCCAGCATCGCTGGTTATTGGAACTTACCCAGGAGCTGATTGAGAACGCTGGCATCAAGGCAGCGGATTTGAAGGGTAGCGACACCGCGGTATATATCGGTCAGTTCATGCACGATTATGAGCAAATTCAGCTCGATCCTATGGCCCATGAAAATATCAGCAGTCACTCGGCTACCGGGCCTTCCATGACCCTGACATCAAATCGTATTTCCTATGCATACGATTTCACCGGGCCGAGTGTCACATTGGATACGGCGTGTTCCTCCTCGCTTGTTGCTCTTGATCTTGCCTGCAAGGCGATCCTAAATGGCGATAGCCGCTACGCTATTGCTGGTGGTGTGAACATCTTGTTGCGGCCCGAGCTTACGGTGTCGATCTGCAAGGCCTCCATGTTATCCCCTGACTGCCGCTGCAAGAGCTTTGACGCATCAGCCAATGGCTACGTCCGCAGCGAGGGTGCGGGCCTCGTCATGGTCAAGCGCTTGCAAGACGCCATTTCAGATAATGACAACATACTTGCGGTGATCAAAGCGAGCGGTGCTAACCAGGACGGACATACTGTCGGGATCACCGTCCCTAATGGTGAATCGCAAAAAAAACTGCTTGCCAAAACATTATCCTTTGCGCAAGCGCCTGCTCATACCATTCAGTACGCTGAGGCGCACGGCACGGGGACTGCCGTAGGCGATCCCATCGAGGTTAACGCATTGGGAAGTATGCTGGGGCAGCCTGAAGTACGACGGGGGCGTTGTGCTGTGGGGTCTGTCAAAAGCAATATTGGCCATACCGAAGCTGCAGCAGGCGTTGCCGGTTTGATCAAAACGGTAATGGCCATGAAGCATGGCGTTATTCCGGGCAATATCCATTTCAATGAAGTCAACCCGGAGATTGATCCGGAAAAGCTCAACATTGATATCGTTTCGAAGAACATGCCGTGGCCGGATGTGGATGGCCAGCGCCGCCGCGCAATCGTGAATTCCTTTGGTTTTGGTGGTACCAATGCGAATGTGGTTATCGAGCAGGCCCCCCCCAAGCCCGAAGAATTGTCCCCCCAGGCACCATTGTTCAATAGCGAATTCACGCTATTACCTGTCAGCGCAAAAACTGAAAATGCGCTGAAAGACCAGGCGGAGAAATGGGTTGATTTCCTGCTGGATAGTGAGGATCAGGAAAGCAGTGCCGATCTCCATAACATCTGCTATACAGCCGCCACCAAGCGTGAGCATTTTAAATACCGGCTTATTGTAAGTGGTCAGAACAAGCAGGAGCTGGTTATGGCTCTTGAAGATTATCTGGCCGGATCCGCGAGCGCCAATTACGCCGCAGGCTCTGTGAATACCGATGATGGCAAGCGGATTTGTTTTGTGTTCTCTGGGATGGGAACCACATGGGCAAAAATGGGCTTGGAACTCTACCGGCGCGAGCCTGTGTATAAAGCGGCGATTGATCGATGTAGCGAAGCGCTTCAGGAATACTCGGGATGGAGCCTGGTCGCTGAGCTATTTGAGGTGGATGACACTGATCGTATTCATACCACATTTATTGCTCAGCCGGCGATATTTGCCTGTCAGTATGCCCTGGCTGAGCTGATGGCGAGCTGGGGCATCAAACCGGATGCAGTGGTCGGGCATAGCGCGGGAGAAGTCGCCGCCGCTTATGTGGCTGGTGCTCTGAGCTTTGATGATGCAATCAAGGTCATCTACCACCGCAGTTCTTTGCAGCATACCACCGAAGGTCTTGGCAAGATGCTTGCTGTGGCCCTGACCGAAGACGAGCTAAAACCGCTCCTGGCCGGCATTGAAGACAGGGTGTCGATTGCTGCGATCAACAGTGACGACGCGCTGACGCTGGCCGGCGATGAGGGTGAACTGGCGAAAATTGCAGAAAAGCTTGATGAGGAAGGTATCTTCGCCCGTTTCCTCAGGGTGGAGGTGCCGTACCATAGTCCGGTCATGGATCGTCTCAAGGCACCGTTGACTGAGGCATTGCAAAGCATTACGCCGATGCTTCCCCACACACCTCTGTATTCGACAGTAACCGGCGAGCGGGCAAAGGCTGGAGATTTCGGCTGCGATTACTGGCCTGAAAATGTGCGCGAACCGGTTTTGTTCAAGCGGGCCATCGAGCGCATCGCGAAAGATGGCTTTGGAACCTTCCTGGAGATGGCGCCACATGCTGCTCTGGCCAGCTCCATCGCCAAAAATATTGAACGCAATATGAATAGTGGTGGCGTCGTTACGACCCTCAAGCGCGATCAGGATGACGTGCTTATGGCCATTATGGCGATTGCCGGTTTACAGGCTGTAGGTTATGACATTGACTGGAATCTTTTGTATCCACAGGGCGGTAAAACTGTACCCATCCCTAATTATGCGTGGCAGCACGCTCGCTATTGGCATGAAACTGAAGATGTCGCGGCATCGCGCCTGAAGAACGTCCGTAAGCAGGGCGGATTTCTGGAGCCGGTTCACGAGCTGTTGGGGGCTCCGCTCAACTCCACAGCTCTGATCTGGCACAACGCTGTCGATTTGAAACAGCTAACTTACCTGCGCGGTCACAAGGTAGAGGGTGAAGTTGTATTTCCTGGAGCTGCCTATATCGAAATGGCACTGCAAGCTGCCAAGAGCCAATCGACCGCTGATGCAGTCAGTTTGAATCACGTGGAATTCAAGCGCGCTCTATTTTTGAATGACAGCGCTATCACACTCGCCGAGACGCAACTGGACAGTCAATCCGGCCATTTTGCTATCCGGGTGCAGGACAACACGGATCGCCAATGGCGTATTTTCAGTGAGGGCCATACGCTGACTTCGGGTTCTGTTATGGAACCGCCTGCGCTTGACTTATCCGCGCTTAAAAGCAGTCTGGATAATGAATACGGCAAGGAGGCGTTTTACCAGCATTGCCGGAAGCTGGGGCTCCACTATGAAGAGGAGTTTCAGGCGGTTCAGCATTGCTGGTTCAGTGAAGACTGCTCGCTGGTTGAGATATTGGTCAGTGATGCTGTCGAAAAGTCTGTCGAAAACTATCTCCTGCACCCCTGTGTGCTTGATAGCGCCTTTCAGGGGCTGTTCCCGACGATCGAGTCCGGCTATCTGCCAACAGCGATAGAGCGCCTGAATTATCTTAAAAAGCCGGTCGGCCGCTGTTACGGCCATCTCACCTCCCGCAGTCGCAGTGCATCCGAAATCGTTGGCGACGTGACTCTACTCGATGAGGCCGGTAACACGCTTGCGCAGGTGCTGGGAATCACTTTGAAAGCCAGCAATATGCAAGATGGCCCTCAGGTGGGTGCCGAGCTCTGCTATGACTACGAGTGGCAGGCGCTCGATATCCAGAACGTCGAAACCTCTGGGGCTGCAAATTGGCTGGTGCTGCGCGGTAGCTCTGATCGCGCTATAGAAATCGAGAAGGCGCTGGCATTGCATTGGCCAAACGTATCGACACTTGTACTGGATCCCAGTGCTGTCGAAGCGGGGCTGGAACGGCTCTCCGGCTTCACCAAGGACACGAGCCATATCTTGAACCTGGTCGCGCTGGACTTTGCCGAAGTCGCTGACGACTACCAGCAAGTTCTGGCGCTAAATGAAGTCACGCTTAAAGTGGGGCAGGCGCTTGCAAGCGTCGATTGGCGTCATCAAGCGGCGCTGATATTCGTGACTGAAAATGCTCAGCGTGCAGTTGCATCTGATCACATGGTCGCGCCGGAGCAGGCGTCAGTGTGGGGCTTTGCACGGGTATTTGGGTCAGAATTTCCTGATTTCAAGCTAACATTGCTCGACCTCGACAAAACACCTGTCAACGACTCGTTCGTTACTTTATCGCAGTGGCTGGCGAGTGAAGGATATGAGCAGGAAGTCGCGCTGCGAAGTGGGGCCGCGTACTGCAACCGCCTGCGCCAGTTAAATACCTCGATTATGCAGCAACGTTGTGAATCGACAACGGCGCTTCGCGATGGTGAGCAATTTAGCCTGCTTGCCAACGAAGGCTCAGGATCCTTATTGGTGGTGCGTGAAGCAGCGAGACAAGCCGGTGATGGGGATGTGGTTATCCAGGTGGAAAGTTTCGCAACAGATCCAGCGATCGGAGGGCGGGCAGCCTATGGTGTCGTTGGTCAGGTAGTTGATGCGCTCGATACCGCGCAAATAGGATCGCGTGTATATACCATTACTGAACAGCCGCCGTGCTCACAGCTGGCTGTACAAGTCGACCGGATCATCCCTTGGACGCGAGATGCGATACAAAGCGTCGGTCTTACTTCCAGCTTGCTTGCGGCCCATGTGATTGGCCTGGCTCGCCCGGATACCGGTGGTGAGGGTATTTTCATTACCGGTTACTGGGACAGTTTTACAGCGGCGTTACACCGGGTTGCTTGCGAATTTGGAATAAACATCTGCTTTGGAAGTGATCGCCCTGAGGAGCTTGAGCGGGCAAGAGCGCAAAATGCAGCAACGGTCGCAGCGGATAGTGTGAATCTGGTTGGAGCCGCACGGCGAGCCAATGGCGATAAGCATTACGCAGCCATTGTCTACCGAGGCTGCTTTGATGTTCGCGAAAAAGCCTTGGATCTTCTGGTTGACGGCGGGCGCTGGCTCGATTTGTCAGATGAGCCGTCTCAGCTGCCAGGGCCATTGTTCGCTGCATTGTGTGATAAGTCTGCGATTTACCAACCGCTTTCTGTGCGAGCTGTCAGTCAGAAACCTGTTGAAAATATTAGATCCCAGATCGATTACCTGTTGTCTACGCCCGCCAGCCAGCCGGCCGACGCAATTGAACAGCTATCGGTCACCGAAGCGCTAAATCGCGGTCGACTACCCGATGGAATTCTCATGTTTACGGATCGACCGGGCACTGCAGCCGATCGGGTAAACGAGCAGGTAGTTCGCGCTGGCGTCAGCTATCTGGTAACGGGTGGGCTCGGTGGCCTTGGTCTCGAGATCATGCGTTGGCTTGCAGCCCACGGGGCGAGTTCGATTGTGCTGATAGGCCGTAGTTCACCAAACCCCGATGCACAGGCGCAGATCGAGCAGGTGCGGTCTAAGGGAGTGGTTGTCACGGTTATCAAGGCGGACGTTTGTGTAATTGAAGACATCGAGCGTGTCGTCGCGCATATCGGTGATGAGCTTCCCAGGTTGGCGGGGGTGATTCATTCCGCTGGCGTTCTGGCCGACGGCACTATACCGCAACAATCTTCTGACCAATTTGACCGCGTGTTAAAGCCCAAAGTACTTGGTAGCTATAACCTGCACCGTGCCACACAACACCTGAGTCTGGACATGTTTGTGTGCTTTTCCTCGATTGCGGCAATAGTTGGGTGGGCCGGTCAGTGTAACTATGCGGCTGCCAACGCCTATATGGACAGTTTCTGTCACTGGCGCCAGCAGCAGGGACTGGCCGCGTTGGCCGTAAACTGGGGGCCCTGGGCAAACGCGGGGATGGCTGCGAGCCTGGACGCCAGAGATATCCAACGGATGGAGGATGCTGGCATGTCTGCCCTGACTACAGAGCAGGGGATGGGCGCTATGGAAAAGCTGCTTCGGTACCGGCTGCCACAGGGCGGGGTTTTCAATCTCGACTGGAGCAAAATTCTCAAACAATTCCCGGATCCGGCTAAGAAGACAGTTTTCGCTGACTTCTTTAATCCGGAAGATGCGCAGAATAGTGTCGATTATACGCAACTTCTTGCCAGTGTAAGCCCGGATGAAAAAGTCCAACTGCTTATTCAACTGAGTCGAGAAATATTTTCTGACGTGCTTGGTCTGGATACACCGGAAGCAATTGAGCCAGCGGGTAACGTATTTGAGTATGGCCTGAATTCCCTGATGGCTATGGAATTCAAAAATCGATTGCAGGGGGCTCTGGGACTGAAGTTGCCTGGTACGCTGGTAGCCAAGTATCCATCAGCAAAAGCACTGGCGAATTATGTGGTCGATGAGTTCTTGAGCGGTCAGTCTGAGCCGGATATTGACGAAACTGGGCAGCTTGGGGAGTTGCCGTGGCTGCCAAGCCGTTACAGTGTCTACCATAATTTGCTGGATGGATGTGAAAAATCCGAGCTTAACCATTGGACGAAAAGTTTTGTGCGTCCATTGCACAATGATTTTTCCATTGAGGTGTTTAGCCAGGCATTCGACGACGTCCTTGCGGCAAACGATGGACTGCGAGTCGTTAATGATATCGAGCATCAATATGGCACGGCGAGAATTGTTGAAATGAAAGCCAAAGCCTGTATTGAATCGATAAGTGTGGAAGATATTCGAAATCCGCAACAATACGCCGCATGGATCAAGGAGATAAATCTAAATTCCTCTCCTCTAAGGGTGAAAATTATCCGATCGGAATCATCCGGCGAAATCATCCTGCTGCTTATGTTCCATCAGCTGTTGATGGACGGTCTGAGTGCCATGCAATTCCTTGCTCAAATTGTGGATAGTTACGAAGCGAGAATGAAAGGGAATTCCGCCCGATTATTCAGCGGATCGATGTTTGATTATTCCCATCAACTCGATGCATATGCGAATAGTGACGCCTGCAAGCAGAAGATGGATGGCTTGATGTCGTCAAGTTGGCGGGAAGTCGACTTAATATCGACAGATTATGATCTTCACTCGGAAAACAACCGCTATGGAAACAGTAAAACCGAGCTGCTAAAAGTTAAGCGAGTAAAAGGCCATCACATTGACGAAAGCCGATACGCAATTATAGCCATTGCGCGAGCTATTAGCGGATGGTCCGGGATCCGCCACCTGCAGTTTGACCTGCAGCACCATGGTAGACGCCAAAATGACGCCCTTCCTGAAGTGACAAGCACCATTGGATACTTTACAGAGGATTATCCGATCCTGCTGGATACTCACCGCGACGACTGTGTAGAGCAGCTTCAGCGGGGTATGGTGCAGAATTCGGAGTTTGGTTTGCTTAAATATTTGTGTCGCGACGAGGTGATTCGTGAGCAGATTGAGAACATAAAGCCATCCCAGGTAGCAATCAATATCGTCCCCTCAACCAGTGATAGTCACCTTGGAAAGGCGAATACCCTATTTGCGAACAGCGCTGAACATCGGGCCGTTAGTGAATGGTACGAGGATCAGGTCGCCGGAGAATACTGGGCAAGTGAAGCGCTGAACAGGCAGGTTCTGTTCTACTTCGAAGTGTATATCAAAGACGATTCCTATCATGTACATATGAACTATAACCGGGAGGTCTACAAGCCGGACTCAATAGGTCTATTGAAAGATGCCATATTACTCAGCCTGGGCGGTGAACTCAGCGAAGCTGATATCGAATCCGCTTTTGAGGGGGCGTAAGCAATGGATTATCCATACCTAACCGGGAACACAAATGTTATTGCTCTACATCGTGTTCTTGAAGAAGCTGATCTGGCGAGAAATCTGGTGGAAGTCCCATCAATGGAGCTGTCTTCGCGAAAGCTTCGCGATTTCATTTTAAGACTCAGGGAATCTGGCTACCAGTTTGTGAGTCTCGATGAGGCGATTTTCCTGGATGCCCCGAAAGGGGCAAAGAGGATCGCTTTGACCTTTGATGATGGATACATCGATTTTTTTGAAGTCATCTTCCCTTTGCTCAAGGAACTCGAGGTGCCCGCCTGTTTATACCTGGTGACCGGTTATCCGGATAAGGCATGCTTCCACTGCTTTGGTATCCTTGAGGATTTCGTGCGCAGAGTTGAATCTGTTGAATTTTCCTGGATGGGTAAGGGCTATCGCCTGGCGTGCCGGGATCAAAGCGAAAAACGCGAAACACTTTTATGGCTCGACCGATTCGTTGAGTCACAGGTAAATGGTGTTGCCGAAGTGCGTAAGCTATTCGACGCAATCGGGGTTGAAGACGATGATGTGGATAAGATAAGGGCACTGGATTGGGAGAAAACTATCCAGTTGCACCAGGATCCGCTGATCACCATCGGGTCTCACACGCTGTCACATCCGCGCCTGAGTCAGATGTCGACCGATAAAGCGAAGAGGGAAATTGTCCAGTCGAAATTGCGCCTGGAAGAGAAACTAGGTGCAAGGGTAGACCACTTTTCATATCCCTATGGTGACTACGACCGCAATGTGGCGAAGTGTGTGGAGGATGCGGGTTATCTTTCAGCCACTACCGTTCAGTCCGGCTCTTACGATGGAGGGGATCGTTTCTCCATAAAGCGTCACTGGTTGGATGCAGAATTGAATCCGGTTGGATAGTGCAATGCCCAAGTCTTTTCTGGTTTTCTGGCTGTCCACGGCTGTCGCCTCCATCGGTGGTTTTTTTACCGTTGTAGCGATTCCATGGCTGACATTGTCGTTCACTGATAGCGCACTGGTACTCAGTAGTGTTATCGCGTGTATGTCGCTGCCGCATAGCGTATTCATTTTGTTCGGAGGGGCGCTATCAGATATCTATAGGCCAATTCACGTATTGTTGTTTGCACGCCTGTTGTTAAAGGCAACACTGATTGTTTTGTGTGCGCTTATTTTCAGCGGGGAACTGGTCTTGTGGCACCTCTATCCCGTTGCCATTCTCCTTGGATGTTCGGGGTCTATCGCTGCTTCTGCGGCCCAGGCAACGCCGCCGTTTCTTGTTCAATCTCATAAGCTTCAGTTGTGTAATGGTATCTTGATGGGGACAAATCAGGCGGCCCAAGTCGTCGGTCCCGCACTGGCAGCCTGGTTGATTTACTTTTCCCGGGAAAACCTGAGTGTCGGCACGGATAACCCGGATCGCACTGCCGTAGGGTATGCGCTGCTGGTGGACGTTTTCGGGTTGGCGGTTTCAATTCTGTTGGTTGCCAGGGTGCGACTGGATACATGGGTGAGGAGTGCAGATAGCAGAGTCGTTGAATCGTTAAAGAAAGGGATTCGCTGGTGTATTAAGGATCAGGCAATGTGTCTGGTACTGTGTTACCTGGCACTGGCCTCGTTGTTTATTCATGGGCCCCTCGCCATAGCGCTACCGTTGTTGGCCAAGTCTCATTTTTCAAATGATGTGACTGATTTCGGCCAGCTCTATTCATTTTTGGGTGGCGGCGCACTAATTGGCTCTATTGTCGCCATTAAATTAACGATTCCCGCGAGGCTGCTTAGCCTTGCGGTAATTGCTGGCGATTTGATTTCGGGAACCATGCTACTAGGCGTGGCCAATGCCCAGTATTTATGGGTGGCATCAGTAAATATATTTCTTATCGGATTTTCCCTGGGAATGATATCCGTATCGGGGATTACATGGTTCCAGCAGCGAACCCCGGGTGTGTACATGGGGCGCGTAATGAGCCTGCTTTTATTTGCAGTGTTCGGCTTGACCCCGCTGTCGACAGCCTTGTCCGGCGTGTTTGCTGACTTTTTCTCAATCCAAATTTTGCTAAAAGGGTCTGCGGTAATATTGATTGCTTTAGCTCTTGCCGGGCTGTCAATTCCCAAGTTTCGCCAAGCGGGAAATTTTCCTGCACAAACTGTATAAATAAGGATTAACAATGATTAAGCAGTTGATCATGATTTCGGTAATGCTGGCGTTGCCAAGCGCTGTATTTGCCGGGAAGATCGAAGGGATTCCCAGATTGGATAATTTTTACAATTATCCTTTCTTGTATGACAGGTTGCAGGTTCCATTTTCTGATATGCAGAATCTGACGTCGCACCCGGTTTTCAAAAGCGCCCAGACCGATGCTGGTTCCTATCCGGAAAATAGCATGCAGGGTTTTCCGGTCACTGCTGCGACTGAGTTAGGCAATTTTGAAAAAATTGCACTGCAGGCCTACCTAAATAACCCTTCAGATGCCCGGTTGAGCAAGATTCTGGCGCTATACAGCTTGTCCAGTTCGATATTGAACAAGCCTGTAAGCGGGGAGTCCATCAGGTACACGATATTTTCCCAATACTTCCTGGAGCGTTCGTTAAACCTGGACTCGGCTTCCAGCAAATGGGTGTCTCATGCCCATAAACTGGTCGACCAGGCACTGCATAATCACAGTGCCTCTGAAGCGGTATATCAGCAAGAAACTAATTCCCATAAAGCGTTTCTATTCGCGTTCAATCATGAGGAAGGTCAGCGTATTCAAATCGTTGATCAGCTGCTTGAAGACTACAGTCGTCATCCTGGTAATGCGTTGACGAGCGCATATTTGACAGCAGCAAATATTTGGGTGGGCGGCGAAGCTGAATTTTCGGATCCATCCGTTTTGTACAGCTTTGTTTTGAGTAGCTACTTTTCTGTGCGCAGTGTTGCGATGTCGGAGCGTCTTGAAAAGTTGTGGCTGCAGGATCCAGAAAGTTACCAGCGGGTCAGGTTGGCGCCGATTCTCGGCGGGTGGACAGTCCCGGCCAGGCGTTGGCTTGCGCAGTTGCACGGTGATTCGGCAGCAGTCGAAACGCTCGATGCTGAACATGATGAATGGTTTAAACACTATCCGGCATTTCATGCCGCCAGTATCGGCCTAATGTACTTCAATGAGCCAGAACATCTCATGCAAGGCTGGGATGCCTGGTGGGCGGGATTTGGGCACTGCATACAGGTTCCTACTATTCGCGCCTGTTTGGATCGGCCGCGGTTTTCGTTCAACAATCTGTCGTATTTCCTGGGTGCTGTGGATTACATGGTGAAACTTGGCGAACTTGAAATGGCCACGCAGTTTCTCTCCTTTAATCAAAACCCTGCTTTTGGCTGGAGCAGCTGGGATTACGGCCGAGATGCATGGGAATATCGTCAGGCTAATCTTGAGGAGATCTTCCAGCTATACCGCAATGATGATCCAAGTGATGACCCAACCAATTTTCTTTTAAAGCAGCATCAATGGGGGCCGGATACGATCACCTGTCAGTATTGTCATCAAGTTCAGTCGCGTCAGTGGGCAGAAGAAGATGTGAACACCGTCTATTTGCCCGATGAAAGTATCGCCACACTCTACGACTGGCCAGAAGTGACCACAACCTGGTTCGGAGGCTCTCAGGCTTCAGCCGGAGACTGCTCAGGTATCGAGGCCTGGTCGCAGGGCACGACGTATGGCGCCAACGACACTGTGCGTTGGAATGGCGCTAAATACACGGCGAAATGGTGGAATGTAAATCAGGAGCCCAGGAATCCTGACGTCTGGGATGTCTGGAACTTTGATGCCTCTTGTTACGCTGGTGCTCAATAACATCTGGAATTTTTCACAATGATCATTCGTAAATTAAAGTGCGCGCTGGCTGCGCTTGTTTTTGTGGGCGCCTATCCCGCTTTGGCCTCAGTGCCTGGTATGCCGCTCAGTGAAGTCACAGATTTCATTGATAGTGACGATCAGAGAGAACTTTCGGCCTATGAAACCCAGCTACCGGATACAGCCTGGAATTTTATCCCCGAAGGTGAGCGGCGCCTGCTGATTCGCTACCTGGAGAATCCGGGAAGCGCCCGTTTCGCAAGGTTAAATGCGCTTTTGCATATCGAGAAATCCAATATTTTTGATTCAAATGATGCTTTGGGTAGTGTTGAGAAGGCCGATCTACTGGATCACTCTATTTATGCCCTGTACTTTGTCTCCCGAAGCTGGCTCCTGGGGGCCGAGGATACATGGCTCAAAGAGGCGCAGATTCGTCTGCGTCACAGGCTGGAGTCATGGTTGCCGGCCGTCGATCAGGTCGATACTTCAGAGGGAAGGCAGTCTCATGATGACTTCTTTTTGGCATTTAACTACAAGGAGAATGACCGCTATAAAGCTGAGCGGTCATTGATGCTGGATGTACTGGAAAATCCAGAAAATATCACTTCCAATTTGTATCTGGCGGCAGTTAATCAGTGGATAGGTGGGGAGTCTGACTATAACGATCCTGGAACGCTGTATGCCTTTCTGAAGGCAAGTTATTTCGCAAAGCGCACTACGGAAATGGCGCAGAAGCACCAGTCGAATTGGGAGTCCGACCCGCAGAATACTTCGCTTTATCGCTTGGCGCCGGCGGTAGGCGGGTTCAGTGTGCCTACACGGCGATGGATTGCAAAATTTCACGGCGATGTCGAGGCTGTTGCTTCACTGGATCGCGAAGTTGGTGAGTGGTTCTCCATGTATCCACAGTTTTACCTGTTTCCAGCCAGTATTTTTTCTTTTAATGAGCCGGAAAATTTCGACCGCGGCTATCAATATTTTCTTGACGGCCAGACTGCGTGTTTCGAAAACAATAACATTTTTTGTGAGGATCACCCTAGGGCGACGTACAACATAATATCTTTCGCCACCCTTGGTTTTGATTATATGGCCAAGGCGGGCGACCTCGACGGCGCGTTGAATTATCTGAGCTACAAATACGTACCATTTTTCAACTATGAGAGCTGGAATATTGGGCACGATATGTGGCGGCACAGGGAACAAAATGCGAGTGATATTTATGCCTTGTATCATAACGGCTCTTCGCAGGATGATCCGGTAAATGGTTTTTTGAAACGGCACAAGTGGGGCCCTGAATCATCAACCTGTCAGCTTTGCCATCAGGTGCAGGGAGCTAGCTGGAGTGACGAAGAGAAAGCAGAGGTTAAAAGCTTGCCTCATGATCAGCTTTACGTGAAACACTGGCCGGATTTTCAGGTGGACTGGGAAGGGAGCGTTGGCGCCGGGTTGGTCGATTGTGATGGCTATGTGGAATGGTCCGGTGGTCGGGTTTCCAGGCAGGACGCCAACGTTGTACATCATCGGCAACTTTATCGTGCGAATTGGTGGACAGGAAGTGAACCTCAGGTGCGCCCCGGTAAATGGGATGACTGGTCCCTGGTGGGGCGTTGTAAGCAGCGCAACTAACACAGTCAACGACTGAGTTTCTAACTGTATTGCGGGCTGGGATTGGGGATGGAGTTGCACCATCCCCATTTCTCGTCGCCAATAAATGTATTCCACGGACGTCTTGGGCACCGGGCATTGAGAAATGAATGATTGGCTGTTAATTCCAAAACTGAAACCTGAATCTTCCCATCGCCTTGTTTGCTTTCCCTATGCCGGCGGTACCGCGGCAACTTATATTCGCTGGGCTGACTGGCTGCCTGATTCTGTCGAGTTGATTGCGGTTCAGCCTCCCGGCCGGTCAAGCCATATCCATGTGCCGCCATGCCTGACCATGAACGCGTTGGTAAGAGGGGCGCACAAAGCGCTTGAAAGCTATCTCTCCGATAAACCCTACTCGATTTTTGGGCACAGTCTTGGCGCCCGGGTGGCATTTGAGCTTGTTAAGCGCCTTGAGCGAACAGGGTGTGCCCTGCCCAGCCACCTGTATGTTTCCGCCAGCAGGGCGCCCCACCTGACGACACTCAGGAACCCCTCGTTTACGCTTCCAGATGAAATGTTCCTGGATAAAATGCGGCGTATGGGAGGTATGCCCGACTCGATATTGCGTGATCCCGAGCAGTTAGCGTTATATCTTCCCTCGCTCAGGGCTGACTTTCGGATTGTGGATACTTATAGGGGTAAAGTGAGTCAGGTGCCGGTACCGATTCATTGCTTCTACAGCCGCGACGACGAGCATATCGATGTCGAAGATGCGCTGGCGTGGATCGACTATTCCCGCTGTGGCTTCAGCAGTGAAGAAGTCGGCGGTGGACATTTTTACGTCAATGACTGTGCGGAGTTTTGGCGAGCGTTTACAAATACGCTGGAACAGAGAATTCGTGAGGCTGGCTCTTGCCCGAGCAGCGGGCGGGCGAGGAACGAGGTGAAAAGTGCTACTGGCGCCGTGCGCCCGTAGCACTGCTGCAGGGTCAAAACTTGTAGCCGAGTCCTACCGAGTACACCCAGGGGTCGATATCCACATCGGTCTCGATACGCACCCAGTTGTTGTCGCGGTCACGGAAGTCGACCCTGGCATCTGTATCTATGTCCAGGTACCACACCGCGGCATTGAACAGCCAGTTGCTGTCGCGGCCGAAGGCGATGTCTACCCCCAGTTCACCGGCCAGCCCCCAGGAATCGTCCAGCCTCAGCCCCGCATTGCTGAGTGCGCCGAGTACATCCTCGAAGTACTCCTGGGCGACGTCGCTGATGTCTTCATCCATAAAAGTGGTGAAGTTCACGCCCAGGCCCACATAGGGCTGCACCCAGGATTCCTTGCATACCGGGAACCACTGTACTGTGAGGGTGGGTGGGAGGTGCTCGATGCTGCCCAGCGGGACTTTGCCCAGAGCCGGAGCGCCGATAGGATCCACCGGATCCGGCAGGCCGCTGACGTCCAGGTCGTGCTCGAAAGGGGTGGCTACCAGCAGGCCAAGCCCAAAGTGGTCTGCAAACAGCCAGGTGCCGGTAAAGGTCGCGGCGTCGCCATCATCCACATAGACGCGGGTTTCCGGCAGGATTACGGTGTCATCGATCAGCAGCCTGTCGGAGTCATCCTCCGGCTGCACGGTGCCCCAACCAACGCGGACGATGAAATCACCCTGTTCGTAATCGGCCAGGCACTGGCCTGCACCCAGCGAGGCGGCCAATAATGTGGTGATGAGACTGAAGACTTTCATGTGAGATCGCTCCTTGAACTGCGGAAAGGGCCAACAGCAATGGTTTCAGTCTAGTTGCGGGGGAAGCTTCGCAATGTTTTTACGTTTGATCAGATGACGCCACGGGTGCAAAACCTGTGTCATAATGGAAAAATGTGATCACAAATATACTGTGTCTGAGAATTGGTGGTACTAATAATGAAGATTGGTGTACTAAAGACGGATGATGTGCGTCCACAGCTGGTAGGGGAATTTGGTGAGTATCCAGAGATGTTTGCCGATCTGCTGCGCAGCGAGGATCCTTCACTGGAGTTTCAAACCTATGAAGTGCAGCGCGGCGAGTATCCACAGGATCTGGACGAAGTGGATGCCTACCTGATTACCGGCAGCAAGACAGGGGTATACGACGACCAACCCTGGATTCCGCCATTGATGACTTTCGTGCAGGAGCTGCATGAACGCAAGAAACCCACTCTGGGTATTTGCTTCGGCCATCAGCTGATTGCTCACGCTCTGGGTGGTGAAACGAGGAAGTCCGAGAAAGGTTGGGGCGTCGGGGTTCACAGCTACGAGATCCAGGAAACCCCGGCGTGGATGGGGGAGCCCCAGGAATCGTTCAGCTTGTTGGTCAGTCACCAGGACCAGGTGGTTACGCCAGCGCCGGGCACCAAGGTGATAGCGTCCAGTGATTTCTGCCCCTATGCACTGCTACAGGTTGGTGAGCACATGCTTACCATGCAGGCACACCCGGAGTTCACCAAGCCTTATTCGAAAAGCCTGATGGAGTTGCGCAAGGAGGTGTTCGGCGCGGATATGGTTGAGAAGGGTAAAGAATCCCTGCAAAACGACATCCACACCAGCGCAGTGGCCCGCTGGATGCTGGCGTTTTTGAAGAGCGCTGTATAAGCCGCCGAGGTAACCGGGGGTAAATTCAGGTGAGGTGTGGCGGGTGAAGATTGTTATGAGTGCCACAGCTGGCGGCAATGTTCGCCCGGCCCGCCGCTTGCCCCCGAGTTGCCGTTGGCGCTTGGAGGAAATTCCCGCACGGGGTCATTGTGTGTCCAGCACGCTCATATAGGCTTCGTCCTGGTAAAAGCCGTATTCCTCCAGCGCGCTGTAAGCCAGCTTGATAACGTGGTCATCCTCACTGCCAAGGGCCTGGCTCTTCAGTGCTTGCTGTCGTTCGCTGATTGGTTCTAGTGCCTTTTGTTCCTCGCGCGTGGTCAGATCCTTGGGGCCGGTACTTAAATAAGCGATTACCAGCCCCTGCCAGAAAAAGCGCAAAGCCAGCTCCGGCTGCTGGCAGTGGGGAAGTATCAAGCGCAGTGCGTGGCAGCCGGTAACACCGTGCAGGAGGGTGAAGTCTCCAGTGCTCAGGTAGGCATTGAGGGCCACGTGCGCTATGTCTTGCAGGCTCAGGTGCTTTGGTTGGACCGGCGTATCGAGCCAGCCGGGTTGGCGTGTCACGCACTGCATGTGATCGGCAATGTTGCCCGGCGCGAGGGCGACGTCGGGAAAGGTTTTTGCCACCCGGGTCAGAACCGCTTCCGCGGTTTCCGAAGTTTCCTCATTGCTGCCGGGGAGGGCGTGGTACTCCTGGTTCCAGTAAGCCAGTCCCATGGCGATTTCTTCCAGATGGCCGGCATCGATTCCGTAGGCGGTGCGAATTAGCCCGTGAAACGCGGCGGTGGCGATGGAGGGGAGAAGCGGTGGCAATTCCTGGTGCAGGCACTGGGCAATGCCGAGTTGTCGCAATTGCTGCTCATAATAATGCAGCGCCGAGGGAAACAGGTCGTCGCGATTGCGGCAACTGCGAATATCGCGGATCTCCATTACCGGGCTGCCGGGGCGAAGTTGCAAATGCGGGGTAGAGCGGTCGAACGCGTGTCGGAGCTGCGCGGGAGTCGCGCCCAGTTTATCCAGCGCGATCAATACCATCGGCAGGTGATTGGCGAGGCGATCACCATACTGCACATGATAGCGACTGCCCGCTTCCAGCAACTGCGCACAATTCCGGGTTATGCCCATTAAGCCTCCGTTTGTCGCCGTAAGTGGCTATTCCGCCCGAACTTTATCTCCCAAGTGTATGCTCATGGCCTTATCGATGCCAAAAGCAGGCGTCAGGTTCATGCCAAAGTAAATTTGGCCATCTTTTTCGCTGCGGCGGTATTGAGCAAGCGTGCGCAGCGGTTCTTTCTGTGCGCGGCCGGTAAATGGATGCAGCCCCGGAATGGCGCAGCGAGCGCAGGGGTGCGTACACTCGAGTATGAGGGGGCCGTCACTGGTATAAATGGTCAGGGTTTTCCACTGGTCTTCAGCGAAGGGCTCGCAGCCGCTGACGACGAGGTTGGGGCGGAAACGCAGCATGGAAACCGGATCCGTCAGGCGGCTGTTCAGGTCATCAAGGGACGCCTGGCTGATGACCAGCAGTGGTGCCGCATCGGCAAACCCCACCTGGCGATCTGCGCGCGGGGCCTGCAACGGGCGCCGGAATTCCTCCCCCATCGCGACCAGCCGCACCGCTGTCTGCAACTGGTCACTGAGCCAGCTGGCCGCATCATCACCGGCATCCCGCGCGATGACATCGTCGTTCCAAACGCGCACGGTCCTGAGACTGGCTTCAGATCCGGGGTGGTGAATATGGATCGAGGTACCCTCAGGATTTTCCAGTTTCACGCCCTGGGGGGTAACCGTTGCCTTGAGCTGGGCCATGGCGCGCAGTCGACGCTGAGTGAGGAACTGGTTGTTCTCATCAACCAGCATCCAGCGCCGGTCGTTTACCGCTCCAAATACATCCATTGCCAGCGCTTTGCCTTTGTGACCTTGGAGTGATTTTACCGGGAAGTGGTACAGCGCGGAGATGTGCACGGATTGCTCCAGATACTGAAAAAATGAGAGCGCTAGAGTAAAGCCTGCCGCCCTGACAAAAAAGGGGCATATCCACTGCGCTTCCACCGAAATAATCGAATTGGAATGAATGGCAAAAATTGAAGCGCGTGCGCCGATATGATTATCGATATGCCAGTTGTCGGAGAGACCGCGCGGGAATAAATCGCATCGTCAGTCGTCGCGGCGGGTAAATAGATTGCGGCACAGGAGATAGATGATAACCTGTTAGGCCGCATATCCGGCCGGTTCATGCGGTAAACGGCGATCACTTTGGCAGGCTTGGCGGCATGTTATTTGCTTGGCGATAGGGACAGGACGTTAAACAGAGGGGCTCATGTTAGAAGTTCAGCGAATCGACGGGATTGAAGTGGGCAATACGCTCGGTGAGAGTGTGCTGTGGAATTCCCGGGAGCACAGTGTCTGGTGGACAGACATCGAAGCGTGCAAGTTATACCGGCTGAGCTGGCCTGGGCGCGAACTGGAAGTGTTTGAAACCCCCGAGCGCCTGTGCGCCTTTGCGTTCACTGACCGTGATGATTGTATCGTGGCGGCGTTTGAGAGCGGTTTTGCACTGTTTGATTACCGCCAGGGAAAGGTGCTGTGGCAGAAGACGTTACTGGAGAAAGGCTCGGGACTTCGTTTCAATGACGGCAAGGTAGACCGTGAAGGGCGCTTCTGGGTGGGCACCATGGTGACCGCTGCGACGGATGAACCAGCGGGGGTGCTTTATTGCCTGGAGCCAAGTGGTGTTGTCAGTGAACATGCCAGAGATATTTTTATCTCGAATGGGTGTTGCTGGGATTTGAATTCCAGTCACTTTTATTTCGCCGATTCGAAACGGCGGATTATCTATCGCTATAAGTTTGATGCGCGCCGTGGTGATATCAGTCAGCGGGAAGTATTTGCGCGCACCATGATCGGCCGTTACCCGGATGGCGCCACGGTGGACAGTGAAGGCTATCTCTGGTCGGCCCAGTGGGGTGGGGCCCGTATCCAGCGCTATGCGCCGGATGGGCATTTGGCGGGTGCCATCCCGGTGCCGGTAAGCCAGCCCACCAGTGTTACCTTCGGTGGGCCGGATATGAACCTGATGTTTGTGACTTCGGCCAAACAGGGGCTGAACGAATGGAACCTCGCTCGGGAGTGGCAGGCCGGCCACCTGTTTGTGTTGGAAACACCTTTTAAGGGCGCGCTCGGGTTCCGCTTCAGTACCACTCAGTTGCTGGAAAAAACCGCATGTCAGGAGCCCACGTGACGCCTGGCCAGGGGCCTCGGCAAAGAGGCAGGCCGCAACAGCCGGTTTGCTTCTTTTGTATGTACCTTCACTGTTTTCCATTTACCGGTAACGACTGAAACCGAATCTCGCTTTCCTGGCATCCAGTTCAGCGGAATCTCAGTAGTCGGTGATGTAACCAATAATGCCTAGCCTGTGGCACTCCAGAACCCTGTCTTATTTATTTCCGCACTTGCCGCTGTTCTCATCACCTTTTGCCGGTACAAGATTGAGCTGGTCAACATGGCCATTTCGAGCCCCGTTGTGTTTATTTTTGTCGGTATTGACCGGTAATCGCGGACTGGCTGTTGAGAGTTGAGGGAAAAAAGAATCCTGTCGCGCTTGGTGCTGTGAAATCGCATAACTCTGGTGTGGTAATATGCGCCGTTAACTGAATAAAAAATACATGCTGGGAGCTTGGGTATCGCGATGACTGTCGCTCGCTGGATCTGGATAGCGCTGCTGTGCACCCTGTCATCCGTGATTTGGGCTGCGCCCATGGTCGTTGAGCCAAATCAGCCCCCGGCTGCGCTCACCGCATATCTGTCACTTCTGGAGGATGACCTGGGCGAGTTGAGCCTGCGTGACATACGCTCACCGGTACATCAGCAACGCCTGCAGCCAATCGCCGGCCACCAAACCAATTTTGGATTTACCCGAGCCGCTTACTGGGTTGCATTCACATTGCATAACCCGACGTCATCCCCGATGGGACTGGTGATTCGCCAGGACTACCCCCTGATTGATCAACTGGATTTCTGGTTTCAGGATGCCGAAGGCCGATGGCAGCAGGTGGCCACCGGGGATCGGCGTACGTTTGACTCACGCCCTCTGGATCTCAGGGATTATGTATTTCCGGTTTCGTTGCCAGCAAATAGCAGCCGTACCTATTATCTGCGCTATGCGACACAGGGGTCGATGAATATCGGCCTCAGCGTCAGTAGTGAAACCGCATTTTTGCCCAAGCTCGCGCAGGAACAGTTGCTGCTGGGAATTTACTACGGTGGCTTCCTGGTTCTCGTGGTATACAACCTGTTCCTGTTCCTGGCTGTGCGTGATCGGGCCTATGCCTTTTATATGGGCTATGCGATCTGTTACGGGCTGTATTTTGGTGTCCACAACGGTCTCTCCTTCCAATACGTGTGGCCGGGGAACCCATGGCTGGCCAACCAGAGCCTGGTGATACTCCTCGGGTTCACGTTGATCTTTTCCATACAGTTTGTCCGGGCGATTTGTAACGGCCCGCAACTGGCGCCGCGCACCGATAAATGCGCGCGCGGGTTGCTGTATGCGGTAATCCCGTTAACCGCAATTGCGCCGCTGGTCAGCTATGGGCCGATGATCTTGAGCATGGCATCCCTGACCTTGCTCATCACGCTGCTGTTTATGGTGATGGGGGTGATAAGCCTGTTGCGAGGCTCCATTTTTGCCCGGTATTTCCTTCTGGGGTGGACCACATTGCTGGTCAGCGTTGTGGTTTATATGCTGAAAACATTCGGTCTGCTGCCGCACAACAGCTTTACCCACAATGCCTTTCAGGTCGGCGCACTGGTGGAAATGGTGCTTCTGTCGCTGGCACTGGGGGCCAGGATGAGCGAGATCCAGAAGCGTGGCTATATCGATGAGCTTACCGGCCTGTACAACCGGCGCTATTTCGATGAGCAGCTGCCGCGGGAATTCAATCTCGCTGCTCGGAGCACGCACCCGCTGGCACTGTTGATTCTCGACCTGGATCATTTCAAAAGTATTAATGACCGTTACGGACATGCTCGCGGTGATGCCGTTCTGAGCGCTGTGGGCCTGCTGGTCAGCAAGCAGGTACGCAAGCCGGTATTGGCCTGTCGTTATGGTGGTGAGGAGTTTGCCATTCTTCTGCCCCGTACGAGCCTCTCGCAGGCCTCTGTCATCGCCCAGCGTCTGGTCAGCCTGGTGGCGGAGCTTGAGCTGGATGATATGCCGCTGAGCGTGAGTATCGGTGTTGCCGGATTTGAACAGGGTAATTACGCGTCGGCAGTGCAGCTGTTTGAAGCCGCTGACGCCGCGCTCTACCGGGCAAAACAGGCCGGCCGCAACCGGTTTGAGATCGAAGTCACCGGTCTGGTTGCCGGTGGAGAGACCTCGCCGGCGATTGTTGCCCCGTAAACAGGTCGCCATCGATTGGCGAATCAATCAGTAAAAGTGAGTTGATCCTTATGAACACTGCCATACGGCTGTTACTCGTTTGCCTTTTTTCACCGGTTGCATTGTCTGCAGAATTCACCAAGGGGCCAGTGATTAAAAACTATGGCGGCGTGGCCGAGGTGATACAGAGCAGTCCGCTCACGGGAGAAGAGCGCTTCAAGGTGGCGTTTGATGTGGCGGAGCAGGGCGAAAGCGGCAAGGCGAATCGACGCTTCGAAAGCCTGGCCCGCTTTCTGAATATGCAGGCCCGCGCGGGTGTTCCACCTGAGCAGGTCGAACTGGCGCTGGTCGTCCATGGCAAGGCTGGCTTCGATCTGCTTGCCAGCCGGCATTACCGCGAGAAATTTGGTGGCGATAATCCCAACGCACCGCTCCTCGCGGCGCTGCAGAAATACAATGTGCGTGTCTATCTGTGTGGGCAATCTGCGGCCTATCACGGAATTGAAAACGCGCAGCTGCTACCCGGTGTGAATATGGCTCTCTCCGCCATGACGGCCCATGCGCTATTGCAACAGCAGGGATACACGCTAAATCCATTCTGACCGACAGCGCCATCGCCCGCGCACGATTACCGGCAACCGGGGACGCGCGCGTACCCAGGGGAGATTTCGCAGGCTTAACGCAGCAGCAGCTCGTTTTCGATGGGAATGAATTCGCTGGCTGCGTTAATCAGCGTGTCTGCAGTAAGCGCCGCGACACCGTAGACTTCCACCTTCTTGCCGCGATCGATTCTCAGCTTTTCCACCAGCAGATCAAAATCACCATCCCCGGATACCAGGATGATGCAGTCGGCGTCTTCTCCGTATTCCAAGGCATCTATGGTGATCCCCACATCCCAGTCTCCTTTGGATGAACCGTCGGATCGCTGGATATAGGGCTTCAGTTTGACCTCGAAGCCGATGGCCCTGAGTATGTTCTGGAACTCCTGCTGCTTGCGATCACCGCGGTCGATCGCATAGGCAATGGCCTTGGTGACCTGTCGATCTTTGCCGGCCTTTGCCCAGAAGCGGTTGTAGTCAAAATTGCAATTGAAGGCTTGCCGCGTGGTGTAATACACATTTTGAACATCAACAAATATCGCGACTTTAGGTATGGCAGGTATGGTAGGCATTACGGTTGAACCTTCGACAGCGAGACAGGCGGGCTTGGCGTGCCCGGCTACTATAGCACCCGGGCGTTTTGCCCACTCTTATGTGTCGCCTGCAGGAAAAGTTGGGGGTATCTGTTCCCTTAAGCGAGCCTGCTCATGAAATTGGTGGATTTCTGTGCGGTGGATTGGCTCAGTCTATAAGGGTAATACCCAAGAGCTATCAGAATCCATTTTTAGATTGTGGTTATTAATGAGGGCGATAACAACGTCTAATTTCAACGTGATTGCGTGACCCTATAGGCTTCTCTCGTCCGATTGATGAGACTATAAGGAACGCAATCCCATGCTCAAGAAAGCCCTCCCCCTGGCGGTGGCCCTGGCGACCGCCATCTCCGTCAACGTAAACGCCGCTCCGGCGAATGACGCCATGTCCAACCAGGACTGGTGGCCGAACCGAATCGACCTGCAGCCGCTGCGCATGAACGCGGAAAAGTCCAACCCGATGGGTGCCGACTTCGACTACGCCGAAGCCTTCAGCAAGCTGGATCTGGACGCGGTCAAAAAAGACCTCGAGCAAGTCCTTACCACTTCCCAGGACTGGTGGCCGGCTGACTACGGTCACTACGGCCCATTCTTTATCCGTATGGCCTGGCACAGTGCTGGCACCTACCGTGTATACGACGGTCGCGGTGGCGCCGGTGGCGGCCAGCAGCGTTTCGAGCCGCAGAACAGCTGGCCGGATAACGTGAGTCTCGACAAGGCCCGTCGCCTGTTGTGGCCGGTGAAGCAGAAATACGGCAACAGTATTTCCTGGGCAGACCTGATGGTACTCGCCGGGAACGTATCCCTCGAGTCCATGGGTTTCAAAACCTTCGGTTTCGCCGGTGGCCGTGAAGACGACTGGGAAGCAGACATTGTGTACTGGGGTTCCGAGCGCGAGTGGGTTGCCAACGACAAGCGCTTCAATGGCGATGTTCTGGAAAAGCCGCTGGCAGCGGACCACATGGGCCTGATCTACGTAAACCCGGAAGGCCCGAACGGCAACCCGGATCCTCTGGCTGCCGGTCACCGTATTCGTGATACCTTCGCCCGCATGGCGATGAGCGACGAAGAGACCGTTGCCCTGATCGCCGGTGGTCACACCTTCGGTAAAGCCCACGGTGCGCACAAGCCGCAGGAATGTGTTGGCGCAGCGCCGGGCGGCGCCCCGATCGAACAGCAGGGCTTCGGCTGGGAAAACAAGTGTGGCAAGGGCCACTCTGAAGACACCATCACCTCCGGCCTGGAGGGCGCCTGGTCTGCCAATCCGATTGCCTGGAGCTCCCAGTTCCTGGACAACCTGTTCGGTTTCGAGTGGGTGAAAACCAAGAGCCCGGCCGGCCACACCCAGTGGGAACCGAAAAATGCCGAGCAGGTGAAGTTCGTTCCGGATGCGCACGTTGAAGGCAAGCGCCACGCGCCGATGATGTTCACCACCGACCTGTCCATGCGCTTCGACCCGAAGTACAAGGAAATCGCTGAGCGCTTCCACAAGAACCCGGAAGAGTTCCAGCAGGCTTTCGCCAAAGCCTGGTTCAAGCTGACTCACCGCGACCTGGGTCCGCGCGCGCGCTACCTGGGTGACGAAGTACCGGCGGAAGTGCTGAGCTGGCAGGACCCGATCCCTGAAGTGGATTTCAAACTGATCAGCGATCGCGACGTGAAAAACCTCAAAGCCAAGGTTCTGGACAGCGGACTGACCGTTCCCGAACTGGTGCGTACTGCCTGGGCTTCCGCGTCCTCTTTCCGCATTACCGATATGCGCGGTGGTGCCAACGGCGCACGTATCCGCCTCGCTCCGCAGAAAGACTGGGCGGTGAACAACCCACAGGAGCTGGACAAGGTTCTGGGCCAGCTGGAGAAAATCCAGCAGGAATTCAACAGCAAAGCCTGGGGTAACAAGAAGGTGTCCATGGCGGACCTGATCGTTCTCGGCGGTGCCGCTGCGATCGAGCAGGCGGCCAAGCAAGCCGGTTACGAGGTTACCGTGCCGTTCAAGCCAGGTCGCAACGATGCCACCCAGGAAATGACCGACGTTCAGTCCTTCGGTTACCTGGAGCGCAAAGCGGATGGCTTCCGTAACTACTACAGCAGCGACGCACACATGATGCCGGTGGATATGCTGATCGACAGCGCCAACCTGCTGGATCTGAGCGTGCCGGAAATGACTGTGCTGGTCGGTGGTATGCGTACCCTGGGGGCGAACTACGACGACTCCAGGCACGGCGTTTTCACCGACAAGCCGGGCACCCTGAGCAACGACTTCTTCGTAAACCTGCTGGATATGGACACCAAGTGGTCCAAGTCCTTCAAGGAAGATGGCCTGTACGAAGGTAAGGATCGCGAGACTGGCGAAGTGAAGTGGACGGCCACTCCGGTGGACCTGATTTTCGGTTCCAACTCGGAGCTGCGTGCGCTGTCTGAGTTGTACGCCACCAACGACAATGGCGAGAAGTTCGTAAACGACTTCGTCGCTGCGTGGACCAAGGTGATGACACTGGATCGTTTTGACCTGAAGTAATCCGATCCTGCGCAGTAGGGAAGATTGCCACATTCACGTTGTGGTACTTAGCGGCACTTAAAAGGGGCGACCTTCGGGGAGCCCCTTTTTTTATTTCTCCATTGGATTCAGTTGCCAGAGGAAGCTCTGAAATTTCCTGATATTAGACTGTGGTATCATTTGTACGCATTATATTTTTGGAGATAACGCTGATCAGCTGGGGGAAGGCGACCGGTTTGGTCAGGTAGTCGTCCATCCCTGCACTCAAGGCAGCGCTTTGCTGTTCACTAAAGGCGGCAGCTGAAAGTCCGATGATCGGAATATTACGAATCTCCGGTATCTGCCGAATTTTTTTTGTGATTTCGATGCCGGTAATTCCAGGTAAATGTACGTCCATCAAAATGATATCGGGGCGAATTTCCAGAGCTCTTTCTATCCCTGTCGAGCCATCGGTGACGAACGTGACATTCACGTTCTGGTCGTCGCAGAATGCGTTCATTAACGCTCTGTTAACCGCGTTATCCTCAAAAATCAGCAGGTGGATGCCATCTAGAGTCTTGAGAGTTCCCCCTTTATCTGCAGGTTTCTGATCTTCCGGATCTCCCTCTGCCAGCGGAAGCTCCACCCTGAAACGTGTGCCGATATTTTCAGTACTTTGCATACTGATGCTTCCACCGAGTAGCTCTACCAGACTGCGGGCAATTGGCAGGCCCAGTCCGGTTCCTCTGGATTGGCCGTCAGGGGATTTATCCACTTGTTCGAACGGCTCAAAGATAGTCGCTTGCTGTTCAAGCGGGATCCCAATGCCGTGATCGATAACCTCCAGATACATCCTTTCGCTATCGAGATATTGCAGCCTGAGATCGATGGCGGTATTTTCATGAGAAAATTTAATCGCGTTGCCAATCAGATTGATCAAGATCTGCGAGAGCTTGCCGCGGTCTATTCGAATAGTCTCAGGGAGGCGAAGATCGATATTGCTATTGAGTCTGAGATTTTTACTGACCGCCTGGGGCTCACAGGAAACCAGAATACTTTTGACCAGACTTGGTAGATGAACATTTTCATCCACGGCTTCTATTTTCCCAGCTTCGATGCGTGAAATATCCAGTACGCCGTTCACCAGTTCCGCCAGCCTCTGGCCACTAATGGCTATTTTTTCCAGGCGCTCCTTAAATTCCTGTGGCAGGTTGATAAGTCCGCTGCGATTCAGTAATAGCTGGCTGAATCCGACGATGGCGTTGAGCGGTGTGCGTATTTCGTGGCTCATGTTGGTCAGGAACTGGGTTTTGGAGCGGCTGTAAAACTCGGCTTTTTCCTTTGCCTGAACCAGTTGCCGCTCCAGCGCCTTGCGCTCGGTGATATCGAGAATCACACCGATCAGGCCGCCCAGTTGACCGTCTTTTGTTTCGTAGGCTGCCTTATTGAAGATGACGTCGTGCAGACTGCCATCGGCATAGACTACGGATGATTCGTAAACCTGATGGCCTCTCTGGTGCATCAGTTCCATATCTTTCTCGTGATAAACACGGGCTTGGGGGCCGGGAGAAACACCGTAGACAGAGCGGCCAACAATCTCCTCCCGAGGTTTGCCCAAAAAAGCTTCAAATGCACGGTTGCAGCCACTGTAGATACCTTCCGCATCCTTATAAAAAATGGGGGCGGGAATGGCGTCGATGAGTATCTGTAGAAATTGCAGCTGGTTGGAGAGCGCCTGTTCGGTTGTTTCGTGCTCGCCAAGCTGCTGTTGATAGGTTTTGTTAAGGTCTTCCTGGTGGGCAAGCTGCGCGATTAACTGCTCGATCCGGTAATGGTACTTGCAGTACAGGAGGTAGGTGATGACGGCAAATGCGGATGAGGCCAGGAGAATGCGTAGGATTGAGCCAAGCAGTAGCGCATCTTGAAACCATCTTGTAATCATCCATTCACAAATGCCCATTAAGAGCAGAATGGCAAGAGAGTTCGCTGCAGCATGGCGAGAAAGTGGCAACTGCAATCCAGATGAAAGCGGCATGGCATGATCGTTGTTAGCGTTGGTATTGAATCAAACACTACTCAAACTATTGAATGCCGGCAATATTTCCGGTCTTGTCCCTCAAGATGGCATAGCGCATACAAAAAAGCCCGCAACATGTGCGGGCTTTTCGCGTTCAGACCAATCAGGTCTTGAGCTTTTTGTACTGCATGCGGTGTGGCGTGGCATTCTCACCGTTGCGCGCCACGAAGTCCTCGTGGTACTCGGTGTAGTTGCCCTCAAAGAACACCACGTTGCTGTCGCCCTCGTAGGCGAGGATGTGGGTTGCCACGCGGTCGAGGAACCAGCGATCGTGCGAGATCACCATGGCGCAGCCCGGGAAGCTCAGCAGGGCTTCTTCCAGCGCGCGCAGGGTTTCGATGTCCAGGTCGTTGGATGGTTCGTCCAGCAGCAGTACGTTGGCGCCCTGCTTCAGGGTGTAGGCCAGGTGCAGGCGGCCGCGCTCACCACCGGAAAGCTCGCCCACGCGCTTCTGCTGATCGCTGCCCTTGAAGTTGAAACGGCCGATATAGTTGCGCGAGCCCACTTCGTAGTTGTTGATCTTCAGAATGTCCTGACCATCGGAAACGGCTTCCCATACGGTCTTGCTGTCGTCGAGGTTTTCGCGGCTCTGGTCGACGCTGGCGATCTTCACGGTTTCACCGATCTTGATCTCGCCGGAATCCGGCTTCTCGGTGCCGTTGATCATGCGGAACAGGGTGGACTTACCAGCGCCGTTACCGCCGACGATACCGACGATGGCACCCTTGGGTACGCGGAACGACAGGTTGTCGATCAGCACGCGGTCGCCGAACGACTTGCTCACATTCACCAGCTCGATCACGTTGTCACCCAGGCGCTCGCCCGGTGGAATGTAGATCTCGTTGGTCTCGTTACGGGCCTGGAACTCCTGCGACTGCATTTCTTCCAGGCGGGACAGACGGGCCTTGTTCTTGGACTGGCGGCCTTTCGGGTTCTGGCGGGCCCACTCCAGTTCTTTCTGCATGGCCTTGGCGCGGGCCTGCTCACCTTTCTGTTCCTGCTCCAGGCGCTTCTCTTTCTGTTCCAGCCAGGTGGTGTAGTTACCTTCCCAGGGAATACCGTGGCCGCGGTCGAGTTCCAGAATCCAGCCGGCGACGTTGTCGAGGAAGTAGCGGTCGTGGGTAATGGCGACCACGGTGCCGTCGAAGTCGTGCAGGAAGCGCTCGAGCCAGAATACGGATTCGGCGTCCAGGTGGTTGGTCGGTTCGTCGAGCAGCAGCATGTCGGGGCGGGACAGCAGCAGGCGGCACAGGGCCACACGGCGCTTTTCACCACCGGACAGGTTGTTTACGTCCGCATCCCACGGCGGCAGGCGCAGGGCGTCGGCGGCCACTTCGAGACGGTGCTCCAGGTTGTGGGCGTCCCAGGCCTGGATAATGTCTTCGAACTTTTGCTGTTTCTTGGCCAGGGCGTCGAAATCTGCGTCAGGCTCGGCGTAGTCGGCGTAGACCTGTTCCAGACCGGCGAGGGCGTCGATGGCTTCACGCACGCCGTCTTCCACGTTGCCGCGTACATTCTTGGCGGGATCCAGCTGTGGCTCCTGGGGCAGGTAGCCGACCTTGATGCCGGGCATGGCACGAGCTTCACCGTTATAGTCCTGATCGACGCCGGCCATGATGCGCAGCAGGGTGGACTTACCGGCGCCGTTCAGACCCAGTACGCCGATTTTGGCGCCGGGGAAGAAGGACAGGGAAATATCTTTCAGAATTTCACGCTTGGGCGGAACAACTTTGCCCACGCGGTTCATTGTGTATACGTATTCAGCCATTAGAGCTCGATTCCAGTCGGTCAGAATTTGCGCGCAAGTTATCAGTTTGTTGGAAAACTTCAACCCGCTGTTTGGCAGAGTTCAAAGGGGATGTCCCACGATGATATTCGGGTACCTCAGAGGCGGCGCTGCTACCGGCAAAACCTATGCGAGACACACCGTGAACCCATCCATGGGGGCTCTTCTAAAACATCCCTGTTTTAGAAGGTCTCGCATAGGTTTTGCCGGTATCAGCACCTTCGCATCACGCGCATTGCTTTCGATTAGCTTCATGCTGTCAGGCTACGAAGAGCGAGGCTCTGAAATGAAGGTGGAGTGGCGGGTGAAAGGTTTCAAAAGCGTCGGCGCCATGGGCCGAAGGCGCCGTGAATACATGGAGCGGCCGGGCCACGGCGCCGACGCAGCTTACAGGGATGTATTTACAGGGGGGCGCCTAGCCCGGTTTTGAAACCTTTCACCCGATGCTTTACCGCCACAGGGCTCGCGCTAGCGGGAACCACCGGGCCAGAAGTGCTCAACACTCGTCCTAAACCATATGAGGGAGTTGGTGCCACTCGCTCTCATCTATGTTTAACTTTGTCCCAAATAAGTAAACAGCCGGGACCCAGTATGACCCAGGACTCTCCAATCATCGTTGAGCGCCAAGGCCCGATCGGTAAATTGACGCTGAATCTGCCCAAAGCCCTCAATGCCCTCAACCTGGACATGATCGACATCATGGCCGCACAGCTCAGCGAATGGGAACAGGACGACAGCGTCGCCTGTATCTGGATTGAAGGTGCCGGAGACAAGGCCCTGTGTGCCGGCGGCGATGTGGTCGCGCTGCACCGTACATCTGGCAGCTATGGCGAGCAGGGGGCCAGTCAGTTCGTGCAGGACTTCTTCACCCGCGAATACCGCCTCGACTACCGTATCCACACTTACCCCAAGCCGATCATCGTCTGGGGCAGTGGCATTGTCATGGGCGGCGGCATCGGCATCATGAGTGGCGCCAGCCACCGCATCGTCACCGAAACCACCCGCTTGGCCATGCCGGAAATCACCATCGGCCTGTTCCCGGATGTGGGCGGCAGCTGGTTCCTGAACCGCATGCCTGGCCGCACCGGGCTGTTCCTCGGCCTGACCGGCGCTCAGTTCAACGGTACCGACGCCCTCTACTGCGGTATGGCCGATCGCCTGCTGCCCGCCGCCGGTAAAGACGACCTGCTGGCGGGGCTGGCCGGCCTCGATTTCACAACCGACTCAGGGCACAACCATGTCCTCGTCAGCAAGGTCGTCCAATCCCTTGAAATGGCCGCCAGCGAGCAGCCTGCCCCCAACCTGCGCACCCACTACGACGTCATCCAGGAGCTCACCGATGGCGCGACCCTGCCTGAGGTCTATCAGGCCATTGTCAGCTACAGTGGCGATGATCCGTGGCTGCAGCGCGCCGCCAAGACCCTGTCTGCCGGGTGCCCGCTGACCGCCTGGGTGGTGTGGGAGCAGTTGCGCCGTGCGCGGCATATGTCGCTGGCGGAGGTATTGCGTATGGAACTGGCCCTGGCCGTCAACATGTGCAGTAACGGTCAGGTTAAAGAAGGTGTGCGTGCACTGCTGATTGATAAAGACCGCAACCCACAGTGGCAGCCGGCCACCTTGCAGGACGTGACTTCAGCGCATGTGGCAGCCTGCTTCGGATCACCGTGGGAAGGGCAAAGCCCACTGTCAGACCTTCGCTGACCTGGACTGCATTAGGTCAACACCAGAACCACAACACCAGAGCCAGAAAGGGCTTGTCGCAAAAGAATAAACGGCCCGGATTGAGTCGGGTACAAATAATCGATACGTACGGATCACGTAAGGAAGCGATCAATGAATGAGAATAATAAAAACATAGCCTTTATCGGCCTTGGCAATATGGGCGGTCCTATGGCCGCGAACCTCGTGCGGGCCGGATTTACCGTGGTTGCATATGATCTGTCGGAAGCAATGCTGCGGCGCGCGGCCGATGCCGGCTGCCGGCGGGTGGCCTCGGCCCATGAAGCCGTAGAGGGGGCGGATGTTGTGGTCTCCATGCTGCCCAATGGCGAGGCCGTGCGCACACTTTATCTGGGCGCGCGCGGACTGCTGCAGACCATGGGGCCAGAGACGCTGCTGATTGAATGCTCCACCATTGCTGCCAGCGATGCCCGCCAGATTATTGCCGCGGCATCGCAGCGCAATATCGCCGCGCTGGATGCGCCGGTCTCCGGGGGAACCGCCGCGGCAGCCGCCGGCACACTGTCCTTTATGTGTGGCGGCGACGCGCAAGCACTGGAGCGAGCGCGGCCGGTGCTGGCGGCGATGGGAGCCAATATCTTCCACGCCGGCCCGGCGGGTAGCGGGCAGGTGGCCAAAATCTGCAACAACATGCTGCTCGCGATCCACATGATTGGCACCGCCGAGGCACTGCAGATGGGGGTGGACAACGGGCTGGATCCGAAAGTGCTGTCCGAGATCATGTGTGCCAGTTCCGGTGGCAACTGGTCGCTGGAAAAATACAATCCCTATCCGGGGGTAATGGAAAACGTGCCCGCTTCTCACGACTATGAAGGCGGATTTTCCGTGGCACTGATGCTGAAAGACCTGGGGCTGGCCATGGATACGGCGGCCGGCAGCGCGTCCTCCACGCCGCTGGGTGCGCTGGCGAAAAACCTGTATCAGCTGCACGGTGGTGACCCGGTGAATCGCCAGTTGGATTTTTCCAGTATCCAGAACCTGTTCCGCCGCCCGGTCGGCAACTGAATCGCTCGCTTTTAAAAACTTCCCATCCAGATCAATTTTTCGGGGCGCGTGTCGCCCCGAAAACTTTTCGCTGATTTACTTCTGCTGCTTTCTCCATAAAGCTTAAGCCTCAATATTTTATTTCCGATTTTGCACGCAAAACCTACCGTGTTTTTTACGTGGTGATCGTTTGATTTGAATCAAGAGCGCGCTGGCCCCCGCTGGTTAATCTGCACCTGCCTCGATGGAACGCCATACCTATAACGCTAAATCGCCTGTCCACGAGCTGCATAGCAAGGATTCAAACATTGGAGATAAACATGAAGAGAATGGCGTTTGGTATCGCTCTGGCCACATTGGTTTCCGGTTCCGCTGTGGCTTACGATGGTGGTGATTTTATTCTGCGCAGTGGCGTTGCCACGGTGAGCCCGGATGTCAGCTCCAGTGCACTGGCACTCGGTGGGACACAGTTGGATGGCACGGCTGCCGCTGTGGAAGACGGCTCCGCGCTGAGCCTGATCGGCACTTACATGCTGAGTGATCGCTGGGGGGTTGAAGTGGTTGCGGCAACACCTTTCAGCCATGACCTGCAAGTGTCGGGGTTGGGGGAAACATTCGACCTGGGCGAAACCAAACACCTGCCGCCTACCGTGTTATTGCAGTACTACCCGCTGGCACCGGCTTCCGCCGTGCAGCCCTATCTCGGCCTCGGTCTTAACTACACCGCCTTCTTCGATGAAAAGGTCAGTGGTACCGCGAATGATATTTTCGCGACCCTTGGGGCTACCGGTGACGCAAAACTTTCCTTGAAAAATTCCTCCGGGGTTGCCGCCGAAGCCGGCGTGGATGTCGCGTTCGGTGCGGATCAGCGCTGGTTGTTCAACCTGGCCGTGTGGTGGATGGATATCGACACCCGGGCCAGAGTGGATGTGCCTGGCGTAGGCAAGGTGACTGCCAATGTGGAACTGGACCCGCTGGTCTATACCGCCGGATTTGGCTACCGCTTCTGAAGCACAGCATAGATTCCCCCGGATCCCGGGAAGTCGTCACTGAAAGCTGCCGGCGTTTGATCGAGATCAAGCGCCGGCAGCGCTTCTGCAGGTAATTTCCCCCCGATCCACTTACCCAGACCAGAATTCAGAACCCGAGGTTCTCCGCAGATGGCCAATTCTTGCGATAGCGCAATGCCCGCTTCGACCAAACCCGACGCGCCGGGGCTCTCTCCGGAGCTACTGGCACGCTACGCCGGCCCCTGCCCGCGATATACCTCCTATCCCACGGCGGACCGCTTTGGCCCGCTGGAAGGCGACGAGCCCTGGGCCGCGTTGCAGCAGGTGAAAACGCTGTCGCTGTATGTGCATATCCCGTTCTGTCGTTCGCTCTGCTATTTCTGCGCCTGTAACAAGGTAATTACCCAGCAGTACGGCCTGGCCTCCAGCTATCTGGAAAATGTGTTGCGCGAGGCCCAGTGGTACCGCGACCGTGTAGCCAGGGCGCCGGTTGTGCAGTTGCATCTCGGTGGCGGCACGCCCACTTTCCTGAGTGATTCGGACTTGCAGCGATTGGTCAGTGGTCTCGGCGAGATCTTTGACCTGCGCCCCGGCGAGGATGTGGAGTACAGCGTGGAGGCGGATCCCCGCACGCTGGAGCCGGAAACCCTCGATACCCTGCGCGCGCTGGGCTTCAATCGCTTGAGCCTGGGTATCCAGGATTTCAACCCGGGGGTGCAACAGGCGGTCAACCGTGTGTGTACCGCTGAACAGGTGCGGGAACTGACCGAGCGGGCGCGCGAGCGCGGCTTTGGCTCGATTTCCTATGATCTGATTTACGGACTGCCCGGGCAGGATGTTGCGAGTCTGGAACACACCGTGGATAAAGTGCTGGAGCTGGCGCCGGATCGCATCGCCCTCTACCACTACGCGCATTTGCCGCATCGCTTCAAAGCCCAGCGCCTGATCGATTCCGACCTGATTCCGTCGCCGTCGGCCAAGATTGCCATGCAGCTGGCGGCGACCGAGAGGCTGACTGACGCCGGGTATCAGTTCCTTGGGATGGATCACTTCGCGCGCCCGGACGACAGCCTTGCGCTGGCGGCACAGGAGGGGCGTCTGGCGCGCAACTTCCAGGGTTACACGTTGATGCCGGCTGACGCTCTGGTCGGGCTCGGTGCGTCCGCCATCAGCTACAGCCGCGACGGTTACTGGCAAAACCAGCACAGTCTCAAAGAGTACGCCGCGGCCATCGCCGAGCGCGGTGAGGCCATCTGCCGCGGCTGGCAACTCAACGACGATGACCGCGTGCGCCAGTGGTTGATCATGGAACTGATGTGTCACCTGAAGGTGAGCAAGCAGGCACTGGAGGCGCGCACCGGTGTGCCGTTTGCGCAGTATTTCCGCGACGATGTGGCACGCCTGCGACCAATGTTCGATGACGGCCTGCTGCGTGACAGCGCAACTGACCTCTACGTCACCGAGCGCGGGCGCTGGTTCCTGCGCAACGCTGCCGCGGCATTCGACGCCTATCTGCACGGGGCAGCGAGTAATGCGACTTATTCCCGGGTGCTTTGAGTCAGCGGGACATTGCAGACTTATACACAGGCTTATCAAGGGTTTTTAACGGGGCGGGTGCTTTAAATTGGTGATGGGGATACAATCGGCCGCAATTCCAAGGGCGAGAACGCGGCGTAAACCGAACATGAAAGAAACTTCTTCTGCAGTCAGTTGTGGCAATTGCTCAGTCCGAAGACTGTGCCTGCCCGTGGGGCTGGCGGACGAAGATATCCAGCGCCTGGAGCAGGTCACGCGCAAGAAAAAGATCCTCAAGGCTGGGGATGTGCTGTTCCGCGCGGGCGACTCCTTTTCCAATTTGTATGCGATCCGCTCCGGCAGTTTCAAATCCGTGGTGATCGGTGCCGATGGCGATACCCAGGTGACCCACTTTGCCCTGCCGGGCGAGTTGCTGGGACTGGACGGTTACAGTGGCAGTGCCCACCCCAGTTACGCCGAGGCGCTGGAAGACAGCAGCGTGTGCGTGTTGCCGTTTAATCAGCTTGAGGGCCTTGCGCAGCAGGTGCCTGCCCTGCAGAAGCAGATTTACACCATTTTTTCTGAAGAGTTGAAACAGGAAAATGATGTGCTGCTGTTACTGGGCAAGCGATCTGCTGACATGCGCCTGGCGGCGCTGTTGCTGAATATTTCCAGCCGATATGCGCGCCGCGGTTATTCTGCCAGCGAATTTGTGTTGTCGATGCCGCGCACCGATATTGCCAATTACCTTGGCCTTACCGCAGAAACCGTCAGCCGCCTGATCTCCCGGTTCCAGAAACAGGGGCTGATCAAGGTTCAGGGGCGCGCGGTCACCATCCTCGACCTGATTGCCCTCAGTGAACTGGCGGGCACCCACTGCAGCTACGAAAACTGATCTACAAAAGCACAGGTAAAAGGCCAGCTATTCAGCTGGCCATGGCGGTGACTGTGCCATTTTCGGTGTCGGTGAGGTTTTCCAGCAGGGCCTGATAAAGCCGTTTTACGCCCTGGTGAAAGTGCACGCTTTCTTTTTCGTCCAGCTGCAATTCAATTTCTTCCCAATCCGCCGCGGTCAGGTACTGGGCCACCAGCGGCAGTAAAATCTCATTTTCTTTTTCCAGGTGTTGGCGTTGCAGGTCGATATATTCCTGCGCTGCGCCATAAAGCTGGGAGCGCTCCACGGCCGCATCATTGGCAACGGCATAAAACAGGGTGTTCATCCGCCGTGTGGCTGCGGCAATTGCCTGGTGTTCCCGCAAAACGTCTTCGACTACATCACGTATGTCGACAGGCTTACCCAGGAGGCGTTCAAAGACGAGATCCTCGACCGGGTGATGCCACTGATCGGGGTAGACGGAAAAGTAATCCAGTGCGTCAAGGATTAAGGTTAACGTTGCCGGATCGCGTTCTCGCTTGCCAAGCTGGTGCAGCAGCTTTTCGAATACGTCGAGCAATTGCTGCATGTGTTTGTGGTCATCGCATAGCTGCCAGAAGATGCCATTCATATCGCGCTCCTTGACTGAATATGATTATGTGCATCTACATTGTGGTGTGCCGGCAGGGAAGTGGCTTGATATGAATCAAGCCGCAGCTGGATCATGCTGCGGCTTGCGCCAGGTGAGAATAACGCGTTGATAGCTGCGTTTTTTGCGAGCGGCGCTCGGAATCAGAAGAAGTAATCTTCCAGTTCGATTTTTTCCCAGTCGTATATCTGGCGTTCGCCCCGGGCGGTGACAAGGTGTACTTTTGCAGCGGCAATACACTGTGACCAGTCCACCCGGTTCATGTCGACCAGTTCGGCGTCATCGCCCACGGGGATAATGGCATCCTCCCAGACCTGTGTGCACTGGTTGGGAATCTCGCCCTCGATCGCCAGCGTTTTGCCCACATAGCGGCCGTAGCGCAATTGCGGCATAGCATTCAGAAAGTATTTGTTGTCTGCGCTCTTGAGGTAGTACTTGCCATCCTCTTCCAGCACGGTGCCGCGCACAGAGATCCTTTCTGGCTGAATGGTTGCGCACGCGCTGAGCAGCAGCGCGCTAAGGCCGGTTGCCATGATGGCAACCGCAGGTTTTAACTTGATTCGCACTGTTGTGCCCCCCAGATTCTTTGTTTTGATCGGCATCGCCCGCTGGTGGTCGATGGCGGCAACCATAGCAACGGAATGGTTAAAGACCGGTGACATAAATATTGCAGAGAGAACCTCCCGCCACAGCATGATGGGAGAAAAGCTCTGATTGCCACTCAATCGACTGGCGCTTTACGGCCAGGTATTCGAACCCATTTCGCCGTGACCATCTTTCTGGTGCAGCAGTGGCGCTCCAGTGCCGATCAGGGCTGTATTAGATATCACAGAAGCCTTACAGCCCGCTTTCAGGTTGGCTGCTCGCCCTGAAAGACCGGAAATAAACCGCTGCAAGTTGCCGGCGGCGGCTAAATCGCGGCCAGCGCGTGGCTATGGCGGGCTATCGCGCCTTGCTTTAATTTGTGCTCGATTGGTCGATTTTTGCGACAACTGGTACTTTCGTGCAGATATATTCCGCGGATGCCCCCAACATGAGCGGAGCTGGACGCTGAAATGAATTTCTTTCATGTCCGGGCTTTGCGCCCCAGTCCCCCGCATGGTGTACAATGCGCCGCTTTCTGGGGCGGGCGGACCGGCCGGACATCTGGTGTGTACTGGATGTGTACCAATAGACCGGATGAATAGGTAAGCCCCTCTGTCGAGATTATGCTTAGTCGCTATAGCTGGTAGCGGTTCAACTGCCAGCGCAATTTCCGAGGGAATACCATGTTTGATAAATCAGTCACTCTTGCCTCTTACGATGCGGATCTGTGGGAAGCAATTCAGGACGAAGACCGTCGCCAGGAAGAACACATCGAGCTGATTGCCTCGGAGAACTACACCAGCCCGATGGTGATGGAAGCTCAGGGCACCAGCCTGACCAACAAGTACGCGGAAGGCTACCCGGGCAAGCGCTACTACGGCGGTTGTGAGTACGTCGACAAGGTGGAAGCCCTCGCGATCGAGCGTGCCAAAGCGCTGTTCGGCGCCGATTACGCCAACGTGCAGCCGCACTCCGGTTCCCAGGCCAACGCCGCGGTTTACCAGGCGCTGTGCGCCCCGGGCGACACCGTACTGGGCATGAGCCTGGCACACGGTGGCCACCTCACCCACGGTGCCAAGGTGAACTTCTCCGGCAAGATGTACAACGCGGTACAGTACGGCCTGAACCCGGAAACCGGCGAAGTGGATTACGACGAAGTCGAGCGCCTGGCGCTGGAGCACAAGCCGAAGATGATCGTGGCCGGCTTCTCCGCCTACAGCCGTATCATGGACTGGGCCAAGTTCCGCGAGATCGCCGACAAAGTTGGCGCTTACCTGATGGTGGACATGGCGCACGTTGCCGGTCTGGTTGCCGCAGGCGTTTACCCGTCACCGGTGCCCCACGCGGACGTGGTGACCTCTACCACGCACAAGACCCTGCGCGGTCCTCGCGGCGGCATCATCATTGCCAAGGCGAATGAAGAGATCGAGAAGAAGCTCAATAGCGCTGTATTCCCGGGTGGCCAGGGCGGCCCGCTGATGCACGTCATCGCGGCCAAGGCGGTTTCCTTTAAGGAAGCCATGACCCCTGAGTACAAGGCCTACCAGAAGAAAGTGGTAGAGAACGCCCGCGCCATGGCCGAGACCTTCCTCGATCGCGGTATCAACATCGTATCCGGCGGCACCGATGACCACCTGATGCTGGTTGACCTGATCGGCAAGGAATACACCGGTAAGGATGCGGATGAGGCGCTGGGCAATGCCAATATCACCGTGAACAAGAATGCGGTACCGAACGACCCGCGCTCTCCGTTCATCACCAGTGGCCTGCGTGTTGGCACCCCCGCCATCACCACCCGCGGCTTTGGTGTGGAAGAGACCAAGCAGCTGACCCACTGGATCTGCGACATTCTGGATGCACTGGAGAAGGGTGACGCCGAGGCAACCATTGCCCAGGTGAAAGCCAAGGTACTGGAAATCTGCGCGCAATTCCCGGTATACAAAGGCTGATTGCCAAGTTTGCCAGTCTCCAAAAAACGGCCCTTTTCAGGGCCGTTTTTCTTTTCCCCTTCCAAATCTTGGGAAATTGTCTGCAAGCCTGAGAAATGACCGGTGGTTTCTGGTTTAATACGCCCCCTTATAAGCCGGAGCGAAGTTCAACTTTTGTGCCGGCGGGTTCGGTGCATTTTTTGCACTGAGAATAAATAGCATCAAGGATGTGCTGCTAATCGCCCTGTGTACCCGGTTGGGTGCCAGGCACTTTCGGGTCCAAGCGGTTTCAGGATTCGACGCTTCCGTGCAGTGGCTGGAGAGCTCTGCGGAAGCTCTGAAGTAACCGTGCAGTATCACTGCGGAGCGAGAGTAGAGCATGCGCCCAATATCCAAAATATTGGCCACCCTGTTGGCTATCATTGGTTTCAGCCTGAACGCTCAGGCAAAAGAATTGCACTTCGCCAACTGGTCGGAGTCCATCGCTGAAGACACCATTGCGGACTTCGAATCCGCGACCGGCATCAAGGTGCACTATTTCGAATTCGACGATATCGAGGAGCTGGAGCAGGTCTGGCTTAAAGAAGGTCGCCAATTCGATGTCATCGTGCCGGGCTCTGACAACATCCCCAAATATATTGCCGCGGGGCAGCTGCAGAAGCTGAATCGCGACCGTATCGACAACTGGCACCAGAACGATCCCAAGTTCATGGAGCGCCTGGCCCTGTTCGATACCGGTAACCAGTATGCGATTCCCTATCTGTGGGGCACGGTGGGTATCGGCTACAACGTACAGGCGGTGGAAAAAGCCTTTGGCGGGGTGCTGCCGGAAGACAGCTGGGACCTGCTGTTCGACCCCGAATACCTCGGCAAGCTCGACCACTGCAACGCAACCCTGATGCGCTCTCCCGAAGAGATCTTCGATGTAGCGCTCAAGTACCTCAATAAAGATCCCAACTCCATGAGCGTTGCCCACCAGTACATGGTGGCGAACCTGTTGTCCAAGGTGCGTCTGCACATCACCGACTTTGATTCCGGTGAGTATGTGGAAGACCTGGCCAGCGGCAAGCGCTGTATTGCCCACGCGTGGAGCGGGGATGTGCTGGAGGCCCAGCAGCAGGCCCGGGATGCCGGTAAGCCGTTCGATATCCGCTACGTCATGCCGAAAGAGGGTTTCCCGCTGTGGATCGATGTCGTCTCCATTCCCAGCAATGCCCAGAACGTGGATGCCGCCTACCAGTTCCTGAATTACCTGATGCAGCCCAGTGTCATTGCCAATATCAGCAATGAGACCCAGTACGCCAACGCCAACATGGCGGCGCAGGAGCTGGTGGATCCAGAGTTGCTGAACAACCCCATCGTTTACCCGCGCCCGCAGGAGCTGGAACGCACCTGGATCCCGGCCGCCACCAGCAACCGCGTTTTGGCGCTGCGGCATAAGCTGTGGCAGCGGATTATTGAGCGGGAGGAGATCTAATTGGGTTTAAGACTCAATTTTCCACTCTTGCCGTGTGCTCGTTAGTCACGAAGTGCAGGAGCTCAATGCGAAGCAAGGGTACAGGGTAGGGCTTTTCAAAACCGTCGTCGCCATGGATGGCGGCGCCGGAGCGTACATGGATGTACTCGCAGCGATTTTGAAAAGCCCTGCCCGGTGCCCTTGCGCCACATTAGGTGCTTCAGAATAAGGAGTTGTTGGGCAGATAAGTGGCAGCATCGATGCCGGGTGTGCTCTTACGGGCCACGGGCTGGGCGCCCCCCCTTACACCCATCCATGGGGGGCTCGGCTGCGGCCATCCAGGCCGCAGACGGTCCTGCAAGAGCACACCCGGCATCGACGCTTTCGCCCAAGGCTGGTGCTACTTGGCTAGTCTGTGCGCTTTTCAGGCCTAATTTGTCGCCATGTGGTAAACTGCCGCCCATTTTCTGATAGGGCCAACTCCCCATGCACTGTCCGTTCTGCAGCGCAGAAGAAACCAAAGTCGTAGATTCCCGCCTGGTGGCCAATGGCGACCAGGTGCGCCGTCGTCGCGAATGCCTGCAGTGCCACGAGCGTTTCACGACCTTTGAGACCGCAGAACTGGTACTGCCGCGGGTCGTCAAGCAGAACGGCCAGCGCGAGCCCTTCAACGAGGACAAGCTGCGCGCCGGTATCCAGCGCGCCGTGGAGAAACGCCCGGTCAGCACCGAGCGGGTCGAAGCCGCCGTCGCCCAGATCAAGCACGCCCTGCAGGCCACCGGCGAGCGTGAACTCCCGGCCATGCATATCGGCGAGCTGGTGATGGAGCAATTGCGCGAGCTCGACCAGGTCGCCTATGTTCGCTTTGCCTCGGTTTACCGCCGTTTTGAAGACCTCAGCGAATTCAGCGACGAGATCGAGCGCCTCACCACCCGCGGCAAATCCAGCGCAGAATCCGGAGACGCCAAGTGACGCCAACAGAACTCATGGCCCGCGCCATCCAGCTGGCCGAGCGCGGCCTGTATACCACCATGCCCAACCCCCGGGTCGGCTGTGTCATTGCTGACGCCGACGGCAACATCCTCGGCGAAGGCTGGCACCAGCGCGCCGGTGAGGGGCATGCGGAAGTCGAGGCGTTGAAGGCGGCCGGGGACAGCGCCAAAGGCAACATCGTCTACGTTACCCTGGAACCCTGCAGTCACAGCGGCAAGACCGGCCCCTGCGCCGATGCCCTGGTGGCCGCCGGAGTGGCCAAAGTCGTATTCGGTATGGAAGACCCGAACCCCAGCGTCAGCGGTAAAGGGTTACAAAAACTGCGCGATGCGGGTATTGAAGTGGAAGGCCCGTTGCTGGAAGAATCCTGCCGCGCGCTGAACCCCGGGTTTATCAAGCGCATGACCCAGGGCCTGCCGTTGGTGCGCAGCAAGTCGGCCATGAGTATCGACGGCCGCACCGCCATGGCCAGTGGTGAATCCAAGTGGGTCACCGGCCCCGCCGCCCGCGCCGATGTGCAGAACCTGCGCGCGCGCAGCTGTGCCGTGGTGACCGGTGTCGACACCGTGCGCCACGACAACCCGAACATGAACGTGCGCCCGGAGGAAATGGCGTTGCCGCCGGAGCTCGCCGCGGCCGCCGCGGAGAAGCAGCCCCTGCGGGTGATCGTCGACAGCCAGCTGCGCACGCCGGCCAAAGCCTTTATTTTGCACGGCACTGGCCCCACATTGGTGGTCACAACGGACGCCGCAGACAGCGAGCGCCGTGCGCGGCTGGAGAAGACCGGCGCCGAGGTACTGGTATTGCCGGCGGACAAAAACGGCCGGGTTCACCTGGGCGAGCTGCTGAAAGAACTCGCGCGGCGGGAGTGCAACGAGGTGCTGATCGAGAGTGGCGCGACCCTCTCCGGTGCCTTCATGTACCAGGGGCATGTGGATGAAATCATCGTCTATGTGGCGCCAAAGATCCTGGGCTCCAGTGCGCGGCCACTGTTTGAACTGCCGATCGAGCGCATGGGTTCCATGCTGCCGATCACCATCACCGATATGCGCGCGGTGGGCCACGATTGGCGCATTACCGCGACCACAGATATAGAGCGCTAATGTTTACCGGAATAGTAGAAGCCGTTGGAGAAATCACCGCGCTGCAACCCAGTGGCGGAGACCTGCGAGTGCGGGTCAAGAGCGGCAAGCTGGATCTCTCCGATGTAAAGCTCGGCGACAGTATCGCCACCAATGGTGTCTGCCTGACCGTCGTGGATTTACCCGGTGACGGTTACTGGGCGGATGTTTCAGCGGAAACCCTGGCCGTTGCCACCGTTGGCAGCTGGAAGCTCGGCGACAAGGTCAATCTGGAAAAGGCCCTCACGCCCCAGACCCGCCTGGGCGGACATATGGTGAGCGGCCATGTGGATGGCAGAGGCGAGGTAGTGTGGCGCAAAACCACAGCCCGCGCCGAGCAGTTCCGCCTGCGCGCGCCAGACGAACTGGCAAAGTACATTGCCCACAAGGGCTCGATCACCGTGGATGGCACCAGCCTGACGGTGAACGCGGTTGATGGCGCTGAGTTCGAACTCACCATCGTGCCGCACACCATTGCCGAAACCGTGATCGGCGGATACCAGGCTGGCACCCAGGTGAACCTGGAAGTGGACTTGATAGCCCGTTATCTGGAGCGACTACTCTTGGGAGACGCCGCAGCCAAGTCCAAGGATGAGGGGCTGACCCTGGAATTCCTCGCCCAGCACGGGTTTTACAAAGCGTAAAGCCGACAGCCCCTCTTAATTAGGGACTCTTCAGGGACTCTACGAGACATACGTGACGGGCGTCGGGCCCGTCGAACAAACCAGAGGTTTTATGGAACTGAACAGCGTTGAAGAACTGATCGACGATATCCGCCAGGGCAAAATGGTAATCCTGATGGACGACGAAGATCGCGAGAACGAAGGTGACCTCGTGATCGCCGCCGAGCAGGTTCGTCCGGAAGATATCAATTTCATGGCCACCCACGCCCGCGGTCTCATCTGCCTGACCCTGACGGCAGAGCGCTGCGAGCAGCTCGACCTGCCTCTGATGTCCCGCGACAATGGCGCCCAGTTCAGCACCAACTTCACCGTTTCCATCGAAGCCGCGGAAGGGGTTACCACAGGCATCTCCGCCGCTGATCGCGCACGCACCATTCGCGCGGCCGTTGCCCGCAATGCCAAGCCCTCTGACATCGTCCAGCCTGGGCACATCTTCCCGATCAAGGCGCAGCCGGGCGGCGTACTGAGCCGTGCCGGCCACACTGAAGCGGGCTGCGACCTCGCGCGCCTGGCCGGCTTTGAGCCCGCCGCCGCCATCGTTGAAATCATGAATGAAGACGGCACCATGGCGCGCCGCCCGGATCTGGAAAAATTTGCCCAGCTGCACAATCTCAAGATCGGCACCATCGCCGACCTGATCAACTACCGGGCCCTGAACGAGAAAACGGTCGAGTGCGTCAATGACCGCAAGGTGCACACCGAATTCGGCGAATTCAAACTGCGCACCTACCTCGACAAAGCCCGCCGCGAGCGCCACTTCGCGTTCTGCCTTGGTGACTTCAGCCCGGAAGAGCCGACCCTGGTGCGTGTGCACGTGGCCAGTACCCTGCGCGATGTGTTCAGCCTGCGCCGCGGCGATGAAAAATATGCGCCCTGGACGTTCCGCAGTGCCCTGAAAAAGGTCGCGGAAGAAGGCAAGGGCGTGGTGGTGGTGATCTGCCACAACGAAACCACCGATGAAATCGAAGAGAGCATCGACTGGCTGATCAGTGGCAAGCAGCAGCGCCCCAGCCAGGATCTGGTGTACAAGCAGGTGGGCACCGGCTCGCAGATCCTGCGTGACCTCAAAGTGCGCAAGATGCGCCTGATGAGCGCGCCGTTCAAATTCAGCGCTATTTCCGGTTTCGACCTGGAAGTAGAGGAATACCTTAACGCCGAAGAGATTTAGGAAATCTCTGAAAAGCTACTGCGCGTGTGCCTGGCGGCAGCCGGCAGTGCTCGGAATGCTTATCAGCGACTTCCCCGAGTTGTAAATAATGGGTTGTACAAGCCCATAAATGTGAATCGAAGGCAGAGTGCCGGGGATGGTTTTTCAGGAGTGTCGGCAACATGGATGTTGCCGACGCAGCGTACAGGGACGTATTCACAGCGATCCTGAAAACCCATCCCCGGTGCGCTGCCGCCACTGCACTGGATCCGAAGCTCAAAATGGGTTGGCAGTGGATTAGCAAAAATGGAAAACGTCATGAGCAATATCAAAGTGATCGAAGGGGATTTCATTGGCAGCACTGGCAAATATGCACTGCTGGTCAGCCGCTGGAACAGTTTTGTGGTAGAGAGCCTGAAAGACGGCGCGCTGGATACCCTGCGTCGCAAAGGCATCAAAGAAGAAGACATCACCATCTACTACGCCCCGGGTGCGTTTGAATTCCCGCTGGCCGCGCAGAAAATTGCCGAGACCAAGAAGTTCGACGCGGTGATCGCACTGGGTGCCGTTATCCGCGGTGGTACCCCGCACTTTGAATACGTCGCCGGCGAGTGCACCAAAGGCCTCGCGCAGGTATCCCTGAATACCGGTGTTCCTGTGACCTTCGGTGTCCTGACCGTAGACTCCATCGAGCAGGCCATCGAGCGCTCTGGCACCAAGGCCGGCAACAAAGGCTGCGAAGCTGCGGAAACCGCGCTGGAAATGGTTTCCCTGCTGGGCAAAATCTGATTTTGAGACTGAATTGAGATGACTGTAACTGCATCCGCCCGCCGCAAGGCTCGCCACTACGCCATGCAAGCCCTGTATCAGTGGCAAATGGCCGGCGCCAACCTCAATGCCATTGAGGCCGAGTTTCATGCCGACAACGACATGAGCAAAACCGACGTAGCTTACTTTCGCGAGCTGCTGCACGGCGTAGCAAAAAACCTCGACGACATTGAAAACACCTATGCGGAATATCTGGATCGCAAGGTCGATGATCTGGATCCGGTTTCCCGCGCCTTGCTGCGTATGTCCACATACGAGCTGCAGAGCCGTATCGATGTCCCCTACAAAGTGGTGATCAACGAAGCGGTAGCGTTGGCGAAGAAATTCGGCCCAACCGACGCGTACAAGTACATCAACGGTATTCTCGACAAAGTCGCCGCCAAAGTGCGCAGCGTCGAAGTTAAAGCCGATAAAGGCTGATCCCCCAGTTATGGCCGGTCCCGGTGAGTTCGAACTGATACAGGAATACTTCCTGTCGCAGTTTTCTGGATCGGATCCCGCGGCCGGCGTTGAGCTGGGGATTGGCGACGACTGTGCCCTGCTGATCCCGCCGCCCGGAAAAATGCTCGCCACCAGCGTCGATACACTGGTGGCGGGGGTTCACTTTCCCGCAGATGCCGATCCCTACCGTATTGCCAGTCGCGCGCTGCGGGTCAACCTCAGCGATCTTGCCGCGATGAATGCGGAACCCCTGTGGTTTACCCTCGCACTCACGCTGCCGCAAAGTGATGCCGCCTGGCTCGACAGCTTTGCGCGCGGGCTGGTGGATACCGCGCGTCAGTTCAATATCACTCTGGTTGGGGGCGACACCACCAAGGGCCCGCTTTCGATCACCATTCAGGTCACCGGCGCTACCGGGCAGCCACTGCGGCGCAGCGGCGCGGGCGAGGGGGATCTGGTGTATGTCAGCCACAGCCTGGGCGCAGCCGCAGCCGCCCTGCCATTGATTCTGGGCGAAACCGCGGGAAGCTCAGAACAGCAACAGCAGGCGGATGCCGCCTACTACTTTCCCGAACCGCAGTTTGAACTGGTGCGGCAAATGGGCGTTTTTGCCAGCGCCGCACTGGATATCTCCGACGGCCTGCTGGCGGATCTCGGGCATATCTGCAGTGCGAGCCAATTGGGGGCAGAGATCGATCTGGGACAGCTGCCAATTGCAGCCCTGGCTCAGGCGGCTGGAACCGAGCGCGCGCTGCAACTGGCAGCGGCTGGCGGCGACGACTACCAGCTGTGTTTTACCGTGCCGGAGCGGCACCAGGCAGCGCTTGCGCAGCTGCAATTGCCAATTACCGCAATCGGCAAAATGACAGCAGACAACGGGGTTCGCTGCACTTATGGCGGCCAGCCCTGGCTGCCGCAGCAAACCGGCTACCAGCATTTTTGAGCGGCAGGAAAAAATACAATGAATACGCCGACCTTCTCACAACTCCGACGCAGCCCCGTGCTGTTTCTCGCCTTTGGCTTCGGCTCCGGGCTCGCCAAAAAGGCACCGGGCACCTTTGGTACCCTTGCCGCAGTTCCGCTGTGGTGGGGAATGCAGTTCCTGTCGGTGCCGGCATACGTCGCGGTTGTGGTCGTGGCGGCGATCCTCGGTTGCTACCTGTGCGGCGAGGCTTCCCGCAAGCTCGGAGTCCACGACCACGGCGGCATCGTCTGGGATGAGTTTGTCGGTTACTGGATCACCATGTTTCTCGCGCCCGCTGGCTGGCTATGGGCGCTCTACGGGTTCGTGCTGTTCCGTATTTTCGATATCGCCAAGCCCCAGCCCATCGGCTGGGCGGATCGCCGGGTACACGGTGGTCTGGGAATCATGCTCGACGATATACTGGCGGGTATCTACGCGGCGCTGGTGCTGCAGGGTACCGCATTGGCACTCACCGTAATGTGACTGGACTCTGAGGCGGGATGCCGATGAAAACCTTTCCTGTTTTGGCTATCGCGCTGCTGGCCGCGTTCTCGGGCAATGTTGCAGCGGCGCAGGATGTAAGGCTGCAGGCCATTTTTGGCAGCAGCGCCATGTTCGAAATTGACGGGCGCAAGCGCGTGTTGAAATCCGGTGCCAGCTCCCCGGAAGGAGTGAAGCTGCTGAGTGTCACCAGTGAATATGCACTGGTCTTGATTGACGGCCGCGAGCAGCGCCTGACACTGGATGCGCCGGTCGCCACGAGCTATGCGCAAGCGGGCCGGGCCGAGGTGCGCCTGACGCCAGACAGCCGTGGACATTACAGCACCACGGCCTGGATCAATGGGCGCAGGGTGCCTGTCATGGTGGATACCGGCGCGACCAGTATCGCGTTCAACTACCCCACTGCCCGCAACCTGGGGCTGGATTTGAGCCGGGCCCGGCCGCTGAATGTCTCCACCGCCAGTGGGGTTGAGCGCGCCTATAGCCTGCAGCTCGACAGCGTCACGATTGGCGGTATCAAGGTGCATAACGTTCAGGCGACGGTGCTGGGGAATGATTTCCCGCAAGTCACGTTGCTGGGTAACAGTTTTTTAAGCCGCGTGGATATGCAGCAGCAGGATGGTTTGCTGTTGCTGCGCGCGCGCAATTGATGGATTGACGAGGTATCAGCTTGACCATTCGCTATGTGGAATCCTCCAAACTGCCGACGTCCTGGGGCATGTTTGCGATGCACGGTTTTGAAGAAGTGGAAACCGGCAAGGAACATGTTGTCCTGACTATGGGCGACCTGGATACCGACGAGCCAGTGCTGGCCCGCATTCACTCTGAGTGCCTGACCGGTGATGCGCTGTTCTCACTACGCTGTGATTGTGGTGCGCAGCTCCAGCACGCGCTGCATCGCATCGCGACGGAAGGCCGTGGTGCGGTGTTCTATCTGCGTCAGGAGGGGCGTGGCATTGGCCTGCTGAACAAGATCCGCGCATATAAACTGCAGGACTGTGGCGCGGATACCGTGGAGGCCAATGAGCAGCTGGGCTTTGGCGCCGACATGCGCGACTACTCGATCCTGAAACCGATGATCGAGCACCTGGGGATAAAATCGATCCGCCTGATGACGAACAACCCGCGCAAGGTGAAAGCACTGCAGGATCTCGGTATAGAAGTTACCGAGCGTCTGCCGCACCAGTCCGGCCGCAACCCGCACAATGTGAATTACCTTTCCACCAAGAAAGGCAAGCTCGGTCACCTGTTCGACGACGAGGAAAATACGGAAAAATAACCGGGCAGTGTTTCCCGGCTGTTGCCTCAATAAACCAGATGAAAAAGCCCCGATGCAGCGTCCTGCATCGGGGCTTTTTTTACCAAGGTTGCCTGGCTTCCTCCTGATCTGCCGGAGTGCGGTTCTTCATTCCTGTTAATACACTGCTGGCCGCTCAATCACCTGGCGTGCATATTATTTTGCGTTGCGAACCTGCACAAAGACGGCAGTAGTTCTTCCCGGCAGGGTAAAGCTTCCCGTGCCTTGGTCGAACGATGCTCCACGCAGCTCCGGATCGGCGGAGTGACGCTGCTTTGGATGCAGCTTCAATGCCTTGCCGGCCAGGACGTCGGAGGAAAACTTCACTTTCTCTTTGTCGCCATTGAACAGCACCACGATACGCTCGTAATGTGCGTCGATCTCACCGTCCACATCTTCCAGCTGCATGGCGATCAGCCCCGGTACCTGTTCGGAACCGGTATTGAGGAAACTCAGGTGCTGCTGGATCGCGTCCGCGGTTGTCATGCGGAACAGGGGAGAGCTGTTGCGAATGGCCAGGTGCTCGCGGAAGATCGCGTTGGTCTGCAGTCGATGATCCTTGCGCGGTGCCAGATCCGGGTTTGCCAGCAGCGGCTGCATGATCCACCAGCTGTCCTGGTTCTTATCCGCGATCGGCAGGCCCTTGCCCCAGTTGCCGCGCATAAAGGTAAAGTCCAGTGCATTGAACCAGTCGCCGGAGTTGTAGCTGTCGCGATCCATCGACTTCGAACGCAGGAAGTCCTGGCCGGCGTGGATAAATGGCACGCCCTGGGCGAACAACACCAGCGCGTTGCTGAAGGCCTGAATACGTGCGCGATCCTCGATTGTCGCCGTGCTGTTGGCCTTGATCTGGATGCCGTCGAACAGGGTTTCGTTGTCGTGTGCGGCGATGTAGTTGATGGATTCCTGCGGGTCTTCCGTATAGCCGGTGGGCTGGCCGTTATAGATTAATTGCTCGCCGGTTATTTGGTTGCCGTAGGAGTCCGTAAACGAATAGCCCTTCAGGTTACCGGCAAGGGATACGCGCACTTTGTCTGCGAGTGTGAGCAGGGTCTGGCGCTCGTCGCCCCAGAACTTGCCATTGCTGTCGGTATACAGCCCGGTGCCGAAGCCCTGTTCCTCGAAGCCGCCAAAAGGATTGCCGCCGCGGACGCTGTCGCGCAGCCGGTCGTTGAAGGTACCTATGCCGGTGCCGGCCATGTTGCTTTGGCGGGCCTGTTTGAAGCGAGCATCGTTGGCAACTTCCCCGAAATTCCAGCCTTCGCCATACAGGTAGACCTTTTTGCCATCGACTCCGTCTGTCTCTGGCGTCAGCGCGTCGAGCATGGTGCGGGTACTCAGCAGGTTATCCAGGCTGTGGTGGCCCATCAGGTCGAAGCGGAAGCCGTCAACCTTGTAGTCTTTCGCCCACACCTCCATTGAGTCGAGCATCAGCTTTTCCATCATGCGATGTTCACTGGCGGTATTGGCGCAGCAGCTGCTCATCTCCACACTGCCCTCGCCATTGCGGCGGTGGTAATAACCGGGAACGATCTTGTCCAGCACCGAATTCCGGTATTGGCCGTAAGAACTGGTGTGGTTGTACACCACGTCCATCACCACGCGCAGGCCTGCATGGGATAGGCCCTGAACCATTTCCCGAAATTCGCGGATGCGTGCCGTGCCGCTGGCATCGGTGCTATAGCTGCCCTCGGGCACTGTGAAGTGCAGTGGATCGTAACCCCAGTTGAAACCGTCGGTATCGCGAATGGCGTTGACCGCGGCCTGCTGTTCGCTGCTGTCGGCGGCGTAACTGCTGAGATCCGGGGTTTCCTGCTGTTGTGCGCGCTCCTCATTCACGGTGGCGAAGTCGAAGGCCGGCAACAGGTGGACATGGGTCAAGCCGGCCTGAGAGAGTTTGCGCAGGTGCCGCATGCCGCGGCTGCTGTGACGGCTGAAAGCCCTGAAGGTACCGCGCTCGACCTCCGGCACGGAGTGGTCGGCGATGGAGAAATCACGGACGTGAAGTTCGTATACCGCAATATCCTCTGGGTTTGCCAATGCGGGCTTTTGCAGCTGGGGCCAGCCGCGCGGCTTCAGGTCGCGGTCATCCAGGTTGATCACCTGGCTGCGGCCGCTGTTGATGGACAGGCTCAGGGAGTACGGATCGGTAACCAGGTTGGTTTCCACCGCGTCGGAAAAGTAAGAGAACACTTCCACTTCATACAGGTAGTAGGCGCGATCCCACTCTTTGCCGGTTTTTGCCTGCCAGGTTGCACCATCGCGCTGCATGGGGATGACCATATCTGCTGCTGCCGCTTGCGGATCTGTGAACAGATGCAGTTTTACCGAGCGGGCCGTCGGGGCCCAGAGGCTGAAGTCGATATGCCTGTCGCCAACCCGCGCGCCGAGGGGGCCATCAAAGGCGAACTGCTGATCCAGCAGGCCGGCGATTTGTATGCCGGTCGCATCTTTCAGGTTCCCGTCGCTATCGTAAAGTGCCAGTGCCAGTTGGCCGGTAATCAAGAGCGGGGTGTCGATTGCGTCTTGCAGTGCGAACGCCCTGTGCCCGGCGAGGTGGGGAAACTTCTGCTGTGTTTCCGGGGGTAGGGAGCCGATGCTGCGCAGGGGATATTCCGAGTCGACAGCGCTGATGCCGTCCGGTGTGATACTGAGAGCTGCGTCACTGCTGTAGAGAAGTTTTATTGTGTCCCCATCGCTGATCGCCACGGGCCAGGCAAATTGTTCTGCGTCCAGCCAGTATGCCTTTTCCTGTGTCAGGTCACCCCGGGGGATGCCATTGGTGCTGACGGTGACCTGTTTACTGGCGATGTCGAACGCAAAGTAAATTTCGTCACCGTCTTCCTCGACGGTAAATCCGATGTTGCTGCCGTTATTGCCGTAGCTTTCACTCCAGCCTTCGTTGAGGGCGACCTTGAATTCGTATTGGCCTGCATTGATGCCCGTGGTGAGGAAGGTATAGATTCCGTCGCCGTCACTGTCCTGCATCCAGCTGCGCAGGCAGTCTGGTTGCCAGTCGCCGGGACAGCCCAGTTGCCACTGGAAATTGCCGGCAACGGTGGCGATGGTGCTGTTGACGTTATCCGTTATCCAGTGCGTCTCGTGATCGTAAATAAATTGCACCGCGCGGCTTTCGCCAAGTTGCAAAGGAATATTGGCACCATTGCGATAACCATTCAGGCCGTAGTTTTCGTCCCAGCTGTTATTGAGTGCGGCCTTGTATTCCCAGTTGCCGGCCGGCACCTGAAAGCGGCCCTGCCATTTGTCATCGATGGCATCGTAGTGCAGCTGGGTATTGGCACATTCCGGTTGCCACATACCGCTGCAGCCAAGTGCCTGCTGCAGGTTGCCGGGTATATTCACCTGTGCAGGGGCTGGTGTATCGGCGGCACTGGCGGCAAGGCCGTGCAGGATGGAGAGTGAAAATAAGCCGGCAGTCATGGCCAGGCGGGTGGCGGACGTCGCTTGCATTGAGGTTCTCTCAGTTCAGGTTATTGTTATTGGATTTGGTGAGGGCATCGCACCCATGGGGCCATTGAACGGGAGTTGCGCAATGACGTCCTCCTCCCCTTGCGAGGTTGAAGGAAAAAGGCGCCAGAGGTAGGGGGCTGGATGTCACAAAGTCTTCACAAAACCGTCACCGCCGGGAAATGAATCAACGCCATTCTATTCCTGAGCAAGACGCTGATCCCGGGAGTTGCCATGGAAGCGCAAGTACAGTCACTCAGGGAGTGGCGGGGTCAGGGTGTACGTCTATACTCATTCAGTCTGAACACTGTTGGTCGAGAAAGGTGATGTACCGACAGTGATCCGATATAGAGGCCGGCTTAACGCCGGCTTTTCTTTTTTAAGCGTACTGAAAACTGCGCCCTGTCGCGGTATTTCACCCGGAAAGGAACCCGTGCACCCGGTATTGTGATTATCGAATATGCCTGTTAAATTTCGCGCAATTCCACCCGCGGAGGCTTGTTGATGACTGTATCCAACTCCCGCCGGGCCAGCCGCGACTGACTCGCCACCTGCCCGGCAATCGCTTGTTTTTGTCGGGTTTCCCCAAACTGGAAACCCTTTCGAATACCGCCCAGACTGATGAGGTCTGTGGCCCATTGATGCGTACCTGTTAAACAAAGAACCACAGGGCGCCACTGAGGGTTTAGAACCTTGAGCAAATCTCTTATTTCACGCCGCCCGGTAATTCGTCGCGGTGCAACGTCTGGTGCTCCACGTGAGCCGGGTGCAGGAGAAAATCCTCTGCGCCAACTGGGCTGGAAGCCATTTTTCCAGCAGCAGTTGTCTCTGGAGGAACTGGGTGATTGTGACCCGGTGCGGGTGATGGCGGTGCACCGCAGCCAGATCGAGGTTGCGGGCGAGCGCGGGGAAGAATCGGTACTGGTTAGCGGCGCACTGTTCGACGACGCTCAGGAAAAGCCGACCGTCGGTGACTGGCTGCTGCTCAACCGCGACAGCCGCAAACCGGTGCGTCGCCTGGAGCGCAGCAGTCTGTTCCGGCGGATGGCGCCGGGTGCCCATGCCGTGCAGCTTATCGCTGCGAATGTGGACAATGTGCTGATCGTCTCTTCCTGCAACCAGGATTTCAATCTGTCGCGGGTCGAGCGCTATCTGGCGCTGGTGCGCGAGTCGGGATGTCGCGTCTGCCTGGTGCTGACCAAGGCCGACCTTAGTGATGATCACGAGACGTATCGCGAGGCGTTACGCAATCATCGCGATCTTCCGCTTGTGCTGGTGAATGCGCTGGATGCCGAGAGTATCGCGCCGCTGCGCGACTGGTGTGGTCGCGGGGAAACCCTCGCCCTGCTGGGTTCGTCGGGTGTTGGCAAATCCACCCTGCTCAACAGTCTCGCGGGCGTCGAGCTGGCCGCGACATCTGCTATCCGCGAAGACGACAGCAAGGGTCGCCATACGACCCGCCACCGGGCTCTTTATCCGATTTCCGGCGGCGGTCTTTTACTGGACAGTCCTGGGATGCGCGAACTCGGCCTGGCGAATGCAGAGCAGGGACTGGCCGATGCATTTGCAGATATCAGTGAACTTGCCCAGCGCTGCCGGTTTGCCGATTGCGCCCACGAATCCGAACCCGGGTGTGCAGTGCGCAAGGCGATGGGAACCGGAAAGCTGGATGAGCGCCGCCTGCGCAACTGGCACAAGCTCGGCCGGGAAATGGCGCGCAACAATCGCACACTGGCAGAAAGCCGCGCCGACGATCGCGCACTCGGACAGTTCTACCGTTCGGTGCAAAGTGATGCCCGGGCGCGCAAGCAGGGTCGCTCGGACTAATACCGAACGCCCAGTCCTGATCCTGTCACAGGCGCACTTGAGTTAAATCGCGCCTGTGGCGGTATACGCGGCTGAGTAAAGACGGGAATGATTAAAACCTGGTGTGGAGTTCTATCCGGGTTTATCAGGGCGCCCCAGCCGGGAGCGCCCTTTTTTACTTGCCGTGACCAGTCTATTCGCGGTTACTGGCTCTCAGCTTGGCGAGATTTGAGCAGAGTCTGCCGCCGCTTCGGCATTTTTCCTGCCGCTAAGCTCTCCGCCCTGGGACTCAATCCAGGTGTTCATTCGGCTTTCCAGTACATTCAGGGGCAGTGCACCGGCACCTAGCAGGGCGTCGTGGAACTGGCGGATATTGAAGTTGGTTCCCAGGGCCTTTTCCGCGCGTGCGCGAATTTCCTTGATTTTCATCTGTCCCACTTTGTATGCCAGCGCCTGCCCGGGCCAGACCAGGTAGCGGTCGATCTCTACTTTTACGTCATGCTCCGGTTTGGCACTGTTATTCATAAAGTATTCGATCGCCTCATCGCGGCTCCAGCCCAGCTGATGCATGCCGGTATCCACAACCAGGCGAACCGCCCGCCACATATCGTAGGTCAGGGCACCAAACTCATTGTACGGATCCTTGTACAGCCCCAGGTCGTAACCCAGGCTTTCTGAATAGAGGCCCCAGCCCTCGACGAAACCGGTATACATCTTGGTGCGGCGCAGCGGATGAATGTCGGTCTGCTCCTGTGCCAGTGCGATCTGCAAGTGGTGCCCGGGCATGGCCTCGTGCACGGTGAGCGCTTCCATTTCCCAGGTCGGCCGGCTTTTCAGATCATAGGTGTTGGCAAAGAACACACCGGCACGCCCGGCTTCCATGGATCCCGGCTGGTAATAGGCGGTTGTCTGGGACTTTTCCGAGTAGCTCGGGATGGGCTTCACCCCGTAGGGCAACCGCGGCAGGGTGCCGAACAGGGCCGGCAGCTCACCGTCAATGCGTTTGGAGATATCGCGGTAGTTTTTCAGCAGGTCCTCTTTGCTGCTGTAGTAGAAACGCGGATCTGTGCGCAGGAACTCGGTAAATGCCTTGAAGTCACCCTCGAATCCGGTTTTCTTGATGATGGCATCCATCTCACCGCGGATGCGGCGCACTTCCTCAAGGCCGATACGGTGAATCTCTTCCGGGCTCAGGTCGGTGGTGGTTTCCTCGCGGACTTTGTGGGCGTACCAGCGAATACCGTCTTCGTTTTTGGTGAAGGCGGTTTCTGTGCTGGCTTTGGGGATGTAATCGCGCTCCACGTACTCGGCGAGGTTTGTCCATGCCGGTACCAGAGACTTCTGGTAGATGCTGTAGGCGCGAGTGCGCAGACGGTTCTGGTGCGCCGCTGAAATGCTTTTGGGCATTTCGTTGAAGGCTTTGAGCAGCGGGCTCTGTCTGGGATCCGCCGGAATCAGCGCACGGATCTGCGCGGGGAGGTCGCGCAGGGTGATCTGCGGCGGTGTGAGGTTTCGTTTTACACCGCGCTCCATCAGGATTTGGGTCTGCTCGATGAGTACCGGCAGGCTGTCCAGTCGCGCGAGGATATTTTCATAGTCTGCGCTGGTGCGCCTGGCCATGGCGTTCAGTACGGCGGGTACATTGCGCTGGATACCGCTCATATGATTGACCGGCAGCAGGTGCTCGGGGAACTGGTAGCCCTTTACCTGCAGCAGCAGATCCTGGTACAGCAGCTGGTAATCGAGCTGTTCGGCCTCGGGGAGTTTGTCCTTGTCCAGGTGGCGGCTGGCGGTGAGCAGGTCACGGGTCTGGCCTTTGCGGCGTTCGATGCCGGCGTTGGATTGATCGGTCCAGTTGCGCTCGACACCCGGGTAGCCTTCGTAGGTGGCAGATTCCGGGTAGCTTTCCATGATCCAGCGGTAACGCAAATCCTGCAGGGCCTTGAGTTGCGCGCTGGGGTCGTTTTTCGGCAGAACCTTCATGGCCTTGTCGAAAGCTTTGGGATCCATAGCCTGCACGTTCAGGCTCGCGGCCATAATCGAGGCGGCAATATAAGTGACTTTAGAAGTCAGAACTTTTTTAAAAGATTTTGAAAAGGACATCGTACTTCCTGTCTCTGTTTATATTTTCTTAACGTGCGGTAGCAACGAAGTTGTGAGCTTGAATTTAAGGCGGGGCGCAGGGCAAGGCTTTTCGGAAGCGTCGGCGACAGGGATGTATTTACAGCGGTTCCGAAAAACCTTGCCCTGTGCTCCGACGCCACTTCGTTTCTTTCGGAGTCCTAAATAGGAGCTCGGTTCGAAGTGCAGTGGCGGCCGGGCACCGGGTGCGGGTTTTCAGGACCAGGCTAGGCGCCCCCCTTCAACCCATCCCCGGGCGTTTTGGCGCAAACATCCTGTCTGCGACGATCCTGAAAACCCGCCCCCGGCACCCGGCCTTAAGTTCGAGTTCTTCGCTTCGTAAGCTTTATATCGCCGCAGCTTGCCCGTTTGATTGCGCCTGGTGCATTAGCAATTGGCGTTCGCGGATTTGTTCTTCAATGCCACGGGCATCAAGCCCGATTTCCGCTAACAATTGCGGGTGCTTGCCGTGCTCGATAATTTTATCCGGTAAACCGAGCTGCAATAGCGGCACCGGCATTACGCGGCTGTTGAGGTATTCCGCCACCGCACTACCGGCACCGCCGGCAATGGTGTTTTCCTCCAGTGTTACCAGCAGGTTGTGGCTGTCGGCGAGTTCGTCGATCAGCGCTTCGTCCAGCGGTTTTACCCAGCGCATGTCGACCACAGTTGCTCCCAGTTTTTCGGCGGCTTCGCGCGCGGGCGCGAGCAGGGTGCCGAAGCTCAGGATCGCGACGTCTTTACCTTCCTGAACCACACGACCCTTGCCGATCGGCAATTCCGTCAATGCCCGCTCAATATCCACACCCGGGCCTGTGCCGCGGGGGTATCGCACAGCGGCAGGGCCGTTGTACTGATAGGCCGTGTGCAGCAGCTGGCGGCACTCGTTCTCGTCGCTGGGCGCGGCAATGATCAGGTTTGGCAGGCAGCGCATAAAGGTCAGGTCGTAGCTGCCGGCGTGGGTCGGACCGTCTTCGCCGACGAGGCCGGCGCGGTCGATGGCAAAGGTTACATCCAGGTTCTGGATTGTTACGTCGTGCACCATCTGGTCGTAGCCGCGCTGGAGGAACGTGGAGTAAATCGCGACCACCGGTTTCTGGCCTTCGCAGGCGAGACCGGCGGCAACGGTAACCGCGTGCTGTTCAGCAATGGCGACGTCGTGGAAGCGCTCGGGGAAACGCTCGGCAAAATTGACCATGCCGGAGCCTTCACACATGGCCGGTGTGATGGCAATCAGTTTGTCGTCGGCTTCTGCGGCATCACACAGCCATTGGCCGAAGATGTCCTGGTACTTTGGTAATTTCTTCGTGCTTTCTCCCGGCACAGTCACCTGTACCCTGGGTTCCGGCTCGAGCTTGTTCAGTGCATGGTAACCCACCGGGTCTTCTTCCGCGGGGCCAAAGCCCTTGCCCTTGGTGGTGACGATATGCAGCAACTGAGGACCGCGCTGGCTGCGCAAATTGCGCAGGGTGTGCACCAGGTCCTGCATATTGTGGCCGTCCAGCGGGCCCACGTAATTGAACCCCAGTTCTTCAAAGAGGGTGCCCGGGGTGATCATGCCTTTCACATGCTCCTCGGTGCGCCGCGCCAGTTGCCAGGCCTTGGGAATGGCGGACAGGATCTTGCGGCTGCCCTCGCGCATGTTGAGATAGGTCTTGCTGGCGAGGATCCGGGCGAAATAGGTGGCCAGACCGCCCACATTCTTGGAAATGGACATGCGGTTGTCGTTCAGCACGACGAGCATGTCCTTGCCGGTGTGGGCGGCGTGGTTCAGTGCTTCGAAGGCCATACCCGCGGTCATGGCGCCGTCGCCAATCACGGCGACGACTCTGCGCTCATCCGGGGAGCCCAACGCCATGCCGAGGGCGGCGCTTATGGAGGTGCTGGAGTGTCCGACGCCGAAGGTGTCGTAGGGGCTTTCACTGCGCTTGGGGAAACCGGACAGGCCGCCCTGCTGGCGCATGCTGAGCATCTGCTCGCGGCGGCCGGTGAGGATTTTATGCGGATAGGTCTGGTGGCCTACATCCCATACCAACCGGTCTTCGGGGGTGTTGTAGATATAGTGCAGCGCAATGGTGAGCTCGACGACGCCGAGGCCGGCGCCGAAGTGGCCGCCGGTCTGGCCGACGCAATAGAGCAGGTATTCGCGCAACTGGCGCGCCACTTCTGGCAGCTGTTTTTCCGACAGGGCGCGCAGCTGGGCCGGGTCATCGATCTGGTCGAGCAGCGGCGTAAACGGGCGCGTGCGGGGTATCTGGTCGAACATCAAAAGTCCTGGAATTCGGGCATTTGGGCTCCGTTTCCTGTGCCGGTTACCGGCACTGGGCCCAAAGTATCAATTGCAACTGATAATGGTAGGGGATTGTATGCCCACAGGCGGTAGATTGCATCCTGTGGGGCTCCCCCGAGCCGCTCTGGCTTCAATCTGGAGGACTGTACTTCTTAAGGAATAGCCGGAGGAGGCGCTAGTGATCCCGGTGCACGATATAGTCCGCCAGTTGCTGCAGTATCCGTGTCTGTCCGCCGAGCTCAACCAGTGCTTCGCTGGCCTCCCGGTGCAGCTCGTCGGCCTTGGCGCGCGCGCCGTCGAGTCCCAGCAGCGATACATACGTGGGCTTGTTGCGGGCAATGTCGGCGCCCTGGGTTTTACCCAGAGTGGCAGTGTCTGTGGTGACGTCTAGGATGTCGTCCTGAACCTGGAAGGCGAGGCCGATGGCCTTGGCGTAGCGGGTGATGGCATCCAGCTGGGTGCTGTCGGCACCGCCGATCAGTGCGCCGATTCTGGCGCTGGCCAGGATCAAGGCACCGGTCTTCAGGCGGTGCATCTGTTTTAACTGATCCAGTGTCAGGGCTTTGTCCACCGCCGCCAGATCGACAGCCTGCCCGGCAACCATGCCGCGGGCGCCGGAGGCGTGCGCCAGTTCAGCTATCAGCTGTACCTTGAGGTCGCTGGTCATCGGCGCGCTCACCAGCAGTTCGAACGCCTGGGTTTGCAGCGCGTCACCCGCCAGGATGGCGGTGGCCTCGTCGAATTCGATATGGCAGGTGGCGCGGCCGCGGCGCAGGGCGTCATCGTCCATGGCGGGAAGGTCGTCGTGCACCAGTGAATAGGCGTGAATGCACTCCAGTGCCGCTGCGGCCGGATCACAGGCAGTGAGCACTTCTTCACTGGTCAGCGCCTGAGCGGTGGCGTACACCAGTGCCGGACGCAGGCGTTTGCCGGGGCCGAGGGCGGAATAGTTCATCGCTGCAAACAGGGTGTCAGCGGGGGACTTGTCGGAAAGGGCCTCTTTCAGCGTCTGCTCAACGCGGGCGTTGGCGGTGCGCAGAAATACCTGCAGGGCTGCAGGCATAGTGTTGGAAGCGCTCACTTACTCCACGTCTCCCGGAAAGTCGTCTTCGGCATCGAAGGGCAGCTCCTGGATCTTGCCGCCTTCCTCCATCAAAATTTTTACTTTTTGCTCGGCACTGGCCAGCTTCTGCTGGCATTCGCGGGTCAGCTTCACGCCGCGCTCAAAATCTGCCAGCGCTTCATCCAGCGGCAGGTCGCCGCTTTCCAGGCGTTCCACCAGCTGTTCCAGTTCTTCCAGTGCGCTCTCGAAGGTAGCGGCTTTCTTCTTTGCTGCCATGGCCTTGTCTCTCTACAGGGGCTCTCTCAGTGCGGGGCAACCTTAGCCGCTGCAGGTAAGGGGGTCAATTGGTGCGTGACCTGTGCCGGCGCCATCGAACCGCATGGGCGAGACCGCCCCGTGATCGGTGGCAACCTGCCCAGTGCCGGATGGTATGGGGCCCTAGCGTAAATAATCCTGGGGTTCCCCCGGGCTCCCCTGACTGTGCAGCTCCCGCTCCATCAGGTAGTGGGCGAGGGCGCGCTTCTGGCTGTTGCTGAAGCCATAGTTGGGCATGGGCGGCGTGGGGGTGTCGAAGTAGTCTGCCAGCTGTTTTAGCGAGTACTTGCGGGAGAGGTCGCGCAGCGGTGCCTGGGTGTGGCAGCGGGCACAATCGCGGCGCGCGTAAATCTGCGCGCCCTGGCGGGCGGCATCGCCGTCGATCGCGAGGGGTTTCTTGGGGGCGCTGATTGGTGGCCGCGAGACCACGGATACCTCGTCTGCGACACCGGGCTGTACCCGGTATACCGCGCCAGCGTAATCATCGGAAATGTATATGTTGCCACGCACATCTTCGACGACGTCGACCGGGCGGCCCACGACGTTACTTTTGCTGCTGTCGAGAAAACCCCACAAGAAGTCTTCTGCGTGGATTTTGCCGCTCTCGTCCCAATGCAGCGACACCACCTTGTAGCCGTCCTTTTCATCCCGGTTCCAGGAGCCGTGCAGCGCGACCAGCGCTGCTTCCCGGTACATCGGCGGCTGTTCGGGACTGCGTAAAAAGCGCATGCCGAGGGGCGCATTGTGGGCGCGGAACTCGAATGCCGGCGGTGTCGACTGGGCGATGCGCTGTTTCACTTCCTGGCCTTTTCCAGCGCCAAAATCCGGATCGGGCACACGGTTGCCGTTGGCGTAGGGCCAACCGTAGAAGTGACCTTTCTCGATACGGTTGAGCTCGCACGGCGGGAAGTCATTGCCGAGCCAGTCGCGTCCGTTATCGGTGGCGTAGAGCGCGCCATCCTTGGGCGACCAGTCGAAACCAACGCTGTTGCGCAGGCCGGTGGCGTAAATTTCGAAATCGCTGCCATCCGGCTGGAAGCGCATGATCGTGGCCCGCTGGGGATCTTCTTCTATACACACGTTACAGGTAGAGCCACTGGACAGGTATAGCCAGCCGTCCGGCCCGAGGGCGATGGTCTTGGTCCAGTGATTTCCGGTATCCCCAAGACCATTGACGATTCTCTGGTAGCGACCGGCAAGGCGCCCGTCAGAGTGATCGAACGCGACCCGGCCGACGCCATCACTCTCGGCGATATACAGCCAGTCTTCGTAGAGCGCGAGCCCGTGGGGGCGTTTCAGGTTTTCGATCAGAATCCGTTGCCCATCGGCCTGCCCATCGCCATTGCGATCTGCCTTCAGCAGGCTCACCTGGCCGAGCTTTGGCTGGGACACCAGTAAATCGCCATTGCGGGTTGTGGCCATAAAGCGGGCGTTGGGAACATCCCGGCTGAACAGGTCGAGGCGGAAACCCGTGGCCACCTTCAGTTCTTGCTCAACAGTCTGCTGGTCTGTGCTGGCACCAACGAGTTGTTTCCAGGGTACATTGACACCGGGTATCCAGCCGCTGACCGCAGCGAAGATCAGTCCGGTGACGGCAGCAACTGCGCTAATCGCAACTGTGGTAATAAGTGGCGTTAATCTCAACGACCTGTCCATTATTGTCTTGAACTCGTAACAAAAGTAACTATAGTTGGGCGCAGCATGCCGCACACAGGTACCAAATGTGCAGTGCGCCAGCTCCCCGCTCGAAGAACCCGTCTAAAAATGTGATATCGGTCACACTCGTGTAAGACATCTCTTACATCAAGTTCAGCACTTTCCCACTACTCTAATTTTCCCAAATGTCCATAATGTAATTGCAAGGACGAGAAAGGGAACACACCGGCGGCAAGGGACTGACCTCCAAGGAATGGAGTCGAGCCGCCAGCCTAAAGGATTAGGCACCATCCTGTGAGACGCACCGCTTGGGCCGGATTGCCCAGGCGGTGTTTTACATTTTGCACTGTGATAAATATTTCGCCAGTGCGCATTATTCCTTATCCCGCTCTACTTCATTCTTTTTCAGCGTTATTTCTGCACGGTTTTCCCTGTGTTGTATGGAAACCGTAACAATACTCCGCTTTAATCACCACAAGCCGGTCGAAATTCACCGACCGCGGAGGATGAAGCATTCAGTAATTTATGCCAGCCACTGATACTCCCACAACCGCCGGGTAATGTCTGGTGGTCAGGGCTGCATCGCCTCCAGTTTTCTGCAGTTTCCTTCCCGATTTACGTTTTCCCCCAGAAGTACGTTTCTTTTTTACAAAGCCCCGCCGGCTCTACCGCGGGGCTTTATTGTTTTCAGCATTCTCAGCGGACAGCGAAACAGGAGGTCGACGCATGCAAGCGCAAATACTCAGGCTGAACCTGGCGGGGCAACCACTGGAGTGGCTGAGCTGGGAGGACGCAGCTTGTCTGTATGTTCGTGAGCTGGTGACATGGACGCTCGGCGGCGTCGTGCAGACCGTTCACGGGGGGATCAATCGGCGCGGCGAGCGCTCACGGTTGGAACTGGCGGCAATCATTGCCTGTGGCGGCGAGCGAATGGCGCGGCCGCGTACCCGTCCTCCGCTGACCAACCGCGCACTGTTTGCGCGCGACGAGCATACCTGTCTGTACTGTGGGCAGAGCTTTTTCGTCAGTGAGCTGACCCGCGATCATGTACACCCGGTTTCCCGCGGCGGCAAAGATATCTGGGAGAATGTGGTAACCGCCTGCCGCCGGTGCAATCAGCACAAGGGTAATCGCCTGCTGCAGGATATTGAGATGGAGCTGCTGGCACTGCCGTTTGTACCCAATGCGGCTGAGTACCTGGCACTGACCAACAGTGTGCGGATTCGGGGGGATCAGATGGAATTCCTGCGCGGCCAGTTTTCGCGGCCGCGACAGGAGCGATGGTTACGGGCGTGCTGAAGGCCGGGTTGCGCTGACTCAGGCGTGCACGGCTTCGCGGATCAGTGCGCCAAGGTATACGCGGAAATCGTGCCCCTGATTTTGCAGCATTTTGGGGAACATGGAGATCGGGGTCATCCCCGGAAATGTATTGACCTCATTCAGGTAGATATCACCCTCGTCTGTCAGGAAAAAGTCGATGCGGGAGAGATCTTTCAGTTGCAAGCCAACGAAAGTGCGTCTTGACGCTTCGTGAATCCAGCCGAGCTGGGCATCGCTGAGTCCCTGCGCCACAACGTGCGTTTGGGCGCGGCTTCCCTCTGCGTACTTTTCCTCGTAGCTGTAAAAAGTGTCCGATGGTGCACACACTTCTCCGGGCGCAGTAATAATCAGCTCCCCTTCGTAGGTATAGGCCGCGACCTCCAGCTCCCGAACCTTGAGGCTTTTTTCAATAAGCACATAGGGCGACAGCGAGAAGGCTTCGTCCAGCACCGCTTGCATCTCTTCTTCCGAGGACACTTTGTAACAACCGACTGAAGAACCCTGATTGGACGCCTTAACAAATACAGTGCCCCACTCCTGCAGCGCCTGCCGGGCCTTGCCGGTTTCCTCTGTGGTGTTGCTGCACAGGAACTGGTAGGGCGTATTGTCGACACCGAGGGCACTGAGCCACAGCTTGGTGGTGACCTTGTTGAAGCAGATCTTGCTCGCCTCGGGGCCACAGCCGAAGTAAGGAATACCGAGGATTTCCAGCTGCGACTGCAGGTCGCCGGTTTCGCCGGGGTAACCGTGGATCGCTGGCACAACATAGTCCACCGGCTGGGCGCTGCCGTCGCTGCTGTAGAGCAGCTTGTCGGAGCGCAGCTCGTGCACGCGCTGCTGCTCGTCGCGCAGTTGTCCCGCCCCATCCATAGTGACGCGCTGGATACGAAATTCCGGTGACTTACCCAGCTCGCGCTGAATAAAGTCTGCGGTGCGCAGGGATACGTCGTGCTCGCTGCCGCCACCGCCGCAGATCAGCAGCACATTGATTGTTGTTTCAGCCTTGTTATTCATGGGGCTCTCATCTTTCCGGAATTATTGGTCTGTCAGCTATTTGTCGATCAAGCTGGGTGGTGCGTTCATCACCTGTTCGCATCTGGCGGGCATGGGCGGCGGCTCAACCGGCTCGGACGGTTTCGGCCGCTCCGGTGCAGTGCCGTTAAGCATGGCGTAAAACTCCTCGCCAAACCACCAGTCGAGATCCTTGCCGCAGGGCTCACCGCGCACTGGCGCCTGGGGCGTGCAGCCCTTGTCTCCCGGTGGGCAGTTGAGGCGCACATGGAAATGATAGTTGTGTCCCCACCAGGGGCGTACTTTGCGCAGCCATTTGTTGTCGTCTCCAGCCATCTCACACATTTTTCGCTTGATGGTCGGGTGCACGAAAATGCGTGCTACCCGGTCGTCTTCAGCAGCGAGGCGCAGGATCCTGGGGACACGGGGATCCCAGTTTTCCGCAATCAGCTGGTGTGCCCGCTCATCGGCGAGCGGGATTGCGGAGATATTATCCCGCTCCCAGGGGGTAAGCGGGCGCTTTGCCGCGCGCGCATCCTGTGAGTACCAGATGTCCGCATCCAGTCCCATCTGGTGGCTGCGGTGGCCGCTGCTGAAAGGACCGCCCCGGGCCATGGACATATCGCCAATCTGCAGCCGGCCGAGGCTGGCACTTTCTACCGCGTTGGAAAAATCCTTGAGGAAATCGATCAGGTAGGGGTTGCCGAAGTGGCGGTTGCGCCCGGTGCGGACCAACTGGAAACCTTCACCGCGCAGTGGCATTTGCTCTGCGCCACTGAGGCAGCCATTGGTGTAATTACCGATGCTGGCCGGGGGCTGGCTGGATGGCGTGGCGATGGACTCCCAGGGGTTTGCAGCCAACGCAACAATGGGCAGGCTCGCAAGCAGGGCGGTCAGGATCAGGTTTGGATAAAAGCGGGCGATAGGCGACATAAAAACAACTATGCGTCGGTTGTGGATGGCATTTCCGGGCAATTATAGAGGTTTAGACAGCCAGTTCTGTGGAATGCTCCGCTTGCAAACTGTGGTGCAGCCCGGCCGCTACACGGCCGGGCCCTGTGACATGTGCGGCGTCTCCACCGCGGGCGCGCCTTGTCTAGTGCGACAGGATTTCCTTGCATGCGCCAATCAGAATGTCCATTTCCTCGTCGGTTCCGATGCTGATACGCAGGTAATCACTGATACGCGGCTTGTTGAAATAACGCACCAGGATATTGCGTTGCCGCAACGCCTGATAGAGCGACTCGGCAGACTCTACCGGGGGCCTGGCAAATATGAAATTGGCGGTCGAGGGCACAATATCGAATCCGAGCGCAGAGAGCGCCGCACAGCAGCGCTCCCGGGTCGCGATGACCTTGCCGCAGTTGTCGGCAAGCCAGCCCCGGTCGGCGATCGCGGCCGCGGCTACGCGCTGGGCAATGCCGTCGATGGGATAGGAGTTGAACGAGTTTTTAGTGCGGTTGAGTCCCTCGATGAGGTGCGCTTGACCCAGTGCGTATCCCAGGCGCAGTCCCGCCAGGGCATGGGATTTCGACAGGGTGTGGATAACCAGCAGGTTGGGGTAGTCCGCAATCAGTTTGCTGGCACTTTCACCACCGAAATCAATATAGGCCTCGTCGATCACCACGACCCGTTGCGGGTGCAACTTCAAGAGCTTTTCGATCTCGGCCAGCGGCAGGTAGCGCCCGGTTGGCGCATTGGGGTTGGGCAGGATTACCCCGCCGGCGCCCGCCACGGCGTAGTCGTCCACACCAATGCTGAAGTCATCGCGCAGTGGCGGACACTGGAACTCGATGCCGTACAGCTGGCAGTACACAGGGTAAAAACTGTAGGTAATATCGGGAAACAGCAGTGGCTCGGGGCGCTGAAAAAAGCTGTAAAACGCATGCGCCAGTACTTCGTCGGAACCATTGCCAACGAATACCTGCTCCGGCGCGAGCGCGAACTGGTCGGCGATGACCGCGCGCAGCTCGCTCGATTCCGGGTCGGGGTAGAGGCGCAACTTGTCGCCCAGATCGCCTTCCTGCAGCACGGCCTGCGCGCGCGGAGAAGGCGGGTAGGGGCTTTCATTGGTATTGAGCTTTATCAGCCGGTCGGTACTCTTTGGCTGTTCGCCGGGGACATAAGGTTCCAGGCGCGCGAGCGCCGGGCTCCAGTAAGGATTAGTCATGGGTTCACTCCTTGTGCGGTGCGAGCTACTGCAGCCCATGTGCACTGATACTGTTTATTCTCTCGCAATTGCCGTGCGCTCAGGACTCTTCGTTTGATCCCGTTTCGCCATCGGTTGCGGATTTCTGTGTTGCCTTGTCACTGGCCTTGTCTGAGTCTTTTTCCCCTAGCGGAATATCGAAAAGATCCGGCGCCTGGGCGAGGAAGTCCTGCAGTGGTACGGGTTTGCGCCACAGCAGGTCTTTGTATTTGAGCTCCTTGGAGACTTGGGGCGATTCGCTGAATTCATCCATCTCGCCGATCTGCATGGCCGCGGCCAGGCCGAGAAAGCACCAGGGCACGAGGATGGCCGCGGCCAGGCGCCAGCGCGGTGTCAGGTTGAGTGCCAGGTAGGCCGCGCACCAGAGTACCACCGGGAGCAGAATGCCGAGCGCCACGGTATTCACCAGCGGCATCGCCTGTGAAATGGAAAAATTGTAATCGAGCAGGGTGCTGAACCATTGCCAGCCTGTGAACAGCAGCACTGCGGCCCCGGCGATGGACAGGTGGGCGAGGAAGTGGGATTCGTGGCGAACCACGCGGCCTATAAACGACCAGGCTGCCGCGTATATCAGCAGGCCGATGATCGTATTGGTAATGACTTCAATGCCCTTGGTCCAGGGAACCTTGTTCGCCGTTCCGAGATAGCCGAGCCACAGAGAGAGACCGGCGACCAGCAGGCACAGCCCGACGGCCACCATCGGCGTCGCCAGGCGGTCGAATACGGTCTCCGCAGAATGCAGCGGAATGGCCGGCGCGACGCTGTTATCCGTGTCGGTAAAGCGCAGGCGGCTCTTGCCAATCTGGATTTCGTCCCCGGACTGGATGAGGTGCTCCGTGACCACGGCGGGCTTGACCGATTTGTCGCGGCAGTTGCGCAGCAGCTGAACCCCATTCAGGCTCTGCAGGTCACGCAGCACATAGCAGCCGTCTTCATCGCGAATGACTTCGGCGTGTACCGGATCGACGTGAGGATCCTCCACGATCACCGCATTGTTGAAGCTGCGGCCAAGCGTCGCGCGGTCTTCTTCCATCCGGTGCCGGGTGTGTACCCGGTGGGCTCGACTGATTTCTTCGATAATCAGTGCCATTCGATTTCGCTCACAAACTTCTTGGTAAAGGCGCTGGCGGATTCTTCGGTAAACCCGGACAGGGTGAAATGGCTCACCAGTGCGCGCTTCTCCTGGTCCACGGTCAGGCTGACATAGAACACGTCATACAAATCCGGGAATTCCTTGTAGCGGCGCACACAATAAGACGTTCGCGCCACTACCGGATCGCGGTTGCCATTGGCTTTTGGCGGCTTCTGGTTTTCTTCGCTCTGGGCGGATGTTTCGCCATTTACCCCTTCACCGTTGTCGGGCTGCTTGCTACTGATGCGCGGCTGAGTGGTGAACTTCTGCTGGCACTTGTAATTGGTGACGTCGTCGTCGCTTGCGCTATTGCCGGGAAAGAACCCGCTCATCTCGTCTTCATACGCACTGTAAAAGCGCGATGAGGTGAGCGCCTCATCGCCTTCGAGCCAAAAGAATTCGTACTCGACGCGCCCGGTATCAAACTCCTCGGACAGATACACCACGTCCTGGCCGGTGCAGCCCTTGGCAATCTGCTCCAGGGTTTCATCCTCGTTTTCGCTGGAATTCCCCCAGCACTGTACCGAGGGCACAATCTCGCCGACCACCATGGCGTCGCCGAGGGGGCGGAGTTTCCAGTCGGCATTCAGGATGGCGTCGATAATACGCTGCTGGTTATTGCGCAGCTGGCGGTGGATAACCGGCTGCAGTTCCAGCGCACCGTTGCCCTGGCTACCCGACTCCTTATGGTAGTCCTCCAGCAGGCTGACCAACTTATCCACAGGCACCAGGAAACTGATCTGGTTGCCTGCCGTGGCTACATTGATCCCCACCACTTTGCCACTGCGGTTGATCACCGGGCCACCACTCATCCCGGGGTTGATCGAGCCTGAAAAGTGAATGCGGTCGTAGAAACTGCCGCCGGCGATACCGTTATAGGTGCCCGGCACCAGGGTCATCCCCAGATCCAGCGGGTTGCCCAGGGCCACGATGGTTTCGCCCTTGTTAGGGGTCTGCTGTGCCAGTACCAGGTGTTGCTTACCGACCGTGCCTTTTTGCCGCAGTATTGCCAGGTCATTGATGACGTCCACATCCAGCAGCTCGAGCTCGCCTTCCTGCCCGTCCACCGACAGGTAATTCAGGCTGTATTTTTCCGGGTGGCTGACGGCTTCAGAAACGACGTGATAGTTAGTGGCGATGAGCCCGTTGGCGGATATCTGGAACCCCGAGCCGAGGCCGGCCTTGGAATTGGAGGAGCGCTCAATAAGGCGGATCTGGTACAGGCTGTCACGATAATCACTGTACAGCTGCTCGTAACTCTGCGCCTGCGCAAGGCCAGACGAATAAACCGCAAGCAGTGAAACCAGGGCGGCGCATCGGGTTAGGCGCGTAAATATTCTCAACATCGTGGATAAAACAGCGCTGCTTAATTTGTGGGCGAAAAGACGCCTGATATTACGGGATCGGCCGCACCCCAACAAGGGAAGCAGTACTCTGCTTAGGGTACCGCCATATAAAAAGGACATTAGTAACGCGGAAAATATACGGAGCACAGATCCATACCGGTAAAAAAACAGGCAACCGATTCGACAGTGTAGTGAATCTGCCCGGAATCGCAGTGTGGATAACTGGCGCTTTAGTTCCTCGAAAAGTGTGAACAGGTTCTCTGGGTGTTGAAATGGCGTGTAATTGCCTGTGATCGACATGTAATGGGTTTGTTCTTAAAGTACCTGCCAAGGTTGAGGGGGACATGGAGTGCACGGCAACGGGTACTCCGGCAAGGTGGATTGCAGACACCCAGCGTGATGTGACCGTTATGGAAGACGGAAATCGGGGGGCGATGGAATTGTCTCCCGGGCATCAGCTGCGCCGTCCCTTCAGCCAACATACCAATGGATTGGTAGCTGTGAGCCGCCGCAGGGAAGATGTGAAGGCTTACAGTGGATCAGGAAGACTTTCAGCGCAAGCTGAATTGCCAGATCGCTCCGGCCGCCTTTTGAGCCTAGGCAGTCGGGGATTGGGAAGGGTCTGGCAGAGGCATGGATGCCTCATTTTCGCTCTTGATAGTGTTGTTGTAACCGTGGATGGCTGGGACCATCTATTTATACCGGCAGTAAGCGTGCTTACTGCCGGTTTTTTTTTAATCAAAATGTGATGGAATTCCGGTATCGGCTTGTTTTAAGCTGTAGCGCGCAAATTTCATTTCCTATTGGAAATTGAAAATTTTTAAGACCTGATAACACCCTGGCGGTTTGCCGGGATAGCGAGCACTCACACGCTCGATGACTAAGAAAAAGGGATGACACTGTGAAAAAAGAAAAAAGTGCAGCAAACGTTTGTGACAGTCTGCCAGTATTGGATATTCAGGTTCCTGCCGACACGCTGGAATTGAACATGGTATTGCGCCCGGTAGAGCCGGTAAATGGCGAGCCCCAGTACTGGCCTCTGTTTGAGAAAAACAATCCGGAAGAGCATTTCGGCAACATGGACTTCCATTTTGGTGGCCGTGGCGGCAAGGTCAAAATCAAGCTGACTCTGGATCTCTCTGCAGTGCCGGGCCGTGATCTCGAATTTACCCGCAGCACCAGCCGTAAGTTGGATGGCCTACTGGCGCTAACCTCGGATTTCAAACACCAGTTTACCGCCAAGGCGAAGCGGGTTGAAGGTAAGTACACCCAGCTGGTAATCACCGTAAAGGATAAGGAATCCAAGCCTGACAATTTCGCATTTTATTGGTTGTGCGAAACGGTAGACGGTGGAATGCATTTTGTTTCAGGTGATCCCAGAGCACGTATCGTTCCAGCATAAATTAGTTGCAAATAGATCTTTTGACTATTTCAGATGTATGAGGCTGAGTGCAAAGTCTTTGGTATGCAGGAAGCTGAAACCAGGCTGCACTCATGCCTTGATTTAGCAGGCCCTCTATATGGTAGCTTGCAGAGCGTGCTTCACTTGAGAGGGCGTACACCTGAGCTGCGGTGTGCTGAACATAAGTGTCTTCAGGGGCTTCTCGGAGAAGTTGATTTATAATATCAATGGCTTCACTTTCCTTGCCTAAATTAGCTAGAGCTAGAGCTTTATATTGGCGCGCCTCGAAATTGTCGTCATCTTCAGTAATTGCAAGCAGTTTTTCGTAATGGTTAAGAGCGGATGATTGATCCTCTATTAATGTGTACGATTCTGCAATCTGGCTAATTGTTCCTGGATCGTCTGGGATCTCTGAAAGTACAGCCTGAAATTGGTCCAGTGCTTTATTTGGCTCATTTTTCAAGAAATAAACGACTCCAAGATTGGATTTTGTCCGCCAATTTCTCAAGCGCTCAGGTATTGCCTTGATCGCAGACTCAGCCGCGACTAGGTTACCTGTTTCAAGCTCGATAACACCAAGAAGGGAGTGTGAAGACCAGTGTTTGGGGTGCGTTTGAACGATTTTCTGTAAGGTGTCTCTTGCAGCCAGGTAGTTCCCGGTGGCGGTATAAATTGTTGCGTTTAAATACCTGTTTTCTAGAGAAGGGTTTAATGCAACTGCTTGGTTTGCGTAGGCTTGCGCTTCTTCATAGTTTCCAGAAGTGAGCATGGAGCGGGATATCTCAGCTAGTAAGTTAGCTGATGGAGAATCATGTTTCTTTAGCTTTATTAGCAGTGCATCGATTTTTTTTCTATCGTTACTGTGGACCCTCAGTTTCATTTCTTGTTCAAGAAGTGCTTTTTCGTCGATATTGTTGGAGCGCGCAAACTCCAGCATTTTCATACCTTTGGATATATAGAGGGTATTACCTGTTTTTACGAATAGAGCGGCAGATATGATGCTGTATGCGGAATATAAATTGGCATTTTTAGGGTATTTTTCTATCAGCAATTCGAGGGTTTCTAAATCCCGGTGGGCTACATCTTTCTGCTCAGTTTTAGCTAGTATTTCCAGTAGTTGGTTGTAATCATCATCCGAAACTACTAGCTTGGAAATGGCTCCCTTTCTGTAGTTTTTTGGAAATATTGTTTGCGCTCTATTGCGTATTCGATATTCAGATTCTTGGCGGTTTTCTGCCAGAAATACAAAACTTGTTTGATTTAGAACTTGGGCGTTTTTAGGTTTTATACGTTGCAGCTCAATTTCGCATCGGGCTTGTGCACATTGAAGTCTAGCAATAAGAGCGTCAGTTACCCCTTTATCTGTTAATGCTTGTAACTGAGAGTCAAAGTCCTCTCCAGTTTTAGGCGTAAAACTCACCAGCGCACTGGCCTTCAGTTGCGAAACCGAATTCATCAACGCCTGCCGCACCATGGTTCTGGTCAGCGCTATGGCATTTTCCTCGCCGCGGATCTCGCCGCTAATCTCCACCGGCATCACCGCAATATATTGCGGTTCCAGCCGGGTGAAATACGCCCAGCTCCAGTAGCCGGCGCCACCCAGCAACAGTGTGCCTGCAATACCGGCCAGCGCGCGCTGCCAGCGGCGGCGGCTTTTTACCTCGTGGCGGGTAAACAGGTCGGTCATGGTCGCGGTGTAGTCCTCGTCTTCAGCTTCCACGCCCTGTCGGTGGAGCAGGGCCAGGCCCTGGTAGACCACCTGGGCGTGTTCCGGGCGCTGGGTGGGATCCTTGGCGAGCAGCTTGTCCAAAAGGATTGCCAGTGGCTCCGGAATGGCCGGCCATGCCTCTTTAGGCGGCATATGTGGCTCGTTGGCGATACGGTTGGCCATGGCCAGTGCGCCGGCGGCGTCTTTCTCGAACGGGCGGCTGCCACACAGCAGTTCAAACGCAATGCTGCCGAGGCTGAAGAGGTCACTGCGGGTATCCAGGGTTTTGCCCTGGATCTGTTCCGGCGACATGGCGGTAACGGTGCCGGCCAGCTGGTTTTCTGCGGTGAGGGTTTTCTCGTCCAGCTGCTCGGATTTGGCTATGCCGAAGTCACTGATTTTGGCGGTGACATGGCCGTTGCGGCTGGTGGCAATCAAGATGTTGTCGGGCTTCAGGTCCCGGTGGATGATCCCGAGGTTGTGGGCCTGCTGCAGGCCTTCACAGATCTGCATCAGCAGTTGCAGTTTCTGTTGCAGGTTCGGGGTGTGCTCGCGCATCCAGGCACGCAGGGTGGTGCCCTCGATATATTCCATCACCAGGGCGATATTGCCGTTCTCTCCATCTTGGGAGCCGTCCAGCACATCATACAGGGCAACGATATTGGGGTGGTTCAGCCGGGCCAGCAGGCGGGCCTCCTGCTGGATCCGGTCGCGGGCGCTGGGGCTGGTAACGTCGTCCCTGAGCTTTTTGATCGCCACCTGGCGGTGCAGCTTGAGATCCTCGGCCAGGTATACGATACCCATGCCGCCGGCACCGAGGGTATTCAGGAGGCGATAGCGGTCGCTGTTTCCTGTCGCAACTTCTGCACCGGGCGCAAGGGTGCCGGTTTCGGGTTCTGCAATATCCATCTGCACGTTTCTTGTTATGAGTTGAGCCTGCGGCCGGCTGTGCGCCGGCCGTGACAGCGTCAGAGCCTGGGAGCGCCGTCGCTGTTGCGGGCAATCTGGGAATTGCCCTTGTCCCCGCGGCAAAGCTCCGGGTATTGCTGCCGAAGATCCTCAAACGCGGGAAGAGTGCAGATTTTGGCAAAGCGCGGAGTGCAATACCAGACCGGCGAGCTACCTTGCTCCAGTGTTTTGCGAATATGGGCTTTGGCCGAGAGCAGATCGCCGGTGCTGATATAGACCTGGGCGCGGGCATAGTTGACGTAAAGGTCGTCTGGCGCGTCGCGGCGGATCATCATCAGGTTCTCCACCGCTTTTTCCGCTTGGCCCAGGTCGGCGTAGGCGCGTGCCCGCATCAGCACGCCTTCCCAGTCGGTTCGCTCAGCGGTTATGTCCAGGGCGCGCCGGGCAAGCGCATCGGCTTCTTCCGGGCGCTCCAGCGCGCGGGCAATTTCAGCCTGGTAGAGCAATGGTGATGCGTCTTTTGGCGCCATTTGCGAGACACGCTCCAGGCACTCGAAGGACTCGGGGTACTGTTTCTCAACAAAATGCGCGAGGCACAGGTTGTAGGTATCCATGGGGCCCAGGTTATCCAGGCCAATATTCGTCAGCAGGCGGATGGCCTCTTGCGCCTTGCCGTTGTCGATCATATTGGCGGCCAGCAGGGATATGGCATCGAGGGATTCGCTGTTTAGCGCGATGGCCTGCTCGAGGACGGCATTGGCGCCAGCAATATCGCCGGTAAGGGTGAGGGTGAGGGCCTTCTGGTAGAGGTAGTTGTAGCTGGTGCGCAGTGCCAGGGCTTTTTCGATTTCTGTCAGCGCCTTGGTGTAGTCGCCACGCAAGTCGTGGTAGTTGGCATTCAGGTAGTAGTAGCTGGCTTCGTCCGGCAGCGTGAGCTTCAGACGTGCGAGCAGGGCTTCCGCCTCGCCCGGTTCGTTGCGCAGCAGTGCCAGGCGCAACCGGGTGTTCAGCACCTCTGGTGCTTCAGCAATTTGTGGGGGCACATTTTGCAGGATGCGCTCCAGCCGTGCCGGGCCTTCGGCGCTGCGGCTGTTATCCTCGAGGTCGACCACCATGTCGGTATACAGGTCGTACAGTGGCGTGAACGCCGGGGCTTCCTGTTGCAGCTTTTCTGCCTTGTCGAGCAGGTCGGCTAAATTGCGGTAGTCGTGGCGCTGCTCATATAGCTCGAGATACTGCTGGTAGCCTTCTGCGCTGATCGCCAGCTCTTCCGCGGCGCCCTGTGATGGGTAATCCGGCAGCAGGTAGTCCAGTTGCTGCAGTGTGCGCGCGCGGCTGCCGAGTAATTCATTGATGGAGAGGCGGGTGCTGCGGCTGGCAATGACGGCAAGCTTGTCCGCTTCCACCAGCTCCAGGGTAAGCTCGCAGCTATGACTCGCGCAGTGCAGATCGGGTACAAGCAGCAGGTCGGCATTGAGCGACCTTGCCTGCTGTGCCAGCGGTTGGCCACTGAACCTCTGGGATTCGGTATAGGGAATCAGGTAAAGCCCCTCGCGTCCGGACAGGCCCTGCTTGAGTGCACCCTGTACATTGCTGGCCAGCAACTGTTGTTCGCGGTCTTTTTCCGTGGGGGACAGGATGGTAACGGCAATGTACTGGTGTTGTTTTGCCAGAGGCGTGCCTTCCCAGAGCATAATGCCAGCGGCCAGCGCGGATCCGAGTCCGAGAACGCCGGCAGCCAACCCGATTTTGCGCCGCAGCTTTTCGCCAATACCGGGGCGTCGCTGGAAAAATTCCTCAGTGGTCACCGTGGCGGTAAGGCTGTGTGTGCGCGTGAAGCTGCTGGTGTGCCCCAGCTTCAGGACGGCGTCGAGCTCTTCCGCCACCACGGTCGCATTGATCGGCCTGTGCTCGGGCTTTTTGGCCAGTAAGCGATCCAGCAGGTTGCAAAGTGCGGGCGGAAGATCCGGGCAAAGTCTGGCCGCCGGCAGCTGCTGGCTGTTGACGATGCGATCGACGATGACATACGGACTTTTGTTATCGCCAAACGGGTTCTGGCCGCAAAGCAGGCGGTAGGCCAGAACGCCCAGCGCGAACAGGTCGCTGCGGTGATCCAGGGGTTTGCCCTGTGCCTGCTCCGGTGACATGGCGCCCCAGCTGCCGGCAATATGCTGCTCACGGGTGAGGTCACTTTCCTCCAGGCTGCTTTTTGCGATGCCGAAGTCGGTGATTTTTACCGTATTGCTGCTGTCTACAAGGATGTTTTCCCCTTTCAGGTCGCGGTGGATAATACCGGCCGCATGCGCGCGGCCAAGTCCGGCGCAGACCTGTTTCAGCAGTTGAATTTTTTGCGTGAGGTCGGGGGTGCGTTCGCGCTGCCAGCGCTCCAGTGAGCAGCCGTCGATGTGCTCCATGACCAGCGCGATATCGCGTTTGCTCTCCACCACATCATAAATCTGGACGATATTGCTGTGGTTCAGCTGCGCGAGCAGCAGTGCCTCCCGGCGAATGCGCTGGTGTGCGTTACGGCTGTTGGGGTTACTCAGCAGTTGCTTGATCGCTACCTTGCGCTGCAGTCGCTCGTCGGTGGCAAGATAAACCACTCCCATACCGCCGGAGCCGAGTTTGCCGGTGACGAGGTAACGACCAATATAAAACGGTGGCTCTTTGTGGGTCATGTCCGTAACTGCTTAAACTGACTGCTGACCAGTGTCGCCTTGTGGAGATTGCAGGTTTTCATTGTCGGTGTCGACGGCTGAACTTCCAATCCTGTCACAATACCGTAACGGCGTCCGTGCTGCTTTCGACAATTTCTTTCTGCGAACCTTTGAATATATCCAGCTGACTGCAGCCGAGCCGCATTTCATAGGCGCGACGTTCCACCAGACGGGACGTGTCGATGGCGTCTGGCAATCCGTCGGCGATCTGCTTGCGCGCACGGAAAATCTGCGTGTTCAGGTGATTTACTGTGATGCCCAGTTCGCGCGTGGCGAGATCGATAGCCACCCAGCCCTGGTCTGCCGGGTTGACGCCGCGCTGGATGTCCTTCGCGCGGGCGCGAGCCAGGTAAAGCAATAAATAATTGTGTGTGCGCGCAGCGAGGTCGAGGGTCATGTCGCCCTGGATCAGTTGCAACTGAATGTGCTCTTCGTGGTGGCTCACTGTGAAGCGCAGCCGGAAATCGGAAACACAGAGGTTCTGGGTGGAAAGTTCCGTGGTGGTGCTTTGGCTGTTGCCCAGAAACAATTCCCAGCTGTTGTGCGCGCAATCTACGCGGCCTTTATGGGTTACGACACGGGCTGTCTCACCGTTTTCGGAGCCATCCAGCAATTCGTAAACCCAAACGCCATTAATTGGGTTGAAGTGCAGGCTGGCAAGGGGCTCGTGCTCGTCAGGGAGCAGGTGGTAAGACTCCAGGGGCTGTGCTTCACCGGTATTGATATCGATCAGCAGGTTTTCCGGCGGATCCAGGCTTTCCACTTTCCACACAGGGTTGTTCGAGCGGCCGAAACTGATCTTGTCACCCAGGTGCAGTTGCTGGTTTTTTGCAGGAATAAGTTGCTGGCCGTTTACCCATGTGCCGTTGCGGCTCAGGTCGCGAATGACCCAGTGGCTTCCGGTCCATTGAATGGCTGCGTGAATGCCGGAAATTTCCGGCAGGGTTATGCGTGTATCGGTCGCGCCCTGGCGGCGACCGATCGTGTGGTGCGCCATCAGGAAGACAGGTTGATCCCTGTCTGGATGCTGCAAGCAAGCCATGTTAGATCCCTTCCCCTAAATAAAGCCGTGACATCTCTCATCACAGGGTCGTGCCAAAACAGGGCGTACGCATGGCTTAAATCGTGGTACAGCCTTGTACCCTTGCGCTAAACAAAACTGAGGGCCCCGGGGTGATTTATGTCTCTGCCTGCTTGGCAGCTAACTCACTTTCTTTAATAGGGGACGTGCTCACTTCGTAATGACGCCGCCGTCTTGGTATGTAAGTGCCAACTTAATGGGCGGCACTTGCTTTTAAATTATCGGCACATTTATACCCAACTGTTGCATGAATGCAATCTCTGGATGCGAATTGCTGGCAATTGGCGCCGGGTATGACCTGAAAGGGCTAACGGATTGGGATTCTGGGTTTGATCAGTCGCTGTCTTGGTCGTTGTCCTGATCCGGGAGTTCGCGGCTGTCTTTGCGATCGAGGTCGCCGACGTCGAGCACTGGTGATGCATCGATATGTTCGGCATCCATCATCAGCGCCACACGCTGCAGTGACGAAATGATCATGCTCTGCTCCCATTCCCGCAAGTCGCGAAACTGACGTACGAAATGTTCCTGCAGTGGTGTTGGTGCATCGCGAATTATTTCTGCGCCCTTGTCCGTCAGGTAGGCATGTACTTTGCGCTTGTCTTCCGAAGATCGCTCCCGGTAAACGAGTCCGCGCTTTTCCAGTCGGTCGAGGATTGTGGTGACGGTCGCCTGGCTCAGGCTGATCTCTTTTGCGAGCGCGCCGATGGTGACCTGGCCGTGTTCGCGGATGGCCTGCAGCAATAGGAGCTGTGGTGCGGTAAGACCGGCCGTTTTGACCAGCTGCTTGGAGTGCAGGTCGGTGGCGCGAATCAGGCGGCGCAGGGTAATCAGTACTTCTTCAATCTTGTCCATCAGCAGCAGGCTCTCAAGTTCGCGGCGGGTCATTTGTCTCGGCCCGACTTTATGCGCTGCGTCGCTTTTGTCAATTCCGCTTGTCGACCTGCCGGCTCGGGCACTCGCTTCGCGCCTGCTCTGGGGGTTGCTGCGGGCGTGCGCTTGCGTGGTGGGTTGTTCGTGCGCGGCTCTCGAGACGCTGGAAGCCCCGGCTGGCGGGCCTTCTGGCGTGGCGGCGCCTCCCTCGTTTACGCGTGAACTGGTCGAGTTCTGATCAAATTGCATGAGGCTTGGTCTTGCGCCCTCGATAATGTTTAGAGTACTATGCTTTCAAATATTTAGAGCAGTAAATATTTTTTTAGAGAAAAGGTCAACTTTTCAGCAGAATCGAACGTTTCAAAGGGGTTGCCTGAGACTCTCCGTGAGGTTTCTGCTGGTAGACCTAGAGATAACATTTCGATGACTAAAGGTATTGTTTTGAGCGCCACAAGCGAAGCTATAGAAGAAGGTTCTACCGACGACAAGGTCATCCCGGCGCAGGCAGCTGATGAAGTTGTACTGCGCCGCCCAGTCAGCGAAGACGGTGCCAGCGTGCATCAGCTGATTGGTTCCTGCCCGCCCCTGGACGAAAACTCCCTCTACTGCAATTTGCTGCAGGCCAGTCATTTCTCCGCTACCAGTGTCGCCGCCGAGCTAAATGGCGAGCTGGTTGGATTTATCTCCGGTTACATCATCCCTGAGCGCCCGAACACGCTGTTTATCTGGCAGGTGGCGGTGGCCGAACAAGGCCGTGGTATGGGGCTCGCCGGACGCATGCTGCGTGAAATCCTCGCGCGTGAGGTGTGTCGCGAAGTCGCCTACCTGGAGACCACCATTACGCCAGACAACGATGCATCCTGGGCGTTGTTCCGCAGCCTGGCGCGCAAGCTGGAGGCTGATTGTAAAGATTCAGTGATGTTCGATCGCGAACGCCACTTCAAAGGGCGCCACGACAGCGAAATGCTGCTGCGCATTGGGCCGTTTGTTTCCGGCCCCGTTACGTAGGCGTTAAAGGTTCGGCAAATACTGCAGCCTGCCGCTGCACTGCTTTGTCAGAACCCAACCCAATTCCCCTTTTTTAAGTTTTGCTTCAACCAAATAAACAAAGGTTGCCAACATGAAAGTGTTTGATGAGATTGAATCCGAAGTGATGAGCTATGCCCGTGCTTTTCCGCGGGTATTTAACAAGGCCCAGGGCGAATACCTCTACGACGAAGAGGGTAACCAGTACCTGGATTTTCTCGCGGGCGCCGGCACCCTGAACTACGGTCACAACAACCCGATCTTCAAGAAAGCCTTGCTCGAATACATTGAGCAGGATGGCATCACCCACGGCCTGGATCTGCACACCAAGGCCAAGCGTGAGTTCCTGGAATCTTTTTACGAGCACATCCTGAAGCCGCGCGACATGACCTACGTCATGCAGTTCACCGGCCCTACTGGCACCAACGCGGTCGAAGCGGCACTGAAGATTGCGCGCAAGTACAAAGGCCGTGAGAACGTGATTTCTTTCACCAACGGCTTCCATGGCTGCAGCCTCGGTGCGCTGTCTGCTACCGGTAATTCCCACCACCGCGGCGCCGCCGGCGTGAGCATGAGCAGTGTTGCGCGCATGCCGTACGACGGTTACCTCGGCGACGAAATGGACACTACCCAGTACCTGGACAAGGTGCTGTCTGACTCCTCCAGCGGTATCGATCATCCCGCGGCGGTGCTGGTCGAAACCGTGCAGGGAGAAGGTGGTATCAATGCCGCAAGCACCGAGTGGCTGCGCAACCTGCAAGACGTGTGTAAGAAGCACGATGTACTGATGATCGTCGACGATATTCAGGCTGGTTGTGGCCGTACCGGCAGCTACTTCAGCTTTGAGGAAGCGGGTATCGATCCGGATATCGTCACCCTGTCCAAGTCCCTGAGTGGTTACGGCCTGCCGTTTGCGGTTGTGCTGATGAAGCCGGAGCTGGATCAGTGGAAGCCGGGCGAGCACAACGGCACTTTCCGCGGTAACAACCTGGCATTCGTTACCGCCAAGGCGGCGATCGACCACTACTGGAGCGATGACAAGTTCGCCAAGGAAGTAAAACGCAAGGGCGATTACATCGAGCAGCGCCTGCAGAAAATTGTCGACAAGTACGGTGATGGCAACATGACCACCCGCGGCCGCGGTATGTTCCGAGGTCTCAACTGCGTGAGTGGTGAGCTGGCGGATCGTATTACCACCGAAGCATTCCGCAATGGCCTGGTAATCGAAACCAGTGGTGCCGACGATCACGTCGTGAAAACCTTGTGTCCGCTGACCATCACTGACGAAAACCTCACCAAGGCGCTGGACATTGTTGAAGCGGCTGTGGCCAAGGTATTGAAAGGTGAGGAAGTGCCGGAAGAGCACGATTTCTTTGCGGACGATACTGCGCAGGAAAGCACCCTCGCCGGCGCAGCCTGATCTGCAACCTTTGATTTGATAGGCGGCCTGTAATCAGGCCGCATTTTTTCAAGACCTTAATTGAAATACTGAGTATAGAAAGAGCTAGTAATGATCGTAAGAAAACTGCAAGAAGCCGAAAAAACCGACCGCCGCATTGTTTCCGAGGGCTGGGAGAGCACTCGCCTGCTGCTGAAGAACGACAATATGGGCTTCTCTTTCCATATCACCACCATCTACGAAGGTGCCGATCTGCACCTGCACTACCAGAACCACCTCGAATCTGTGTACTGCATCTCCGGTGAGGGATCCGTCATGGCGGAAGCCGATGGTGTGGTTCACGAGATTACTCCGGGAACCATCTACATCCTGGATAAGAACGACAAGCACGTACTCAAGGCCAAGACTGAAATGAAAATGGCCTGTGTTTTCAATCCGCCATTGCACGGCAAAGAAGTGCATAACGCTGAAGGCGCTTACGAGCTGGATGCGGAAGCGGTACAGGACGAAAAATAAGCCGGCCAATAACATCATTCCGATGCATAACAAGGCAGCAGAGTTCTGGGGTACCAGCCGGGCATATTTCGCTGGTACCTCGCACTTGCAACTCGAAAACGGTCAACGCAAGGATCCCATGAAAGCACATACGGTAGAGAAGATCGGCGGTACGTCCATGAGCGATTACCGCGCAGTACGTGACAACATCATTCTGAAAAACGGCAGAGCGAAAACGGAAGGGTTGTACCAGCGTGTTTTCGTGGTATCTGCATACGGTGGCATTACCGACATGCTGCTGGAACACAAAAAATCCGGCCGTCCCGGCGTATTCGCCCTGTTTGCCGGTGCTGACGACGAACGCGAGTGGTCTGATGCGGTGGCAGGCCTGCGCCAGCGCATGGAAGAGATCAACGCAGAGCTGTTTACTGACCAGGTGATGCTGGCCAAGGCAAACCGCTTTATCGGCGAGCGCCTGGATGACGCAGCCAATTGCCTGGGCGACCTCGAGCGGGTGTGTCAGCACGGACATTTTGCGCTGGAAGGCCACCTGGATGTAGTGAGCGAAATGCTCGCCAGCCTGGGTGAAGCGCACAGTGCGTGGAATACCGTGCAGCTGTTGAAGCAGGAAGGTATCAATGCGCGCTTTATCGACCTCACCGGTTGGCGCGACGGCGAACATATGTCGCTTGATGCACGTATCGAGCGCGCCTTTGCGGATGTGGATTTTGCCACCGAGCTGCCTATCGCTACCGGATATGCGCACACGGCGGATGGCCTGATGAAGACATTCGCGCGTGGTTACAGTGAGATGACATTCAGTCGCATCGCCGTGATCACTGGCGCCAGCGAAGCGATTATCCACAAAGAGTATCATCTCAGCAGTGCCGATCCGCGCCTTGTGGGCGAGGAGCAGGCGGTACCCATCGGCCGCACCAACTACGACGTGGCGGATCAGCTTGCCAACCTGGGGATGGAAGCCATTCATCCGCGTGCGGCAAAAGGACTGCGCCAGCAGGAAATTCCACTGCGGGTGATGAATACCTTTGAGCCGGAGCATCGCGGCACGCTGGTGACTGGCGACTATGTCAGCGAAACCCCCCAAGTGGAAATCATCGCGGGGCGGAAAAACATCTATGCTGTTGAATGTTTCGACCAGGACATGATGGGCAGCATGACCAGTTACGACCGGGCGATCAATGAAATCATTGCACGCTTCAAGGGCAGTGTGGTGACCAAAGACACCAACGCCAACACGATTACCCACTACCTCGGCAACAACCTGAAAACCGTCAAGCGGATAAAAAGCGCCATCAATGAGCTGTTTCCCGACTGCGATATTCAGGTGCGTAAGGTGGCGGTGGTTTCAGCCATTGGCAGCGACATGAAAATCAGTGGCATGCTGTCGCGTGCGGTCAGTGCACTGGCCAATTCCGGCATCAGTATTCTCGCTGTTCACCAGTCCATGCGCCAGGTCGACATGCAGTTCGTTGTCGATGAGAGCAATTACGAAGATGCGGTCAAGAGCCTGCATGCAGCGCTGGTTGAGGTGCATGAGCACGGCGAAGCGATATGCGCAGCCTGATGTCTCGTATGTGGTGCCTACTGCCGTCAGCATTGCTGGCGGCAGTGTTGCTTGTAGGGGGCGTGTTTGTGTTCCCGGGCAATCTGGCCGTCGCCCAGGGGCAGGAGAGTGTGGCGCCGCCCGTGGTTACCGCGGAAGAAAAAGAGGATAACCAGCAGAAAGTTCAGGAGCTGGAGAAAGCTGCGGAAGCGGTGGATAAGCTGGATAAGGCGCTTTATTCACCATTCATTGAGCGCTATGTGCTGGATGAACTTAAGCAGTTGCGCGTCGATATGGCTGCGCAGAAGGTGTCCCTGACTGAAAACATCGTTGACCGCCAGTTAAGCGCGGCGGACAAGGCGATAACCTACGCCACTGATACCATCACCTATTTCTTTTACTTGATTGCCGGATTCAGTTCCCTGCTGGTGATCATGGGGTGGACATCTATCCGTGACGTAAAAGAAAAAGTACATACGCTCGCCAACCAGGAAATCTCCAAACTGGTGGAGCAATACGAAGCTCGCCTGCGCAGTATTGAAGAACAGTTGTCGGAAAAAACCCGGCATATTGAAAGCAACCGCGGTGAAATTGAGCTGACCCAGGAGATCCATTCACTGTGGCTGCGTGCCGGTCGTGAGCAGACTCCAACTGGCAAGATCGCTATTTACGATCAGATTCTGAAATTGCGTAAGGATGATGGCGAAGCACTGACCTACAAGGCGGATGCTGTGCTCGAACTGGACGAGCCGCAGTGGGCTATCAACCTGTGTCTGCAGGCCCTGCAGATCGACAGCCAGAACGGCAATGCCTATTACCAGCTGGCCTGCGCACACGCCTATCTTGAGCAGTGGGAAGAGGCGGTGGATTACCTGTCGAAAGCGCTGGATATTTCCTCAGCCTACCGTGACGAGGCGCTGGAAGATCCCGCGTTCAATGAGCTGTACGACAAGCCTGCGTTCGCAGAACTGATGGGGCTTGGCCGAGCCCTGGATGGGGATAAGGATACCGACGATCACTGACCCCCATTGCCTCGACGCTCCAGCGACGATTGCAATTTCACACAGCAATAAAAATAACAAGCAAGAAAAACAGAATATTCAATACTCGGGGAGGGTTGCATGCTCATCAGTTTCCTTTTTTTTCTCAGCCTGTTTGCGGCGGTGGGCATCAGCTCCTATCGCAAAAGTCGCGGAACCAAAAAAGACTATTACCTCGCGAGCCAGGATATCTCGCCGATGCTCGTGGGGTTGTCAGCGGTCGCGACCAATAACAGCGGGTATATGTTTATCGGGGTCATCGGCTACACCTACGTTACCGGGCTGGCTTCGATCTGGCTGATGATCGGCTGGATATTGGGGGACTTCCTTGGCTCCCTGTGGATGCACAAGTCGCTGCGCGAGGCGGCGAAGAAAACCGGTGAATCCAGCTACGCAGGTGTGCTGGCGTGCTGGAGTGGTACGCGCTTTGGCGCCTGGCAGAAGCTGGCAGGGGTGCTGTCGCTCATGTTCCTGCTGGCATACGCCAGCGCGCAGCTGGTTGCGGGCAGCAAGGCGCTCTATGTGGTGCTGGACTTGCCAATCTGGAGCGGTGCGGTCATCGGTGGCGTGATTGTTGCCGCATACTGCCTTGCTGGCGGCATTCGTGCGTCAATCTGGACCGATGCCGCCCAGTCTCTGGTGATGGTGGTGGCGATGGCGCTGCTGCTGATTGTTGCGGTGCAGTCGGTTGGTGGTCTCGATGCCGCGTGGCAGCAAATGGGGCAGGTGGAAGGCTTCCTGAACTGGTATCCGCAGGATCTGTTATTGCCGGGGCTTGCTGGTGGTGTGCTGTTTGCGCTGAGCTGGCTGTTTGCGGGCATTTCTGTTGTCGGCCAGCCCCATGTCATGGTGCGCTTTATGGCGCTGAACGATTCCGGGCGTATGCTGCAGGCGCGCTGCTGGTATTACCTGTGGTTCACGATTTTCTATTTTATGGCGACAGGGGTGGGCATGCTCTCGCGCATTCTGTTGTCCGATTCCGGCAGCTTTGATGCGGAGCTGGCCTTGCCGATGATGGCGATGGAGCTGCTGTCGCCTGTGTTTGTCGGTCTGATCCTCGCCGGTATTTTTGCCGCAACCATGTCGACCGCCGATTCCCTGGTGCTGAGCTGCTCGGCAGCGCTGACCCACGACCTGTTGCCCCAGCGCACGGAAAATACCCGTCTATTGAAACTCGCTACGCTGGGTATCACTACGGCGGCGGTGGCTTGGGCGCTGTTGAACAAGCAGAGCGTATTTAGCCTGGTGGTAATGTCCTGGTCTGCGCTGGCATCTGCCTTTGCACCTCTGCTGATGGTTCTGGCTGCCGGTGGCCGTCCTTCACAGAGACTGGCGATTACCATGAGTGTGTTGGGCCTCACGACTGCGCTCGTTTGGCGTTGGCTGGAGTGGCACAGCCATATCTATGAAGGTATGCCGGGGATTCTAATGGGACTCGCTGTGTTTGCTGTCGGTCGGCTTCTGGTTCGGGAGCCTGTGGCTAAAGCTGTTAATGCCTGAAGGTTATGGGATTCGGTTTATTTGAGCCCTGTGGCGGCAGATCGGTGGGTATTCGTTTTTGATCAAATTGCCGGGAGCAATTTGAGACGACGAAGTCGCCCGAAGGGCTGGGGGCAGGGATGTATTCACAGCGATCCTGAAAAGGAATACCCGGTGCTTTGCCGCCACAAGAAGAATAATGAGTTCATGCCCCCACCGCGCTACCACGAAACCCAAAAACAAGAAACCCGGCACTGAGGCCGGGTTTCTTGTCCATCCAGTGCGACGGAAATCAAACGATTACTGGCGGATACCTTCTACATCCAGAATCATTTCCACGGTCTGGGAAGCCGGGCCCAGGTCGTAGTCAATGCCGAAATCCTTCAGTTTGAATTCGGTGGTGCCGGTGAAGCCCTGACGGTAGCCGCCCCAGGGATCCTTGCCGCCGCCGATTTCGGTTACGTCGATGCTGATCGGCTTGGTAACACCGTGCAGGGTCAGGTCGCCGGTAAGGACGGCTTTGCCATCACCTTTCGGCTCGAAGCCGGTGCTCTTGAAAGTAGCGGTCGGGTACTTGGCTACGTCCAGGAAGTCCTTGCCGCGCAGGTGCTTGTCGCGCTCGGCGTGGTTGCTGTTCAGGCTGGTGGTGTCCACGGTCACGCTCACGGAAGATGCTTCCGGCTTGCTTTCATCGTAGACAAAGTTGCCGTCGAACTTGTCGAAACGGCCGTACAGCCAGCTGTAACCCAGGTGCTTGATACGGAACTGGATAAAGGCGTGGGCGCCCTTGGTGTCGAACTGATATTCAGCGGCCTGTGCTGCGGCACCCAGCAGGGAGGCGAACAGGAGTACTGCGAGTTTTTTCATTGTGCATTCCTTTATTTACGTGTGAACGGTTAGTGGTAGAACCAGGGTTTTCAGGCATTGCCGCGAGCGCCGATGCCGAGCATTTTGCGCAGCGTCGCATCGCGGTTGATGAAATGGTGTTTGAAAGCGGCGAGCCCGTGCAATACGACCAGCCCCATCAGCGACCAGGCAAGCCATTTATGGATTGCGCCGGAGATGTCCTCCTGATTCTCAAAGCCCTGCAGGGTCGCCGGTACATTGAACCAGTTGAACACCTCGATCGCGCGGCCGTCCGCGGTGGAAATCAGGTAGCCGGAAATGAAAATAGCCAGCAGCAGGCCGTAGATCAGCCAGTGGGCGGCTGCCGCCGCCCGCTGTTGCCAGCGGGGTGCCGGTTCCGGTCTGGGGGCAGGGTTGGCCCAGCGCCACAGCAGGCGCGCAACCAGCAGGATCAGTAACAGGATACCCACCGACTTGTGGATCTCGGGGCCCTGACGGTACCACGGATCGTAATAACCCAGGCCGCGCATCCACCAGCCAAGCGCAAACATACCGATGATGGCGGGGGCCATCAGCCAGTGAAAGGCCACGGCTACCCAGCCGTAGTGAGTGTCACTGTTACGAGTCTGCACGATCCACTTTCCTGAATTGGTAATTTGTGTGATTAGCGCATTATAAAAATTCTACGGCGCGGGAATAGTGCAAAAAACGGGAACTATTTTTCGAAAAATTCGCAAGGGAGAGGCAGGGGAGGATTGCGGGCCGGTCGCAAAACGCACGATTTGGGGGCGCCGCTGCCTGTGCGGCGCGTTTGCGCCGCAATACAGGCGCGATTATGAGTGGGATTCGTGCTGGCGTTCTGCCGCGTGGAGGACTCTACCCAGCAGCGCCGGATCCAGGTGGGCCCGGTGACTCAACTGGTGGGTAAGCCAGTCCAGATCGTGCTTCGGTGTGCTCGCGTCGCCGTTTTCCAGCGCCAGCTGTTCCAGTTGCCAGATCACATCCAGCAGCAGGTGTGGTTCAAGCTCACTGGTTTCCTCCTCGGTAAACAGGTGGCCTTCCAGAAGCTCCAGGTCTCCGCGCCTGACCACCAGCTCGGCGAAGTTCGGATACCAGCGACCGCTGAAGGGTTCCGGGCGGCGCTGCAGGTCGAAAGTGATTTTCAGCAGGTTGCCATCGGGATCCTGCAGCACGGGGGTGTCGTTTTCATCCGCCGGCAGCGCCGGGCGCTGGCGCAAGATGCCGGCGATCGCCCGCCAGTCGTTGCTGTGATCCGGGCACAGGCGCAGAGGTTGCTGGAGTTCAGTGGTCGGCCAGTTGGGCCGGTGCAGGTAGCGCAGCTTTTGACCCGGCCGGTACCAGTAGAGGTCGAGCTTGTGCTCTTCAGCCAGGCGCGCCAGGTCATCACTGGTGATGGGCTCCTCGGACAGGGCACTGAGGTGGTTTACTGCCTGCTGCACGCTGAGCCAGCGTCGCATGTGGAAGGGTTTGCCCCCGTTGCCAGCTTTGTTACTGCCCGCCGTTGCCATGTCGCGTCCGCGTCCCTTTGGAATTTTCAAGCCTCTAAAAGGTTAGCAGTTGGCGGTGATTTGGTGGCGCGGTGAGGTTGAATTGGGGGGCGTTACAGCCACCCCTTTTTCTTGAAGTACAGGTAGGGTGCCATACCCGCCATCAGCATCAGACCCAGCGCCCAGGGATAGCCCAGCAGCCACTGCAGTTCCGGCATGTGCTCGAAGTTCATACCGTAGATGCTTGCCACCATGGTGGGGGGCAGGAATACCACTGCGGCGATGGAGAAGATCTTGATGATCTGGTTCTGCTCGATATTGATGAAGCCCTGGGTGGAGTCCATCAGGAAGTTGATTTTCTCGAACAGGAAGGTGGTGTGAGACATCAGGGTATCGATGTCGCGCAGAATACCCCAGCAGCTTTCGCGCAGCTCCGGGTCATCCTTCAGGTGGCGCTGGAGGAAGGCGATGGAGCGCTGGGTATCCATCAGGCACAGGCGGATCTTACCGTTGCTGTCTTCCAGTTTCGCCAGGTGATCGATGGCTTCTTCCAGCTCGGCGTCTTCGTCTTCCAGCACCAGATGGCTGACTTCCCCGAGCTTGAGATAGTTATCCTCCAGTGCGTCGGCGAGGTTTTCCACCTTTTGTTCAAACAGCAGGATCAGCAGTTCCTGGGCGCTGTGGGCTTCCACCTGGCCGCGGCGGGCGCGCATGCGCAGCAGGCGGAAGTCCGCGAGTTCGGATTCGCGCACGGTAATCAGGCGCTGGGGCTGGAGAATAAATGCCGCAGTGGCGGTATTGTGGCGCCCTTCGCTCTGGGTGAGGTAGAGGGAGTGCACATGGATGCCAGCGGTATCGATAAAGTATCGGGCGGAGGATTCGATCTCCTCCACGTCCTCGGATTCAGGCAGCTCGGTACGCAGCAGCTGTTCCAGCAACTCGCGCTCGTCTTCTTCCGGTTCCTGGAGGTCGATCCAGGCTGCCTCAGACAGCTGTTTGTTTTCGTATTGACCGCCGGAATTGGATTCTCGGATTTTGCCGCGCTGGATTTCGAACAGTCTCAGCATTGCCGCTTCCTTGATATTGATTTTGCTGCGGGCATGTTCGCAATCTGCCCGTCACAAATCAATCGCCGCCAGCAACCATCGGCTTGCTGGCGGCGCTCATCCCTTGTCTGGTGGGCGTTACAGCCAGGTAGGCAACTGCGCGCGTATCTCCTCAGTATCACAATTGGTGATGTTTTTGCGGGACTCGCCGGCAATGGTGGCGAGGGTAGGGGCCGTCATGGACATGCGCAGGCTACCGGCCATGGAAGGCTCGGCGACAATGTAGAGCTTGTCATACCGTCCCTCCTGCCGCCCTTTCTCGAGCGCGTGAGCGATGTCGCGCGCAAATTTCTGAGCGCCCTGCTTGCGCAGATCCGTCGGCGAGCTCATGGCGTGGCGGCCCAGCCCTAGGCTGTCGAATGAGCGCCCCGGCGCATCGCTGAGCAATTCCTGCCCCTTCATGCGTCCTTCCGGATAAACCATTGCTTCAATTTCCCTCAGTGCACCAGCTCGATTTTCCGCTTCGAACAGGCGTGCATGAGTATGGTTGGCTACCAGAACCCAGGCTTTTGCCATGACCGTTTACCTCTCGTTTTTCTTCCGTTCCTGCTTCAAATCTTAGGGCGTGCCGGGAGGAGTCCGTAGTCATTCCTGCGCTGGTATCACTCACTATACTGGCATGTAGATCAACGAGTGCGGAGGTGTGAAATGAAGGTTGAGCAAGCCATGCACCGGGGTGTGACCTGGTGTTCACCGGATACGCCCCTGTGGAAAGTGGCGCAGCTGCTGCGGGATCACGACGTGGGTGCGATCCCGGTGGGCGAGAATGACCGCCTCATCGGAATGGTCACAGACCGGGATATTGTCTGCCGCGGGCTGGCGGAAGGAGGCGATATGCGGGAGATGACCGCCCAGGATGTGATGACTGAGGGTATTGAGTACTGCTATGCGGACGAACATATCCAGGAAGCAGTGGCACACCTGGAGCGGATGAAAATTCGCCGTATGCCGGTAGTGGATGGCGCTAAACGTATGGTAGGGATGTTGAGCATGGGGGATATTGCCCACGCCGTAAACGACAGTACCTGCCATGATTATGCGGCGGCAGTCTCTGCGCACCACTGATGTGGCCACGCGGGCAGCCTGTCATCAGGTTGCCGTAGCAATTGCATAAGTTGCGGGCTGGCTATCCAAGTCTGCCCAAGCCTGCCCGCAGCTCAATATCACAACTCTTTGTTCTTTCCCTGCGGGCTTACTACCGGAATCACCGGATTCTGGAACGTTCGCATGTTCTCTGGTGGCCGCAATGAAATGGAACTGGGGGCATGACTACGCAGGGATTCAATAATATGCCAGTGCGCGGAGATGTATTACTGGGTCGCAGGCTCATATGCGCGCGCAATGGCACACGCGAGCGCATTTCCTCTGGTGAAAGGATTCCACTCAAAAAGTGAGCATTATTAAGTGAATATACCTCGATAATGAATTATTGAGGTACGTCTCATTTGAAGCTGTATGGTCTGTGATATTTTTTGATGTCGCAAAGGTCGTTTGCGGATTTTAAAAGTCTGTAACTTTGGCGCGTAAAATTTTATTCTTTAAGTGGCCCGTTGGTTGCAGGGAAAAATCTGATTTTTCCTAATTCACATGGATCAACAAACCTCGGATGCTAAGGAGTTATAGCGCATGCCCTCAGATAGACCATTTTTATCGCAGTTCCCTCGCCTGTTTTTTGCGTGGTTTTTTTTCCTCCCTACACTTTTTGTGGCATTTGACGCCAACGCGGGAAGCCTGGATGGCTGGCCTCGACTCGCGACCAATGATCCCGCCATCCGTCTCGAAATCGCACCTGTTGAAGTCACCATTGAAGCGCCGACGCCCCTGACTGGAAATAACCTGAACTTGCTATTGGCGTTATCCGGCACTAACGGTGGGCTGGGTGATATGAAGAAACAGGCCATGCAGGATTTTGCCGACTACTTGACGCAGCAGGTACAGTTAAGGTTTGGTGAATTTTTTGTTGATGAAGAAGTACTGTTGGTGACAGAAGGCGCTCCAGTTGTTCTCTACACAAGCTTTGACATTGTCATTCGCCAGAAGATGAATGACATATTCAGTGGTGCGGAGTTCGATATTGAAAAAGGCGTGATGAACGCTTATGGCAGCTTTCAATACCGGATACAGGGGCGCAACGGAACTCGCCAGGAGGGTCTCCGCGAGGGCAAGGTTGAAATTGCCAAACTGAAATTGCGGAGAAACTATGTCACTCGCGCGCCGAAAGACGGTGGAGTGGTTGAAGATACGACGCAAGAGGCGACCGAATATCTATTGGCAGAGATTGCCAAAGAAGTACTCGACCAGATAGAAGATGATCTGGAAGCTTCTTCGCTGTTGAAATTGGCCGGTCGTTAATTTGGTGCTTGGTTTCGTGGCCACTGACTTTATCGGGTGATTGTCAGGATAATATCGGTTGGCCCCGATATATTTTTCGCGGGGTAGCGCATGCCCCACGGCCATTGTGCAATGCCAGTTCCTCGCCATAGATCATTTCATAAATATCTTTTCTTTCCGTCTCCTGCAGAATCTTGTGCCCCCGGTACAGCCTTTGCGGCGGTTCTTCGCCGGTCAGGAAGGGGCTGCCGCGGAGACACTCCAGTTCAGCGATGAGCTGGAGGCTGTCCTTGTCTTTGGTGTGATGTTTGAGCCTGGCCAGTTGTCCTTCGAAATCGAAGTCGGAAAAGCGCAGGTTCAGGCCGAACTCGGCATGGATGCGTTTGCGCAGCTTACGCAGTGCATTGAGGGCCTGGGAATTCATCAACCACTGGTGGTCGTTCATCGTCATCTCCCCATTTGTTATTTTCTAGCGGTCTGCTGGGTCGCCCCATTCAAGCTGTAGCAATTTGCAGGCCAATTAAAGTGTCACTCTGTTTGGCGCCCTCTGGCAGGCGGCCCGCGAATTCGGGGCATACCTTATGCACCGTTAGTGTGCAAAAAAACGTCAAACCGCGCAGTCCGCTGGCGTGTGGTATCGATCCGAGCCATCAATCAGCAGCTGATCTGTTAAGCTGTCAGCCAAACCCGGCGGTGACCGGGAAATGCCAATAGAGGAAAATTCATGTCTGCTGAGACCATCAAGTGCAAGGCCGCAGTGGCCTGGAAGGCGGGTGAGCCGCTGACGATCGAGGAAGTAGAAGTTGCGCCACCGAAGGCGGGTGAAGTGCGTATCAAACTGATCGCCACCGGCGTGTGTCACACGGATGCGTTTACCCTGTCTGGCGATGACCCCGAGGGCGTGTTTCCTGCAATCCTCGGCCACGAGGGCGGCGGTATTGTGGAATCTGTGGGCGAAGGCGTAACCAGTGTAGCGGTGGGCGACCACGTGATCCCGCTGTATACCCCTGAGTGCGGCGAGTGCAAATTCTGCAAGTCCGGCAAAACCAACCTGTGCCAGAAAATCCGTTCCACCCAGGGCCAGGGCCTGATGCCGGATGGCACCACCCGCTTCTCCATCAACGGCCAGCCGATTTACCACTACATGGGTACATCGACCTTTTCTGAATACACCGTGCTGCCGGAAATTTCCGTCGCCAAGGTGAACAAGGATGCACCGCTGGAAGAGATCTGCTTGTTGGGCTGCGGCGTCACCACCGGTATGGGCGCTGTCGCCAATACCGCCAAGGTGGAAGAAGGAGCGACGGTAGCCGTTTTCGGCCTCGGTGGCATCGGCCTCGCCACAATCATCGGTGCACGCCTGGCCAAGGCATCACGGATCATCGCGGTGGATATCAACCCCAGCAAGTTCGAACTGGCCAGGAAACTGGGCGCGACCGACTGCATTAACCCGAAGGATTACGACAAGCCGATTCAGGAAGTGATTGTCGACCTGACCGATGGCGGTGTGGATTACTCCTTTGAATGTATCGGTAACGTCAACGTCATGCGCTCTGCCCTGGAGTGCTGCCACAAGGGCTGGGGCGAGTCTGTCATCATCGGCGTTGCCGGTGCCGGCCAGGAAATCTCTACCCGTCCATTCCAGCTGGTAACTGGCCGCGTGTGGCGCGGAACCGCCTTTGGTGGCGTCAAGGGGCGTTCGCAACTGCCGGACTATGTAGAGCGCTATCTGGCCGGTGAGTTCAAGCTGGATGATTTCATCACTCACACCATGCCGCTGGAAAAAATCAACGAGGCCTTTGACCTGATGCACGAAGGCAAAAGCATTCGCAGCGTTATTCACTACCAATAAGCCGGAGGCTGCATGTCGATCGAACTAGTCAGCGAAACCCGCTGTTTTGACGGCGCGCAGCGGCAGTATGAGCACCAGTCACAGGTGCTCGACTGCAAAATGCGCTTTGCCATTTATCTGCCACCCATTGCGGCGGATACCAAAGAAACGGAGCAGAAATTCCCGGTGCTGTACTGGCTCTCGGGGTTAACCTGTACCGATGAAAATTTTTCCCAGAAGGCCGGCGCCCAGCGTATGGCGGCGGAGCTGGGCATTGTGCTGGTGATACCGGATACCAGTCCGCGCGGTGATGAGGTTGCCGATGATGAGGGTTACGACCTGGGCAAGGGTGCCGGCTTTTACCTGAACGCCACCCAGCAGCCCTGGAAACAGCACTACCGCATGTACGATTACATTGTGGAAGAACTGCCGCAGCTGGTTGAAGCGCATTTCCCGGTCAGCGGACGCCGCGCAATTTCCGGCCACTCGATGGGCGGGCACGGTGCCCTGACAATCGCACTGAAAAACCCGGGCCGCTATACCTCGGTATCGGCGTTCAGCCCGATCTGTAATCCCATGGCATGCCCGTGGGGCGAGAAAGCCTTCTCGGCCTATCTGGGTTCCGATAAAACGTTGTGGGAAGAGTACGATGCGACGGTGCTGCTGAGTCGTGCTACTGAACGCATGCCGATGCTGATTTCACAGGGGGAAGACGACCAGTTCCTCGAGCAGCAGCTGAAGCCGAATGCGCTGGAGGCTGCTGCGGAAGCGGCGGGTTATCCGGTCAAGGTCGAACACCATACCGGGTACGATCACAGCTATTACTTTATCGCCTCGTTTATTGAGCAGCATCTGCGCTTCCACGCGGATTATTTGCTCGCGCATTAAATTGACCTTGTTGCCACGGCTTTTCTAGTTTTTCGGAAAGAGCTGTGGCGGCACCGCTACCGGGTATGGTCTTGCGTGACACGCCGTAAACCCATCCCTGGGGGCTCGGATGCGGCCATCCAGGCCGCATACGGTCACGCAAGACCACACCCGCTATCGGCACCTTATCCCAACGATTTGCAGATTCTACTGGCCTTAGATAACTTCCAATTGTTGGAAATGCGTCAGACGGCGATACCTACCTGCAACGTCGCCACATAACCGTTTTCCACATCCCCGGCTACTTCTGCCAACTGGAAACTCACCCCATCACTAAACACATTATCAGCGGAAAAGCTGCTCACCGAGCTGTTCTGTCCGTGGTCTGCATAGAGTGTGGAATCGTACACTGCGCGGGTAATTTCTTCCGGGAAGGCAATCTGTGAAGTGGCAGTTGCGGTGCCGCTGCTGAACAGGAATACCTGGAAGTGAATGTGGGTAATGCGACCGGTGTACCAGCCCGGGTAGATGGTTTCAAACAGCACCATGCCATCACTGTCCACATCCTGGATACCGCGACAGAAGGTTTCACCGCGGGCATCTGCACCCGGTTGTGAATAACCGGAGTACACACCGTCCTTGTCGCAATGCCAGACATATACGGTCGCATTGGTAATGGGAGCGCAGTCGTTGTTTACGTCCACCAGGTTTAGTGCCAGTTTCAACGGTACCCCGGTTTTGCCCTCGGTGATATCGGCGCGCACCATAGCGGAATTGCTCAGCACTGCGGTCAGAGGGTAGGGCCCTTCGGTTTCTTCCGGAATCAGCGTACAGCTGCCTGGTGTGGTACCACCGGAGCTACTGCCCGAACTGCTTGAAGAACCGCTGGAAGACGAACTACCAGATGAAGAGCTGCTACTGGAAGAGCCGCCGGAGGAGGAGCTACTGGAAGAGCTGCCGGAACCTGAACCGCCGCCAGAACCGCCACCATTTTTACAGCCGGCCAACAGTGCGGCACCGGTCAAACCCAGTGTGGAAAGTACCTGCCTGCGGCTAAAGGGCTTTTCGGTTGCGGTCTCGACCGATGGCAAGGTGGGAACTACCGGCCCATTTGGTTTTTCGTTGTCCATTGTGTTCTCGCCTTGTGAGTCGTTGATTTTTACTTATTGGTTTGGGTCAGCCCGCGCGGCACTCACCCTTGATTTCCACAGAACCCTGCTGGGTGTTTTTCTCGATAACAAACCAGCCGTGCCGGCAGTAATTGGTGCTGGTGAGTACTTCCTCGAGGCGTTCCTGGGCAGCCTTGTCCGGGTCTATGCGCATCTTGCTGGACATGCCGCCACCGGGTCCGCCACCCATACCACCACCGGGTCCACCGCCCATACCGCCGCCGGGTCCTCCACCCATGCCACCGCCAGGGCCGCCACCCATACCGCCTCCGGGACCGCCACCACCAGGGCCGCCTCTGCCTCCGCGACCACCAGGGGCTTCACCGCCGCCTCCGCCGTTAACCGTGGCGGTGTAAGTGAACATGCGGTTGCCCTGTTCAGTGATATTGGTGATCAGTGACTCGGAAAATACCGGCGGAGCCTTGGGGGTGCTGGAGCACGCCGCGAGTGAGGCAATGGCTGCAATGGCCGCGATATATTTCATGGAATTTGCTCCGTAATTATCAGAGCTCATGTGACCATAAAATAAGCGTTCTGTTGGTTCACCAGAAGTAAAGTTGGGTTAACGATTGTTAAGTGCGCGATTTTTGGAGGCTATTTGGCAGGGGAAAGGAGACCCGCTTTGCAAGTAAGGGGGGCTGTTCCTGCGGCGTTGGCTGTTGCCGCAGGGGCGACCGGGAGATCAGAGGTACGAGCCGGCAGTGGCAATCTGTTCCAGTTGCTGAAGAAACACTTCTGTTTCCTGGGCGCCGCTGATGGCGTAATCGTGATTGAACATGAACAGCGGAACCCCCTGGATTCCCTGCAGCACCAGCTGCTCTTCACGGGCCATGGTCTGGCGCGCCATGGCCGGGTCGTCGAGTGCTGCGGCGGCGGCTTCCCGGTCCAGGCCCACGGCTTCTGCCGCGTCGAGCAAGATACTGTCGTGGCTGAGGCATTTGCCTTCGGTGAAGTAGCCGTTGAACAGGCGCAGTTGCAGATCGGTCTGCTTGCCGGTGGGTTCAGCCCAGTGCATCAGGATATGGGCGCGGCGGGTGTTGTAGATGCGCATATCGTCAGTGAAGTTGAAGTCGAAACCGAGATCCTGTCCAAGGGATTTCAGGTGTTGGCGATTACCCTCGCTTTGCTCGGTGGAAATCCGGTATTTGCCAGTGATGTGTTCCTGCAGATTCTCACCGGCTTCGACCATGTGCGGGTTCAGCTCGAAAGGGTGCCAGACAATGTTGATATCGAACTGGTGAGGGCTGGTCTGGATGGCCTGTTGCAGGCGCAGGTAGCCGATGGCACACCAGGGGCAAACAATGTCAGAGACTATGTCGATTCTCAGGTAGGGCCGGCTCATGGTCGCCTCGTCATCTCTCATCTGTTCTGACATTACATAATGGCGGGCACTGCTTGGCGTGTAAATGCTCTTGATCAATTCCTTGGTCGGATAATCTCTTTTTGGTCACCAGGGAGACAGGGTAGAGGCATCGCGGCTTCTCAGGGTCTCTCGGGCAGATCGCGCACGCCATTTCTTCCGTTGAACTGCAATCCAATCTAGCTGGCCTGACCTTGGGGGGCGGTTTGTCTGCCGTTGGCCTGTCCAAACTGTGACACAGTTGACGCATTTCGCCGGCTATTTCCCTGTAATCCGACGTGGCCATCGGTGGCGGAAATGCCCGGTTGGCGCTCATTTCAGCGAAATACAGGCTGGCTATGAAAATTTATACCAAAAATAATTTTAATTATTGAAAGTTATTTTCCTGATTGATATGTTTTCCTTACGCGCTGGCATCGCCAGTCACTCATTATGAGCCACCTTGTACCGCTCGTAGTCGGGTACCTCCGCCAGCTTCGCCATTTGCGGGGGAACCCGGAGCTTCTTTTTCGCGCCGGTTCGCGATGGAGAAACTGATTCGTAAGTGGTGTGGCGATCGCGCAAGACTTTAGGAGAGGTAATAAAGAAAGCACTGGGCAGGGAGTGCCTGGGGTAGTGCTTTCTCACCAATAAAAATGAACACCACCGAGGGTTAGCCATGCCAAGGAAATTCAATCACAAGCTTCTGAGTATCGCGGTTTGCAGTGCCGTGTATGGCATCCTGCCGGCTCAGGCTGTGGCTCAGGAAGCGGAACCGTCTAGCGGCGAGTCGGTAGAGGAAGTTGTTGTTTACGGCGATATCCGCGCAACACTGCAATCCGCACAGGCGATGAAGCGCGATGGTGATACCGTCAAAGACGTGATCACTGCATCGGATATCGGCGCACTGCCGGACAAGTCCGTCACTGAGGCTCTGCAGCGGGTGCCCGGTGTCAGCATCGAGCGATTTGCTGCTTCCGATGACCCCAATCACTATGCCGACGAAGGTACCGGGGTGCTAGTACGCGGCCTTGACCGCGTGCGCAGCGAGATCAACGGGCGTGACTCCTTCAGCGCCACCCGCAATGGCGGCCTCAACTTTGAAGATATTTCCCCGGAATTGTTGGGCGCGGTGGAAGTAGTGAAAAACCAGACCGCGGATATGATCGCAGGTGGTGTCGCCGGCACGGTCAACCTGATCACCCGCAAGCCCCTGGACTCCGGTGAACAGATGATTGCCGGTACTGTAAAGAGCAACTACGGTGATTTCCGCGAAGAGAGCACGCCGACTTTCTCCGGTCTGTTCAGCGACGTGTGGGAGACCGACGCCGGTGACTTCGGCTTCCTGGTGTCGGCCTCCCACGCCGAACTAGCCACCCGCGGCGACGGTGTCGGTGTAGCTAATTTCTACTCCCGCGGCGACGCGCACATCAACATTCCGCCGGCTTGGGACAGTACCGGAACCGTAATCGGTGGCACCGCGTCGGATTCTCCGGTGGAAGGGCCGGTCGCCTTCCCGGAGCAGCCTGCTGGCAGCGTCTACTACACCCCCGGTCAGTACTCTCTGCGCACCGCCGAGAACGACCGCGAGCGCACCGGCTTCGCCACCTCCTTCCAGTGGCGGAGTCCGGATGACAGCGTTATCACCACGCTGGAGTACGTGCGCTCTGATGCCTCCCTGACCTGGCGTGAAAACGTGATCGGGCCACAGGCGCAAGGCTTCGAACCGGTGCAGTGGTGGGATCACCGCATTCGCACTGATGCCACTGTTTCTGCAGACCAGATGCCCACCTGGGATGAGAACAACAGGTTCACCAGCGGCGTTCTGAGTTTCGGCGGCGAGATGCCAACGCACCTGTCCTCCCGATTCAACAATGAGGAGTCCTCGGTCGAGGATCTTTCGTTCAATGTGGAGTGGCAGGCCACTGACCGCCTGAAGCTGGCGCTCGATGTGCAGCGCGTGGATGCCACCGAAGAAATGATCAACAACGGCATCAACGCCCGCGCCCAACACACGGTATCCGACGTGTACCTGGATCTGCGTGGCAGCACCCCGGCGGTCGAGTTCCTGAGTGATCGTATGTTCGAGCCGGATTACACGCAGAATTGGGATGGATTGCGCCCGGATGTGTTTCTGGCCACCGCGATCGATACCGCGATCGATGCCGATGCCACCATGGATGCGATAAAACTGGATGTGGAGTTTGAAATTGGCGACGGTTGGGCGCGTACCCTGAGCGGTGGTGTGTACAGTTCCGACAAGGATCTCACCGTGCGCGACACCGAGTACTCCAACTGGGGCGCAGTCAACACCCCATGGAATACAGCGCTGTCCAACAACGGCGATTTCTACGTGATCCCGGAGGAGTTCGAGCGCCAGGACTGGAGTGACTTCTACGACGGCGACGTGCTGAAGGGCCGCAGCGATTTCCTGTTCATTAAGATGGACTCTGCCGAGGACTTCGCCAACTTCATGCGCCGTGCCTGCGAGAACGGCTTCAATACCGCGCCCTATGGCAGTGAACCTGGCGCGGTACCGACACCAGGCCTCGGTCAGAGCAATCCCAACTGCTACCAGGCAACCGTGGACATGGCCGGGCGCATTGCACCGGGCAGCCCTTTTGCACCGCACGACGTAACCTCCAGTAACGAGAAGCGCGCGGAAGCCTATGTGCGTTTCGACTTCGCCGATGACACCCTGGATATGCCGTACCGCGGCAACATGGGCCTGCGCTATGTGAGCTACCAGCTGCAGTCCACGGGTTACACGGTGATGCCGACCGCGAATGGGGAAGGCGCGGAGTTTCTGAGCGAGGAGTTGCTGGCGTTTGCCGACGGTCAGGGTTCCGTGGCCACCACCGACGGCACTGACTACAGCACCGTGCTGCCGAGCTTAAACGTGGCGGTGAATGTCAAAGACGATGTGATCATGCGTTTCGGCGCTTCCCAGAGCCTGTACTTCCCGAACCTGCAGGACACCCGCAGTTCGCGCGTGATTGATGTGCGTTACGAAGTGGAGCGCTCTGAGGTGGGCGGTCCAGTGGTTGGCATTGTTCCCGGCAGCGTGGAGCTCTACGGCTCCGCCCGCAACCCGTTCCTTGAACCGGAAAAGGCCACCAACCTGGATCTCAGCACCGAGTGGTATTTCTCCGACACCGGCTCGCTGACACTGGCGCTGTTCCGCAAGGACATCGACAACCTGTTCCGCGAGCGTCCATTCCTGACAGATATCACCAATCCGCGCACTGGTGTTACCCAGCAAGTGTCCTTCAACGGTCCGGCGAACGACGGTGAGGGTTCCATTCAGGGCTTCGAGATCTCCTACAGCCAGTTCTTCGAGAATTTGCCGGGTGCCTGGAGTGGCCTGGGTGTACAGATGAACTACACCTACATCGACCAGAACAACCTGAACGATCCGATGAGCGACGAGCAACTGGGTGCAGTACGCTTCGATAACAACGGTGAGCCGGAGCGCGACAGCCGCAACAGCTTCCGCGCCTTCACCGACCTGCCGCTGCCGGGCTACTCAGATGAAAACTACAACATCGTGGGTATGTACGAGTACGGTGATGTGTCTGCACGCTTGGCCTACAACTGGCGCTCCGAGTACCTGGTAACCCGCCGCGACTCCAACGAGTTCGCGCCGGTTTATGCCAAGGCTGCGGGCTTCCTGGATGGCTCGGTTTATTACGACGTAACGGATTATATTCAGGTCGGTTTGGAAGCAAGCAATATCCTGAATACGGAAACCCGCACCCAGTTGCAGCTGGATCAGAATGGTACTCGTACCGACTCTCTGAACTTCATTACTGACCGGCGTTATGCCCTTGGGCTGCGTGCGAAGTTCTAAAGCCTGAAAACCGAGCCGATTTACCTCTCGGCTGCGTGAATTAAAAAGCCCACCCGCCAAAAGCGGGTGGGCTTTTTGTGCTTGTAGGTAGACTGGTGGCGGTGCCGCTGCTGGGCACAGCCTTGCCAGACACGAGCTAGGCCCCCCCCCCGTGAACCCATCCATGGGGGCTCTTCCGCGAGGTCGCTCTGCGGAAGGTCTGGCAGGCAAGGCTGCACCCCGCAGCGCCACCGCTAAAATTTTTTAGAACTTCGTAGAGAAGTGTTCGATGGCACCGCGCTTCTGCATAGTTACAAAAGCACTCCGACCATCGAGGCTAAAGGCAATATTGGTGGGGTGTTGTCCTTGTAAGTGAATAGTACGCAAAACCTCTCCTTCCGGAGAAACTTTCAATACCACACCAGCACCATAACGGGTGATATACAGGTTTCCTTCAGTATCCGTTTTCATGCCGTCTAACCCGTGGTCATCAAACTGCATGAAGAGCTGCTTGTTGGCGAGATCACCACTGTCCAGCACATCGTACACATACACCGTGCGCTGCACGCTTTCATTCACGTACAGCTTCTTGTTATCCGGGCTCAGCTCGATGCCGTTGGTGGTGCCCATGTCTTTTTCCAGCAGGGTAAAAGTGCCGTCGGTATCAAGCCGCCACAGTTGACCGCTATTGGTAGACCAGCTGGGGTCACTCGCATAAATTGTGCCGTTTGCGGCCAGCGCCAGGTCGTTGGGCTGGTGCATGTCCGGGTTGTGGTAGGTCTGCAGGATTTCACCGCTGTTACTGTCGATACGGAAAATATTGTGGCCCACATAATCCGCCACAAACATTTCGCCCTGCTGGTTGAAGCGGATACTGTTACCCACACTGTTGCCGGGCAATTGCAACCAGAGTTCACCAACGCTCTCGCCGGATATCTTGCCAATGGTGCCCTGCTTTTCATAGTTGACCACATAGAGGCTGCCATCAGGCCCACTCGCCGGCCCCTCGATGCCTGTAGTAAAACTGCCTTGTGGCATCCAGTCCCGGGTGTCTATCGAGGACTCCGCTTCACCCGGCACACAGCCCTGGATACTGAGCGCAAGCAGGCCAGGAAGGCAGTAGTGGAAACGAGACAGCTTAAACATCGGTGGATTCCTCATTGGTTATTTTTTCCGGTGCCGTGATCGAATACTGTAACAGGTCGCAGAGCTGTTCCAGTACATAAGCGGCGGGGAAGGCCATTTCATGGTGCATACCATTAAGCCGATCGAGTTTTTCCCGGACTGCAATTTCTTCATCGTGGCTGTAAGGGCGCTGATCCGAATACCGACTGACAATCTCGAAGCCCAGTTCCGACTGCAGTATCGCAAGCTCTGCAATTTTCTGAATCTCGTCACTTCGCTTTGATTGTGGCAGGGTTGTCAGTATCTGCTCCGCCGCCTGCGCAGCGCGCCACAGATGGAGAAGGCTGTGCTGAAAAATTTTCCAGTCGGCGTTGTGTTTGGGGTTAAGGGTTAGGGATTGTCCGAGATTGCGGAATTCGCGCAGGGCCAGGCTTTCCACCGGCAGGGAATCTGCGAGCAGGTTCAGCGGGTCGCGGCGCGAATAAGTGGCGTGAGCCGACTTTTCATGATGGCGATGGTAGTAGTGGGCGGGCTCGAGAACCGCGCTCAGGTTGATACCGGCGTCGACCAGTTCCGGTGACAGCAGCCGCGCAAGTGCCTGCTGTTGCTGTTGCCGATGTTGCAGCGGCAATGCGCTGGCTGCCCATTGTTCAGCAGCTTGCATGCGCCGGTACAGTTCGTCTTCATCGCGGGCGGGCTGTCCGGACCAGAGCCGTTCGGCCACCGCGAACGTGCGCGGCCACAGGCGCAGGTCGATAGTGCGCTCGTCCACCATTTCCGCCCACAGTGCCGCCTCGCCGCCGAGAATATTTTGCTGCTGCTCGCCCGTCAGTGTTATGTCGGCACCGTGTACTTGCGGAGCATGACCTGTATCAAGAAAACTTCCGGTTACCGGGTAGGGCGCGTTGCCCACCAGGAAGTCGCCGGACATTTGTTGCTCTTCGAGTTGCACACGGGCACTCAATGGTCCCATCCAGGTATCGACGGTAAAGCGGGTTAGTGGCCCCTGCTGTGAAATATTCATCAGCGGCTGGGATCGTTGGCCAGAGAAAGTAATAAAGCCCCGTGTCACTTTGCCGGCAGTGCTGAATAAAGTCAGTTGCCCGCTGATGGCACTGCCGCGTTTGCGCGGAAATTCAAACGCCCAATGATGCCATATGCCATCTTTGGACGAGGGGAGGGCAGGGGCATCCTGCGGTGTTATCCGGTTGCGGTAATGGTAGGCGGTGTACTGGGGTTGATCGAGATAGAAGCCGGTACTCAATATTGCCGGGTGGCCAGCGCGGGCGGCATCCGCCAGCGCGTCTGGGCCGCGCCAGGATTGCACAGCAACTTCTTTATCGAGATCCGGGTGCAGGACCTCATCCCAGCCGATCATGCGCCGGTTCAGTGTGCGCAGGATAGCTGTCAGCTGCAGGTTGAAATGGTTGTGCAGATCCTGCGGCGTGTCGAGCTGGTGCTCGGCCATATAGGTCTGGATTTTCGGATTGTTTTGCCAGTGTTCCGGGTTTACCTCATCGCCGCCGATATGGATATATTCGAACGGGAACAGCTCCGCGACCTCCGCGAGGATCTTCCCCGCGAATATCAATACGTCCGGGTTTGCCGGATTCAACAGCGGCGTATGCACACCCCAGCGGTCTTCCGGCTTGTAAGGGCCGGGGGCTGACATCAATTCCGGGTACGCCACTGCGATGGCACTGGCGTGGCCGGGCATATCAATCTCGGGAACCACCACGATACCGCGCGCTGCGGCATAGGCAACGATGTCCCTTACCTGATCCCGAGTGTAGTAATTGCCCCCGGAGGCGACTTGGTGCAGGCGGGGATAACTAGGGGATTCCAGGCGCCAGCCCTGATCGTCGGTCAAATGCCAGTGGAAAACGTTCAGCTTGGCCGCCGCCATACCATCCAGTTGGCGCTTGATGGTATCGACAGAAAAGAAATGGCGTACGGAATCCAGCATCAAGCCGCGCCAGCGGTACAGGGGCTGATCCTCTATCCGCATCGCCGGGATGGGAGCTGATTCGCTGTCGATAAGCTGTGAAAGGGTGTGCAGGCCGCGCAATATGCCCAAGGGCTCACCTGCACTAAGCGTGACTTGCTGCGGGGATATGTGCAGTTGGTATTTTTCACGCTCCTGCTGCAGCTGCGCGAGTGTTAGTGGCAAAGCACCGGTTGTTGGGCTTTGCGGCAGCTGAATCAGGATCTCCGTTGCTTCAGGTCCGGATGTCCCGGAAGCACTTCCGCCTACATCTAACGTGAGATTTCGCTGTTGGCCTAGCCGCTGCAGGAAGCGTTCAATGGCGGCGTCCAGTAACGACGTACTGTCGCCGATGATCCGAATACGGGTATCCCTATTGAGAGTAAAGTTTCCGTTCTCCACAACGACGTGTTGCGGATAGGGCATCAACGGCAAGGATGTCGTTCGCGGCATATTGCTCTGCGCCGCTGCAGCGCATTGGAGTGGCATTAGCAGGCCGCAGCAGAGTGCTAGCAGAAGCGGGCGGAGAGACTGAAATTTCATGATTATCTTTTTATTTGGCGTGTTTGATATTTGCATAGACAAGAAACACAGAGATCAGAAATATGTATCCATTGCTTCCAGTACATTGTATTGATCGTCCACCAGCAGCACTGTTCGCCACTTGTCAAAGGTCAGGCATGGGTGGGAAGTAGAGAGCGCGACAATATCGCCGACTTCGAGATCGCAGTCCGCGGAAATCTTTAACATCGCGTGCTGATCCATGATGGCGGTCACTTGCCAGTTATCCGGCGCTTGGGTCGGCAGTGGGTCGCTGTTCGGGCGAAAATGCAGGGTTGGCTGCGGTAGTCCGGCATCAAACGCTGCGTCGCGTTTGCCTGCAGTGAGAATGGCCATTTCCGGTTCCGGTCGCGATTGCACATAAGCCCATACTTCCAGGCTCGACTGGAGATCCCCTGCAGGCCTGCATGTTCTGTGCAGGCGCTGCATCACTTCGGTTTGTGCGCTTTGATAGATACCGCGGTCGTGAATCAGGTAACAGCCGGGGCGAATAAGCGTTTTTACCCTTGCTTCATTGTGGTCATTAAATATCTCCGCGACCACGTCATACCAGGCGGAACCCGCGCCGCTGAGCAGGACGGTATCGGTGCTGAAGCAATCGTCATGCAGTAAATCGAGGCACAGTGCCCGCACCATGGTCAGGTGGGCGCGTACTCGTAATTCAGCATCTTCGCCGTGAATCAGGCCCTCGTAGGTTTCCAGCCCGGCGAGCTCCAGGGCTGGGAACAGCTGCAGCATTTCGCAGACGGTTCTTACCTGCTGGTAGTTACGGCAACCGGTACGGCCACCGGGAACACCGATCTCGAGTAGCAGTTTGGGCGCTCTGGCCTGTTCTTTTCTATCGCAGAAAAACGATCCCAGTTGCCGCACCCCGGCTGCGGAATCCACCAAGCAGTAAAAATCCAGGTTGGGAAAGTCCACCAGCAGGGACTCGATCAACGCAAAGTTCTGCCGCCCCACCAGTTGGTTTGCCATGAGGACACGTTCTGCTCCAGCCTCAGCGGCAACGCGCGCCTGCTGCGGTGTGGCGATGGTCATTCCCCAGGCGCCGGCCGCCAGCTGCTGCTGAAACAGCGCCGCGGTCATGGTGGTTTTGCCGTGGGGGGCAAGGAGGATATCGCGCTCGTTCGCGAACTCCTGCATCCAGTGCAGATTGTTGGTAATGCGAGATTGGTAAATCACTGCCGCCGGAAGCGCGACATCTTCATGCAACAAGTTTGGTTTGCGTTGGTGCTTATTGGTTTTCATGGCGCTCCCTGCTCACAGACTACGAATGGTACGAGTTGGCACTCTTGGTAGAAAATATCACAAAATCAAAGTTGGTGTTGAAAATAACAAACACGATACCTATACTGGCCCGGCTTGCGTAGTATCAATATCCGGTCGGCCCATTCGGGTCATGTTATTGAAAAACCTAAAAAAACTGGGAAACGCTGTGAGTCACGAACCGGATATTGTTTCGAAGATCCATGCCCACTACGGCCAGTTGCGCGATGCCGAACAGAAAATTGCCCGGCTCATACTGGACGATATCAATTTCGCGGCCCATGCCAGTATCAGCGAACTGGCGGGCAAGGCGGGGGTCAGTGAGGCCACCATCACTCGCTTTGCGAAAGCAGTGGATTGTAAAAATGTGCGCGACCTCAAGCTTCGCCTTGCGCAGGCACTGGCGGTTGGGCAGCGTTTCTACACCGAAGTAAAAACCGAGCCGGGTGCCAATTATGGCGTTTACGACGAAATCAAGGCTGCGCTGGATCACAATGCGCGGCTGATTACTGAAGCAGTTATCGAGCCGGCCGTGGCTGAGCTGGTCAATGCCAGGCAGGTATTGGTCTTTGGTGTTGGTGGGGGTTCCACCGTAATGGCCCAGGAATGCCAGCATCGTTTTTTCCGACTCGGCTTCCCGGCTACGGCCTATTGCGACCCCATGCTGATGCGCATGGCGGCGTCGACCATCGACACAGGTGACGTGGTGCTGTGCCTGTCGCTGGGAGGATACAGCCCGGATGTGCAGGAGGCGGCGGAAATCGCGCGCGATTATGGTGCCGCGACCGTGGCGATCACTGTGGCGGAATCACCGCTGGCGAAAGCTGTGCACCATGTGATTCCCATCGAGCCGCTGGAAACGGATTACATTTTCAGGCCGAGTGCCGCGCGCTACGTGATGCTGGCGGCAATCGATGTGTTGGCCACGGAGCTGGCGGTTAAGCAGAAACGCAAGAGCCGCGAGGCGCTGCGGCGACTCAAGCATACCCTGGACAGTCACAAGCATGGCGAGGATCGTCTGCCGCTGGGGGACTGACCGGCATTACTCACAGGACAGTGGATGAGCTTCAAATCGGTAATTCGCAACGCGCAGGTTTTCGATGGTAGCGGTGGATTGCCATTCTGCGCAGATGTTGCTGTCAACGGCGGGTTCATCGAACGAATTGAGCACGTTGACAAGGGGGGCATTCCCGAGCGGGGTGACGAGGATATTGAGGCGGAAGGCCGGTGCCTCGCCCCGGGCTTTATCGATGTTCATACCCATGACGATCTGGAAGTTATCCACAACCCCCTGGTACCTGCAAAGATCAGCCAGGGGGTAACCACGGTTATTGTCGGCAATTGCGGGATCAGTGCCAGCCCGGTGACCCTCGATACGGAGCCCCCGGATCCACTCAACCTGCTGGGGCGGCGCGAGCAGTTTTCATTTCCGTACTTTTCAGACTACGCGCGCGCGGTGCAGAAAGCGCGTCCCAACACGAATGTGGCTGCACTGGTGGGCCATACTTCCCTGCGCAACAACCACATGCCGGATCTACAGCGCAGTGCCTCCTCTTCGGAGTTGCAGGCTATGCGCGCCCAGTTGCGTCAGGCGCTGCAGCAGGGTGCATTAGGGCTCAGTTCCGGTCTCGCGTATGGCAGTGCGAACGCCGCAGATACTGCGGAAGTATTGGCCATGGTGGCAGTGCTCGCAGAGCAGGGCGGTGTATACACCACTCACCTGCGAACTGAATTTGACCGCATTATCGATGCCATTGATGAAGCGCTGGTGACTGCCGGCGAACACCGCGTGCCGCTGGTAATTTCCCATCTCAAGTGTGCCGGGCGCGGCAACTGGGGCCGCAGTGGCGAAGTACTCGCCGCACTGGAGCGGGCTGCGCAACATCAGCAACTGGCGTGTGACTGCTATCCCTATACCGCCAGTTCCAGCACACTTGATCTCGCCCAGGTGACCGACGATACCGAAATTTTCATTACCTGGTCCACGTCTTGTCCGGACCAGAGTGGCAGGCCACTTGCGGACATTGCAGAAGACTGGGGCATTTCCTGCCTCGCTGCCGCAGAGAGGCTTCAGCCCGCGGGTGCGGTCTATCACTGCATGAGTGACGCCGATGTGCGCAACATTCTCAGCCACCCCCTGACCATGGTGGGCTCTGACGGCTTGCCCAATGACCCGCATCCACACCCCCGTCTGTGGGGCGCATTTCCGCGGGTACTGGCTCATTACAGTCGCGACCTCGGGTTGTTTGACCTGGCTACCGCGATCCACAAAATGACAGGGCTTTCCGCGCGAAACTTTGGCTTGAAACAGCGCGGATTTATTCGCGAAGGGTATTGTGCGGATCTGGTGTTGTTTGACCTTGATACATTGGAATCTGCGGCGAGCTACGCGGAACCCCTGACACCGGCACGGGGAATTTCCCGGGTTTGGGTCAATGGTACCTGCGCATATCGCGATGGCGATGTACTCGACAGCCGCAGCGGCGCATTTTTATTTCGGCACTGATTCGAAAGCCGGCCCGCGGGAACATGATCCCGTGGCCCGGATGTTTGTTGACTGGTTATTTTCAGGGGGAAGGTATGATTCAAAGGTTTGGTGCGGAAGGTGGAACAGGTACCGGCGGGCAACACCTGCCATTTTCCAGCGCAGTGGAAGCCGGCGGCTTTCTGTATGTCTCAGGGCAGACCCCGATGCGCGATGGCGAAGTGGTTGAAGGCGGTATCGTGGCGCAGTCCCAGCTCGCCATCGACAACTGTTTTGCAATCATGGATCAGGCCGGCTACAGCGCGGCAGATGTGGTGCATGTAACGGTGATCCTGACTGATGCCCGCTATTTTCAGTCGTTTAACAAAGTCTTCAAGGAAAACTTTGGCGCAAACCCGCCTGCGCGAATTTGTTCCGTGAACGATTTGGTGGTGGACTGCAAAGTGGAGGTCGGTGTGGTGTGTTACAAGGCGCCTGCTACCTGATAATTCCAGAACGCCATCCCGGTTACTCGCGTTCAATAACAATAAATCCCGACAATGAATGCCACATTTTTTCTCAGTATTTTCGCGCTCTATATCGCTTTTCTGATCGCGGTGGGCTGGTTTGTCAGCCGCCGCCAGAGCAGTGGTGACGACTTTCTACTGGCCGGGCGCAGCCTGCCGCTATTGCTGACCGTAGGTACTACTGTGGCCACGATGGTCGGCACCGGCTCCTCCATGGGCGCGGTGGGTTTCGGTTATGAAAATGGCTGGGCCGGGGCGCTGTACGGTATTGGCGGCGCGGTGGGGATACTGTTGCTCGGCGTACTGTTTGCGCCGGCGCGCGCGCAGCGTTTCTCCACAATGAGTGAAGAGCTGGCCCATTATGTCGGTGATCACCCGCTGGTAAAAAAAGTAGTGGCACTGCTGATTTTTGTCGCCTGTCTGGGCTGGCTGGGTGCGCATATTCTCGGTGGCAGCCTTTACCTGTCCTGGGTTGCAGGGATCGACCTTCAATTGTCAAAACTGATTGTGGCGGCAGGTTTTGCCATATTTGTGATTATTGGCGGTTACCACGCGGTGGTGTGGACCGATACCTTGCAAGCTTTGGTACTGTTCGTTGGCTTTTTACTGATGGCTTTTTTTGCTCTGGACCAGGTCGGCGGCTGGCAGGGTATGCTGGCGGCGCAAGCGGAAACTGGTAGTGCGGCGCCGCTAGCGATCGGGCTTGTGCCCGGTGTTTCCCTGGCGCTGGTGATCGCGGTTGGAGTGTTGGCTACGCCGTCATTTCGCCAGCGTATCTACTCTGCGCGCAGTGTTGCTTCTGTGCGCCGCTCATTTTATCTCTCCGGCATTTTGTACTTCGGTTTTTCGCTGGTGCCTGCGGTGATCGGTATGTGCGCTTTTGCCCTGAACGGGGAGCTGGAGAACCGTAACCATGCGTTTCCTTTCCTGGCGCTGCAGGTACTGCCGGTTGGCATCGGTGTGGCGGTACTGCTTGCCGGGCTGTCGGCCACTATGTCCAGCGCCAGTTCCGATGCCATCGCCGGTGTGAGTGTGCTGGTGCGGGACTTTTCCACTCGGCAGTCACAAACCACACCGGCCGACGGCATCCGCCGTTCCCGCTGGGGCCTGGTTGTGGTCATTGGCGCGGCCCTCGGGCTTGCACTGCTGTCGGATGACCTGATCGGCTACATCGGCAAAATGATTTCCACCATCATGTCGGGCCTGTTTGTATGCGGCCTTCTCGGGCGTTTCTGGCCTGGATACTCCTGGCGGGGAGCGCTGGCTTCCCTGGTGGCGGGTTCCCTGACTTCCATCCTGGTCATGGCTACCGTCAACTCATTCTGGGGAAATCCGATTATTCCCGCGGTGCTGGCCGCCCTGCTGGCCGGGGTTGTCGTGAGCTGGGCGTATCGGCCAGCGGCTTCTGTGGATAAAACCGATATGGAGTCTGTTGATCAGCGTGCGACCTAGGGGCGGCGGTGGGACGAAGTGGCCACAGACTGCGGGGAGCTGAGGTTCCCTATGCGGCATGGGAGAAGGGTTTCGCGTTAGAATGAGGGAAATGACGCCGCAGCGATGTGCGGTTTTATCCCCAAACTACGTGTGACCGATTCCAAAACTATGAAGCGTCTTGTTCTCCCCCTGATTCTTGCCGGGATTTCCGGATATTCGTCTGCTGAAGAGTTGACGATCGACAGAATATTCTCAGATCCTGCCCTGAGCGGCGCCAGCCCCCGCGCACTGCAGTACTCACCCGACGGCAGCCGGGTGACCTTCCTCCAGGGGCGCAAAGAGGATTACAACCGCTACGACCTGTGGGAATACAGTATCAAGGACGGTGAAACCCGGATGCTGGTCAACTCCGACCGGTTGCACAAGGGTGAGGAGAACCTTTCCGACGAGGAAAAGGCCCGTCGCGAGCGCCAGCGTATTTTTGGCAGCGGCATTATGGAATACAGCTGGTCCAAAGACGGCAAGTCGCTGCTGTTCCCGCTGGCCGGGGATGTTTTCTACTACGACGTCGCCAACGCCAAGCCAAAACGCCTGACCGAAACCGAAGCATTTGAAACCGATGTGCGGGTTTCCCCCAAGGGCCATTTTGTCTCCTTTATCCGCGACCAGAATATTTTCGTGGTGGACCTGAAAACTGGTCAGGAGCGCCAGCTCACCACTGATGGCGGCGCGAAAGATGGCGCGATCAAAAACGGTATGGCCGAGTTTGTGGCCCAGGAAGAAATGGGCCGTATGACCGGCTACTGGTGGTCACCGGATGAAAAGCAGATAGCTTATCTGCAGGTGGATGAGTCCCCCGTCGACGAAGTGACCCGCAGCGAAATCTACGCGGATCGCATCGACATGATCCAGCAGCGTTACCCCGCAGCGGGCCGCCCCAACGTCAAGATCAAACTGGGGGTGCTGGATCTCGCCAGCGGTAAAACCCGCTGGCTGGACCTGGGCAAAAATGAAGATATCTACATTCCCCGCGTCAAATGGGCGCGCGACGAACTGCTGAGCTATCAGTGGCAGGATCGCAGCCAGCAGACCCTGGAGCTGCGATTTGTCGATACCGCCACTGGCAAGACCCGCACCGCGCTGACTGAGCGCAGTGACACCTGGGTGAACCTGCACAATGACTTGCGCTTCCTCAAAGACAGCGACCGTTTTATCTGGGCATCCGAGAAAGACGGTTTCAAGCACCTGTACCTGTACGACTTTGCCGGCAAGCAACTGGCGCAGCTGACCGCTGGTGACTGGGCCATCGACGAGCTGGAAGCGGTAAACGAGAAAGCGGGCAAGGTGTATTTCAGCGGACGCAAAGATACGCCGCTGGAACGGCACCTGTACGTAGCGGGGCTCGACGGCAAATCCGGCATCGACAAGATTTCGTCCCGCGCCGGTATGCATTCGATCGAGTTTGCGGATGATGCATCCGGTTATATCGATACTTATTCAAACCCCACCACACCGGCCCAGGTGAGCCTGCACGGAACTGATGGCAAGCGCGTAACCTGGCTGGAAGAAAACAAGGTGGAAAAAGGCCACCCGCTGTACCCGTACATGAGTGACTGGATCGCGCCTGAATTCGGCACCATCAAGGCACCGGAAGGGCATACGCTGTACTACCGCATGTACAAGCCGGCGGACTTTGACCCGAAAAAAACCTACCCGGTTATGGTGTTCCTGTACGGCGGACCGCACGCACAGCTGGTCACCAACGGCTGGGATCGTCCGTTCAACCAGTACATGGCGCAGCAGGGCTATGTGGTCTTTACCGTAGACAATCGCGGCTCCGCCAACCGCGGCAAAAAGTTTGAAGACCCGATCTTCAAGAAAATGGGCTCTGTCGAGGTGGACGACCAGGTGACCGGGGTTAAATTCCTGCGCACCCTGCCGTTTGTGGATCCTGAGCGCATCGGTGTCTACGGCCACAGCTACGGCGGCTATATGGCACTGATGACCATGTTCAAGGCCGGGGACTATTTCAAGGCGGGGATTTCCGGCGCGCCGGTGACTGACTGGGGCCTCTACGATACCCATTACACCGAACGCTACATGGGCAACCCGAACCAGGTACCCAAAGCTTACGAGGCATCGTCGGTATTTCCGTATGCGAAAGACCTCAAGGGCCCGCTGCTGATCTACCACGGGATGGCGGATGACAACGTGCTGTTCTCCAATACCACTCGCCTGATCAAGCAGTTGCAGGACAACGGCCAGCAGTTTGAACTGATGACCTACCCGGGCAAGAAGCACAGCCTGCGCGGCAAGGAGACTCGCAAGCACTGGCACCAGATGATGAAAGACTTCTTCGATCGCAACCTGTAAGTCTGTTCAGGGTTTAGTGACATTGAATGAAAAGGGCTTCGCGATGCGAAGCCCTTTTTTATTGCCGGCCTGTCCGGCAGGTTTTCCGGATAACGGCTGTCCCGGTATTGGGGCAACCGTTATCCATGCCCATTCCTGAGCCGCCGGTAAAGCCGGTCTTTCATATGCGCGCGACGGATTTTCAGTTCATTGAAATGATTGTCGTCGGTGGCAACGCCGCGCTCTTCCAGACCGCGAATTTCCTTGTCCAGTTTGTTGTAGTCGTCGCTCTCTATCTTGAAATCCACATCTTCCTGGCGCATCTGGCGGATGGTTGCGGCATATTCGGGGAAGTCGGCTTCCAGGGTGTGAGCGCGAATGGGCATTGGCGTGATCTCCAGACTGTCGGTTTGAATGGGTGGTTTCAGGGTACTCCCTGATTACAGTTTAGCGGTTCGTTTACGCGCCATAAGTCCACGATTCTGGTGTTTCGCGTGCAATTTGGTGACAGCTGGCGCCCCGTTTTATGTCTATACGAATGACAATTAGTTGCGAAAACATGCGGTGTGACCTCGGCTCCGATCTCTTGGACGACATGCAGACCCACGGGCCGTGGCCTGTAGATCCTGGATACCCCGCGGTTCATTTTCGCCACCACTGGCTTCCGGAGCAGCGTCGCCAATACTCCAGCGCCTTGCCATATGTAGTTTCACCGGGGAATCGAGTTTGATAGCATCGTTTTTGGTAAGACCAAATAATGAATTCTGTCTGACAGGTGCTTGTGTGAAATTTAGCCAACCGCTGACTGCTGCCTTTGCTTCCCTTGTGCTCCTGGCCGGATGCTCTGGTGATTCCAGGGCTGTGGAAACGGCCAACCCTGCCCGCACAATGCAGGAGTACCGAGCACTGTCTGAACACTTCCATGCGCTGGATCAGAATGCGCTGAAGAGGGAAGTGCAGCAGAGCGGCCTCAAGAGACCCCTCGCGGCACCAGCTGCGAAACGCTTCGGGTTCGATGCAAAGCTGGCAACCGGTGATGCCGTGTTTATCGCCAGCGCGGAGGGGCGGCGTATTGCGGATGTGGTGCTGTCATTCCAGACCCCTTCCGGCGGCTGGTCGAAGCGCACCGATATGGGGAGTGCGCCGCGCAGGCCGGGGCAGGAATTTGGTAAGGAAAAAGACTATGTGCCCACCTTCGACAACTACGCCACCAGCGTTCAGTTCTGGGTGATGGTGAATGCCTGTAATGCCACTGCGGATAAGCGCTATTGTGATTCTGCGCTGCGTGCACTGAAACTGGTGATCCTCGCCCAGTACCCCAATGGCGGCTGGCCGCAGACCTTTCCCCTGCGGGGAAAATACCACGATGACATCACCTTCAATGACGATGCCATTGCCAACCTGCTGAATATGGTGGGGGCCGTGGCACGCGGAGATGAACGTCTCGCATTTGTCCCGGCGGCCCTGAGGCGGCAGGCGCAGGCGAGCCTGCAGCGCGGTTTGCAAATGCTGGTGGATACCCAGGTGATCATCGATGACCGGCCGACTATCTGGGGCGCTCAGCACGATGCCGCGACACTGCAACCGACGTCAGCGAGGGCCTTCGAGCCGGTGGCCCTGGCCACCAGTGAAAGTGCGGATCTGGTGCTGTTCCTGATGGCTGTGGATAACCCGCCGCCAGCGGTTGTGCGCGCGCTCGAACACGCCGTCGAATGGTTCGAGCAGCACAAAATAAACGGCTTCCGCTACGAGCGCGCCAGGTATGAATACAAGGAACTGATTGCGGATGATGACGCGAGCCCGCTATGGGCACGCTTTTACGATATCGACAGCGACCGTCCGGTATTTGGTGATCGCAACGGTGAAGTGTATTTCGAATTGGGCCAGGTGTCAGAAGAGCGCCGCGCGGGATACGGCTGGTATACCGAACGTCCCTACAAGGTCCTGAAGGAATATGCGAAGTGGAAAAACAAACACCGGCCCTGAAGCCGGTGTTTGTTTCCATTGTTCCGCCGTCTAGTTCGCTTCAGTAATAGTGTAAATCCGTGGCTTTGCCGCGGAATACCCGATATGAAAACGCGGTGTACAGCAGAATCACCGGCACTACGACCACCGCGCCCACCAGAATGAACTGCAGGGATTCCCGCGCGCTGGCCGCCTGCCAGATATCGAGCTGACCTGGAACGATTTCCGGGAAAAAGCTGAAGGCGAGGCCGCTGAAGCTCAGGATAAAAATACCCACCACAGTATAGAACGGCAGGCTGCAATGGCGGTCATCCGCCTTCGGCAGCCGGCGCAGCAGAATGTCATTGGCAATAAATGCAATGAAACACAGCGTGGGTATCAGCAGCACAAACATCACCAGCGGGAAGGTAAACCAGCGGTCGAATACCCCCGGGTTCACCAGCGGGTTGACGACACACACGGCCACTACACCCAGAAGGGCAGCGCGCCCGGCCTGAATACTCCATTTGACCGCGCGCTGTTGCAGGGCGTTTTCCGTTTTCATCACCAGCCAGGTTGCGCCGATATAGGTGTAGGCCGCAGTCACTCCCAGGGCACTCACGACACAGAAATAAAAGGCGGACCAGCTGCGATCAAAGCCCATCACGTACTGCCCGAGCATATAGCCCTGGGCGAGGGTGGTGATCAGTGAGCCGAGCTTGAACGTGCGATCCCAGGCGAGCTTGTGATCCACTGCCGCCTTGGCGCGGAAGTCGAACGCCACACCGCGCATGATCAGGCCGATCAGCATGATCGCGGCGGGGATATAAAGATTGGTGAGCACAATACTGTGGGCGGTGGGGAAGGCGATCAGCAGCACGCCGATAGCCAGTACCAGCCAGGTTTCGTTGGCATCCCAGAAGGGGCCGATCGACGCGATCATGATGTCCCGCTGGCGCTCGTCGGCCTCTCCCATTGGCAGCAGGATACCGACGCCGAGGTCGTAGCCGTCGAGGATTGCATAGACCACAACCGCCAGCCCCATCAGGCCGATAAACACCACCGGCAGCCAGTCATTACCGGCCATGGTTGTTACAACGTCACTCATTGAACACCTCCTTGAGTGCTGTGACCGGGCGTGGATGAAGTTGCCTCTCTGGGCAGGTTGGTCAGGCTGCCGTCGGCAGCCGGTTCACTGGTTTCGAACTCCTCGACTTTTACGGACTTCAACGCCATCACCCTGAGGGTGTGGATGTAGGCCCACATGAGCACCACATAGGTGATCAGGTAAAGGGTCAGCGAGAGGCCGACATTTTCCGGTGCCACCGGGGTCACCGCTTCGGCGGTCTTCAGGATGCCGGTGACCAGCCAGGGCTGGCGCCCCACTTCAGTGACATACCAGCCGGCGAGGGTGGCCACCCAGCCGGAAAAGGTCATGGCGACCAGTAACCGGAGCATCCAGGTGGGCAGCTCGCCGCGCCGGCGCATCAGGAAGATGGCTCCCCACGCGGTGACCAGCATCAGCAGGCCGACGCCGACCATGATGCGGAAACCGAAAAACATCGGTTTTACCGGCGGATGATCACCCTCGAATTCGTTCAGCCCGCGAATAACGCCGTCCGTTTCATGGGTGAGGATCAGGCTCGCCATATTGGGGATGCCGATACTGAAACGGTTGGTACGCAGCTCTTCGTCCGGGATCGCGAACAGCAGCAGTGGGGCGCCGGCCTCGGTGTCCCAGACGCCTTCCATTGCGGCGATTTTCTGCGGCTGGTGTTCAAAGGTGTTGAGCCCGTGCAGGTCGCCGACGAACGCCTGTACTGGTGCGAGTATCGCCGCAAGGATCAGGCCGGTCTTGAGGGCCAGCCGCGGCGCCTGTTTGTCGTCACCTTTCAGGATCCGGTATGCGGAAAGGCCGGCGACAAAGAACGCGGCGGTAAGCCCGGATGCCAGCAACATGTGCGCGAAGCGGTAGGGGAACGACGGGTTGAAGATGATCGCGAGCCAATCCGATGCGTATACCACGCCGTCGCGGATTTCGTAGCCGGCAGGTGTCTGCATCCAGGAATTGAGCGCGAGAATCCAGAAGGCGGACAAGGTGGTACCGACGGCGACGATCAGCGCAGAGAGCGTGTGCAGGCGGCTGGAAACCCGGTTGATGCCGAACAGCATGATGCCGAGGAAGGTCGCCTCAAGGAAAAACGCGGTGAGTACCTCGTAGCCCAGTAACGGGCCGGCGATATTGCCGACTTTTTCCATAAAGCCGGGCCAGTTGGTACCGAACTGGAAAGACATGGTGAGGCCGCTGACCACACCCAGGGCGAAGGTGAGGGCAAAGATTTTTACCCAGAAGCGGTAGGCCCGCATCCACACCGGGTTGCCGGTGAGATCGAAGCGCAGCTTGAAAAAGAACAGGATCCAGCAGAGCGCGATGGTGATAGTGGGAAAGAGAATGTGAAAACTTATATTGGCTGCGAACTGTATTCGCGAAAGGATCAGTGTATCCAGCATGCGCACCTCACAAAACACTGACAGCGCCCGGGCCGGGCGCCGGTAAATTCCTGCTACGCCCTATTTTTTTCCAGAGCCACCGCTGGCTTTGGACTTGAGTTCCAGCAATTTGCTGAGGCCGGATCCCAGTTTCATCAGTTTGAGCAGGTCCTTCTGATCCAGCCTGCTCAGGGTATTGGCAAACTGGTCGAGCATCTCCAGCAGGCTGTAAACCTCCTGGATTTTTTCCTGCGCCAGCGCTTCCTGTTCGTCGCGTGGATCGGCCAGCAAAAGCTGGCGCAGGAGTGTCAGGGTCGGGTCGAGCTCACGCTTGCGGCGCTCCTCGAAAACGGTGCGCGCCAGGTCCCAGATGGAGCCGGCTGCGGTGAAGTAATCCTTGCGGTCGCCGGGCTGGTGGTGCAGTTCCACCAGGCGCCAGGCCTGTAATTCTTTGAGTCCCATGCTCACATTGCCGCGGCTGATCTTGAGCGCTTCGGCGAGCTGGTCGGCATTGAGCGGTTCGCTGTGAATGGTGAGCAGGGCAAACATCTGTCCCACGGTGCGGTTGAAACCCCACCGGCTGCCCATTTCCCCAAAATGCATTACGAATGCTTGTGCCTGACTGGAAAGTTTCATTGTTTTCTTAACTTTCAGAAATTTCTGAAAATTCTAAACGTAAATTGATGTGTGTCAACTGTGGGGGGCTATTTTCTAGGGGAGTAGGCTGTTGGGGGCGAGGGTTACTGGGAATTCGTAGAGTTTACGTAACAACTACTTCGAGGCGGTGCCGCTATCGGGTAGAGCCTTGTGAGACACGCCGTATACCCATCCATGGGGGCTCGGCTGCGGCCGTCCAGGCCGCAGACGGTCTCACAAGGCTCTACCCGATATCGACACCTTCGCACCGGACTTATACGAGAGAACGAAATCGGGGGTTGTTCTGTTGGAGCCTAGGTAGTGGCCCAGCCCCGCAGCAGGTTGTGGTAGATCCCGGTGAGGGATTTGACCTGTGGATCCTGGTGGCCGCGATCCATGGTCAGGGCCTGGATGCACTGGTCCAGCTCGAACAGCTGCTCCCGCTGGTGGTCGTCGGCCACCAGGCTCTGGATCCAGAAGAAGCTGCAAATCCTCTCGCCCCCGGTGGTTGGGGTCACCTGGTGCAGGCTGGAAGAAGGATAGAGCACCGCACTGCCGGCATTCAGCTTGACTGCCTGGGCACCGTAGCGGGTCTCAATCATCAGCTCGCCGCCGTCGTAGGTTTCCGGCTCGCTCAGGAACAGGGTAATCGACAGGTCAGTGCGCAGGGATTCCCCATTTGGCAGCTGCATAATGGCGCTGTCTACGTGCAGGCCATAGTGGCCGCCGTCTCGGTAGCAGTTGAACTTGGGGGGGTAGATTTTTTGTGGCAGCGCCGCGGAGACAAACAGCGGATTGCGGCCGAGGCGCTCCAGCACCTGCTGGCGCAGTTGTTGTGCCACCGGGTTGCGGTCGTCCATTTGCAGGTTGGCTTTCACTGACGCCGCCTGACCGCCGGCGGTGGCGATGCCATCCAGCCAGGGTTGCTCCACCAGCTGCGCGCGCAGTTGCGCGGCTTCTTCGGCGGTAAAGAGATTTTCGATCACGGTCAGCATGATATTTCCTATTCGAACTTTCTCAGGATCCTGTGACGGCATCAGGCTGGATACTGCGGATGTCGGGTCGCCCGGACAGCGCCATGGCAATTTCCAGTTCTTCGCGCAGGATGCGCAGCAAGTGGGCCACGCCGAGGGCACCGGCGGTGGCGAGAGCATAAAGATATGGCCTGCCCAGCAGCACGGCATCCGCGCCGAGAGCGAGTGCCTTGAATATGTCGGTACCGCGGCGGATACCGCTGTCCAGCAGTAGCGGCAGCTCGTTGCCGACGGCCGCGCGGATCGCGGGGAGTACGTCAATAGTGGCCGGCAGGCCGTCCAGGGTGCGGCCGCCGTGATTCGACACGATGATGCCGTCGAGTCCGGTTGCCCGGCACTGTTCAGCATCTGCAGGGCTGAGTACCCCCTTGGCCAGTAGTGGCAAATTGCAGTGTTCACGCAGCCACTGCAGATCCTCCCAGCGGGGTGCATCGGCCATAAAGCCATTCAGTATCACACTGCTGCCCGGCGCCAGGTTGCGCGGCGCGGGTGGTTTATACCCCGCCGTATTGGGGGTGGGGATATGGGCGGGCAAGGTGAAACCGGCGCGCTGCACCCGGTTGCGCAGGCCGCTGATCGGTGCGTCGAGGGTCACCACAATGGCCTCGTAACCCGCGGCTTCGGCGCGCTGCAGCAGGTCGAGGGTCTGTTCCCGCGTCGGCTGGAAATAGAGCTGGAACCAGGAAGGCTGTTCGCTTTCGGCGGCAATGGTTTCCAGTGGCGTGGATGCCAGTGTGGAAGCGATGAACGTGGTTTCCAGGGCGTTGGCTGCCGCCAGCGTGGCCAGTTCTCCCTGCGGGTGCAGGAGTTGCTGGTGGGCGATGGGGGCAATCAACAAAGGGAACTTATGGCGGCGGCCGAACAGGTGTACGCCGGTATCTGCTTGGCGAAAATCCGCCAGCAATCTGGGAATGATGTCCAGTGCATCAAAAGCCGAGCGGTTTTTCCGCAGGGTGAGTTCATCGCCGGCGCCACCGGCAATCTGCGCCCACACCGGATCGGAGAGCCGCTGTCTCGCTTCCTGTTCGTAATCGCCGGCGCTTACCAGGTGCACAGGAATGTTTTCGAGGAAGCCTGTTTGTTGGGATTGGTTTGTCATTTGCCTGGCCTATTTATCAGACCTGAATTTTCTGGCCTTATAAAGACAGGCCGGGGGTAAGTCCCCGGCCTGTTTACAGCGATGTGTGGATTACAGATCGTAAGACACGGTCAGCGCAGCACTGCGGGCATCGCCAATGTAGGTGAAGGCACCGCTGCGGTATGTCGCCAGGTAATAGTCTTTATCAGTGACATTGTTAACGTTCAGCTGTGCTTTCAGTTTCTCGCTGAATTGGTAGCTGGCGAACAGGTCGAAAGACGTGTAGCTGGGGACGCGGTAGGTATCACTGGCCGCGGAGTCCGGCTGACCGGCAAAGATTTCGCTGGAATAGTTGGCGGAACCGCCGATGGCGAGCGCGCCGGTGGCCTGGTAGCGCAGCTGCAGGAAGGCGCTGTCGTCCGCGAAGTTTGCCAGGCTTTCGCCAATGCTTTCTTCGTTGGTGGATTTCAGGATTTCCGAGTCCATCATGGTGAGGCCAAACTGGGTGCTGAATTTGTCGCTCAGGTTTCCGACCAGCGCAACCTCAAAACCCTGCACGCGATTTTTGCCGGTGTTGATGCTGCCGGCATCATCATAACTTGAGCCAAACGGCAGGCTTTCCATCACGTCGTCTTTGGTGATCTGGAAGAGGGCACCGGTCAGCAGCAGTTTTTCGCCGTTAAGGTTCCACTTGGTACCCAGTTCCAGGTTGCGGGTGGCTTCCGGGTTGGGCGCGCCTACGTTCTCGCTGTCGGTACAGATACCACCGTAGCCACAGTTTGCGCCTACATCGGATTCACCGCCGTTAATGTTGGTGGCGGTGCCGTAGGTGAAGTACACATTGCCGAGGTCGCTGAAGTTGTACACCACACCAGCGTGACCGTTCACCAGGGTATCGGAGTACTCGTAGTCGGTGGCTTCGCTGGCGCCGCCTCCGAAGGCCGAGTTGCTGTAGTCGAAGCTGTCCAGGCGTACACCAGCGTGCAGGGTCCAGAATTCATTCAGGTCCACGGTATCCATGAAGGAGACAGATGCGGTCTTGATCTGGTAATCGGAATCCCAGTCGCCGCGGGTAATGTCGCGGCCCATCAGGTTGCCGTTATCGCTGATGTAAGCGCCGTTCTCGTCCACGATGCAGTAACCGGGATTGGCTCCGCCGCGACCATTGGTGACGCAGTTGCTGGTACCGGTATTTTCCATATTGAACACCCCGTTCAGAACCGCGAGGTCGGAATACTCGGCGCTGATCAGGAACTGGTGCTGCACGCCGCCCAGCTGGCTGTTGATAAACAGGTTGGCCTGGTTGACGAAGTAATCCACGTCCTGCCAGCCCTGGTGGGTGCTCAGGGATACGGTATCTGCGCCCGGTGCCATCGGGTCAGTGTCTGCGCGCGAGGTGCCGCGGGCGCCGGTCACTACGTAGCCGTTCTCGGTGGTGCCGTAACGGGTGGCATTCTGGAAGCGCAGGTTGTCACTGATGTCATAGCTGGCGCGGAAGGTAAACGTCTGCACCTCGGACTCGAGGAAATCCTGATCCTGGGTGTAGCTGGGCAGGTCGTGTACCGGACCGCCTTCAGGCACGATGTAGGTGCCGAGATCCGGCTTGTCTTCGGCTTCCAGGTAGTAGAAGTCACCGGTCAGGCTCAGCTTGTCGGTAGTCTGCTGGGTGAGGGACAGGGCCACACCATTGCGCTCGCGATCTGCCGGTGCGCGGTCCGGCACTTCCTCGTAGCCGTGCAGCAGGTTGACGCGCGCGGCCAGGGTGTCAGAGAGCTTGACGTTGCTGTCCAGGGTCAGGCGGCGGAAATCGTTGGTGCCGAAGCCCGCTTCCACATTGTTGAAGTCGTAGTCGGTGCTGGCCTGCTTGGTCACGCTGTTGACCGCACCACCGGTGGAACCGCGGCCGGCGAAAGTCGCGCTCGGGCCTTTGGTGATTTCGATCTGCTCGACGGCAAAGCTTTCGCGGGTGGTCATACCCGGGTCACGCAGGCCATCAACATACACATCGCTACGCGCTTCGTGGCCGCGGATGATGTAGCGGTCGCCGAAGGCGTTGCCGTTTTCACCGGTGCCGAGGGTCACACCCGGTTGCGCGTCCAGTACTTCACGCAGGTCACTGCGGCCTGATTCCTTGATTGCAGTCTGGGTCAGTACGCTGATGGTTTGTGGGGTCTTGGCGATTTCTTTTACGCGGCGCGCATCACCGGAAACCTTCGCTTTATAGGGCGCACCTTCTTCCGCGTAGGGGTTGGTATCACTGGTGCGCTCGGTGATCTGCATGGTGTCCAGAACGATCGCTTCTTTTTCGGCCAGCGCGGCCTGGCCCATCAGCAGCATGGGCACGCTCAGCGCAAGCGCGGTTGTGTTGACGTTCAGGCGCGGCTGCGCGGATTGTCGCAGGGAGGCCGGTGCCAGTTGCTTTCCTTTTTTCATGCTCTACTCCGTGAATTTCCGGTTTGTGATCAGTGAATATTCCACCGGGATAACCAGCTTGATGGTCTCCCTGTTCATGGATTCGGGTATCGGCGGCACCGGGGACGCATTCTGCAGCATCGACATCGCCGCCGCATCCAGCTCTGGGTGGCCGGAGCTTTTCTTGATAGCTGCCTGGGTAATATCGCCATTTTTTGCAATGGTGAATTCCACGGTGACTACGCCCTGAATTTTTTCTTTCTTGAGCGCCGCCGGGTAATCCTTGAAGCGGTTCAGCCAGGCCATCAATGCGCTGAAATAGGTTTTGGCATTACCCGCCGTAGCCCCCGCGCTCTGGTGATCGTGGCGCCCGGTAGCGCGCACGGACGCGGGCCTCGGCTCCGGCTTTTTCTCTTCTTGCGCCGCAGGCTCTTCCGCCGCTGAGGTTTCCGCATTGGCCTCCACCGTCGCCACGGCAATCTGGCTGACTTCAGCGGTTTTTACCGTCGTTAGCTGCGGTTGCGGTTCTGGCTTTGGCTCAGGCTCCGGTAATTTCGGCTTTAACAGCAGTTCTTCTGGAGGCTGTGTCGCTTGCGGCTTGGGTTTCGGCTCTGGCTCCTTTTCCGCTTTTGGCGGTTCGGCGGGCGCGGGCTTCGGTTCTTTTTCGGGTTCCGGCGGCTGCAGGATTTCCTCGTAGCTACCGAGCATCCCGAGCCCAACGTCTACACCACCTTCCCCTGTATCCACGGCAACGCCAGCCACCGGTTGCTCGAAGTAAAAAAAGCCGGCGGCCAACAGCAGGTGCAGCACCAGTGCGATAAACAGGGATGAAATCCACTGGATGCTGTTCATAAGCTGCCGCCGCCGGACTGAACTTCAGCGTGCTCGCTGTACAAGGTGATCTGCTCCACACCGGCTTCCCGCAACAGATTAAACACAGCGTCGAGATCTTTCGCCTGCAGGTCGCGATCCGCTTTGACATAAATCTGTATACGAACCTGGGGAAGGGTGGCCGCCAAGGTTTCCAGGGTTACGGCCTTGCCGTCGAACTGAAGCTGGTTTTCTTCATTGATTTTCAACACCGCAGGGGTGATGTGCACCGGCTCCCGACTTTGCGAAACCGGTGGCGTGATCGCATCCTGCTGGTCGTTACTGATCTTTCCCGCAATCATGAAAAAAATAAGCAGCAGGAACACGATATTGATCAGCGGGATCATGCTGTCGTCGGCGCTTTTGCGCGGGCGTGCGGTATGCAGTTGCATTATTTCGTTCCCGCCTTTTTTACCTGGGCTTCCGGCAGGCTCTTGCCCAGCGTCGCGCGGTGCAGGCCGGCCTGTTGCAATGCTTCCAGCGCACTGACGATATCCTGAACGCGCACGCTCGCTTGCGGTGCCAGCAGCACGGCGGCATCGCGCTCAAAGTGCTGCAGCATCGCCGGGGAAAAATCCCGGTAATGGGCGAGATTTAACTCACCATTGGCGAGGCGCAGGCGTTGGTCTGCCTGCAGGATCAGTATCTGCGGTGCCGCGGGCTTTTCTGCCGTTACGGCCGCCTCCGTTGGCGAAAAGAAATCCACCGCACGCCACTGGCTGAAGCTGGACGTCAGCATGAAAAACATCAGCAGGATGAACACCACATCGATCAGTGGTGTCAGGCTGATACCCCGGCGGCGGGACTGAAACAGCAGCGGTGTTTCCGCGGCCTGATCTGGGTAGGTGGATTCCATTTCCATTTGCCTGTTGTTCTGGTGTCAGGCCGGCTGCTGGCTGATATTTGATTTGGCTGCGCCCGCTTTTACAGGCTCGCTGCTGTCCGCCTTGCGGCAGTCTTTTTCCGCAAGCCAGGTAAACAGGCGCTCGAGATCGTTCTGGATTTCCCCCGCCTGTACTTCCACTTTGCGTTCCAGCCAGCTGTGGGCGAGGGAAACCGGAATGGCGACGGCGAGGCCGAGCGCCGTGGTGAGCAGGGCCTGCCAGATACCGCCGGACAGCACTGCCGGGTTCACCTGGGTGCCGGCGGCTTCCATCGCCTTAAACGCTTCGATCATGCCGATCACGGTACCGAGAAGGCCGAGCAGCGGGGCGAGGGTGGCGATGACTTCCAGCGGACGCAGGAAGCTGTTGAGCTGGCTGATTTCCACCCGGGCCAGGCGCAGGCTTTCGTTGCGGATTTTGTCGGTGGGCAGGGTCTGGCGCTCAATCATCCCCAAGGTAAGCGCAAGCAGACGCGCGCGAGGGTTGCGTTGCCCCTTGGTCAGTAGCAGGGCCTGGTTGCGCGCACCGCTCTCCAGATGCTGGAGCGCACGTTCGGCACTGGCGCCGGGCAGCGTCCGCAGTTGCCAGAACTGCCAGAGTTTTCGCAGAAACAGCGTTGTGGCTGCTACGGAAAAGGCGCACAACAGCCAGATCACCACGCCACCCTGAAGAAATAGTGCTATCGCGTGCTCCATCGTGCCGGCTTCCTTGTGTCAGTAATTGTAAACAGGTTGCGGATAATAATGATTCGCATTTATATCTGCAACAGGGTTGGGGCCGATGTGGGGACTTTTTTCGTTAATTGCGTTTTTTGGAGAGGATGTGGGGTGATATGGCGCCACACCGTGCGGAATCTCTGGTGAATGCGCGCGGGAGTGACAGATCTGGTGAACGGGATATCGCTATCGGTGGCCGCTCACAATCCCCGTTCGAGTGCTTGCTGGTGCCAGTCGGCGGGCACGATAAAACCCCGGGTAAACTCCCTGCCGTTGTGGGTACCGGCGACACAGACGGGGCCGCGGGCAAGAATGTTTTCATCCAGAGGCCGTTGCTCACCGTCACCCTGAGTATTGCCGGCGGTGAGCGGGGCCAGCCAGGCGCGTTTCGGCAGGTAGTGCCAGCGACAATTGGCGTTGCGCCCGTTGTGGATAAAGGTCTCCAGTGTGCACCACCAGTAGTCGCAAGCCGACTCGGGCAGAGCTCCCGAATCCGGGAGCGGGCGAAAGAGCCGTCCGGGCATCAGCGTCCACTGGCGAACCGAGGTTGGTCGGCGCTGCATTTGCTGCTCCGCCAGTGAATCGAGCGCCCTGTGGCCGGTACTGGTATGCAGTACCGGAAGCTGGTGATTGAGCATGCGCTCGAGCTTGATATCCAGCCGGTCTTTGAGGCCGGGGCCAATCCAGTCGTCACCAACCTGCAGGTAAAACTTGACCGCCACTTCCCAGTGCTCATATGTGGCATCCGGCAGGTGCTCCACCAGAAAATCCAGTTCACCGAGGGTTCGGGTTCCGTCACGCAGAGGGAGGTTGCGGGCCAGCAGGCGGTAATCCGGGTGATGCTCAAAGGCGAACGCCCACAGGTTTTCAAAATAAATACCCAGCCGCCGGCTCGCGCTCGCTTCCAGTGCTCGTTGCAGTGGATTGTGTAGCGCGTTGCGCATGGCGGGCGTGGAAAAATAATCGTAGAGGCGTATTCGCCGAGACAGCGGAAGCCAGGGCAGCGAAGGGGCAGTACTGATGTCCGCGCTGCTGATCGCCCACAGGAAGTTGGCCCAGTGATCGGGCTCTGCGGTACTCAGAAATCGTTCGGAATTCGGCGGCATGCCGCGAGTATAGGGAAATCAGGATCGAGAGAAAGCCCTGTGATCACCACTTGAAGCGAAAGCCAAGCCTTACGCTGGCGCCGTAGCTGTCTCCGGGATTGTCGAAGCTCGTGCTGTAGTCCACTTCGGTATAGAAAGAACAGTGATCGCCGCATTCATCGTAGGTGGCACCGACGCCGATCTGTCCCCACCAGTCGTCGCGTGCCTGGTACAGGTAGGTGCCGGATACATTCACCCGGGTTTCCGCGTCATAGTAATAAATCGCGTTGGCGATCGCATAGATGTTGATCCGCTCCAGCAGCAGGATACCGTACATATTCGCCGGGGATTTACGCCGGCTTATCCGCTGCTCGAGGGCGACACCAAAGCGCGCGGCGCCGCCATGGTTTTCGGTATCTTTCATATATACGCCGTAGGCGTCGTAGATATCGTCCACTTCTTCCGCGTTATAGGTCAGCTGCACCTGGGGCGTCACGGCGAAGAAATCGCACAGTTTTATCGTGTGCCCGGCTTCCGCGGAAAGGCTAACACCCACCGCGTCGTTGCCGGTGGCGAGGTAGTAGAGTTCATAGGAAAGCAGGTCGGTGTCGAACCAGTTGACCTGGGCCTGCAGGTCCACATAAGTGCCCTGGTGCCCGTACCAGGTTGCGGTGCCGCCAACACCGTAGTTTTCAGTATCGAACTGGCCGTGGCTGAAAAAGGTATCCAGTTCGGTATCCGCATAGGCGTACTGCCCGAACAGGCCGAGGATCAGGCGGCCACCGTAGACAGAAGGATCCACGGAGAAGTCCACGCCCACCTGCACCTGTCCGTAGTCCTGCTGCCACTCGGCGCGGCCACTGGAGCGTTCCGGGGCAAAGTCGTAATACTCGCCCGCCACGCGCATCCACAGACCGCCGCCGTCGATGGTTTTTTCCGTGGCTTCGGTCAGGCAGCAAACACCGCGGTCGAGATAACTGGTGCCGGCCCAGAAACGATTCCCGACACGTTGTCGCAAGGTATTGGGGCGGTTCATGTTACGCAGAACCTGGGCGTAGGTTTCGTACATGACCGCGCCCGGTTGCCAGCGGGGGATCAGGTTGCCGCTGCCGTCGAAGGGGTCGAGCAGGGTGGAGCGCAAATACCAGTTGCCATCTTCGGGGTCGCTCAGCCCGTTGTGGTGCAGGGTATATCCATAGGGACCGCCGACCGTGACATCCTGACGATCGGCGCCCCAGTAATCGCCATCCATTACAAAGGCGTCCGCGGGGGAGTCGCCCTGTATATCGATCACCTTGATACCGTCGCCGGTGGTGAGGGCACCGCTGCCTCCCAGGTTGTATACCCGTACAAACGTGGTGCCGCGAGCGTCGCCGAGAATATTGAGTTGATCGGTCGGCGAGTTATCCCCGGCCAGGCGTGTATCCAGCCACAGGCGACCATTGCGGCCGATGTAGTGACCAAAGCGCCCGTCGTCGTGGGAGGCTATGGTCACCTGATTGAAGCGTTCGTCCTGTAAATAGAGCGTCCCCGCATTAACCACATTCCCCTGGATCTCAAAGCCTCGCGGCAGGAACTCGACAATCCCGCCGAAGCGAATATCCAGCCCCAGTTCTTCGCCATCAGGATCCTGTCCTCCCCCCACCGCGAGAGCGCCAAACAGATCCAGCTTGGAACTGCCATTGACGATGATCCGTTCCCAGTTACGCAGCAAGCGGCCATCGATTTGGTGGTCCAGCTTGAAGCGCAAGGTGTCGATGTCGCCGTCGTCTGCGGTCAGGTCGTCGCCGCCGTCAAGGATGGCGTCTCCTTCGTAGGAGTAGGCGTCGATCTCGAGATAGTCCGAACCGGTGCCGCCCCTGAAGTCATTGATGAGCCCTTCATCCCAGTAGAAGTAATCGTCACCGGCACCGGTATCCAGGAAATTGAAAATAAATCCACCTTCGAGGATGACTTCATCGTCTCCCTCTCCGGTGAGGAGATCGAACACCAGTCCGTCGTAAATGTGAACGTGGTCGTTACCGGTTCCGGTATCGATTCCGCCGCCAAAGAAGGAGCCCACTTCCGAGTCGCGATTTTCCATGACCACGGTGTCGTCGCCATCACCGGTGAGCAGATCGCCTTCGATCAGTGCCCCGTTGATATTGACCGTGTCATTACCGGCACCTGCGTCAACGGTGCCGATTTCCCCGCCGTTCAGATCCAGGGTGTCGTCTCCAGCCAGGCTGTTTACATCGGCGCCTTCGGCATTGTTGTCTTCGTCGCAGAGAATGGTGTCATTGCCGGCGGTACCGGTATTGGATGGCGCGCATTCGGAAACCGCCGGGGATGGAGAAAGGCCCGCGGCCAGCGTGATGACCAGCACAGGTAGAAACCGCAGGCCGTTCAATCCCGCGGAAGAGAAAAAAAGACGCGCTAGATAAATCACAAATGCTCCCGGGGGATGGATTATCGATTGTTATCCGGAACTGGCCTGGGCACTAAAATTCGTAGGTAACCCCAAGATTAAGCGTCCATGGGCTGTACTCGAAGTCGGCGTACAGGCGGTCATAGCCTGGCGAGATGGGAAAAGTTACCGCGCCGTCGGTATCTGTATCGGTATACATCACCGCGGCATTGATCAGCCAGGCGCGGCCATGCCCGAGCCGCCAGTCCAGACCGAGTTGCGCACTGGCGCCCCAGGAATGTCCCATACCGAATTTGGCGAGACCGGTGGCCAGGCCGCTGTCCATCAGGAATCGCTGCATCTCCGGGTTGAGTTCGTCATCGTAGAAATCGGTGTAATTGACCCCGATGCCGAGATAGGGCTGGCCGAGGCAGGTCTCATCCGTCATGTACCAGTTGACGAACAGATTGGCCGAGGTTGTGGCAAAGCGCCCAAAATGAATATTGTCGCGCCCGGGATAGGCATTGAAACGCGTGAGGTCAGCGCCGTGGGTGGCTTCGCCGATATAGAGCAATTCCACGCCGAGGTAATTGAGTGGTCGCCAGACACCGGAAACATTCCAGGTGGTGTCGTCGTCAATTTTCCAGCCGGTCCGGTACAACTCCCAGTGTTGCAGTACATCAAACTTCAGCGAGGTATTGTCATCATCGGGATAGACGAAGCTGGCTCCCAGGCGGACATAAAATCGGGTCAGGTCGACATCGGATACCGGTATCTGTGCCAATGTCACCGCAGGCGAGATGAGTGCCACAGCGGCAGCCAGCGTGAGCTTTTTCATCGTTAACTCCGTTTGACACCAGTTGGCGCCGGGCGAGAATCCCGTATTCCAGCTGGAGGAAAAGCTTTTTCGTGGCGCGGCAATTATTGCTTTAAAAACTGCCGTAGAACTTGCGCGAGCATCAGTAAAAGTAGCATGGGGGTGGGATTTTGCAGGAGCGGTATGCGAGCTCTGTTACTGGGAAAAGATGACCAGTAAAGCAGTTTTCTTCAGCCCTTGATTGCTGGACGCCAGTGTACAGTGGTGAGCTTGCGCCAGGCTGTTCGCGTAAATGAAATGCGCCTGATCTGCCGCAGTGACTTCTGGGGGGAATTCAGGCGACTGCGCGCCACTGCCTGGGTGAACACCCAACCTTGCGCTTGAATGCGCGGGAAAACGCGGCCAGTTCCGAGTATCCGAGAATATCGGCAATATCGCTCAGGGGCAGAGTAGTATTGCGGATGTATTTCATCCCCAGTTGAATGCGGAGTTTGTCCGATGCGGCGCGGAAGTTGGTGCCGAGTTCCTCGCGCAATCTGCGATGCAGGGTACGCGGAGACATATCCAGTGATGCGGCCACATGCTCCAGCGAGAGAGTTCCCTGCTCGACTGCTTCGCGGGCTACCCGGAGGAACGCATCCTCAAAACTTCCCGACAGTACCTGTTCGCTGACTTCCAGTGCTGACTTCAACTGCCGGTAGCCGGACTCGCTGTTGTCGGCGTTTGGTTTTTGCAGCACGTCACTGGTAAAGCACAGGCAGGAAAACTCCTGTCCAAATAAAACCGGGCAGCGGAAGAACTGTTTGTAGGGGCGTACATCTTCGGGTTGCGCGTGGTCAAACTGAACCCGGGAGGGCAGCCAGCCGGAGCCCAATAACTGCCTCAGGATATTAAAGGCGAGCCCGACGGACAGCAGGTGCTTCTGTTTCAGGTCCGGTGCACCCTCGAGATCCACCGCGATGCGCCAGGTGGCAATGTCGTTCTCGACTTCACAGATCGCCCGCGCACCGTTGATATGGACTTTCAGGTGTTCGCCGATGTCAGCAATGGCCTGGCCGACGGTGGGTGCCTCTGCGGCAACAGCCCCGAGCAATCCCATGGTGGTGAGCGGCTGGCGCTTTGCCACCAACAAGCCGAAGTGGGGGGTAGCTGTTGCGTCGGCCAGAGAGTTCAGCGTATCGATCAGTGCCGTGTAGGGAAACCGGGCATCCGGGCTGCATTCGCCGGCAGCGGGGAGAGAGTTGCGTCGGAAGACCGGCTCGGGATCAACGCCCAGCTCGAGGGCGGCTTCGCGAATGCCATCGAAGGAGGCGAGTCGGACTGAGTGCATGGTCATATCTGGCAAAACCTGTTCCGGCATTGCGGCAAAATGCGCGCGGTGGCGAAAAGAGTCAAGTCTTGCCAGTCACTCTCCCGGTCACTGCCGTCGCGCCGACACAATGAAACATCGGCGCGACAGTGCTCAGTCCGCAATTCCTACTGGGGTGTCGGTTGCGCTGGCCGCTGCGGCAGTGCTGCTGCGGCAGATGATCCCGTGCAGGTCACCGTTGCCGGTCAGCGTCGAAACACTGCCGGGCAGCGGGTTGGAAAAGCTCACCGGGGTGATTTTTTCCGCGCGCTCGCGGTTGAATACTGGTGCCTTTGACCAGGCGTATTCACTTAGCGCGAGAATGGTCAGCGACGGGTTGACCCCCAGATTGCCGGGAATCAGCGAGCCATCGATCACGCGCAGGTTCTGGTAACCGAACACCGCGCCGGTGTCGTCTACCACGCCGTTGCTGGCGCTGGTGCCGATGGCCACGCCACCCATCAGGTGCGCGGTGCTGGGAGCGCCGGTTAAAACCTCAGTGACCACATTGCCGGCGGTACCGCCGCCGGCGGCCTCCACATAGTGGCGTGCGGTCTCATGTGCAATGGGGAAGTAATTCGATAGCGGCGCATCGCCGGGTTCCTGGGTGACGCGCCAGCGGAATGGCCATTTGCCGGACTTCACGTGCACAAAACTGTCTTTGGTCTGCATGACCAGAAATATGATGCTGTTGCGGGATTTGCCAATGGGATTGAGCATGCGCAGCGACTTGAGTGGATGTCGCAGCATATTGGCCAGCATGCTGATCTGCCTGGGCACACGCCCATTGGATTCGGTAATCGGCACCGCACTTTGCAGGGCAAAGTTGAAATCACCGTATGGCGCAAAGCGCACGATTTCAATCCGGGTCTCGTCGTCCGGGTCAAACATGCTGGTGATGGCCGGGCCCTCACACACTTCGCGCGGCTTGCCGTCCCGATCCTTGAAGTCGCTGGTGGCAACGATCAGTGTCTCGGAGTTGGTGCGCACCTGGCGGCCAAGCTGCGCCGAGATATTTGGCAGGGTGCGATCCCTGTCCCGGGCCTTCAGCAACAGCGGGATGGTGCCGAACACGCCGGCCGATACCACCACGCCGCGGGTGCGGATCTTGTACGGCTTCTTGAACAGGAAAGCGGTAGAACTCTGTACGGTCAGCTCGTAACCGGCGCTGCCATCGCGCACACCATCGGCATCGGCCAGGGGCTCGATGCGGGTGACCTCGCTCTCCGCGCGGATCTCCACGCCATTGCGTTCGGCAAACCAGAGGTAGTTTTTCTCGAGGGTATTCTTGGCGTTGTGACGACACCCCATCATGCAACCACCGCAGTGGCGGCAACTGTTGCGCCTGGGACCCTCGCCGTCGAAATAGGGGTCGCCGCGGTCTTTGCCCGTGTAATCCTCGGGGTTTTCCGGGAACAGCACGCCGGTGTTCACCACCTGGAAGGAGTCTTCCCGTCCCATGCGCCGGGCGGTTTCCTGCAGGGTTTCATCGGCGGCATTGCCGTAGGGGTTTTTGGTGACGCCGATCATGCGCTGGGCCAGGCCATAAAACGGCAGCAGGCGTTGCTTCCAGTCCTTGTGTACCCGTGACCAGGGCTCGGAATCGAACACTTCGTCGGTCGGGATCAGGTGCACATTGGCGTAGATCAGCGAGCCACCACCAACACCGGCGCCGTGCAGTGCAGTGACCTTGCTGGTGAGACTTACCTGCATGGTGCCGGTCAGCCCAAGCCTCGGGGCCCACAGGAACTTCTTGATGTTCCAGGAGTTGTCCGAGAAGTCCTTGTCCTTCCAGCGCTTGCCTTTTTCCAGTACCAGAACACGGTGGCCCTTTTCACTCAGGCGCAGCGCGCTGCAGGAACCACCGAAGCCAGAGCCGATGATGACCTGGTCGAAGTCAAATCTCTCGTCCATCGCAGATACTCCTCAGGAGGCGGCAATCATTTTTATTGTGGGGAACAGTTAGCCGAGCATAGTGGAGGGACAAAAGCCCAATTTGATATTTCTCGCCAAGTAGCCCAGTGGTTAATGGCAGGAGTGATTGACTGAGCGGTCAATTCAATGGCAGGCCCGACAGGCTTATTCAGGTAGCGAAATGGTTGGGGCGCGTGACGGTGGCTTAGCGGTGTTTCACGGGGGGCGTACAGGCTAACTTGGTCCTATGTGGGAGATGACCAGCCGGCCCGAACCCAGTCTGGGATTTCGAATTTCCCCGGGTGTAAAATCCGCGGTTTCGCGCTCCATGCGTGACACTTGATTGATACCCAAATCAACTCCCGGTCAGGGTTCAGCATGAACCGGGCTGTTGCTGCGGCACTAGGTAAGCCATGTATTCCACGATGTACACCCGCCTGAGGGATCAGGAACTCGCGAAGTCCACCAAACCGTTCCTCGCCAAAGGCAAGAGCGTAAAACGCTGTAACGACTGCCAGATGGGCGAGTTTGCCTGTATGTGTGAATGGCGGCCGACGGCTGAAAGCGATGTGGATTTCGTACTGCTTATGCACCGCAAGGAACTGTTCAAGCCTACCAATACCGGCCGGCTGATCGTGGATGTGTTTCCGCAGACACCGGTTTTCCTCTGGAACAGGCTGGAGGCGCCAGCAGGACTGAAAGACCTGCTGAATGACCCGGATCGCGAATGCTTCGTGGTGTTTCCCGCGGATGGCACCGTGAACTGTAACAGGCCAGTGGTGCAGGCCTTGCCCGCCAGCAACAAGAAAATCACCCTGATTCTGCTTGATGGCACCTGGAAGCAGTGCAGCCGGATGGTGGGTTTAAGCCGCTGGCTGGACGCGACTCCGTGCCTCAGTTTGCCGGAAACGCTGGTGCGCTCCTATGCGGTGAGGGATTCAGGAAAGAGTGACCGTTTTTCGACCGCAGAAGCGGCGATAAGCTGCTTGCTATTGGCGGGAGAAGAGAGCCCTGCTGCTATCCTCCAGCACTACTTTTCAATATTTAACCAGCATTATCTGGCGACACGGGGGGGGCATTCACCGGATCCTGGGGAGAGCCATCGAGTGTTGCAGGCTCTTTGCCTGTAGCCCAGATCGTATCAACGCAATGCTTCAGGGCGCGGCACCGAGTTCGCCTGAAGCGTGAGTGCGTCTCAGGCTTCAGGCTCAACTGCTCAATAGAATTTAGTGTCCATCCCTAAACCAAGCAGGTGGCGACCATAGGTTTGGGAGGCGATGGAGTAGTCTGTTTGCGCATGACTGCCAGTTATCCGGATGTCGCGAAAGAGTCGCTGCATTTCATTGCTGGCAAACCAAGCGTTACCACCGGATACCAGGGACAGCCGGCTTACCGCTTCAATAAGCGCTTTAATGGCATAGGCTTGTTGGCATCGCCAGTTGAGAACATCGTCTGGTGAGGGCAAGTGTTGTGCTGAAGCCCTATCCATCATTTCCTGCCAATCATTTTCTAATAGCAGCTGAATGGACTTTATCTGGTTGGCCGACTCCGCGAGCGCCATTTGAGCGGGAGCATTGTTTATCTCCTTAGCCCCGGAGTAGGCTCTGGTCCGGGCTCGTGTTTTTTCGGTGAATAATTGAACAAAACGGCGAGCAATTCCCAGCGCTACCGCTGCGAATCCAATTGAAAATACCGGCGAAAATGGCGTGAAAAAAATGTCGCCGCTGTGGCTTTTATATCCCCGAGACAAACCAAAGTTAAGCCCGAACAAAGACTCGGTACGGTAGTCAGGTACAAAAACATCCTTTAACAACAAGGATTTACTGCCTGTGCCTCGCAGCGCCATTGTGTCCCAATCGTCTAGAATTTCGTAATCGCATCGAGGAACCACGGCAAAACAGGGGCCGGCTTGCCCCATATTGTTTCTACCCATGTAGCCAAGTACAGCCCAATCTGCGTGATCACAACCGGATGACCAGCCAAAAGTTCCGGAAAGTCGAATACCGCCTTCTACTTCCTCCCATTGCCCGAGTGGCGCGACAGAAGAGCTGATCAGGGCAGCCTGATTCTTACCCCAGATTTCCTCTTGTAGCTGAGGTGAAAACAAACTGATAGCGTGAGAGTGGTTTGCAAGTAGCCCGCAAGCCCAGGCTGTGGAGGCACAGCCTTCCGCTAATCGCGCAATACAGGCGGCATAATCGGGAAAAGGTACTTCGAGACCGCCATAGGCCTTAGCTTGCAGGGCACGGAAAAAACCGGCGTGCCTGAGCAGCTCGACATTTTGTTGGGGAACCATCCCTGCTTTCTCACAGAGGGACGAATTGTCACGTATGACAGGCAGTATCTCATTGATATTGTCGAGTAGCTTCATGGCTTCCTTACGTAATAGCTAGCCGTGCCGATACCTGATACAAGGTCGAGTCGACAAGGCTGGTCCCTTCCTGGACGCGAATTTACGGGAACAATAATTACTGGCAAAAAATATCGGGCTATGGCTAAATCGATGCCGTTTGGATTAACATCTGTTAACCAGGCCACTGTCGGATAGTGATACAGCACACGGAATATGCCATATGACAGTCAAGCAGGGCAAGGATATAGCCCTAATCATTGGTGCCGGAACCGGGGGCCTGCTGGCCGCAGCAGCACTGGCACCGCACTTCAAAACCATTCGTATTCTGGAACGGGATACGTTGCCTAATTTGCCTGCAATCCGTAAAGGTGTTGGTCAGGCTGCCCATTTGCATAGCTTGCTACTTGGCGGGTTGCAAATAATGGAGCGCTTTCTTCCAGGAATCACTCAGGATCTTGTAGATTCCGGTGCGAAGCGCTTGCGCGCAGGTATAGACCAGCAAATACATGAATATGGTGTATGGCTACCAGAGCGCGATTTGGGTTGCAGTATCCTGGCGCAGTCAAGACATTTACTTGAACATGTAATTCGGCGGCGGGTAGCGCAGCTTGACAATGTTACCATCCTCGACTGCGCGCGCATCCAGAACCTTACACTAAACGATGCAAGTTGCGTTACTGGCGTAAGGCTCCTGGGCCCAGACGGCCATACAAAGAATATACCAGCGGATATTGTGGTTGACTGCTCCGGACGCGGAGGAAAGTTTGTAAGGCAATTAAGTAAAACCTTTCCCGGTATGAGCCGGGTTGACGAGATTGCTTCAAATATTGTCTACGCTTCAGCATTGGTGGATAAACCAGAAGCACTGGCTGACAATAATGAAAATATCCTGATCATTGCAGAACCTGGCGCCTCCGCAGGCGGAGCTCTCATCGATATTGAAGATAACCGTTGGTTTGTATCTTTGCATGGCCGAAATGGCATGCAGCCGCCAACGACAGTAGATGAATGGGTAGAGTTTGCCAAGCGGCTTCCGTCCGACCGAATTTACCAGCGCTTGCTGAACGCTGAGAAAGTGCATCCCATCGCGTTATACCGAAAACCACTATCTACCTGGCGCCGATTTGATTTGATGCCAAGTCTCCCGCAGAACTACTACCCGTTGGGAGATGTGGTTACGAGTGTGAACCCAACCTTTGGGCAGGGTATGACTATTGGATTTGGTCATGCAGCAGCGCTCGATGATGCGTTTTCAACTGAAGAAAACGCAAAGGCGATTCAGAAGAAATATATAGATTCGTCGGCTTCCTGGTCACAAAAAGCTTGGCGAGTATGTGCGGCTTATGATGCTTCTTTTGGTAGTGATGTTCAAAAATCAAATAAAAATTACCAGATTTTAAAGGCGCTCTCCTTAAAAAAGCAGTCGGAAATAATCGCGGACACTGCGGCACATATTGGTTGGTTTCAGAGTGCGCAGTTATATAGTGTTTGAAATGCGGCGGACGGTGTGTGCATGGGAAGCATGAAGAATGCTGTTGTAATTGGTTCAGGTGTTGCAGGACTTGCATCGGCTGCAGCGATATCACCATTTTTTAAAAAGGTCACAGTTCTCGATAAAGATACACGAGCAGTAGCTTCTGGTGAGTTTCCATCTGGTATTCGTAAGTCAGTTCCTCAAGGCGCGCATATCCATATCCTCTTGAAAGCAGGTCTGGAGCGCTTGGAAAGTATTTTACCGGGCATAGCCTCACGCCTGGAGAGTCGGGGCTCGGTGCGAATTTGCTGCGGAACTGAACAGCAGATTTATGAATACGGCGGCTGGATGCCATGTCGAGACCTGGGGATGTACTTTTTGTCACAATCACGGCCATTGCTTGAGAGCGTTGTTTATGAATGTGTTGACGAAATAGGAAACGTCGACATAAAGCAAAACTCTAGAGTGGTAGGAATGGACTTTGCCAATTGTTCTGATCGGCCGAAATCTACCGTTTTTCTAAAGGATGGTTCGGAAATATCTGCTGATGTGATTGTTGATGCAGCGGGAAATGGAGCTCCATTTCTTCGTTTAATGAACGAGAAATTATCGGAAAACATTCCTATAGAGGAATCACCGATTAATCTATTCTACGCGACGCTTTATTTCAGGAAGAAGGCTCTATGGCAAGGCAAGCAGGAAAACATCCTTGTCAATCCCGAGCCGGGAGTTTCGAATTTTGGCGGATCGCTTATTTCTATAGAAGATGAATCCTGGTGTGTGTCTTTGCATGGTGCCAATGGTGAAAAGCCACCTAAAGACAAAGACGAATGGATGGCGATGGTGTCGACACTCGCTAACGATAGAATTTGGAACCGTATCCAAGGCGCCGATATTGTAAGTGATTTGAAAATCTACAAGAAGGCAACTTCTATTTTTCGTCGTTTTGACCTTGTCGAAGGTCTCCCAAAAAGCTACTTCCCGATAGGGGACACTATTACCAGTTTCAACCCGATTTACGGCCAGGGAATGACCGTCGCCTTGGGGCATGTTATCGCGCTTAAAAATTCTCTATCGGGGAATGTGGAAGAGTTACATCAAATACATTCAGAATATCTAAAAAATTCTATTGAGGTGTCTAGGCCTGCATGGGATAGAGCTGCATTATTTGATGAGCAGGGAAAGATATTGTCACGAAAAGTTGGAAGGGTCGATACTCTCAGGAAGATTACAAAGGCAAAACACAAAAGGGCCGAGGCGGAAATCGACTATCATCTGGAATTGGCTAAGAAAGTGCACATGCTTACATAAATGCTTGGTTTATAGGCTGTCTGACTGGTGACGGTTGGTGGGATTTCCGTTCCGGAATTTTTAGTGTTGTCCATCCCCAACTTTTGTAAGGTTCTGCTATGTAGGGGATATTTGGTTGTCGCGAACGCCAGTTTTTTGGTTTTCCAATGTTTTTTATAAAAGCATGCGAAATGGATAGCAGAGAGAACAAACAAAATAAAGATATGGGTCGCCAAGATGACAGTGAGTGAATGCCAGGTTAAACACCCTCGTATAGATGACGCAATCCTTAAATATTCAGATCTTACGCCGAATAATACTGCTATTAGATTTGAAAATGGAGTGGTGACCTTTGCTGATCTGTATAAGCGAGTGAATGCTTTGGCATTCTACCTTTACACGACAGGTGTGGGTCCTGGGAAATTCGTGACTGTGTTACTCGATCCTTCAGAGGATGTGGTAGTCGCTATGCTCGCCATTTTCCGCGTCGGAGCCATATACACACCTTTGGATCCGCTTCACCCGGATTCTCAAATCGTTGACCGCGCACAAGAAATTTTACCGTCGATTACGATAACTCAGTCACGTCATAGAGAAAGAGTTGAAGCACTTGATTTGCCATCGGTATTCGTCGATGAAATGAAAGATGTAGAAGTGCCCGGCGTATGGCGACTGGATTCACAACAAAGCGATCCTGCCTGTGTTTTCTTTACATCTGGAAGTACAGGAAAAGCAAAGGGCGTTTTGGGGAGCTATGAAGCTCTTTCAGCTGCGATCATAGAGCCGAGTGAATATTTAGGGGTATCTTCCAGTGACACCCTAAACTCCATTGCGAGATATGCATGGAGTATAAGTATGCTCGAGCTTCTGGGTGCTTTGGTGCAAGGCGGAAGTACCCTGATACTTGATCGGCAGAAGGCGCTTGATCTTGATTGGCTCTCCAATATGGCTGGAGAGTGTACCGCATTTCATTGTCCCCCTGCATTACTCAAAAATCTTGCTGAGTATATTGATCGTGAAAAAAAATATGAAATTTTTTTTCGTGTAAAACTTGTCTGGTACGGCGGGGATGTTTTTGACTATGCCGCAATTGATCTCCTCCAGAAAGTTTTTCCAAATGCTCGTGTAGCTACTGCCTATGGTACAACTGAAATATTCGGATTGAGCCACTGCTACTTCTATCCTCGGCAAAATGACTTGAAAAAGGTTCTCATTGGTAAGCCGGTCGGGTCTATTAAGCAAAAAATTCTTGATGAGAAAGGGGCTGAGATCTCGGTTGACGACGTGGGAGAGATATACATGGGAGGGCCACGAGTAGCGCTCGAGTACTATGGCAATCCGATGGCCACCAAAAACAAGTTCGTTTTTCTGAATGGGGAGCGCTATTTCGCAACCGGCGATTTTGCCAGGCTAGATCAAGATGGGAACCTGGAATATCTTCAGCGCACTGATGATCAGGTAAAAGTTAGGGGCATTCGAGTATCCCTCGGTGAAGTTAATGATTATATAAAAGAATATGTCACCGTAAAAGAATCTGTCGTTTTAACTAAGGAAAATAGCGCGGGAACAAATGAAATTCATGCGTTTATTGTCTTCTGGCCGAGTGCAGGAGGCCGGGTATCTGATCTCAGAAAGTATCTCTATTCCGTGCTTCCTGACTATATGGTTCCTGCGACGCTGACGGAACTAGATACATTTCCATATACGGAAAACTTTAAAATTAACAGAAAGGCGCTTATCTCAGAAGTATTGCAGAAAAGCAATTCTGTAATTGCGCATTTTAGTCATCCTGCATCGATCATTGCTGGATTGTGGGTTCAAGCGGGAAATGTGGTTGCTTCGTCAGAGAGAGATAATTTTTTTGAAGTTGGCGGAAATAGCATTTCCGCAATTGCCCTTGCTTCATTAATGAGTAGTGAGCTAGGGGTCCGCGTACAAGTTGCAGATATTTACAGAAATCCCAGCTTGGAACTCCAGGTTGAATTGGTCTCTAAAGAAAATACTCTGCAAGGTAAACCTTCCCATGAAGAAGAAGTTCGAGGAAGCTTCGCCCAAGTTGGGTTGTTTTTTAGGGAGATTTTCGACAAGCGAGATAGTTCAATAACCTGTACGCGTTATATCATCAGAGATGAAGGGTTTGATGATGATTTGGTTAGAAAGTCTCTCGCAGCTTTGATGGAAAGATATAAAACACTTAGGACTACGATAAAACCCAGTAAGGGATCGCTTAAGCTAAGTCTAACAGAAACGCCATCCACAGAAGAGGTTCTACTGGAGCGAGTTGCCGGTGTTTGGTGTGTCTCGGAAGATGCAGGGGCAAACAGAATTGTTAAGCGCGATTATAAATTCAATCTCGCTAATGGACCGCTTCTGGCAGCATTTTGCTTTCGACTGGATAGTGGTGCTGAGTTGATGCAACTTAGTGCGCATCATATAGCGGCTGATGATAATTCTACGGGTAGAATAGCGAAAGATTTTGTAAAAATTTATGACGCACTTTCCCGAAGCTCTGGATTAGAGCTAAGTCCTATTAAGAACGAATATTCAGAATTCCTTGAGGATCAGAGAAAGCGATTTGAAGCAGGGCTATATGATGGCCGCGCGAAAATAATCGGAGAAAGGCTCATTGAACACCTTTCTAATTCCACTGCTGATCCATTAATTTCTGCAGTAGAGAATGGTGCCGGAGTTGTTAGCGTCAGCTTTAGGTTGTCAGATAAAAAGAATTGTGCAGTAACCTTTGTCGACGTAGTCGCATCTATGTCGTGGGCGCTGCATGGAAATTTTTCACGAAATAAATTCGTGTTTTGTGTTCATGTTGCACTGCGCAAAGATACCGATCAGGATCCACAGGTGGGTATGTTTGTAAATTTGGTTCCTGTATTTATTTCTGTTTCCCCTGATCTGGCTTACTGCGCTCATGTAAAGCAAGTTAGGCAGGCCTTCGAAGAGGCAATGTCTGATAGTGACGTACCTTATGAACTTATTATTCGGTCTCAAGAAGATCTAAGAAGGCTTGGGCGCTTCCCTTTTGACGGGTTCATTAACGAACTGCGCTTCGATGATGAATATCTGCCTGGATATAAGTCTGTCGTTATCCCGAGAACTCTGTCTACGGATACAGGAGAAATTAGCTTGTCAGTAATTCGCTCCAATTCTGGAGTGGAGCTAAAGCTGGAGAGTCCAAGTTTTCAAAAAGGAAAAGAAGTATTGTCTAAGGTGATAACTGAAATTGCAGAGAAGTTGCCTGCTCAAGCTGCTGATGCATAAAAATTTACTTGTGCACTTCTGGACAATTTTACGTTAAGAATGCCATTAAAAAAACAATTTAATCCGGCCGTACGGAGAGTGCATAAGATGAACAGGACGTTGGTGGGCCAGTTGTCACACTTTGCTGAATCACTGGCGGGACATGTTGCTATATCCGATACGCTAGGCAATGAGCTTACTTATTGTAATCTATGGAATACTGCGTCCGAAATCGCGCGTAGGATGGATGAATTTAGGGGGAAGATTGATTTTGCTTTCGTGATGGCGAATCGCGGACCTTTGCAGGCCGTAGCGATATTGGCTGCTCTTATTAGTCGTACACCATTGGCGCTCTTGGATATTCGGCAGGGGAGTTCCCGTATAGCAACGATGCTAAATCAGGGGGAAAGAGTTGTAGGTATCGTAGATACCATCGGTGAAGGCTTTCTAGGAAAGATTGACTCTTTGGAAGGGCTGTCGAGTGTTACTGACTATTTGAAGGTAGATATTGGCCGACTTGACATAGAAGCTATCGAATTTCCATCTGCTGTTGGCTCTCGCGATGATGTCCGAACTGGAAGTTGTATACCGTCCGGTACCGCTTTGATTATTTATACTTCGGGCTCCTCTGGCGTGCCTAAAGGTGTATGCATCGGTGGCTCGGATCTTGATGCTCGTGCATGGGTTGAGAAAGACTGGTTTGGTTTGCAAGAGGGTGACTCAGTTTTAGGCGTTTTGCCCGTAAATTTTGATGTGGGTTTGACCCAATTGTTGGGAACGCTTATTTCCGGTGGGCAATATATTTTTTCTAATTCCTGGTTTCCCTCAGAAATACTAGCGCAAATTTCTGCTAGGAAGCCCTGTGGTATTGCAATGTCGCCAATGGTCTGGAAAGGTCTCTTGCGGATTAGGGATAAAGATGAGTTGTGGGCTGGGATCAATAGGCTCCGGTATGTAACTCTTTCTGGCGGTACACTTCCCTGCGAAGACCTGCGTGAAATAGTGGAAAACGTAAAAAACACTAGTTTTATAAAGACGTATGGCCAAACCGAAATGTTTCGAATTGCTTCCTGTAAGGTTGGTTCTAACCCGGCTGACCTGACATCAGTAGGTGCTGTATATCCTGGCGTTGAAATTTCGATCGTCAATGATTTGGGAGAGCCACTTTCGATTGGTGTTGAAGGAAATATTGTGGCGGCAGGGCTAGGTCGCATGATTGGTTACGTGGGCGGTGAATCGCTGAATCCCGAAGATACCGTTAATACTGGAGATCTCGGTTATATGGATAGTACCGGCCGGCTCTTTGTTTCCGGAAGAAAGAGTGAAATGATAAAAATTATGGATCAGAGAGTCTTTCCTCAGGATGTGGCTAGCAGTATTAAGGCGGTTTTAAATGTGTCCGACGTCGTAGTGCTCGCTTCGTCCGGTGAGGATCCAATATTGAGCGCTGTAGTCGAGTTGGGTGGAAAGGAAAGTTTGGATGAGAGTACGTGCTACAGCGTTCTTCGGCAAAGACTGGCCTCGCATATGGTACCAAAGAAAATTTACTTTATAAGAGAAATTCCGACCACGATAAGTGGCAAGGTTGATGTTCCAGCGCTGAAGGACTTTATGCGAATTCAGGATGAAGTCCGGAAATCGCAGAAGACTCACTAAGGAAAAAGTTTATGAATTTTGATGAATTTTCAATCGAAGCTATTTGCGATGCTGGGAAGAAATTTGGGACGCCGTTTTATTTTTATGACCTGGATATACTAAAGCGTAATATCGGAAAGCTGAAGACGGCAGCTAGTGGATTCAAAATACGATACGCGGTAAAGACAAATCCAAACCCGTTTATTTTGAGGTGGCTTAAAGATCATGTCGATTCTTTGGATGTTTCTTCATCCGGGGAGATAAATCATGCTTCAAAGAATGGCTGGCTTGGTGAAGATATGGAGTTTACCGGGCCAGCTAAAAAAAATTCAGATTTGAAACTGGCGCTTGATCTAAACGTTAAATCTATCGTGATTGAAGATTTAGGAGAGGCTGTTGCGCTAAATAAATTAGCAGAAGATCGCGGGTTGGTTGCTCGTGTTCTAATACGAATTGCTCCTTCCCTGGCGGAAGAGAATTTTGGTGTCCGCTTAGCTGGTCGGCCCACCCAGTTTGGTATTGATCAGGATAAATTACCTGAAGTGTTCGCCGAGTTAAGGCAGTTGTCAAATATTCGGGTTGCTGGTTTTCACATCTATTCGGGAAGCCAATGCCTGAATGATGAATCTATCGCGACGCACTTTGGCAATATGTGGTCTATTTTTAAACAAGCAATACACGATTGGGGGGCACCTATAGATGAGCTCGTGTTTGGAGCCGGTATGGGTATCCCCTATCACGATGGCGACAACGCCCTGAAGTTAGATCATCTTCCAGAAGTGGCTGAGTCGATCATAGAAGACGTTAGATCTATAAGCGATGAAATAGACTGCCATATTGAAGTTGGGCGCTTTCTCATTGGCACCGCAGGGCTATTTGTTACAGAAGTAGTCAGGGTCAAAGAGTCAAAAAATTCAAATATCGCAATTTGCGATGGTGGAATGAATAATAACCTTGGGGCATGTGGCCATCTTGGCGGGATTTCGCACCGACATTACTCAATGCTCAATGTAACAGGTCAGAGTGGAGAAAAAGAGAAGTACAGAGTAGTGGGGCCACTGTGCACAGCTATTGATACGCTTGCTCATCGCGTGATGCTTCCTAAAGTCTCGGAGGGTGACCTTATTGCTGTTGGATGCTCCGGGAGCTACGGGCCAACGGCGAGTCCACTATTCTTCATAGCGCACGACCTGCCGAGAGAGGTTGTCTTCACTGAGAGCGAGGGCAGAGAAAGTAAGTTCGAGGATGCTACCTGGATTAAACATTCGTTTTAATAGCATAAAGTATCGCTGTGATTGAACGTAATTGCTGTTTGAGGTCGTTGAGGTTTAAATGTTGCTGTAACGCATACTTATTTTAGGCAGATGTTGTTAAACAGAGAGCTATAAGATGGTTGCTATAGATATTCGCGACGATATAGGGACACCCGTCGTCGAGCGTGAGAGCGGGAATTCGATGAAAACCATAAGTGACAAGAGTCTCGTTCTTGATTTGGATAAAAAACCATCAGAAGGGCGCGTTCCAATTTACATGATTTCCGGTATTGGCGGACATGTCATGTCGTCGCAGCTCATCGCGCGTGGAATATCAGAAAAATGGAAGGCTTACGGTCTGTTACATCCAGTGTTTACAGGGTACGAGTACAGTACAATTGAAGATAATGCGCGGATATTGAGCGAGCATCTTGTGCAAGCCCAGTCTCTGGGGCCATACAATCTGATTGGCTACTCTATGGGGGGGCTGATCGCGATCGAAATGGGGCGCCTGCTTTCAGAGCAAGGCCTGGATGTGAGGGTGGTGTTGTTGGATACCAAGCCCCCCCAACTTCCACCTTTAAAGCCTCCTATAGTGCGGCTGTCAATTTACTTACGCTGGTATTTGAAAAAGTATGGGAACATACTGCTGAATAGAAAATGCCCTGATGATGGGAATGGGGCAAACATAACCTACGATCAGCACAAATCGATCCCCAACTTGCCAAAGGCCTTTAGAAAAGCCTTTCAGCTTGGTCGTGAAGCGGTAGATAATTATGTTGCAACGCCTTGTCCATTGCCGTCAGTACTGGTGAGAAGTGAGCAAGTTAGCTGGTGGGAAAACCTGCGAGAATGGACTTCTGACTATGGCTGGGCCAGTTATATTGACCTGAAGCAGGTTATTTTTTGTCCGGGAGGGCACCTGGATTTAGTCAAGGCCGATCAATACTGGCAATCAACAGGCGCGGCATTAGAAGAAGCACTCACTCTTCTGGAAGGTGTCCAGGGTGTAGGAGTTACTGGAAAGTAACCTTTTGTAGTTGTATAGGGAAATTTAAATGATTGAGTACAAAGAAAAAATAAAGAATTACATTGCTTCCGATCTCGGAATAGATATGTCGAAGACAGGTTATGCAGATCCCCTCTTTACCAGCGGATTGATGGACAGCTTCGCGCTAATTGAGCTCCTTGCGTTTATGGAACAGGAGCTGGGAGCTGAGGTCGACGTGTCGGAAATCTACATCGATAAAATTGATAGCATTGATTCTCTCTCGGCCCTGATTAAGTAGTTTTTCAAGGAGGAAAAGCTATGGCTTGGAACAGTGGCTCAGGGTTAGATGATGCTCGAATTCTCGCATATGTACGAAAGTTCGGGTTCGAAGAGCATGAAATCCTCCAGAAATGCCGGCTGGAAACGTTTAAGAATCGTACGGATGCAACGATGATGACGCCTCCTGAGGAGGCTGCATTTATTGCCTTTATTGTTAAGTTAACCGGCAGTAAAAACTGCCTGGAAATCGGTGCATTTACTGGTTATTCGAGTCTGGCGATTGCATTGGCACTACCTGATGATGGCGAACTCACGGTCTTGGAGCTGGATCGAGAGTTACTGGAGGTGGCGTCTAATTATTGGTACGAGGCTGGTGTTGAGCACAAGATTCGTGCATTCAATCAGGCCGCTGTTGAGGGGATAAATTCTTTACTCGCCAGTGGTGCCGCCAGCACTTTCGATCTGGTCTATATCGATGCTGACAAAGTAAGTTATCCAACCTATTTCGAATTGTCGCTGGAATTATTGAAAACTGGTGGGATTATTATCCTCGATAATATGCTTTGGTCCGGAAAAGTCGCGGATAGATCTGACAAAAGTGCCACTGCAGTTACTTTAAGAGAGCTAAACGCAAAGATTTTGGAAGACTCTCGCGTTGAGTCAATTTTGACGCCGCTCGCTGATGGGGTGACCTTCGCCATCAAGCGTTAAATTAGTCACCGTTTTGAGCGTAGCCTTGGTAACTTATAAAGGATAACTAAACCGGAAACCTTCATTACCGCGAAGGTTCGGAGTCCCAGCCCATAACGGCGCCACCGGTAATCAAAAGGCCATCGGCCCGGCGTATGGCTTCCGCCGCGCGGGCGGCCAGTGCTATCAGATTCAACGTCTGTTCTCTCCTGAAATCACCAAAGCTCTTTGGGCGCAACCTTTTTGACGCCACCGCAAGTATTGCAACGAAATCTTCGCCAGCGGCGTCGCGCCTGGGAGTATCCATCGGAGTTTATCGGTCTGCAATGGTGGCACGGTTCCAAACTCCGATAGTCGCGTAGGGCGCATCAATCGGCAGAAGTCTTTTCCAATAAAGTGGTCGCACAGTGACGGAAATGACGACTCGCGCGCGGTCGTCTACAGTCCCTGTTAAAACTCCGTGTTGTGTGAACTTTTCCGGGCATCAGGCGAGGCGCATATTTCTATGAACATCACCATGTTTAGCACCCAGGGATTTGAGCGCACTGCCTTTGATTCTGTAAACGAGAACCTGGGGCACCAGATCAATTATTGCGAAGCGCGTTTGGGGCACCACTCGGTGGATCTTGCTCGGGGCAGCGATGGCGTGTGCGTGTCGGTTAACGACCAGGTGGATGCGGCGGTGATCGCTACCCTGGCCAAGAGTGGCTGCGGGGTAATTGTCACACGTTCCATCGGCTTTAATCAGATCGATCTCGACGCGGCAGACAAGGCAGGTATACCGGTAGCACGGGTTCCGCACTACTCCCCGCATTCGGTTTCAGAATTCACTGTGGGTTTGATCCTATCACTGACCCGCAAAATCCATCGTGCTTTTCTGCGCAGTCGTGAATTTAATTTCAATATCGACGGATTGATGGGCACTCAGTTATCGGACAAAACGATTGGCGTTCTCGGTGCCGGCCAGATAGGAGGGCTGGTGCTTAAAGCGTTGAGTGGCTTCGGCTGCCGCCTCATCTACCACGACCTGCAGCGACAGCCAGAACTTGATGATGTCGCAACCTGGTGCGACGTGTCCACGTTAACGCGGGAAAGCGACATCCTTGTGCTCAATCTTCCGCTCACTCCGGAAACACGCCACACACTGAATCCAACGACGGTGCCACAACTCAAGCCTGGGGCGCTGATCATCAATACCGGGCGTGGCGGGTTGATCGATACCCGCGCTCTTGTTGATGGCTTAAAAAGTGGCCACATCGGTGGCGCTGCGATCGATGTCTACGAAGATGAAGCTGGCTTGTTTTATACGGATCGCTCTGCCGACGTTCTGCAGGATGATACTTTCTGCCGCCTTTTAACTTTTCCCAACGTGATTGTGACCTCCCATATGGCCTTCCTGACGGATCACGCGCTGGAAGATATTGCCACCACGACGCTGCAGGCTTTCACCGATTATGAACAGGGCAGGCCGCTGGCGACCAGAATTGAGCGTTCGCCCGGTTGAGGCCGGGCGATGGCTTTACGTCTAATTTTGACTCTGCAGGGCGCTTAGGGAAGCGCCTTAGAACGAAAATTTTATTCCGGCAAACAAACCGCTCAGATCCAGGTCGTCAAAATAAGGCGAGCGGTCAAAATTCCACTTCAAATAGCGATAGCCGCCGACAAAATCGTAGCGGTAGCAGCGATAATTGATCGCAGCCAACGCCTGCCAGGTGGAGTCGCTGTCGCCGCCACCGATGTCCGCGTAGTAGGTCAGATACCAGCGCTCGTCGAGATCGGTCTTGCCGCGCAGGCCCACCACACCATCCCAGACACTGTCGGAGTCAGAAAACCTGAAGCGGCGAAAGCGGTCGAAGTTCCCCCTTACATCCACATCGAGCCATAAGTAGCGTGCGCCGAATGTCAGGTTAAGCCGCGTCAGATCCGACTGATAGAAGCGATAGGCGCCTCCCAGCGTGGAGACAAAGCCCTGCAGATCAATATCGGCGCCGACGCGGAACAGGTCGCCGCGAAAGCGGACGGTTTGCCGGATATCGTCTGATGCATCAAGGTAGATCATGTCGGCAAACACCGTCCACTCATCCCGGCTTGCGGCGAGGGTGCCCATAAAGCCCATTTCCAGATCTTCGAGCAGCTCATCAAAGCCGATATCAATGTTGTCACCACTTCTCGTATCACCACCGATACTGGCGCCCCAAAGATACACCTCAGCCCCCAACATCCAGCGATCCGGCGGGCCGCCGCCGAACGTCTCAGGCGGGCCGTAGCTTTGTGCCTGCGCCAGGCAGAACGGAAAGCAGAGTAGAATTAGAACCAGCACGCGCTTCATTGGGAATCTCCCTGTGGTTTTGTCACCGTGGACACGCTTTTAGAATTACATGTAATGAGACTTTCCGGGCTTCCAGATAGCTGACCTGCCCGCCTTTTGATAATGCACTGGATCGGAGTGTTTAAATTTCCTGTGCACTTCACCGGAAACTTCGAAATCGGATACGAAGTTGAACTCCTATACCGACGCGCCCGCTGCCAGATACAGTTTCCGGCAGGTATTGAAGATCCTTGCTGTGCATGGCGGTCATCACGCTCGTGAGCGCGGCGCTTTATTATTCTCCTGACGCGGTGATTACACAGCGCGATAACACCTGAGAGCTTTTGAAAAGCACAGTGAATGAATCTCCAGATCTTGGCTGAGATTGTGCGCGGCAATGTGGCTTTAACTGACGATTTATCTCGGTAGCACGAGAAGGCACGCTATCGGTGCTATCAACCACAGCAGTGGTCCTGGCTGCGGTACTGGCCGTGAAACACCGGCTTCACCAAAAACGTCAGGATCAGATGTGGGCTGCCGCCAGTAAAGCGGCAGCCCACAGCTGGTTAGCTCATTCGGGCGTATACCAGATCGGCGATGTCCACGCGCGTTCCTGAATGCTCACGGGCAGGTCGTCCGGGCGCTTGAGGCCGGTGCGTGCGGCGTCGTAAGTGGACCAGCGCGGTGTCGGGATTTGCAGGACGCGTGCATAGTAGAACGCGGGCTGCGAGGCATCGAAGTCCGGATCCGTCCAGGTCGCCATCAACTGGGTGTCGCCAATGCTGTTGGTATAGGTAGCGTCTTTCTCGTTGACGGTATTACCCACAGGTGGGATCTTGCCGTCCGCGTTGGGTTTGCGATCACCGGACAGGGCCACGTCATAAATCTTCGACTGCTGCTCACCGGACGCATCTACCCAGCCCTTGATAATCTGGATGCGGTCGAGGTTGGCTCCGTCTGCTTCCTTCAGCGCCTGTACGATGAAGGTCGGGGCCTTGTCACTGGCCGCCGGCAAATCGCCACCCATCGGTACGCCTTTGGCGTAAGCCTGCTTGACTCCATCGGCGTTGCCGAGGGTTATTCCCGCCATATCGAATCCGCCGAAGAACCGTACCATTGGCCGGGGGCCGGAGGTTGCGTAGGTTTCCTTGCGCTTGATCGCTTCGAAAATCCCATCGCGGGTATTGCTTTCCGCCCACACCGCGGCGACGCCGCCAGAGCTGAAATGCCGCACCTGTTTCGCGCCTTTTTCATCCACGCCGGGAGGGCCTTCGAGCCGATGCTTGGGATCGATCTCGAAACCAAACTTACCGGTGTAGTTATCTTCCTCAATCGCGGAGGCGCCATTGTGGGTGTCGGAATCGCCGATAAAGCCGTACTTGAACGGGTTTCCGTTACCCTCACTCTGCAGTTTGAGGCCGCGAATCAGGGCCTCTCGCACGTAGCCGCCTTTCTTGTGCTCGGGGGGCGTGGCGGTTGGGGCGAGGGTATAGTCCCACAGTTCGAAATCGCCGAATTCGTCATTGGGGAACAGGGCGGGGTGCGTTTCCGAGGTGCCCTTGATCTGGGTGAGCTCGTACACCGGCTCATTGCGCATGCGGGTTTCCGCGTACTCCTGGTTCAGCGCGCTACCGCCGAAGGTCTTATCCACAGGGAACATGAGCCCGTCGCTGGCATTGCCGTTGTGGGCAATAGCGAGAAGATCGTTGCCGGAATCCCGCTGTGTGTCCATCCATTTCCACAGGTCTTCCGGTTTGCTGGAGTCGAGTGCTGAAAAGGGGGCATCCGGCACTTTGGCTGAGTCGCGGAAGAACACTACCCGGTGGAGATTTCGCCAATCAGGATTTGAGGTCCACTCATAACCGGGCATGGTAGTGAACTTCCCCGGCGCGTAATGGGCGTTCGCTATTTCCACTACCTCCGACCAGAGCGTCCTTGCCAGTTTTTTGTCTCCGAGAATGGGGTCCACTCTCTGATAGGAAATGCCATCCAGAACCTTGCCATAGGCATCGAATGATTTTTTGGGATCGTCGCCGGAGATATCTGCGGCGAGGGGGTGCTTGCTGATCGGACTGTTCGGATCCTCCATAAGGGGGAGTGCACCCAAGTATTCTGCGTGGTCAGAAACGATATACCAGTCGAGCGGCCTTTCTATTTTTATTGGCTTTCCATGTTCCCCTCCGGAAATCTCTTCGCCCTTGGCCCAGCGGTAGGCTGCGTCGGGATCGAGCCAGGCTTCGTTGATGTAGGCGTCGAAAGACCAGCGGGTATGCACATGCAGGTTGCCAAAATACACATCCCGGTTGGGGTTTGACTGTACCTCTGTATTGGTGTCGTCAGCGGCCGTGCCTGCGGAAGATGGATCTGCACCCGTTGTATCGGTGGCTGCACTGTCTTCGGTTGCCGGGGCCGCGGGCGTCTCACTGACATCTTGTCCCGCGTTGCGGTCCTGATCTGCACCGCATGCCGATAGCAGTGCGACAAACAACAGGGAATAGTGATGTGTTCGCATGGCCTAAGCACTTCCTGACTGGAGAACAACGGATATTCGGGTAACTTACTAATAGTCCATTGTGGAGTTTTCGGTGGCGGCCGCAGCGCGTGTGGCGCACCGTACGCTTTTAACAAGGCCTGGAATTCGCACCCATCACATAGGTGGCGGGGAAGTCGACAAGGCGATTATTGACGCTGTAATGAACTGCACCCGGTTCGTTGTCACTAGATTCCATAGGTAATCGAATGATGAGGACGTGTGAAATGAAAGCTGTGAAGTACAGTAAGGCGAATTACCTGTTGGTTGCTCTCATGAGCATCGCGCTTTGCTCGGCAAGCTACGCGGGCCAGGAATTCACGTCGATGCAGATGCAGGGTGTCGAGCTGGTGGACGTTCAGGTTGATGTAGACGCAGCGGCAAAGCGACTGTCGAAGGCTGTTCAGTTTCCAACGATTTCCAATCAGGATCGAAACGATTTTGACGTAAAGGCTTTCGAGGGTTACCACCAATTCCTCGAAGAAGCCTATCCAAATGTGCACAAAACCCTGAAACGGGAAAAACTGGGCAAGCCCCGGGCTTACAGCCTGCTGTACACGTGGACGGGTAAAGACCCGTCTCTTCCGCCTGCGGTGTTCATGGCACATCAGGATGTGGTTCCGATTGCCGAAGAGTCCAGAGACCAGTGGAAGCAGGAGCCATTTTCCGGTGCGATCGCCGATGGCTATATCTGGGGGCGCGGTGTCCTGGATGACAAAAACCAGATCCACGCGATCCTGGAAGCCGCGGAAATGAAAATCAAGGAGGGCTTCCAGCCGGAGCGCACCATCTACTTCGTGTTTGGCCACGATGAGGAGGTCGGCGGCCCGGAAGGGGCCAGGCATGTGGCCGATGTGCTTGAAAAGCGCGGTATTAAGCAAATCGCCTTTGTGATTGACGAGTCTGCGCCGCTGATACCGGGCGTGTTTCCCGGTATCAAGGAGAATTCCGCGCTTATCGGCATCGCCCAGAAAGGCTACATGAGCCTGGAACTATCGGTAAATGGCGAAGGTGGCCACTCCTCCCAGCCGCCTGAGCACTCAAATATTGGGATATTGGCGGCGGCGATCACGAAGCTCGAAAATGCGCAGTTTCCTTACAGGATAAACAAGGCCGTGCGCTACCAGTACCGCTTTATGGGGCCAGAACTCGCGAAAGACAAACAGCCCATGTATGAGGCTGTCGCGTTCGGGGATGACGACAAAACCACAGAGCTGGAACAGAAGTTCATCGAAGAAATGGCAGCAGACCAGGTAACCCGGGCCATGCTGCATACCACCATTGCGGTCACCATGTTCAATGCCGGTATCAAGGACAATGTACTGCCGCCTTCGGCGACCGCCGTGGTCAACTTCAGAATTGCCCCAAGTGATAGCAAAGAAAGCGTCATCGCCCATGTCAAAAAGGCGATTAATGATGATCGCGTTGAGGTCAGGGATATCTCCGCATCCACGCCCCCAACCAATATTGCAGACCCGCATGGGCAGGGGTACAAGATGCTGGAGAAGACGATCCGCCAAACCTGGGGAAACGACCTGATTGTCTCGCCCTTTTTTGTTATCGGCGGCTCGGACTCAAAGCATTTCCAGGCGCGGCCGTTTGCACCGAATGTATACACCATTACCGGGATACAGCTGGAATCTACCGCGGAGTTCGCCGGGTTTCACGGGGTGAATGAACGAATCCTGGTAGATGAGTATGGCCGCTCGATCGTGTTTTTCTATCAGTTAATGAGCAACCTTGAAGATCTGTAGCACTGAAAATCACAGAGAAACACGATCAAAAAAGCCCGTCACCTTGCGGTAACGGGCTTTTGAGTTCGGAATCGCGGGAGGTTTGTTCTTCCCCCTTTGCGTTCTATCCAGCCAGTGCAAATTCGATTTTGCGCCTTTCCATATCTACGGCCATAACGCGCACCTTGACCTTGTCACCGATAGCAAAGCGCGTATTGCTGCGCTCACCAACAAGCCGCTGTGAAGCCGGATCAAAGGTGTAGTAGTCGTTTTTTAGTGCGGATATGTGCACCAGGCCTTCCACCTGCGTTTCGCTGATCTCGATAAACAGGCCGAAGCTCGTAACGCTACTCACAGTTCCGTGAAAGGTATCGCCGATAAAGTCCTGCATATATTCGCATTTCAGCCACGCTTCGACATCCCAGCTCGCCTTGTCCGCTCGGCGCGAAGCCGTAGAGCAATGTTCAGCGAGGGTTTTCATCGCCGCCTTGTCGTAGGGGTAACTTTTGCTGGCCGCGATGGGCTTTGCGTGTTCAAAACGCTGCACCGGAGTATCACCTGCGCCGAGCACAAACGTGAGCGCGCGACGAAGCGGGTTACGCTGCTTTTCCTGGCGGATCACGGAGCGGATGGCTCGGTGAACCAGCAAGTCCGGGTAGCGGCGAATAGGCGAGGTGAAGTGGGCATACGCGGAATAGGCGAGACCAAAATGGCCTCGGTTTTCCGGGCTGTACTCCGCCTGGCTCAGTGAACGCAGCATCATGGTGCGGATAGTCTGGGCATCGGCGCGCTGCCCAATACTGCTCAGTAGCCGGTCGTAATGTGCAGGGGAGGGCTTGTTGCCGCCGGCCAGCTTGAGTCCACGTTCATTCAGGAATGCACGCAGGCTGCTGAGCTTTTTATCCCGAGGTCCATCATGCACCCGGTAGAGTGCCGGCATCTTCTGCTTTCTGAGGAAATCTGCGGTCGCCACGTTGGCACTCAGCATAAACTCCTCAATCATCTTATGGGCGTCGTTGCGTATGACTGGCACTATGCGTTCAATCTTGCGGTCTTCGGTGAAGTGGAATTTCACTTCTGGCTTTTCGAAGTCCATAGCCCCGCGTTTTGTGCGCGCATCCTTCAATACCGAATAAAGCTGGTGCAGCGCCTGAATGTGCGGGTCTGTCCCATGGAGGTGACGGGCAGCGTGCCGCCCGGAGCGCGAATTCGGTGATGTGATGAATGCATTTACCTGGTTATAGGTAAGACGGGCATGCGAGTGGATCACACCTTCGGAAAAGGTGTAGCCGGTCATTTTGCCGGACTTACTGATGGCCATCTCACAGACTATAACCAGCCGGTCTACCCGGGGGTTGAGTGAGCACAAACCATTGGACAGGGATTCCGGCAGCATCGGCACAACGCGTCCGGGAAAATACACGGAGGTTGCGCGCTTCTCAGCTTCCAAATCCAGTGCACTTGCCGGCGCTACATAGTGGGATACATCGGCAATTGCCACGAACAGGCGCCAGCCGCCGGCTGCGTTTTTTTCACAATACACCGCATCGTCAAAGTCCTTGGCGTCTTCACCGTCGATGGTCACAAACGGCAATTCCCGCAAATCGGCGCGGTGCAGTTTGTCGGCTTCCGGCACGGTACTGCCCAGTCGCTTTGCTGCTCGCACTGTTTCCTGTGGCCAACTGTGGGGAATATCGTGGCTGCGGATGGCGACGTCGATCTCCATACCGGGCCCCATGGAATCGCCCAGAAGCTCGGTCACGCGACCGAAGGCGTTGTAGCGACGATTGGGGAATTCGGTGATCTCGACGAACACATACTGCCCGGGCTGCGCGCCCATCAACTCGTCGCGATCGAGGTCAATCTCATGGGAAATTCGGCTATTTTCCGGCTTGAGAAAATAGTGGTCATCTTCGAACTGCAACCGGCCCACCAGATGTGTGGTATTGCGTTCCAGTACCTTGACGATAACGCCGGTTTTACGGCCGCGGCGATCGGTACCGCTGATACGTGCCTGCACGCGATCGCCGTCGAAGACGCCCAGCATTTCGTTATCGGATAAGAACAGGTCTTCGGCGGAGTCATCGCTGGTCAGAAAGCCGAAACCGTCCGGGTGACCGATTACCCGGCCGCTCACCAGTTCTTCCGGTTTGACCAGACTGTAACCTTTTCGGTGTTCGAACTGAATCTGTCCGTCGCGCTCCATGGCACGCAGGCGGCGTCGCAAAGCCTCTTTCTGCTCCTCTGAAGAGAGGTGCAGGACTTTCGCCAGCTTGTCGCGATCAAGCGCATTATTGCTTTTTTTGAGCAAGCTCATAATGAACTCGCGCGCGGGAATCGGGTGGCTGTATTTTTCAGCGTCCAGCGGATTAAACGCAGCTATTGGGGATTTGCTCATGATTTCCTCTTGGGAAAACCGCCAATAAAATTGCGCTTGGTAAAAACTGGATTGATGTGTCAGGGCAGATCAGGTGTTACTCGGCAAGGTATGCAGGCGGAAGTTACTCAACGGTGTTGAGAGGTATTGCAGTTGGGCATTCACACTGTAACCAGTCTGAATGCCCGTCTTACCGGCTGAGGTACCTGGCGGTAGCTCAACCGGAGTGGCCTTTAGAGCCACTCAGCAGTGAACCCGTTCATGGGTAACTGCTTGTGCGAGCAGTGGCTCAAGCGCAAACGATGTTTTCAGCTTGCGGGCCTTTGGGGCCTTGAGTCACGGTGAACTCCACGGCCTGACCTTCGGTCAGGGTCTTGAAGCCCGAGCTCGCGATAGCACTGAAGTGTGCGAACACGTCAGGGCCGGATTGCTGTTCAATAAAGCCAAAGCCTTTGGATTCGTTAAACCACTTAACAGTGCCGGTCGTTGTCTTGGACATGATAATTTCCTGTAAACAAATAAGGGTATGCCTTCATGGGGCATGAATAGCAAAAAAAGACTGGAATTTAGATGCTACAGGACGAAGAAAAACTGATGCGACGAAACTGAGGATTTAAACAAGAGACTTACTTTTGACTAAAGGCACTGTAGGCCTCTCTGTGAGCTAAGTCAAAGTATTTCTCAAGGGTATGGATGGGGGGGCAGGACTGCGGGGCGGCCACTGAATGACGACAGGTAGGCGGAATCCACCACTGGGTATGAAGTGTGAGAACTCATAAGTCACGTATGGCGGGGCAGGTATGCGCTAACGTTGCCATACGTGCCTGATACGCAGTATGAAAGTGCGCAGGATGGCAGGGGTTGCTCAAAATTCGTCCATACAGTATTGTGCCGACAGCTGAGGGAGGACGACCTCCCGGATCCAGTACCAGTAATGCCCAGGACGACCTGGCCCTGTTTGTAAAACGGAGCAGTCAATGCCTTGGCTTTACCTTCTCGCCGCCGGCGTCCTGGAAGTGATTTGGGCGTTCTCCATGAAGCAGTCTCACGGCTTCAGCCGGCTCGTACCTTCCCTTATTACCCTGGTCACTATGCTCGGCAGTTTCTGGCTGTTGTCCATTGCCATGCGGTCTATTCCTCTCGGTACGGCGTACACAATCTGGACCGGCATCGGTGCAATCGGCGCTTTCCTTGTGGGAATCATGTTTTTGGCGGAACCGGTGAATGCCATGAGAATCGTGGCCGCCATCCTGATTGTTTCGGGGCTGGTGCTGATGAAACTTGCCTCTGCCTGAAATCAGCCTCTTTGGCGTCGAGATCCAGGGTAGTGGATCTGCTCGGGAACAGGGCCATTCGGCTGTAATATCCAAAGTTGGCCGAGAGAGGTGTTTCGGGGGCGTGGATACTTTGCACAGCGCGCCGGGTACCCGGACGCCACTTTCCTGCGTCCGGGTGCTCTGCCTGGTTAGTTCGTGTGTCGAACGGCGGTTCCATTGGCTGGCCAATACCTCCGGTACCAGCAAGGACATTTAGCAATCAAGGATAGATCTCGCCACAGAACCAGGTTCCCGCTTCCACCCAGTCATTGCCAGAACCTCCCCAGCCTTGATTGACGTAGAACCAGCGATCTGTGACTTCGTCATTCCAGCAGAATATAAAGCACCGGCGTACAACCCTGCGCCGCCAGGCATAGCCGTAAGCCAGCGGATAATGGCTCAGCCAGCCAGTGCCGATAATAGCTGGTGTGCGCCGGTCACGAATCGACGCGACTGCACGATTGCGCAGCCCGTTTTCGTGCCAGCCAATACTGTTCCAGTGGCAGACCTGCCGGGTGTATGTCCGTCCGCTCAGGTAGCGCCACGAACCGTCCATGTTCCAAGGCGCAGTCGCGCCGTTACCAAAGGCGCAAAACGTGTTGATCTGTCCACGAAGTTCGCGAATGACGTTTCTTATCCCGTTGCTCATGGCGTTGGGCGCGACGGCATTCGCGCCGCGCCCGCCATCCTGCCGGTAGAGACCAAAGCGCGGTGCCCAGTAAGGGTTCCCGCCCTCTGCCTGGCGGTCGCCCCAACCGAACAGCATTGCCCAGGCCACGGCACCGCAGCCAACCTGGCAGCCGCCGAATTCGAACTGGTTGTACAGGGGTTGCGCGCTGTGAGCGCCGGCTGCCCAATAATAAGTCCATGCCATGGTTAGGCCTCCTTTTCACAAGTGCAGGGCTTGCCTACCCGGCTGTTTGTTGGGGTATCTTCGCTGACAACAAAGAAGCGGAGGCGCTCGCTGTCGTTATCGGGATACTTCAACGAGACCATCAGATCGGTTTCTTCGTCTACCTGCGTGTCGCTTGCGTGGAGCACGAGGGTCGGGGGCCCGATCTGATTATCTTCAATATTGGCCCGGATGAGCTTCGCGCCCTCACCGTAAATATCTATTGAGGCTTCATCCAGCAGGGCAACACGATGGGTGGTTCCGGTAAAAATACCTTCCCCGAACTCGGAAATTGCGTCCTCAACTTCCCAGGCACGACTGGCACGGTGGCGCAGGGCATCCAGCAGTGGCCCGAAGGCGTCGGCATAGCGTGTCTTGTAGTTTTCCCAATCCCCATCTTTTTCGAACTTGACCTCGATGGACTCGCCCCTGCGGGTATATTCGTGCTCTGAATTTTCCGCGGCGTGGTCATCCTGGTGGGCAGTGAGTGGTTTGGCCTCGGAACTAGCAATGGCACCGGCGTGCTTTTCAAGAGCGTGTGGTAGGCCGGAAAGTAATGCCGGAATTTGTCCTGTAACGCCGGTGATCCGACCACCGGAATCCTCTGCAACATACGCCAGCGTGTCGAGCTTGTAGAGTTTGTTTACAGCGCCAGAGCTCCCACTTTCTTCGTTCGTTTCAGTTTCACACGCCGTATCGGTTTGCGCTACCTGCAAACTGGGGGGCAGCCGATCCAGGCTCCAGTGTGAGATTGGGAAGTCGTCGCGGCCTGCACTTGCAATAATAAATCCGGCGGGTTTGGGAAATGCCCGCTGGTGCTCTTGAGTATCCTGCTTTTCTCTTTGTCCACTTTTCTTGCAGTTGGCCGCATCAAAACCGCTCGATGTAAGTGTCTTTCGGGTTTTGCTGGATGGGGTTAGGTGGAATTCGTAGTACGCAACTTCCTCCTTGTCAGGGCGATAGATAGGTACCGCAATATCGCCAATCGACAATTTTTTACATATATCTGAAAGATCGGAATCGCGAAGCGATTCAAGATGCTGCGCGACGCGGCGTCGAATATCTAGTGGAACTTTTTTGAGTGGAATCTCCATGCTTACAACTCCTGAGTTAGATTTTTAAGAGTTAGCAGTCATATATTTCAAATTTAAGTCGTACGATGGTTCAATCTGGGAGTCCTTCTTGCGTCGAGTCAATTGCATATGAATGATGTGCGAAGAAGTCGGAGAGTTCATTTTGTATTGATCGCGACAATCAGGGTAGGCCGCTCATGGCTGCAATGTCTATTCGTGATAATTAAATAGGTGTCATATAGCTTATATTTTTTATGAATTTATATGGGATTGTGAGCGTGTTCTGGTTTCTTCTGAATACGAGGTTTCGTTCTTTGGATCTTCGTGCGAATAAAAACGACAGTGGGCTGGTCGTAGAATCAATACCGCTGTACGTTTGAGCTTTCAGGTGGAATGAAAAGGGAAGGGAGGATGCCGTGTTGGAGTATCTGGGAATTTTCCTGTGGTAGGCAACTCTGAGAGCGCTGACGCATGTGAACATCGGTTTATCTGATTGAGTGCACCTTTAGTATCCGACTCTTTTATTGCCGGAAAAACATAGCGCGGTTGATCGCTCCCGGTGAGGCTTGAAGATCCCAAAGGTCAGTAAGCTGGTCCCCGACTGGGATTTCGACAGTATCGTTCTGCACCACTCGGGAAGCTCGGGCGAGAAAGACCCGAGAGCGACCGAAGCTAAACATATGCAGGATCAATGAACAAGCTCAATCGGATGAGGAACAAGCATGGCCTTAACAAACTTTAGACTACCGCTGGCTTTGTTAGTCATCACCGCGCTATTGCTGATGTTGAAGCTGTTTACCGCGATCATCATGTTGCCCGATGATCCGGCGAGCTTTCTGATTTTCCGCTTTTCCCCCTCTCTGGAAAATTACCTCAGCGGCTTTCCCGCGGGGATAAAATACACTGTGCTGCTTGCAGACGAGAACGGCGTGATCGGTGAGCCCTTCTACCAACTTCTGGTTCGCTACCTGTGGTGGCTCTTTGCCGCTGTTGCGCTGTTGGTTGTGCTTGCACGCAAGCCGTGGCAGAAAGGCTAATAGAGGTTACCCAGGCAGACGCCAGTGCACGCGGGGGGGAAGGAGTTGGCGTTCAGTCTTGAGCTGGACACAGTCTTCGCCTGTCTTGGCGCACGGGGCGCTCTGATTGAACCCGCGTCCGCAGGCTTTATGGGGCGAGTGCTTTGGGTGGATTATCCGGCTGCTTTTACAACTGGCGTAACATAAAAGGCGCCGCTCGAAAAACGGCAGGATCTCAGCCATAGACAGCGCTACAGGTTCGGCTGGTCGTAGAGGTCGCAATAGGAGTAGTCTTCAGCCACGAAGATCTGCCTGATTTTCTACCGGGCCGCCTATCTGTCATAACCAGGGTGTATTCCGCATCAGCCACACTGTGGCCGCCTATAGTGACCTGCTTGACTGCTTCGATCTTAAATTTTTTGGGTGGTGCTTACTGATCATGTACACCCCATTTTAGCCAGTTTATCTAACGGAAAGGAGTCTAGGAAACTAGTGGCGATTCGATAAACGAAGAACAGAGGCGATGACAATCTATTAACCTTAAGAAGTTTTTTATGCAGGCCTTGATTATTTTAGATGCCATTGAATTTAACGTGGTTTACGCTCAAAAAAGCCCCGGTGAATGACTCCACCGGGGCTTTTTATTGGACTTTTAGCGGGTCAATATTGTATCGAGTGTCTCACTGGAACTGATAGCTAAAACGAACGCCTGCAGTTCGTGGTTGAGGCAGAGTCACGTTGGCGCCAAAGGTCAAACCCAGGCCTGACATTGTTAACGGCATGTGGCCATAATCGGGATTGCCTATCACGGAACGAGGTGTGTCGTTATCCATGACATTATCGACATAGAGAATAGCCGCCCAATTATCTTCATGTAAGCCGGCAGACAAATCCCAAACGGAGTATTCTGGAACCCAATTCTGGTTGCCTTTTTCATAAAAACGCTTGGATTGATACATGCCGGAAAGCTCTATGAAGTAATCCATTCCATCGCTCAAGTCGTCCTCAAAGCGAATGCCCAGATTGGCTGCATGCTTGGCAGAAAATGGCAGTGTTTTACCCGAAAAATCACCCTCAATATTGCCAGCTTCGAGTTTTTCGGTGGTAGAAACCGTAATCGGTCGACCAAAGCCGTCTATCTTTCCTTCAATAGCATCGCTGAGATTGAAGTCTTTGAATTCAGCATCTGAATATGTATAGCCCGTCCAGAGGATCAGATTGTCTGTCGCCTGGAATCGGGCATCAATTTCAAAACCAGTGATTTGTGATTCACCAGCGTTAGCAATAGCGTTGTTCAACACGCCGAGGTCATTGGTGTAGTTGTATGCAATTTGTTGATCAGTGTAAATGTTGTGAAAAATTGCACCATTGAGTTGTAGGCTATCATCTAACCACATGCTCTTAGCGCCGATTTCAAAGGCAGTCAACTTCTCGGGATCGTATTGGCCTGTTCGCATGTCACCGCTGGCACCCGTGGTTGCGGTACCGCCGGGCTTAAATCCAGTGGCTATATTACCGTAAGCAAAAACATCATCGCTAACTTTCCAGTCGAGTGTAATGCGGGGCAAAAAGGCTTCATCTTCCCGTGAGCTCTCAGTCATTAAATTAAATGACGGGTAGAGAAATGCCCCTTGGATGGTGATTTCATCAGCGTCACCTTTGTAGTCGATTTTTTCCGTTAAATAGCGAGCTTCCAGGGTTAATCGGATGTCGTTACTAAAACTGTAGGCGGCGGATCCTGCCAGTGAAGTGTGCTTGGTTTCCCGGTACATTGGGATAGACACTTTGAAATTCGGATCGGTGTTGATGTTGTTAATGCCTGCGGGCGTTAAATAGGGAAGTAAGGTTGGTAAGTCGGCGCCGTCACGCAACCACCAGGCGGAATCCAGAGTTGAGGTTAACTCCTCGTGCCAGTAAAGGGCGCTGACCATCCAATCCCAGTTGCCGATATTATGTGACAAGCGTAATTCTTGACTAAATTGTTCCAGTTCGTGTTTGGTGTCAGAGTCACTGGAAAATCCAATTTGCGATGCGTACGGGGGGTAAGCGACTAAAGTGTAATTGGTTACATCAAAATCTTCTTGAATGTGAGAACTATTTTTGTTGTAACCGGTGAGGGAGGTGACATTCAGGTCGTCATTAACGTCCCATGATATTTCTGCATGGGTGCGAAAGTTTTCAACGTTAGTGCCCGGGTAATCTTTCCCTGTATTTGGATCAGGAGATAAATCAATATCAGATTCTTGAGCACCTTTTCCAATAGCCCCAAATAAATATGGAAGACAGTCACTTGAATATGTGGGTGTTGCACCACAACCACTGGTTCCTGGAACGCTAGCCCACTCGGCATTATTTGCCAAACTGCCAATCAGAAATGGGTCGGAAAATGGATCACTGACGGCATTACTTAGTGCTGTGACGAACACTAACGGCCGTGATGTGTATTCTTGTTCGGAGTATTCTATTCGAGAAAATGCCGAAAGGTTATCTGTTGGCGTCCAGTTCAAACTGATTGCAGCCCCTGACATTGTACTGCCGCCGAGCTCACCCCCCGTATTGGGGTTTTCGTAATTTCCTTCACCTTTTGAATAGGCCAGGTTAATACCAGCTGCCAATACATTATCAATTAAACCGCCAGAAGCGGAGAACTTTGTGCTGTTGGAGCTGTATTGATCCACATCCACATCAACATGTACATCTGGTGCGAAAGTTGGCCGTTTGGTGACGTAATTAATGGCACCTGTGAACGCGCCGCGGCCATAAAGCACACTTTGCGGTCCTTTGACGACCTCGACTCTTTCTAAGTCCATCAGCGCGACATTGGCACTGCTACCGCCACCGCCGGTGGTCATAGCTTCGCTGGATATATCAATGCCATCTACCAGCACAGCCACGTTAGGGCGCCCACGCTCTGCGGATAAGCCGCGAATTACAGGGCGTGTATCGTTGGGTAATAAGCCGATATCAAAAACGAGTCCTGGCGTCAGCTTGGCGACGGATTCTAGGTCTTGAATATTTTTTTCTTTAAGAGTGCTGGCTGATATCGCATCAATTGCTAGAGGCACTGATTGTAAGCTTTCGACTTTTTTTCGTGCAGTAACAGTGATCTCTTCGATCATGTTGCCAGATTGGCTATTGACCGATGCATTAGCTGATTGCATTGATGCAACAGTTGCAACAGCTAAAAACAATTTATTGCGAACATTCATTACAGAGCCCTTAAAATTAGTTTGTATTATTTTTATTTCATTCGGCGTGGTTTATTTGAATAATTCCAAAGCTGTAGGTCAGACTATTATCGTGTGCCTGAAAGACCAATTCTGGATTTATAGAAAATATGATTTTTATCAATTTTCAGGTTTTTCAAAGTGATCCAAAATCGGGTGTGATATAGGGTTGTTGTCCCCAGTCAACCTCATCCCAGCGTATCCCTGCGGTTTCCGGGGGGCGTAGCATGGTGTGTGACTGCCATTCGACTCGGCAGAGGGTAGTGCGCCTGATGTCCTATGCGTGGTTGTCAAACGCCTTAGAGCGATGGATCTCAAAACAGTCTGTGGCAACCTGCTGAAAGCTAGTCTGGAGGGCATCCCCTGCGATAATCGCAAGCCGCCGCCGGCGTTCAGCCGGGTCGACTTCCTGCGCTGATAGTCTCCAGGCTTTCAGTATGGCCTTGCGGGTGGCAGCCAATGAGACGGAAGCGTAGGTGCCGAGACTCAGGTAGGCGCATTTCTTGGTGTGGGGTCGGTAGTAGTTGAGTAGCCAAAGCCTGGAACCGTTCGGCTTTACCCGCAGGCGCAGACTGTTGCCATCGACAAGGTTGTACTCCTTCACACGGGGCTTGGCCTGTTTGGTCTCGGTATTGGCAAGGGCTAGGTTGTCCGCGCCATTGGGTAACCTGTGGTATAGGAACACTGAGTTGAGGGGTGCATTGATGTTCCTAATGCTGCGCCTAAAGGTCGCGGTTTTTACAGTAGCTTGACGATGCTTAACGGTATAAAAAAAAGCCGCTAACCTAAGTGGTTGGCGGCTTTCACGGAGCTCAACGGTTGTCTTGGATCCTGGTGTTGGTGGGATGGCGGGAGTCGAATAGTTCTTTGTAGGCGCCGTATTATCTGTGGTTTTGCTCTGCATGGTCAGCTAACCCCACAAATAACCCCACCGCTTGAGCAATGTGCTCGTATAGGTGCGGCTTTCAGTTAGTTCATTCTCATCATTAGCCTGTCCAAATCATTCGTCCTTTTTGGGCTTCGCTTCCTTATCGGCGCCCTTGCGGTCATAGGCGCCGAACAACTCTGGATCGAGGCCTTTGCGGTCAAAGATTCCCTTGAGGGCGATATTTCCTATCTGGGGGCCCTCCTTGGTCATGGTCACCCACATGATGTGATCCACGTTGCCGGGTCCTTCTTGGTGGAAAGAGGCACCGGCGGGGCCCATCGTGATGTGCTCGGAACCATCGAATAAATCGTAGTCGTAGTAATGTAGGTGACCGGCGAGAAATGTATGCTTACGCGCCTTGAGAATTTTCTGGATCGCCTTGAAGCTAGCAGACGCATTTTCCCAAGCGGGTTCATGGAGGAACAGGAATGTCCACCGAGCGTCCGGGTTGTCAGCGAGTGTCTTCTTGATCCATGCCATTTGCTCGTCACCAAACTCGACTGGCTTACCGAGGGCGGCGACAACCGCCTCGTCGGCCATAAACTCTGCCAGCATCTCCCTGGCCTTGGCCGGGTCTTCGACCTGCAACCTGTTGTAAAGCTCCAGTTTATCCTTCATACCCTCGGGCGCCGCACGGGGCGGGTCCTCGCTATCAAGAACCATGAACAGGACGTCCTTGTAGACGAAGTGGTAGTAGGTGGCGCCATGCCTATCCTTCCAGACCTGCTGTGCGGTCTTGTTTGCGATGTCGTGGTTGCCTGGCGTGCGGACGAACGGCATTTTGAGCTTGCTCAACATCTCGTCGACTTCATCCCACTCGGCATTCAGTTCCGCCTTGTCATCACTATATCCCTCGATCAGGTCACCGACATTGATGACAAACTCGGGCAGCAACAGATTGAGTTGATTGATGGCGAGTTTGAAAGTGCCTTCCTGGTTGGCTCCCCCGGTCCGGTCGCCGATGACGACGAACTGGAACTCGGCGGGATCATTCTGTATCGGCTGAGATGTCCAGGGCTTTGCCCCGGGAAGTCGTTCCTTATCGTAGGAGAAGCCGCTCGTTGTTTCCTCGGCCCAGAGGTTTGTAGAGAATATCGTGAGGGCGACTGCAATACATGCTGAGGAAAGCTTCATGTCTTTTAGAGTCCTTACTCTTGCTGCGTCGTCGAGCGGGTATGTTCGGCTAACCCCGGCGTTAAGTCGCCGGCCGGATCATCGTCGCGCCTGGCTCCGGCCATATCACAGAGCCATTGCTTTTTTACCGTATCGCCAATGCTCGTAGTGCTCTTGGTAATACTTGTGAATTAGCCGCGCTTTCAGGTATGCCGTAATACTCCAAGTGAGTGATAGCAGGTTTTCGATGGGTGCGGGCAAAGCTAGGTGGTGGGAGGTGTCAAGGCTGGCGTTGAATAATTGGGGTCAGTGTAAAGTTATGGCAGGAATATCCTTCAGCCCAGATATTTGATGCAACTTGAGTGGTCGCTGATCGTCCGATGGCGGGAGTGATTCGGTGCTTGCACCTCACCCCTTCGGGGCGGCCCTTCGGCCGTCTTAACGCGCGTTGCGCGTTGATCGAACCCTCGCTAAGCGTTCCACTCGCGACAGCTCGCCAAATTAAAAAGGCCCGTTACCTTGCGGTAACGGGCCTTTTTAATTTGGTGGAGATGGCGGGAGTCGAACCCGCGTCCGTCAGCACTCTGCCAGAGGCTCTACATGCTTAGATCCGCCTATTGATTTAGCTCTCTACAGCCCAGCGGGCAGGACGTAAAGAGCGAGCCTGAATAAGTTTTAGTCCATCCGCGTCAGGCACGCTTCAGGGCGATCCAGTTCTGTATGACAGCCAGCAGCGCGGTACTGGAACCTTGCTGAAGGCCGCTAAGGGGCGAACCCTTAGTAGTGCATCACGGGCTGCTTACGCAGCCAGTTGGGCACCGTAGTTGTCGTCGTTGGCAACTAATAAAATGCAGCTTTGGATTTACGTGATTCGCTACCCTCACGGCATGCACCCATGGTTTCGCAACCAACGTCGAATCCAAGTCATCCCCGGAATCGGCGCAGCGAGCAGTGTCTGCAAGCTGGTCACTACGAAACGCATTTGCGTGACGCGGAGTATACCTCAAGGTCTGTGGCCACCATAGGGTGACGGTACAAATTTATGACCCTTTGGTTACCCGCGTTCAAACAGGGCAATGGATTCCACATGGGTGGTGTGGGGGAACATATCCATCACTCCTGCTTTGGTTAGACGATAGCCGCGCTGGATAAGTTCCGCGGTGTCGCGCGCCAGGGTGGCCGGGTTGCAGGACACGTAGACGATGCACTTGGGATTGAAGCGGGCGATATTGCGCACCAGTTCCAGCGCGCCGGTGCGGGGTGGATCCAGCAGCACTTTGTCGAAGCCGCCGCGGGCCCAGGGGCTGGTGGCAAAGTCGGCGGTGAGGTCGGCGCCCTGGAAGCGTACGTTCTCTATTCGGTTGAGCTCGGCGTTTTCCCGCGCGCGTGCGGTGAGCTCGGTTGCGCCCTCCACACCAATGACTTCCTTTGCCCGCTTGGCCAGCGGCAGGGTGAAGTTGCCGAGGCCGCAGAACAGGTCGAGCACGCGCTCGTCCGGCTGTACGTCCAGCAGTTCGACGGCGCGGTGCACCATCTGGCGGTTGATGTCGAAATTGACCTGCACGAAGTCCTGCGGGTGGAACTGCAGGGTGAGGTCGAACTCGGGCAGCTGATAGTGCAGGCGCTCGGCGCCGTCTTCCGGGAAGACCTTTTGGGCTGTCTCATCCGCCTGCAGGTAGAGGTGCCAGCTGCGTTCGCGCACGAAATCCAGCAGCCGGGCGAGGTCACTTTCCGGCAGCGGCTGTAGGTGCCGCACGACCAGGGCGATGGCATCTTCGCCCATGGCCACTTCGATATGGGAGATATGCCGGGCCTCGTCACAGTCTTCCAGCAATTGTCGCAGTTGCGGTATCTGCCCGGAAAACTCGGCGGGCATCACGGGGCATTGCTGGATATCAGTGAGGTCGTTGGAACGCTTTTCCCGGAAGCCAAACAGCAACTGTCCGCGACGGCCTTTCTCTCGACCGAAGCGCACGCCGATGCGGGCCTTGCGGCGATAGCCGAAGGTGTCTGAGGTCAGGGGCGGCAGCACCTCATCCGGGCGCGCATCCGCAAAGCGCTGCAACTGATCCAGCAGGATCTTCTCTTTGGCCGCGATCTGGGCCTGTGGCTGCATGTGCTGCAGGGCGCAGCCACCGCACAGCTCAAAGTGCGGGCATGGCGGTGACTGGCGTTCGGGCGCACTTTCCAGGATCTCCGTGGCCACGGCCTCGTCGAACTTGGCGCGGTTGGCCAGATAGCGAACCTTGACGGTCTCCCCGGGCAGGGCGTTATCCACAAACAGGGTTTTCCCCTGCACCCGCGCAATGCCGCGCACTTCGTGGCTGAGTGCGTCGATGGTGACCGTGGGCGTGCTCGTAGACGGCTTGCCGCCGCGCTTGGGCGGAACGGGTTTGCGGGACTTGCTGGCAGTGGGGAAGGGCGGACGTTTGGATCGCATGGACTAATGGGTTCTGTTTTACAGCGGAATGGTCGCGCCAATGATAATCCGCCGGGGGCAGAAATGCGCGCTTGCTGGCGCCGGGATGGGAAGAGAGGGGTGGCAGCTGTAGCGGTGCCGGGGGTGCGGGGAGAGGCGACCGCAGGGATTCCTGCGGTCGCAAAGAGGTCAGAGTACGGTCTGGGCGAACGCGGCGAGGATCAGCAGCGGGCAGGCGATGCGTACGTACCAGGGCCAGATTTTCCAGAACAGGGTCTGCTCGATCTCCGTGTGGCCTTCCTTCATTTCGGTGAGCAACTGGTCGCGATTCCAGATCCAGCCGGCGAACACACACAGCACCACGCCGAGCAGCGGCTGGCCGTATTCGGTGGCGATGGAGATCACCAGGCCAAACAGCGCTTCGAAATTGAAGATGATCACGGTACTGATGGCAAAAATGACCAGGCCCATCATCAGTGTCGCCGGGCGGCGCTGCATGCCGAGGTTTTCGATGGTGAACGCCACCGGCACTTCCAGCATGGAAATGGACGAGGTCAGGGAGGCGATGACCATCAGTGCGAAAAATGCGATGGCGACGAACAGCCCAGAGGTACCCATGCTGTCAAACAGGGCCGGCAGAACCTGCAGGATCAGGCCGGGGCCGGCGATCAGTTCGCCGGCTTCGGAGTAGATCTGGGTGCCGGCTTCCTGGGCCACGTACATGGCGGGCAGGATCAGCAGGCCAGCGGTGAAGGCAATGCCCACGTCGATCAGGGTCACCAGGGCGCCGAGGCGCGGCAGGCTTTCCTGTTTGCTCAGGTAGGAGCCGTAGATCAGCATGGTGCCGACGCCGAGGGACAGGGAGAAGAAGGCCTGGCCCATGGCGGAGAGCAGCAGTTCCGGCGACAGCTTGCTGAAGTCCGGGATCAGGTAGGCTTCGAGGCCCCGCATGGCGCCGGGCTGGAAGAGTACGTAAGCAATCAGCATCAGCAGCAGGATGATCAGCGCCGGCATCAGCAGGGTAGACCAGCGCTCGATCCCTTTCTCAACGCCACTGGCGATGATAAGCATGGTGAGACCACTGAAGATTGCGGTGAAGGTAAAGTTGCGCGCGGTGCTGTCGCCGGTCAGCCAGTTGGCCGTCTGCTCGGCGCCAAACAGGGTGGCGAAGGGATCTGCAAGATGCGCAACCATCCAGCCGGCAACGATGGCGTAGAAGCTGAGAATCAGCGATGCCACCAGAATGCCACTAAAGCCGGCAATGGTACCCACACCGCGGCTGACCGGGCCGGTCGAGATGCCGCGCAGGGCCTGTACCATATTGCGCCGGGCGTGGCGGCCGATGGAGAGCTCGGCCATCAGTACCGGGTAGGCCAGCATAAAGGCCAGCAGCAGGTACACCACAACGAATGCAGCACCGCCGTTGGCGGCCACGTTAGTGGGGAAGCCCCAGATATTACCGAGGCCGACGGCAGAACCGGCTGCGGCCATCAGGAAACCGAAGTTGGAGCTGAATTGTCCTCGCGGAGCACTCATGAAAAATCCTGTAATTATTGTTCTGGTGAATAGAATTTCGGTCTTGGTGAATAAGCGTTCGCCAGTCGCTGGTTAGCGGTGCTCGGTGCGCACCAGGCGCTGCTTCTCGCGGTTCCAGTCACGCTCTTTCGCGGTCTCACGCTTGTCGTGGGAGGCCTTGCCCTTGGCCAGCGCGATCTCGCACTTGATCAGGTGTTGTTTCCAGTAGAGCGCGGTACACACGCAGGCGTAGCCCTTCTGGTTGACGGCCGCCACCAGCTTGGCGATCTCGCGCTTGTTCAGCAGCAGGCGGCGGGTGCGATCCGGTTCGGTCACAAAATGCGTGGAGGCGCTGGCAAGCGGCTGGATACGCGAACCCAGCAGCCAGGCCTGGCCATCCTTGAACAGCACGTAGCTGTCGGTGAGCTGGGCCTTGCCTTCGCGGCAGGATTTGACTTCCCAGCCTTGCAGTTCCAGTCCTGCCTCAAACTTTTCCTCGATGAAGTAATCGTGTTTCGCCTTCTTGTTGAGGGCGATGGTGTTTGAGGCCGGTGCCTTTTTCTTTTTTGCCATAGGTACAACTTAAATAAGATTCAGCAGGCTGGTATTGAAGAACTTCAACAGCACGGTGTTGATAAATACCAGCAGCAGGATCGCCGGGATAAAGGTTCCGAGGGCGAAGTTTACATATTTTTGCGACAGCGAGCCGGCGAAACTGCTGTCTCCTTCCTGGAGCTCGCGATCCAGGTTGGCCTTCTTCCATTTGTAAATCACAAAGATACAGACCAGGAACCCGTTGAGAGGCAGTATGGTGTCGTAAAACAGGATTTCTACCAAGTCGAAGAAGGATTTGTTGGCGCCGCCGATGCTGATCAGTTCCGTCAGCGGGCCAGACATGCCGAATGACATGGCGCAGGCGATAGCCAGAACCAGCTGGACGGCGGCAATGGCATAGATGGCTTTCTTGCGACTCATGCCGCGCTCGTCGCGCAGGGTGGCGACAGGCACTTCAATGATGGACACCAGTGAGGTCAGGGCTGCTACCAGAACCAGGAAGAAGAAGGTCGCCGCCACGATGCTCGCGCCGATGTAGCCGATGCTGTCCTGCAGTGAGAGGAATATCTTGGGCAGGAACAGGAAAATCATGCCGGCCGAAGAATCACTGAGGGTCGCCGGGTCAATCTGCGGGTTGAAGTGGAAGATACTGGGCAGGATCAGCAGGCCGGCGGTAAACGCCACCAGTGTATCGGTCAGTGCCACGGCTTTGGCGGAGCCCGGGATCGAATCCCGCTTCTTCATGTAAGAGCCGTAGGTGATCATGATGCCCATACCGAGCGACAGGGAGAAGAAAGCCTGTGCCATCGCCTTGCTGACGACTTCCGGGGAGATTTTGGCGAAGTCCGGGATCAGGTAGTACTTGAGGCCGAGCACCGCATTCTCGCGGGTCAGTACAAACAGTACCAGTATCAGAAGCATCACGAACAGGATGGGCATCAGGGTCTTGGCTGCGCGCTCGATACCGTCTTTTACCCCCATGGCGAGTACGCCGTTGATGATGATCATCAGCGCAATGAGATAGACGAAGACTGCGTTGGAGTTGATGAAGGCGCCGAAATAGGCCTCGGTGGTGAGACCGGTCAGGTTGCCCTTGAAGATTTCCACCAGGTATCCCAGCACCCAGACGGTAACTACCATATAGAACACCGCGATCATGAACGGGGTGATCAGTGCCATCCAGCCGGGGATGCGCCACAGGCGCGAGCCGCCGGAGAGCTGGCGGTAGGCGCCCACGGGGTCTTTGTCGGATTTACGCCCCAGTGCCAGTTCGGCCATCATGACCGGCAGGCAGATAAGAAAAACGAACAGTGCATACACCAGCAGGAAGGCGCCGCCTCCACTCTTGGTGGCCGCCACCGGGAAGGAAACGAGGTTGCCGATGCCCACGGCGGAGCCGGCTGCGGCCAGGATGAACCCGATGCGGGAGCCAAAATGTTCTCTTGGAGCGGACATATTTTTCTCACTTGCCTGTTATTCTTGTCGCCAGAGTGCGCTGAGCGGGCGGCGTGGCCGATCCGTCAGCGAAAGACCGATTGTTGCAGGAATTACCCGCCTTGAGTAGCGCCGCTGTCCAAAATGGCCTTATGCCTCACAGGATAGGCAAGAAAGCTGCTGAAGTCGGGCAAGGTTTGATCAATGACAAATATTGAACGCAGCGCGCTGGTGATGTTCAGTGCGGAGCAAATGTTCGACCTGGTAAATGACGTGGCGAGCTATCCCCAGTTCCTGCCCGGATGCCGTGGCGCTGAAATTCTCCAACGGGATGACAATACGCTGGAGGCGCGGCTGGATCTGGCGCGTGCGGGAATCAGCCAGAGTTTTATCACCCGCAATACACTGCACCGCCCCGAGCGCATGGATCTGGTGCTGGTGGACGGGCCGTTCAGTGAATTCAACGGTGCCTGGACCTTCACGCCGCTGGCGGAAAATGCCTGTAAAGTGGCCTTCTCCCTGAGTTTCAGTGCCAAGAATCGGCTGCTGGGCGCCGCGGCAGGGAAGCTGTTCAGCGGTATTGCCAACCAGATGGTGGACGCCATGTGCGAGCGGGCCAAACAGATCTATGGAGTTGCTTCATGACAAACCAGAAAACCATCGCTGTGGAAGTGGTGTATGCGCTGCCGCACGAACAGCGCCTGATTAGCCTGCTGGTGGAGCCGGGTACAACCGCGTTACAGGCACTGGAGCTGTCTGGTGTCCCCAAGGAGTACCCTGAAGTGGATCCCCAGACCGCCAAGCTTGGGATTTTCGGGCAGGCACTGGGTACCAAGGGGCTGGCGGTAGCCTCGGAGTATGTATTGCAGCCGGGAGATAGGGTAGAGGTGTATCGCCCACTGATTGCAGACCCGAAAGAGGCGCGCAAGCAGCGGGCGGAAAAAGCGAAGCGCCAGGCTCGGGAGAGCAGCGCAGAGTAACCTGTGGTTTAGCGCGGCCAGCCGGCGGGCTGCCAGTCGCCGCTGGTAGCCATCAGCATTTCACCGTTGAAGTACACGGTAAACCGCTTCTGGGTCTCTTCGCCCTTGGGGCTGCGCACACGGTTGATGTAGTCCCAGCGGTTTGGGTTGAAGGTGTCTTCCACCAGCGGGGTGCCGAGTACGAAGCGCACCTGGCGGCGGGTCATGCCGGGCTTGAGCTGGTCAACCATTTCCTGGGTAATGATATTGCCCTGCTGCACCTCGATACGGTGTACGCCGGGGAATTTGAACAGGCTACAGCCGCTAATCAGGCTGAAAAGGCCAGCCACCGCGAGAATTCTTACAACTGATGGCATTGAGTGCTCCATCTTGAATTTTTATTTCGATCCAACTTTGTCCGGGACAGCATAGCTTCTGTTCTCGCCTGCCCCCCGATCATGGGGCTTGCCAGGACAGTCTGCACCGCGCTCTCTGAGACAGTGTTCCCCAAGAAAGGTGCCTGAGACCCGCTCACGTCCCCCGGTTTAATGAGTTTTGTGACCAATCAGACAATCTGCTCTGATTGTTAACTGGGGTTCCGCTGCCTTCACTGTGCGTGGATAATACCCGAACTGTCCGCCAGCCGACAGGCGCGGGCCACTGAATACGAGCATACATACCCGGAAAGCAATTACCCATGTCGAATGAAAATCAGGAACTGCGTAAAGCAGGCCTCAAAGTCACCCTACCGCGAGTCAAAATTCTGCAACTGCTGGAGAACGCCAGCGAGCAGCACCTGAGTGCGGAAGATGTGTACAAGATGCTGCTTGAGGCAGGCGAGGATGTGGGCTTGGCTACGGTCTACCGGGTGTTGACCCAGTTTGAGAGTGCAGGCCTGGTCATACGCCACAACTTCGATGGTGGCCACTCGGTGTTCGAGCTGGATCGCGGCGACCACCATGACCATATGGTGTGCACGGACTCCGGTGAGGTCATCGAATTTCACAACGAAAAGATCGAAGAGCTGCAGCACCAGATCGCCGAAGAGCACGGCTACGAGCTCACCGGCCACAGCCTGGTGCTCTACGTTAAGAAGAAGGAAGGTTGATCATCAAGCGCTGATCAATAAAAGAACAAAAAAAGGGTGGCCATGGCCACCCTTTTTTGTTCGCGACGTTTTTTACTGGTTGTAATTTAATCGCATCGATTCAGATTGGCGCCGTTTCAGATTGGCGCGGTGTAGTCGTCCGGGTACTTGCCGACCTTGCTGGCATAAAACGCGCCGAATCGCGCCAGTTCCTTGGCCAGGTTCTCACCCATCTCCATTACTGGCCCCAGGCCAGCTTCCTTCTTGGAGAAGTCGATAAAGCCACACACCACCGGCACCGCAGCACCGCGGGCGATGTGGTAGAAGCCGGTCTTCCAGCGCTCGGCGCGGCCGCGGGTACCCTCCGGCGGCACTGCAATTACCAGCTCTTCGCGCTCGTTGTACTGGTTCACCGTGGCTTCCACCAGATTGTTGGCCTTGCTGCGATCCACCGCGATGCCGCCAAACCAACGCATGGTATGGCCGAGGGGGAATTTGAACAGTTTGTCCTTGCCCATCCACTGCGGGTTCACCTTGAGTTTCAGGGCCGCGAGTATGAAAAAGTAGCCGTCCCAGTTGGAGGTGTGCGGCGCTGCCAGAAGCACATACTTCTTCAGCTTGAGTGCGCGCTCGTCTGCCACGACCTTCCAGCCGTGCAGTTTCAGCAGCAGTCGTGCGACCAGGCGCAGGGCGGGAGTGAGGATGGGGGTGTTGAAGATGGTAATTTGCATGCTGTAACCGAGTTAACTTCTTTCCCGGATTGTAGTCCCGGGATCCTGAACAAAGGCGCGGCAGTATAAAGTGAATCTACTGCCGCTTTCGGTCAATTTCGGTCTGTGGCGGGTATTACCGGCGGTTTTTCTGTGACCGCTCAGGCACGGCTCAGCATTTCCTCGGCGTGGGCCAGCGACTGTGGTGTGGGTTCGCCGCTCAGCATGCGGGCAACTTCGATGCTGCGCTCTGCGTCCTTGAGTTCGCGCAATGCGACAAAAGCCGCCTCGCCATCGCTGTGCTTCTCCACCAGGTATTGCCGGTGGGCGCGGGCCGCGACCTGTGCGAGGTGGGTAACGCAGATGACCTGGCCGCGCTCGCCCAGTTGCCGCAGCAGGCGGCCGACCACGTCGCCGGTGGCGCCGCCGATACCCACATCCACTTCATCGAACACCAGGGTGGGGGTGCGGGAAGTCTGTGCGGTAACCACCTGTATGGCCAGGCTGACCCGGGACAGTTCGCCGCCGGAGGCAATTTTGCCCAGCGCCCGCGCAGGTTGCCCGGGGTTGGTGGAGATCAGTATCTCAACTTCCTCGAGGCCACTGGCAGCGGGCTTCTCCAGCGTAGTGAGCGCCAGCTCCACACGGGCGTGGGGCATGGCCAGATCCGCCAGCTGGGCATTGACTGCTTCGGCCAGCTTCAGCGCGGCTGCCGATCGCAGCTTGGTCAGTTTGGCGGCGCTCTTGCGGAACTGCTGTTCCAGCCGTTCACATTCCGCGGCCAGCTTGTCGAGGGCATCGGGCGCGCCGATTTCGTCCAGTTCCTGCTGCCATTGCTGCTGCAGCTCGGGCAGCTGGTCGGGCTGAACCCGGTGCTTGCGGGCAATGGAGTAAATTGCCGACAGGCGCTCCTCGACTTCCGCCAGCCGCTCCGGATCCATTTCAAACCGGTCGATGTGGCGCGAAAGGGTGCTGGCGGCTTCATCGACCTGGATGCGGGCGCTGTCGAGCATTTGCGCCACATCGACCAGCGCCGGGCTCTGCTCCGGCATCGCGCTGACCAGCTGCAGGGCGCGGTGCAATTGCTCGGCAATATCGCCCTCGCCACCATTCAGCAAGGCGGCCAGCTGGTAGCTGCCGCTCAGGATGTCCCCGGCATTGGCCAGCTGGCGCTGCTCACTTTCCAGTTCTTCCAGTTCCCCGGGTTTCAGGGCCAGCTGATCCAGTTCTTCGAGCTGGTATTCCAGTAGGTTGCGGCGGGCCTGGGTTTCCTCAGCGCTGTCCGCCAGTTTGCGGTAGCGGCGGTACTGATCCTGCCAGGTCTTGAAGTGAATGCGCACTTCGGCGCCCTGCGCCTCGGCGTGGGCATATTCGTCCAGCAGGCGCCGGTGCGTTTCCTTCTTCAGCAGTGACTGGTGCTCGTGCTGGCTGTGGATATCAATCAGCTGCTCACCGAGGGTGCGCAGTTGCATCAGAGTGACCGGCTGGCCGTTGATATAGGCGCGCGAGCGCCCGTCGGCGCCGATGGTGCGACGCAGGATCACTTCGCGCCCGGCATCGAGCTCCTGCTCTTCCAGCCAGTCGCGCGCGTCCTGATGCGCGCTGATATCGAATGTGGCGTGAATATCGGCGCGGTTGGCGCCAGCGCGAACCAGTTCGGCGTTGCCACGGTCGCCCAGCGCGAGGCCGAGGGCATCCAGGGTGATGGATTTGCCCGCGCCGGTCTCACCGGTAAGGGTGCTGGTGCCGGGGCCGAACTCCAGCTCCAGCTGGTCGACCAGGGTGAACTGACTGATAGACAGGTGCAGCAACATATGAAAATAGCTTCTATGGCCATTCGGATAGTGGTTGTTTATACAGTATTTGGTGTCGGACTTTCAATCACTGCGGGGCCTGAATGTGTGTCAGTCGCTTAATCCCCAGGGCGGCGGAGCGGAATACCCGGCTGCCGGGGGCGCTGGAGAAAACGTATTGGGTGTCCTTACTTGAAGTGCTGGCGGGTGCCCCCATATAGCTGAGCATTGGCAGAGCCGGCACCCGTGTGGGGCCGGCCTAACTATTTCGACTTTATTGGCAGTAGCCCACGGACACAGACGGAGAGAGCAGTGGCCAAAGAGCGCAGCGAAGAAGAGCAGATTGAGACCGGCGAGCAGGCCGCGGAAGTAGAAAACCCGAGTGCGGAAGAGCAGCACGCAGCGGAAGAGGCTCTGCAGGAAGAGCTGACTGGCGAGAGTGCGCTGGAAGTGGAAATCGCTTCCTTGCACCAGCAGCTGGCGGAGCACAAGGACATGGTTATGCGTGCCCAGGCGGATGTGCAGAATGCCCGCCGCCGCGCCCAGCAGGACGTGGAAAAGGCCCATAAGTTTGGGGTGGAGAAGTTGCTGAAAGACCTGTTGCCCGTCGTGGACAACCTGGAGCGCGCACTTTCCACCATCGACAGTGAGCACGAGGCCCACAAGTCCGTGGTCGAGGGAATTGAGCTGACCCACAAGTCTTTCCTCGACACCCTTGGCAAATACAGCGTGGAAACCATCGATCCCGCTGGCGAGCCCTTCGATCCGGAATTGCACCAGGCCATGGCGCAGGTTCCGAATGGTGACGTCGAGCCGAATACTGTTCTCGAGGTGTTCCAGAAGGGTTACCGCCTGAACGGTCGCCTGGTGCGCCCGGCGATGGTCGTCGTCAGCAAGGCGCCGTAACAGGGCGATAAAACCTGCGGTGCCGCCCTTGAAAACAAGACGGCGGCACCAATATAAGCAAACAACCGAATACAACCGCGCAGCACCAGGCACAGAGCCGGCGCGCGCAGCCAAGTGAGGAATCAGACAAATGGGTAAAATCATCGGCATCGACCTGGGTACTACCAACAGCTGTGTGGCGGTACTGGACGGCGACAAGGCTCGCGTAATCGAGAATGCTGAAGGCGATCGCACTACGCCTTCCATCGTCGCGTTCACTGATGACAACGAAGTACTGGTAGGTCAGTCAGCCAAGCGCCAGGCGGTGACCAACCCGACCAACACCCTGTTTGCCGTCAAACGCCTGATCGGCCGCAAGTTCAAAGACGACGTTGTGCAGAAAGACATCAAAATGGTGCCTTACTCCATCGTTGAAGCCGACAACGGCGATGCCTGGGTAGAAGTGAAGGGCGACAAAAAAGCACCGCCGCAGATCTCTGCCGAAGTACTGAAAAAGATGAAGAAAACCGCGGAAGACTTCCTCGGTGAGAAAGTGGACGCAGCGGTAATCACCGTACCGGCCTACTTCAACGACTCCCAGCGTCAGGCTACCAAAGACGCCGGCCGTATCGCAGGTCTGGATGTGAAGCGCATCATCAACGAACCGACGGCTGCGGCACTGGCTTACGGCATGGACAAGGCCGGTGGCGACCGCACCATCGCGGTATACGACCTGGGTGGTGGTACCTTCGATATCTCCATCATCGAAATCGCTGACGTCGATGGCGAGAAGCAGTTTGAAGTACTGTCCACCAACGGTGACACCTTCCTCGGTGGTGAAGACTTCGACCTGCGCCTGATCGACTACCTGGCCGAGCAGTTCAAGAAAGATCAGGGCATCGACCTGAAGGGCGATCCCCTGGCCATGCAGCGCCTGAAAGAAGCCGCGGAAAAAGCCAAGATCGAGCTGTCTTCCAGCCAGCAGACCGAAGTGAACCTGCCGTACATCACTGCAGACGCCACCGGTCCCAAGCACCTGGTTGTAAAACTGACCCGCGCCAAGCTGGAGAGCCTGGTGGAAGACCTGGTTACCCGCTCACTGGAGCCGGTAAAAATCGCCCTGCAGGACGCGGACCTGTCTGCTTCCGGTATCGACGAGGTGATCCTGGTGGGCGGCCAGACCCGCATGCCGCTGGTACAGGCGAAAGTAACCGAATTCTTCGGCAAAGAGCCGCGTAAAGACGTGAACCCGGACGAAGCGGTTGCCGTTGGCGCTGCGATCCAGGGTGCGGTACTGGGCGGCGACGTGAAAGACGTACTGCTGCTGGACGTAACCCCGCTGACCCTGGGTATCGAGACCATGGGTGGCGTGGCGACTCCGCTGATCGAAAAGAACACCACCATCCCGACCAAGAAGTCCCAGGTGTTCTCCACCGCAGACGACAACCAGACTGCCGTGACCATTCACGTGGTGCAGGGTGAGCGCAAGCAGGCGGCACAGAACAAGTCCCTGGGTCGTTTCGACCTGGCCGACATCCCGCCGGCACCGCGCGGCATGCCGCAGATCGAAGTGACCTTCGATATCGATGCCAACGGTATCCTGCACGTGCACGCCAAAGACAAGGCGACTGGCAAAGAGCAGTCCATCGTGATCAAGGCCTCTTCCGGTCTGTCCGATGAAGAGATCGAAAAAATGGTGCGCGACGCCGAGGCCAACGCCGAAGCGGACAAGCAGTTCGAGGAGCTGGTAACCACCCGCAATACCCTCGACGGCCTGATCTCTGCCACCCGCAAGACCCTGGAAGAAGCCGGCGACAAGGCGACCGCGGAAGAGAAAGCCGCGATCGACGCAGCCCTGGCCGAAGCCGAAGAAGCGGTGAAAGGCAACGACAAGGCAGCGATGGAAGCGGCAACCACCAAGCTGACCGAAGCTTCCGGCCCGGTAGCACAGAAGATGTACGCGGAGCAGGCGCAAGCCGGTGAAGCGGCTGCCCAGCAGGCCGAACAGGCCCAGTCTGGTGGTGACGATGCCGTGGACGCTGAGTTCGAAGAAGTCAAAGACGACAAGAAAGAAGACAAGTAACTCATCAAGAGTATCACCCACTTGTCTTCGCCCTCTGATGCAGGGGCCAGCACGCTGGCCCCTGCAGGGGGGGATAAAAAAGGCGCGGAAGTCCGGTGAGGGGTTTCGCGCCTTATGCAGTTAAAAAAGAACACACAGAGTTATGTCCAAACGCGATTACTATGAAATCCTCGGTGTAGCCAAGGGTGCGGACGAGAAAGAACTGAAAAAGGCCTACCGCCGGGTAGCCATGAAGTTCCATCCGGACCGCAACCCTGACGACAAAGAGGCGGAGAACAAATTCAAGGAAGCCAACGAGGCCTACGAAGTCCTGTCCGATCCGCAAAAGCGCGCGGCCTACGACCAGTTCGGTCACGCGGGCGTTGATGGCCAGGCCGGGCACGGTGGTGCCGGCGGCTTTGGTGGCTTCTCCGATATCTTCGGTGATGTGTTCGGCGATATCTTTGGCGGCGGCGCCGGTGGCGGCCGCCGCGGCCCGCAGCGCGGTTCCGACCTGCGCTATGACCTGGAGCTGGACCTGGAAGATGCGGTGCGCGGCACCACGGTCAAGATCAAGGTCCCGACCCTGGCCAACTGTGGTACCTGTCACGGCTCCGGTGCCAAGGCCGGTTCCAAGCCGCAAACCTGTGGTACCTGTGGTGGTGCCGGCCAGGTGCGCATGCAGCAGGGCTTTTTCTCCGTACAGCAGACCTGCCCTAACTGTCGCGGGCGCGGATCCGTGATCACCGATCCCTGTGGCAGCTGCCATGGCCGTGGCCGCGTCGAGGAAACCAAGACCCTGTCGGTCAAGGTGCCGCCGGGTGTGGATACCGGTGACCGTATCCGTCTTGCTGGCGAAGGCGAGGCTGGACCCGACGGCGGACCGGCCGGCGACCTGTACGTACAGGTAATGGTGCGCGAGCACGAGCTGTTCCAGCGCGATGGCAAAAACCTCTACTGTGAAGTGCCGATCAGCTTTGTGACTGCAGCCCTGGGCGGCGAAATGGAAGTGCCGACCCTGGACGGCAAGGTCAAGCTCAAGATCCCCGCAGAGAGCCAGACCGGCAAACTGTTCCGCCTGCGCGGCAAGGGGGTGACCCCCGTACGAGGTGGCGCACCCGGTGACCTGCTGTGCAGGGTGGTGGTGGAAACCCCGGTTAACCTGACCACCAAGCAGAAAGAACTGCTGGAAGAATTTGCCGGCACGCTCAGCGAAAAGAAAAATTCTCCGCGCCAGACCGGCTGGTTTGAAGGCGTGAAAAACTTCTTTGGTGATATGAAGCTGTAACTCAGCACCTATAAAAAAGCCCGGCAAACTTGCCGGGTTTTTTTATGGCGCGAGGAATGGCTGCAACGCCTATTGCGCTAGTCCAGATAGCATACCTGTGGCGGTGCGTGCATCAGGAAATTCTGATGTGAAATATTCCACGCGTATGCACCGGCCAGAGGAAATACCAGATAGTCCCCGATAGCCAGTTCGTTAACCGGTTGCCGTGCCGCCAGCACATCCTTTGGTGTACAAAGCTGCCCGACGAGTGTAACGGACTCGTGACTAATGGCCTTACCCCGTTTGCGGCCTTCCAGCACAAAAAATGGATGGTCATGGGATTGCGCCGCCGGTGTACGAAAATGGTGGGTGCCGCCGTGCCCGATTGCGAAGTACTCCCCGTGATTGTGCTTGATATCTAATACTTCCATCACGTAGTAACCACAGGCCGCGGTAATGAAGCGGCCGCACTCAAAGCGTACCTTGGCATCCCCCAGGTTTGCTTCGTCCATCAATACTGCCAGCCCCCGGCAGAATCTCTCCCAGTTGAAATGATTTGCCTGTTCGCCATAGTCTATTCCCATGCCGCCGCCGACATTCAGTATTGGCAAGTGCAAACCATATCCTTCACACCACCGTCGGAACGTGGAGAAGTAAAGCTCAATCAACTGGAGATGGGAATCTGCACACAATTGATGTGACATCATGTGGAAGTGAAACCCCTGCAGTGACAGCCCCGGATTGTCGCGGATCAGGGCGAGCGCGTTGTCCAGATCCTGCGGATCGAGTCCGAAAGGACTGGGCTTGCCGCCCATGGCGAGCTTGGTGAGGGCGATCCCTTCCAGTGGAATGTTCATTCGTAACAGAATGGGAACCTGCTGGTCTCTTTGCGTGCTGAGCTGAGCGAGCCTGTGCAACTCGGTGAGGCTTTCAACATGAAAGTATTCGACTTGCTTGTCCAGAGCACTGGCAAGTTCGCTTTCCAGTTTCCCCGGCCCGCCGAAAATCAGTGACATCTCCGGGTGGGTTTCATAAAGCCAATCGAGCTCGCCTCCGGACGCCGCTTCAAAGCCTTCCACCCAGGGGGCAAGTGCTGCGAGGATCCTGCGGTCTGGGTTGGCTTTTGCGGCGTAGTACAGCTGCGTATTTTCCGGCATTACTGAACGCATGGCTGCGATGTGCCGCTGGAGATCTGCCAAATCGTAAATATATGCGCAGACAGGCTGCGATGCAGAAGCCACGGATTCAATGGCCTGTTTTAATCGGTGTTTCACATTAATTACCTGTTTCTATCTGGTGCGCAATGTGTGTTCTGAGCTTTGATGGTTCTGGCTTATGGGCAACAGCACCAGCGGGTTTTTCAGATTGGTGTAGCCCGCCTGGAAATCCGCTTGCTTTAACAACCGTGTCGTAAAGTTATTTTTGGATGGTATCGTCTCCCCGAGCAGTAGTCGGTTCAGCTCAGGCTGAGCACCATTTTCATCCTGCCACTGATCAACGGCCGTTCTTAGAAGTTGCCAAAGCTCGCACTCGAGTCTTATGTTTTCCTGGCAGTTATCTTCATCATGCCCTGCCGCAAGGTGGAAGATGGCCTCACTAAAATTATTCACCAGAAGGCAGTAAGCGATGCGCTTCCATCCCTTTTCCCGCTCGTAATAGACCGACTGTCGCGCCCGCGCTTGTAATTCGGAGAGCCGTGTAGCAGGCCAGAACTCGGGTAACAGCTTGGTGCCTTCGAGATCGCGAATCCAGATTTTATGGGGAAGGCCATTGTGAAACCCGATTACCGTATTTTGCAGGTGAGGCTCAAATACGACCCCCTGCTTAAAAAAGTAATAAAAGATACCGCGCAGGCTTATTTCTATGTATCGCTGGAACCAGTCCATTGCGATTTCTCGATAGCTAATACCTGATTGACGGCAGTGGTACGCTAGTTGAATGGCAATGATGCTGTTTCCGCGAGCGTCACAGGTGAACAGGCTGGCGGCCAGTTGCGGTCGCAGGTTTTTATTAGTGCGGGCGCTCAGGTTTTCCCGGAAAAGGATACCGAATGATTCCATGCAATCTCTTGCAGAAGATTCATTCATGCCGAGCTCCCTGGCCAGGGCACCCAGGTCTAACGTGCTTGCCAGTGGTTCGTACATCACCTGGAAGTCCGGACAGTATTCACGGGCTTCAGTAGCAAGCGGTCGTAGCAAGCCTGTCAGCGATACCGCGCTGTGCAGCTCATACCAGGCATTTTTTCGAATGCAGTTGGTCAGTCTCACATGAATGGAAAATTTCATCTGAAGATCAAGGTCTTCCCGATAAACCGTTCGCACCGATGACGTTGGCTGTACGGGATTGCCCAGCTCGCCTCGAGGCTTGAGTAATCCCTGTTTGATTGCCGCCAGTATCAGTGGCTGCTTCAACAAGTATTCCGCCTCCCAGGGATGACAGGGATAGAGATACCCACTTTGGCCGTGTAAATTTCGCAATACATTCTCTGCCTTTTCGGTCTGATTCCCCAAAATTCGGATCAGCTCCGGTGAGACTTCAAACCAGAAAAGCGGAAAGCTTGCAGAGATTTCAGGTGAACACTGCAGGAGGGTTTCGAGAGGCACACCGTGCCGGCTTTTCGGGCTGGGGTGCAGTGCATGCCCCCAAAGCAGGCTTTGCTCGGCACGGATAAAGCTATTTCCAGTTTGATCTGGATTGACTTTGCTGCTGCCGAGAAATGCCTGGGTAATGTCTCGGCTATTTTGTACCTGCTCGAGCAACTCTTCATTGAACTCTGCGGGCAATATCAATGAAAGGTGGTTCAGAAGGAAGGTACATAGCTCCAGGGTTTCCATTGCAAGCCAGGGAGAGCCTTCCTTTTTCACGAAGGGCTTTCCCAGGAAACGACAGCGGCCGATGTTACTGACCTGTTCGGCAACGGCGAGCAGACGGGCGCCGGACTGTGGAAAATTGAGCAAGACCCATTGGCCACTGGATTGCGCTTTGAGTGATCGCAGCGAAAGTGGGCAATCGGCAAGTTCGTGATGAAACGACACTTCATTGGCGTTCATTGCGCACTCGCGGATATAGCAGTTCAGCAGGCAGGTGGTGGCATTTTTGTCAGAGAGCTCTGCATTGATCTGGGTCTGAACTGATTCAATAAACTTCCGTATTTCCATGGGTTTTCATACTCCCGGTTTTGAATGCAAGCAGGGTAATAGCTATCCCGCAACTTACTGCGGATAGGAGGAAAGGCGTGGCACTGTACTGGATTGACGTCGAGGCGGCGGCACCAAGCCCTGCCAAGACGCCGCCCCACTTGCCGGCAGAATCGATAAGGCCAAAAGTGCGTCCGGCCTGAGCTTTGTCGACTTGAGCGCTCAACAGGCGATTGAGTCCGGTATACGCAAACACTACGCCGATGCCGAACAGCAGCCTCAACGGCCAAAGCTGTTCGAGTGATACCGCCAGGTATTGTCCCGTACAGGACAATCCCAGGCACAACAAGCCAAGTAACGCCTGGCCCTGCGCAGGCAGCCGTATTTTTCCAGCGGGTACAATCAGTAGGATGTACACGACGTGTGGCAGGCTATATAGGAGGCCAACAAGTCCCTCTGTTGTCACACCCAGCGTACCGGCATAGGGCAAGAAATAGGGGTAGGTAGCGACCATGGCGAAGCAGAACAGGAACTGGAGAATGAAAAGCAGGTGTAGTGCCCGGGGGGGAGGAATGGCTCCCGCTCTCCTGTTGGAGCTCGTATATGGCGTGTCCGCCGGTAGGTTCAGCGTAATGAGTACTGCGATAAATGGCAGCATTGCGAGATAGCGATAGACCTGTAACGGCGCTATCCATTGCAAAGTCACCCCGAGCAGTATCGGCGCAACTATGAGAGCCATTCGTGCGGAAACCTGAGTGAGGTTCAGACTCTTTGCGAGCGTCTCGCCTTTCTGTTGGGTAGATAAAAATGCATTGGACGCGGCTATGGTCCCGCCACATGCGCCCTGCACAAGAAGCCCGATGGCGAATGTGGAGATGGATTCCGCAAAACCGCACAAGAGGAAGCCAATGATCAGCCCCAGTTGCGCGCGAAGCAGCGACGTACGCTTGCCAAAGCGATCCGCAAAGCGGCCCCAGAGGGGCGCGCTCAGGGCGGTACACACACTTGGCAGGGTAAACAGCAGGCCAACCCAGTAGCCCGGAAGGTTGGCATCCAGGTTTTGCAATATTCGCGGAATAAACAGCGTCATGCCCAGCACGCTGAAGGCTGAGAGGAAGTGGCATAACAGGACGCTGCCCACGAAGGCATTCATGTTACTGCGCATTGGTCAACCTAAGGAAATTTGGTGCAGATTGACCGTAATGCTTGTTGATGTCAGCGGCACCTGAACGACTTTTGCTGAGCAGGCTTCCGGCGCTGAGCAGGTACTTTATGGGGAGGAATTCCTGTCGCAGCAAGGATTGAGTCGCGAAAGTGGTATCCACTCCGTCACGTTGCAAGGAATCGAGCTCTACCTGTAAATATTTTCTTAATTTTTCATACAGGGGGCGCCGTCTGGCCAGACCGCGCTGGCAAACCGCCTCGATAATGACCGCAATATTCAACTGTAACGTGATGGTGCAAAACATTTGTGCCAGTGGCAGTTCTTCGTCAACGCGAATGCGTACATCACGAAAATCTTCGATGATTGATTGCAACTCGGGTGCCGCGGAAATACAGCGAGAAGACAAGATGCGGGCCGAGTCATTGTCTTTCATGATCAGGCCGAGGGGCCTGCCCTCACATAAGTTCAGTACAGCGTTTTGCTGGTTGGCCTCAAGCGCGATGCCGTAAACAAGCCACAGGCGCAAGTGCACCTTGAGCATCAGGGATAGATATGCATCGAGCCAGGCGTGCAGGTCTCCTCGGTAAAATTGGTCGACCAGATGTTCGAGATACAGCCTCCCATCAGGCATCGGGCTCGCCAGCGCTGCTACCGGTACCAGCGTCGATTCCTGCAGTTGCTCAGCGGGGTAGCGGCGCAGGATGAACGCAAGCTCGCGAGATTCTCCGCAATGTCCGCCGGCCTGTTCGTCGCAGTGCAGATAGCTGCCGCGCAATACCGGGTCGCGCTTTGCTATCTCCGTCAGTAGGTGGGAAAAAGCATGGCCGTCATACAGGGTTGAGGGCTTGATCGAACGGATATTTTTGGCCCCCAGCGTACTCATGCTGAGGGGTATTTTGATATGCAGATCCGGCTGGTCTACAAACATGACCGTTCGAACCGAGAGGGTAGGCAGGACTTCCCGTGCGCTATTGGGGGCCCGGATGATCCCTGCGTGTGGAAGCTTCAGATGCTCCCAGGTCAACGGGTGTACCGGTAACAGATAGTGGCTGTGTGAAAAGTCTTCCGGTAAACCGACCTCGCTAAATGATGGCCAAACGGATGGCAGCGGCGCGGTCAGGGTAAGTAGGGGTTTTTCTACGGCCAGCCACCGCAGTGCAAAGCTCGACATAAATTCCGGGGCGTAGCGGCGCAGGTCCTCGTCGTCCAGACCATGCTTTGCCCTGGCAGTCGGGTAAAAGGGGTGGTCGAGGTACGAGGCAACCTGCTCGCTGTATAGCAGTCGCTGCCACCAGTGTGGTCGTGCGGACAGGGGCAGGCTTAACACCGCCTCTTGGTTGCGGTACGCCTCGAGACATAAATCGCGATGACGTACCGCGGTCTCCGATTCTTGGCAGTACGCGGAAAAAAGTGCCTGGGTTTCCTCATCCTGTGTACATGCAAGTAGGGACAACCAGTGGCGATACCCCCGCTGCTTAAGCCATTGGTTCTTGCTTTGCACCAGCCACTGGTCGCCAGTAGCGTGCCAGCTTTGCATAAATTCATGTTGTTCAACTGGCAGATAAACCGTGCCCTTGCCGGTGGTAAATGTCAGCCAGTAGTCGCTATGTAGCGCTACTGTAGATTGCACTGCCGATGTTGGACATTCGCGCGTGACAGCGGCGTGGGCAAGGTCACCAATTTGTTCGCGAACGCAGGTGTTGATGATACGTTGCGTAATGTAGCTTTCGGCCGCTTCGCTCATGCTTGGATTCTCCACTCGAGAGTGCTGCAGAATTCCTCGACGGCGCTGTGGAGGTCGGTAGAGGCGCTGGCGATAGCGGTCACCACGCCAATGTAGTCTTTGTTGGAGCGCGATAAGCGGATGGTTTCCCCTTGTTTACGGAGTGGCTGGTAGCTGAATTTCACACCGTTTTGTTTGCGTTGAATTTCTCTTGTCTGCTCGACCACTTCACCTTCTTGCTCCGCTATCAGATAGTGAATGATTGCCTGGTCCTTTGGCGCGCTAAATGCGGGGAGCGGTTCACCTTGGTGGAGTTGCAGGATGGGTATGAACCAACCTCCTGGCAGCAGTTCATCGAGTAGAAATTCACGGCCATCGCCGATGCTCCGGTAATTGATTTCTACCAGTTTCGGCCCGGATTCGGTCGCAATGAACTCGCTGTGGCAGACGCCGAAGTGCATACCGAATTCCCGCAGTTGTGCCAGTGCCTGCTCGCGGTACCGCATACTGTTTTTTCCATTCCATACCGCGCTGTGCTCGATGAAATCCGGTGGCTCGGAAAGTGTCACATCAAAACCACCAACCGCCATCAAGTCATGCCCGTCACCCAGGGTTTCCAGTGTGAACAGGTCTCCCTGCATATATTCCTCCAGCAGAACGGGAGTGATCGGATTGGCGCGACGGAATACTTTCAGGTATTCGGTGAGCTCTTCCGCGTTCTGACACATGCGCACATGCATGCTTGCCACGCCCTCGCGGGGTTTTGCGACGACCGGATAGCTGAGTTGTGTGGGAAGACTCTGGGTTGGCAGCAGCAATTCAGAGCGGGGTGTCGGGAGTCCTAGTTTTTCCAGGCGATTGCGCATAGACGCCTTGTTCTTGGCGGAATAGCAGCGGCGCCAGTTTTTGCCGGGTAGAGAGAAATACTCGGCCACCAGGGCGGTGACCGTCTGCAAGTGGTCACTATTGCTGAACACCATATCCGGTGAGAGGTCGTGGCTGCTCAGGAGGTCAATCACGGCAAGGGGGTTGAATACATCACACTCGAGAATGGTGATGGGTAGCTCTACTGACTGTTCGACAAGGTGCTGTTTGTGCGCCAGGCCGCAATCGGTCACAAGTGTGACTTCATAGCCCAGTTCCAGGCTCGCGGGGAGGAAGCCGCGCACAGTGGCGGGATGGAGGATATGCGTAATCAATACCATTTGACGGGACATTGCGATCTCCGTTGCAGATTGTGGAAACCGGGGAGCAAATTGCCCCCCAAAGCTCGGCTGCCGCACCGTCGGATTACGCCGTCATCAGATGAATTTAATTCCGCATTTTTTCAGGGGTTTTCAAACTGATGACAAAATTATTTCCTCTGTGCCAATCCGTCGGTACAGGTAACGGTGACGGAGCATACATAGGGAAATTCCACTTGTATACCTAAGTGATAATACTTATCATTAGCTTTAACTGTTCTGAGGCAGGCGTCCCAATTTTTGTTGTCGGGCGCAGTTAGTGGGATCAATTCACTCGTAGGTGACGGCAAGTTACTTGCGAAAAGTAATACGGGAAAAGGAAGTCGAAGCCGTGCTTCAAAAAAATTCGGCCAAGGAAAAAATGCTTCGCCGGCAAGAAGTGTTTGGCATTCTGAATTCTGTGCCCTCGCCGCTAGTTTGCGAAATGATCGGCGCTGCAGGCTACGACTTTATTATTCTCGATACCGAGCATCTGCTGGTGAATCCCGCGGAGCTGCAGCACTGTATTCGTGCTGCGGAGTCTTTCAATATAACGCCCCTGGTGCGTGTGCCGAGTAGTGACAACGCCCTGATCGCACGCGCATTGGATGCTGGTGCCCAGGGCATAGTGATTCCGCGTGTTAGCAGTGTGGCTCAGGCGCGTACAGCAATTGAGGCGGTGCGATTTCCTCCCCGTGGGCGACGCGGAATTACCGGAGGGCGTAATACGGGCTTTGGAGCCCTGAATCTCGATGAGTATATGGCGCGGGCCGACCGCGAAGTTTTACTGGTGTTGATGATCGAGGATCCTGAAGGCGTCAGCGCGCTGCCAGAGATTCTCACGCTCGGTGGCATCGACATGATTCTCGAAGGGGCGCTGGATCTCAGTATTGCAATGGGCCATGGCAGCCAGGTCCAGCATGCATCCGTACAAGCGGCACTCCAGACCATGGCGGGCGCTTGCTTTGAAGCCGGCATTCCATTCTGTGCCATTCCCCGGCAGCCAGCCCAGCTCGATGCGTGGCGGGAAATGGGTGTGCATACCTTCGTTACCGGCGAGGATCGTGGAATTCTGTTTCGCCAGTTGAAGGCACACCTCAATGATTTCAAATCACCAGGCTCCGCGCGGTCCCCTTAATCCCTGCTAATCCCAACTAATCCCAATGTTTGATTTCCTGATATAGGCCAAGGACATTCCTATGCAAAATACGTCGAAATTCTTTCCGCGCTCAATGCTGAGCTGCGCTATCTTCGCTTCCGCTATCGGCGCTATCTTCGCTTCCGCTATCGGCGCTGTCGGAGTGCAAGCTGCAGATCGTGAGGGCGAGCCCACAAAAGCCGAGCTGGAAGAGGTTCAGGTTACCGGCAATGTGTTGGGCAACTCGCTGCCGGAAGAAGTGCTCACTTATCCCGGTAATCGCAGTCTGTTGACCGCCGAGCAACTGCAGAAAATGGCCACTCTGTCCATTGATGATGGCCTGCAGCGGGTGCCGGGCGTCAAGATTCAGGATGAAAGCGGCACCGGTGTTTTACCCAATGTCGCCGTGCGCGGCCTCAACGCCAGTCGCTCGGGTTATACCCAATTTCTGGTTGATGGGATTCCACTGACACTGGCTCCCTATGGCCACACCGGTCAATCACTGTTTCCCGCTGCCCTGAAAAGCCTCGATCGTATTGATATTGTGCGCGGTGGTGCGGCGGTGCAATACGGTCCCAATAACGTTGGTGGTGTAATCAACCTGGTTACCAAGCCGATTCCGCAGCAGTGGGAAACCAGTCTGCAGGAGAAACTCACCGGTTTCTCCGGTGGCAATAGGCTCACTGATACCTACGCCCGTACCGGTGGTGCACTAAACGACCAGTTTGCCATTCAGCTCGAGGGTAACCTGATTAGCGGTGATTCCTTTCGGGATCATTCGGATACCAGTGTCAAAAACTGGCTGGTAAAAAGTCGCTGGAGTATCGATGCTGGCAAGCAATTGGATCTGGTGCTGCAGCGCTACGACGCCGATACCGAAATGCCGGGTGCATTGACTTCGGATGCATATGCCGAGAACCGGGAACAGTCACTGAGGCCCAACGATGAATTCCAGGGGGATACCACCCGCTTCAGTGCGCACTACAAGCAGCAGCTGGGTGAGCTGGGCTTCGCTGATGCAGGCACCTTTGAGTGGATGACGTTTGCACACAACTCGATGCGTAATTTTCAGTGGGACTTCAGCACTGATCCCAGCGCCAATCACTGGGCGGACCCGGCTGCGCCAGCCACGCTGCTGCGCAGTTCACCGCGTGAGTTTGATGTTTGGGGCACCGAGCCGCGGGTGAGTCTGCAGTTCGCAGGCGATGTTTCGCATACCCTGACTTTTGGTTCGCGTCTGGTAAAAGAAGAAGTGGATTACAAGCTGGTTCAGACAGTGATCGATACCGGGGCTACCGCGACTCCGCGGGACTGGTTGCTGGAAACCAGTGCGATTGCCGCCTTTGTCAGTGACGAGATTCGCCTGCTGGATAAACGCCTTAGCGTTACACCGGGGCTGCGCTACGAAAGCGTCGACATGGATTTCACCGACGTGGGGAACGACTCTGCCACGGATAACCGCATCACGGAGCTGCTGCCGGGGATCAGTGTGGGCTTTGAGGCCAGCGACAAGCTCTTCCTCTACGCCAATACCCAGCGCTCTTTGCGCGCGCCACAAATCGCCGTCATCCGCGGCACTGGCGACGAGGGGGCGGAGCTGGCGTGGAATTATGAGGCGGGGATACGATTCGAGCCGGCGGAAAGTGCGAGTGTGAGTGCCTCACTCTACCGTATCGATTTTACCGATCAGCTGCTCTACAACAGCAGCGAGCAGAGCTTCGACAATGTGGGCGAGACCCGTCACCAGGGCTTGGAGCTTGAAGGTGCGATTTCCCCCAGCAGCCTGCCGGCACTGCAGTTGCACATGGCCTACAACTATCTCGATAGTGAGCAGCGCGAGGGCGCCAATATCGGCAAGGAATTGCCCTACGCTTCCGAGCACCAGTTGAGCTGGGATGCGAGTTATGCACTGGCGGATGTCGATATCACACTGTCCGGCTTCTATTTCAGCAGTGCGTACAGTGATCAGGCCAACACGGAAGAAGAGCTGGCATCCGGTACCACCGGGAAGCTGCCGGCCTACACTGTGTGGAATCTGCAGGTGAGCAAGGTGTTTACCCAGGCGAATGGCTCAGAGTTGTACACCGGTCTCTCTGCGAACAACCTGCTGAACGACGAGTATTACTTCCGCGGCATTGATGTGAGCCCTTCCGGTCGCTATCCAGCACCGCCGCGCTCGATCAGCGCAGAACTGAAGTATACCTTTTAATTAGGGGGGATTAGTAACGGGCCGGTTCAACAGGGGGGCAGTGGCCGGGCGGGCGCCGTGGCCACCTGGCGTAGTTCCGGCCTGCGCTATGACCTGGAGCTGAATTCAGTTTTCCGCCAGTTTACTGCGGAAACTTTCGTGAAATTCCTGCTGGATCTTTTTCAGCTCTGCCAATTGATCCTCGTTCAGGATTCTCACCATCTCGGCGCGGGTCGCCGCGCGCGCCGCAATGATTTTCGCATCGATCTCTTCCTTCTGCTCCCGGGTCAGCTTAGGCATCTTGCCCTGGGAAAACCCGTAGTCTTCCAGAATCTTCAATTGAAGCTCGAAGCTTTTTTCCATCAGTGGCAGAACCTTGGTTTCCTGCTCGGGGGTGAGCTTCAGGCGCAGGGTCACCCAATCGGTAATATCTGCATATTTTTCCCAGAAGTCATCGCTCAAATCATCACTGTCAGCCGCCTGGCCTGTGGTAACGATGCTGAACAGGAGGAGAGCGCATAGCGCTGCGGAAAAACTGGACCAGAATGGGTCGCGGGCTTCAGCGTGCATGTTTGGCGCTCCAATCGACTCGATACTGAAAGCGTAGACGACGAATGCAATGGCGCAAGAAATACCCGGCAGTCAGTGGCGTTGCGGGGCAATTCCGGTAAATCCTGTGAGACCGAGTATTCTCCTGTAATGGATACGCGGTAGAATCCGCGCCTTTCGCCGCCAGGGGGCACCCCCTTGGTGGCGGTCCAGGTTATCCAGTCGCCAGAATCAGGAGGAAGAGCGATGACAGTGAAAGTGGCAGTGACCGGTTTTGGCGGGCGCATGGGGCGGGCTCTGGCTGAGGCCCTGAAACAGGCCGGGGAAGCCGGCAAAGCGGAATTGTCTGCGGCGATCGTGCGCCCGGGCTCCAGCCTGGTCGGTGCTGATGCCGGCGAAGTAGCAGGCATCGGCCGCAACGGGGTTGCCATTGTGGACAGCCTTGAAAATGCCGACTTTGACGTGCTGATCGACTTCACCGCGCCCCAGGCCAGTATTGATAACGCGGCGTACTGTGCGCAACACGGTAAGGCGATTGTGGTCGGTACCACCGGTTTCACCCCCGAGCAGAAGGCGGCCATGCTGAGTTCGGCAGATAAGGCGCCACTATGTTTTGCCTCCAACTTTTCTACCGGTGTGAACCTGTGCTTTAACTTACTCGAAACCGCGGCGCGCGTTCTGGGCGACGACGTGGATATCGAGATTGTCGAAGCACACCATCGGCACAAGTTGGATGCGCCCTCTGGCACCGCGCTCAGCATGGGCGAGGTTGTGGCCGATACCCTCGGGCGGGATCTCGCCAAGGTGGCTGTCTATGGCCGCGAGGGCCAGACTGGTGCGCGCGAACGCGAGACCATCGGATTCGCCACCGTGCGCGGCGGAGACGTCGTTGGTGAGCATACAGTCACGTTTTTTGCCGACGGAGAGCGTGTGGAGATCACCCACAAGGCCAGCAGCCGTCTGGCGTTTGCCCGCGGCGCGGTGCGCGCAGCGGTATGGTTAAACGGTCGCGCCGCGGGACACTACGATATGCGCGACGTACTGGCGCTCAAATAAGCAACGCCAAATTCTTTCAGGAGTTCAGGTTGGAAAAGAAAATCATTGTCGGTAGTGAGGAGTGGTGTGCATTCCCCGGTCTTGGCATTCCCGCGATCAAGGCGCGAGTGGATTCGGGCGCAAAGACGTCCTGTTTGCACGCCTACAACATCCAGACATTTACTCGCAATGGCGAACCGTGGGTGAGCTTTGAGGCCCACCCGCTGCAGAACCTGCGCCGCCCCCGCGTGCGCTGTGAGGCGAAGGTACTGGATCGGCGCACGGTGCGCAGCTCCTCCGGCGACGCTGAAAAGCGCATTGTCATCAAAACTGGCCTGAGTATCGGTGGCAGCGTCTGGGATATCGAACTCACGCTGACCAACCGCGACTCCATGGGTTATCGCATGCTGCTCGGGCGCGAGGCCATGATGGGGCGTATGCTGGTGGATCCGTCCGAGAGTTTTTGCCTTGGCGATATGCCGCCGAGCCAGCTCGAAGAGTACTATCGCGACGAACATCATATTGCCGGTACCGGCCTGCGCATCGGCGTGCTCGCATCGAACCCGGAGCTGTATAGCAACCAGCGCATCATGGAGGCCGGCGCCGAGCGCGGCCACCGGATGACGTTCCTGAACATTCGCCAGTGCTACATGAAGCTGGACGCCGCGGAGCCGGAAGTGCATTACCGCGACGGGCGCATTCTCAATAACCTGGATGCGGTCATCCCGCGGATTCGCCCCAGCCAGACATTCTATGGCTGCGCGCTGACCCGTCACTTTGAAAGCATGGGGGTGTATGCGCTCAATGGCTCCCAGTCCATCAGCCAGTCGCGGGACAAGCTCTACTCCCTGCAGCTGCTGCAGGAAAGCGGCCTGAATATCCCGATATCGGGTTTCGCCAACTCGCCGATGGATACCAACGAGCTGATTGAAATGGTCGGTGGTGCGCCGCTGATCGTAAAGCTGCTGGAAGGCACCCAGGGGCGCGGTGTAGTGTTGGCGGAGACGCGCAAGGCGGCGGAATCCGTGATCAATGCGTTCAAGTCCCTCAAGGTAAACCTGCTGGTGCAGGAGTTTATCCGCGAAGCGCAGGGCAAGGACCTGCGCCTGTTCGTGGTGGATGGCAAGGTGTTTGCCGCGATCCAGCGCGAGGCGGCGCCGGGCGAGTTCCGTGCCAATATCCACCAGGGTGGTACGGCGTCGGTGGTGAAGATCCTGCCGGAAGAGCGCAAGCTGGCGATCAAGGCGGCCAAGGTGCTGGGGCTGAAAGTGGCGGGCGTGGATATCATTCGCTCGAAAAAGGGGCCGTTGCTGCTGGAAGTGAACTCGTCGCCGGGTCTCGAAGGCATCGAGAGCGCCACGCGCAAGGATGTGGCGGGTTCGATGATCATGGCGATCGAAAAGGCCCTGAAGTGGGCCCCCACCGTGGGAGGTATCGAGCCGGGCGAATAACCCGGTCAACCGTCGGGCCAGCGCTGGCCCGAGTGCCAGCCTTTTTAATTTGGCGCTTGCCTGCCGTTAGTCCGTTGGTCGCTCGACCACAGCGGTACTAATCTTGTTAGGCCTCGTCCCGGTAACGGAAAGCGTTGCCGGCGCGGGGCTCAGCAGTTGGTAACCGCCAGACATGCCTATATCCAGTTTCATATTTCAAAGATCCAGTAAGCGCCAGGCAGGTTCCGGGCAAACCCGGTTGCTGTTCCTGGTGGCACTTATTTCCCTGATTGCTTCCCTGGCACCGCTCAGGTCGGTCGCGGCACAGGTCTCGGATACGGATACCGGCCGCGAGGTGATGGTGGATTATATCGTCCACTTTGCGCACCACGTGCAGTGGCCGATTGAGGTGTTTAACGGCACCGGCGCGCCCTTCAGGATGTGCCTGATGGGTGAGGTCGAAGTGGCCGCGCCGCTGGAAAAGCGCATGCATCACCGCCGGATTCAGGGGCGCATGGTCGCGGTTGAGAAAATCAGCAAGGGCGAGATCATGCGCGCGCGGGGATGCCAGATCGTGGTGATGGGTGGAATGGATCACGCGAGCCTGGTGGAAGTGGTCACTGCGCTGGAGTTTTTCCCGGTACTCACCATTAGCGACGAATCCCGCTTTGCCGTGCTCGGGGGGATGATCGAGTTCGCGGGCAGCGGCGCAAGCATGGCGCTGCAGCTCAACAAGACCCGGCTGGATCGCGCGGAACTGAAGGTTGGTAGCAGTCTGTTCAGACTGAGCCGTCAGGTGAGTCTGGAAGGTCGGCCCTGAAACGACAGTTGACGCATATTTATACTGGCGGTCGCGGCCATTTTACCGTAGAATCTGCGCCCGGCTTGGAGAGGTCCCACAGTAGTCGCCCGCGCCAAATGTACGCAGTTATTTGCGCTTGGATGCAGGGCCCGTGGCTTTCCCGCCCAGTGAAGTGCCGGCGGCAATTGCCGGCCAAACAGTGAGAGCCCCTAGGCAGTTCCAGAAAATTGGTTAACCCAGGAAGCCTTTGCTTGTCAGCTTTGAGAGCCGCGCGTGAAGAATTTTATAAGAAGCGAGATGAAGCAGCAGTTTCATCTCGCTTTTTTATAAGAGGCACCCGGTAAAAAGTTACAGGTGCAACCGCAGCCGAGGCTGTGCACTCACCCCGCCCGAGAGCCGTTCTGACGACTGGAGATTGAATTGAACAACGCTGTTCCCACGCCGGAATCCCTGATGCCCAGCACTACCCCGGCTTTGCTGGTGCTCGCCGATGGCAGTGAATTTCACGGCCGAGCCATTGGTGCTGAAGGTTCAACCGTTGGTGAGGTGGTTTTCAACACCTCCATGACCGGTTACCAGGAAATCCTGACCGACCCGTCTTATGCCCGCCAGATCGTTACCCTGACTTATCCGCACATCGGCAACACTGGTACCAACAGTGAAGATGAAGAGTGCGCTGATATCTGGGCCGCGGGCCTGGTTATCCGCGACCTGCCGCTGCTGGCCAGCAGTTTCCGCAGCGAGCAATCACTGGAGGATTACCTCAAGGCGCGCAATATCGTCGGCATCGCCGATATCGATACCCGCCGCCTGACCCGCATCCTGCGCGACAAAGGCGCCCAGAGCGGCTGCATTGTTGCCGGCGACAACATCGACAAGGAAGCCGCTCTGGCCAAGGCCCGCGAATTTGCCGGTCTCAAGGGCATGGATCTGGCCAAGGTCGTCTCCACCAAGGAGAAGTACGACTTCAACGAAGGCACCTGGGTGCTGGGCCAGGGCCACAAGCCAGCGCCGGCCGCTCAGCCGCACAAAGTTGTCGCCTACGACTTCGGCGTGAAGCGCAATATCTTGCGTATGCTGGTGGATCGCGGCTGCAGCATCACCGTAGTGCCGGCGGAAACCCCGGCCTCCGAGGTGCTGGCCATGAACCCAGATGGCGTATTCCTCTCCAATGGCCCGGGCGACCCCGAGCCCTGTGACTACGCGATTGCGGCGATCAAGGAAATTCTCGGCACCGGCTTGCCGGTATACGGCATCTGCCTCGGCCACCAGTTGCTGGGCCTGGCGGTAGGCGCGAAAACCGCGAAGATGAAATTCGGCCACCACGGCGGCAACCACCCGGTTCAGGATCTCGGCAGCCGCAAGGTGATGATCACCGCGCAGAACCACGGTTTTGCAGTGGATGAAGACTCCCTGCCGGAGAACGTGGAAGTTACCCACAAGTCGCTGTTCGACGGCACCCTGCAGGGCATTCGCCTGAAGGACAAGCCGGCGTTCAGCTTCCAGGGACACCCGGAAGCGAGCCCAGGCCCCCACGATGTGGCGCCCTTGTTCGATCAGTTTATCGAAATGATGGAAGCGCGCCGCTAAGCGAAGCCTCCCGGGGGTAGGAACCTGCACGCAAGTTCCTACGATGCAGACCAGAATTTTATCCGCCGGTTAATTTCGGCGTGAAACGGAAGAAAGATGCCAAAACGCACAGACATTAAAAGTATTCTGATCATCGGTGCCGGCCCCATCGTTATCGGCCAGGCCTGTGAATTCGACTACTCCGGTGCCCAGGCCTGTAAGGCGCTGCGCGAAGAGGGGTACCGGGTAATCCTGGTTAACTCCAACCCGGCCACCATCATGACCGATCCGGCCATGGCCGATGCGACCTACATCGAGCCGGTGGAATGGAAGACCGTTGCCAAGATCATCGAGAAAGAGCGCCCCGACGCGATCCTGCCAACCATGGGCGGCCAGACCGCACTGAACTGTGCACTGGCGCTGGACAAGCACGGTGTCCTGGAAAAATTCGGCTGTGAGCTGATCGGCGCCGACAAGAATGCGATCGAGAAAGCGGAAGACCGCGACCTGTTCGACAAGGCGATGAAAGCCATCGGCCTGGAAACCCCGCGTGCCAAGATCGTGCACTCCCTGGAGGAAGCGAAGAAGGTACCGGAAGAGTTCGGCTTCCCGGTGATCATTCGCCCGTCCTTCACCATGGGTGGTTCCGGTGGTGGTGTGGCCTACAACTGGCCGGAGTTCGAGGAAATCTGCAAGCGCGGTCTCGACCTCTCCCCGACCAACGAACTGCTGATCGACGAATCCCTGCTCGGCTGGAAAGAGTACGAGATGGAAGTTGTTCGCGACAAAAACGACAACTGCATCATCGTGTGTGCCATCGAGAACTTCGACCCGATGGGCGTGCACACCGGCGACTCCATCACCGTGGCCCCGGCGCAGACCCTGACCGACAAGGAATACCAGCTGATGCGCAACGCGTCCATCGCGGTATTGCGCGAGATCGGCGTGGAAACCGGCGGTTCCAACGTGCAGTTCGGAATGGATCCGAAAACCGGCCGCATGGTGGTGATCGAGATGAACCCGCGGGTGTCCCGCTCCTCCGCACTGGCCTCCAAGGCCACCGGCTTCCCGATTGCCAAGGTCGCGGCCAAGCTGGCGGTGGGTTACACCCTGGACGAGCTGCAGAACGACATTACCGGCGGTGCGACCCCGGCGTCTTTCGAACCGTCCATCGACTACGTCGTGACCAAGATCCCGCGCTTCACCTTCGAGAAGTTCGGTGAAGCGGATGCGCGCCTGACCACCCAGATGAAATCTGTGGGTGAAGTCATGGCGATTGGCCGTAACTTCCAGGAGTCCCTGCAGAAAGCGCTGCGCGGCCTGGAAGTGGGCTCTTTCGGCTTCGAGCCGAAACTCGATCCGGCGGAAGTGGGCTCTGTAGAGCGCCTGCGCCGCGAACTGTCCGTGGCCGGTGCCGAGCGCATCTGGTACGTGGGCGATGCCTTCCGCATGGGTATGAGCATCGACGAAGTGTACGAACTCTCCGGCATCGACCCCTGGTTCCTGGTACAGATCAAGGAACTGATGGAAATCGAAGAGCCGCTGAAGTCCATGCCGACCTCCGCGCTCGACGCCAAGACCATGCGCTTCCTCAAGCGCAAGGGCTTCTCCGACAAGCGTCTGGCCGACCTGCTGGGCGTGAGCCAGAAGACTGTGCGCGAATTCCGCCAGAAGCTGGGTGTGTTCCCCTCGTACAAGCGGGTGGATACCTGCGCGGCCGAGTTTGCCACCAGCACTGCGTACATGTACTCCACCTACGATGAAGAGTGCGAGTCCGAACCTTCTGACAAGAAGAAAATCATGGTACTCGGCGGTGGTCCGAACCGTATCGGCCAGGGCATCGAATTCGATTACTGCTGCGTACACGCGGCACTGGCAATGCGCGAAGACGGTTACGAGACCATCATGGTCAACTGCAACCCGGAGACCGTTTCCACCGACTACGACACTTCCGACCGCCTCTACTTCGAGCCGGTAACCCTGGAAGACGTACTGGAAATCGTGCGCAAGGAAAAACCGGAAGGCGTTATCGTGCAGTTCGGCGGCCAGACTCCGCTGAACCTGGCGCGCTTCCTCGCTGCAGAAGGTGTGCCGATCATCGGTACCACCCCGGAGCAGATCGACCGCGCGGAAGACCGCGAGCGCTTCCAGCAGATGATTATGCGTCTCGGCCTCAAGCAGCCGCAGAACGCGATCGTGCGCTCCGAATACGAAGCGATCCAGAAAGCGAAGGAAGTGGGTTACCCGCTGGTGGTGCGCCCGTCCTACGTACTGGGCGGCCGCGCGATGGAGATTGTCTACAAGGAAGACGAACTCAAAACCTACATGAAAGAGGCGGTCGAAGTCTCTGAAGATGCGCCGGTGCTGCTGGATCACTTCCTGCACTCCGCCATCGAGGTGGACATCGACGCAGTGTCCGACGGCAAGGACGTGGTCATCGGCGCAATCATGCAGCACATCGAACAGTGTGGTGTGCACTCAGGTGACTCCGCCTGTTCCCTGCCGCCCTACAGCCTGCCGGCCGATGTGCAGGACAAAATGCGCGAACAGGTTAAAGCCATGGCGCGCGAACTGGGCGTGGTGGGCCTGATGAACACCCAGCTCGCCTACCAGGACGGCGAGATCTACGTGATCGAGGTGAACCCGCGCGCGTCCCGTACCGTGCCGTTCGTCTCCAAATGTATCGGTACTTCCCTGGCGAAAATCGCAGCACGCTGTCAGGCGGGCATGACACTGGCGGAGCAGGGTTTTACCACGGAAATCGTACCGGACTACTACTCCGTGAAGGAATCCGTGTTCCCGTTCAACAAGTTCCCGAAAGTCGACCCGATCCTCGGCCCGGAAATGAAATCCACCGGTGAGGTTATGGGTGTCGGCGAAACCTTTGCAGAGGCCTTTGATAAGGCGCTGCTGGGTGCCGGTGATGCGCTGCCGGAATCCGGTAAAGTGTTCATTTCCGTGCGCGATGTGGACAAGGCTGGTGTGGTTGATGTGGCGCGCGAGTTGTCGAAGCTTGGCTTCGAGCTGGTGGCCACCCGCGGCACAGCCAAGGTCTTGCAAGAAGCGGATATTACCGTTACAACGGTGAACAAGATGAGCGAAGGCCGTCCGCATATCGTCGATATGATCAAGAACGACGAGATTGCACTGGTGGTGAACACCACTGAAGGACGCCAGGCGATTCGCGACTCTGCCGATATTCGCCGCAGCGCGGAAAACCACCAGGTTTGCTATACCACAACCCTGGCGGCGGCCAAGGCCATGGCGATGGCCATGCAAATTGCCGAGCCGCTCAATGTGCGTCGACTGCAGGATCTGCACCAGCGCGTTGTGCGCCTGCAGGGCTGATCGAGCTGACTGTTGCCGGCCGCCTTTCGGGGCGGCCATTTAAAAAGCTCTGCCTGATGGCAGAGCTTTTTCGTTGAAGAAACACTGATAAAAACACTGAGATTTTGGAGGTTCCCTTGAACCGCGTACCAATGACCGTTGAGGGCGCAGAGACGCTGCGCGCAGAACTGGAAGACCTGAAAAAAGTACAGCGCCCGGCTGTTGTACAGGCAATCGCGGAAGCCCGCGAGCACGGTGACCTGAAGGAAAATGCCGAATACCACGCCGCCCGTGAAAAGCAGGGTTTTATCGAAGGCCGTATCCAGGAAATCGAAGCCAAGCTGTCGATGGCGCAGGTGATCGACGTCAAAGCGATTGAGCCAAGCGACAAAGTTATTTTCGGCACCACTGTGACCATCATTCACGTGGAGAAGGATACCGAGGTGACGTACAAGATTGTCGGCGACGACGAAGCCGATGTGAAAAAGCAGAAAATCTCTGTGAACTCGCCCATTGCCCGTGCATTGATCGGCAAAGAGGTTGGGGATATTGTGGTTGTAAACACCCCCTCAGGTTCTGTTGAATATGAAATTGATGCCGTTGAGCATATTTGATTTCGTGCGGAATTGAAGGGTAAAAGCCTTGTTATGAGGTATAAAAAAGGCGGCCATAGGCCGCCTTTTTTATGAAAAATAATTACTGTTGAATAATTGCCGTGTTGCCGTAACCCACCTGGTTGATGATGGCGGTTTCGGAGAAACCGTTTTGAATGACGGTCGCCCTGTTCAGGCCACCCATCTGGTGAACGATGGCCTCGTGGCTGCCAACACCGAGTTGTATGACGTCTGCACGGTTGAACAGGCCATCCTGGATGATACTCGCGGAGTTGTACCAGGAAACCTGGGTTACGTAGGCTTCGTTGCCATAGCCGTTTTGCAGGATATCCGCTTCGTTGTAGAAACCCACCTGACTGGTGATGGCTTTGTTCATCACCCCGCCCTGAGTGATCGATGACATGTGTCCGGTGCCACTCTGAATAATCAGGGCGTGGTTGTCCGTACCGCTCTGCATCACATAGGCTTCAGAATCGTTACTGAAGAACTGGCCGATATAGGCATTGTGAACCGAGCCCGCCTGCTGAATCATGGCGACGTTACCGGCACCGCCAAACTGGTCGATATGGGCTTCGTTATTGAAGCCCTGCTGCTGGATGATTGCATGGCTGAAGTAGGTTCCGCTCTGGAAGGTACTGGCATTGTTGCCAGCTCCGGATTGCTCTATCCGCGCATGGTTGCTGGCCCCGCCGGTTTGCAAAGAATAGGCGTCATTCATATGGCCATCCTGAACCTGGTAGATACTGCTACCGGTTTCAGCGACCTGCTGGGCGTGCGCGTTATTGGCAACGCCGTGTTGCGATTGCCAGATCAGGTTTCCATAGGCGCCGGCATCATCCTGATCGGCTGATGCCGTATTGGCGATACCGCTTTGATAGGTAATGGCGGTGTTCTGGTCTGCGGAAGCCAAACCGCTTACAAGGCCAATCAACAGCGCGGCAGTGGGGGTAAGTGACTTCACGTTAACTCCCTTACATGTGATAACAAAGGAATTGAAAGAATCCTGCGTGCCATCCGGCAAAATCGTGTTTCACGCTGTGGCCACAGAGAAAAAGGCGGCCCGGTAGGCCGCCTTTTTCCATGGCGGATCGGCAGGCTTACTGCATGATCACGCCAACGTTTAAGACACCGGTTTGGGTGGCTACGGCAGTTTCAAAAGCGCCGGTTTGGGTGGTCAGGTGTCCGTTCAGCAGGCCCGCTTGCATGGTCGTGGAATTGTGACCGAGGCCCACTTGCAGGGTTGCCGCGCCGTTCAGGATGCCCCACTGGTTAGTGGTCTGATGGTTAAACTCACCAACCTGCACCACGCCGGCCAGGTTCACGATGCCGTTCTGCATGACCTTGGACGAGTTGAACGCGCCAGCCTGCTCGACACCCGCGATGTTCACCAGGCCTACTTGCATGATGTCGGAGTCCTGAGCGAAACCGCTTTGACCCGTGGCTGCGATATTGCCGATCCCGACTTGGGTAGTGTTTGCTTTAGAAGCAATACTCCCTACTTGAGCGGTCAACTGGTAGTTGCCCAAGCCCACCTGATAGACCGTTGCCGAGTTGAAGGCACCGGCCAGCTGGAGGATGTCAGATTTGTTGAAGAACAGTACTTGGGTGGTAGAGGCGGAGCTACCGAGCTGGGCTATTTGCACGGTGCTGGAATGGTTGCCGACACCGTACTGATAGCTGCTGCTGTTATTGAATGCGCCAAAGGACTGCAGCGCGTAGGCGTCGTTAAATGCGCCATCTTGCTTTTGATAGATGGTACTCAACAGCTGCACGCTCTGCGTGGCGTCAGCGTGGTTCAATAATCCGTCTTGATCCTGAATAATGGTATTGAAAAAGGTGGCTGGGCCAGCCTGATTCGCGGTTGCTTGGTTGAGAAAGCCGTTCTGTGTTTGCATAGCTGTATTGCCAGCGGCAAACGCAGTACCGCTAACAGCGAGAAGGACGGCAGCGGCGATTGGGGAAAACGTCTTCATGAGTTGCTCCTTTACTTCGGACGTTAATACAACCAGTCCCGAGGGTACTGATTAACAATGGCTCTGGAGGCAGTGCCATATTCCATGCGGGTGAAGTCATGCGGACAGTCATCGATATCAATGTTGGGAGAGACTTCATACCCAAATCACTGAACACTGTTTCTACAGCCGGCGGGGATAAGCCCCTTCGGCTGCAAGGTGATCATTTTGTTTGAAAAGTGATCATCTTGTTATTGAGTGTTGTCGCTGGGGAGGGGTGTCGCTATAGGAGGGAAGTAATGAAACCCTAGGAAAAAAGTACAGTTTTTGATCGCTTGTGGTGCTCGTTTCGCCTGCCTCTCATTGCTTACGCGCCAATGGCACGAATCATGTTCTAGAGAGCAAGGATGCTGCGAAATCCAGTATTGGCCGTGGAATATTGTGCCGCGGCAAGGAGCCGTCGCAATCAACGCACCGTTTAGTGCGAAAGAGAGACAGAGTTACCGGCCCCTGATTGGCTGATTACTGCAGAAGAAGACGCGCCTGTTTGTACAAGCGTCGTTGAGTTGCGTTCACCGGATTGCAGAACAATGGCCTGGTGGCTGCCGCCCATCCCGTATGCACCATGCTGGCGAATGTCGATGGAATTTAAATATCCATCCTGACTCGTGCTCGCACCGTTATATGCATCTTCCTGAATAACCAGAGTCTGGTTGGCAAACCCACTTTGCAGGATATTGACCTCATTGGTGTAACCCTGCTGCTGACTCAATGATTGATTAAGCGTGCCGTACTGATCCGTTGCGCTGAAGTTGCCAGAACCGGATTGTCCGGCAGATGCCGTATTTTCCGAACCGCGTTGCTCGATGTATGCCTTGCCGAAATTACTGTTCGCCTGCGCCACCAGGGCGCTGTTCAGGGCACCGCGTTGAAACGTCTGAGCGCGGTTCCCCACCCCGAGTTCCTGCCCGACATAAGCCATATTGTGATAGCCGCCCTGCTGCGTGGTCACCGCGCTGTCCAGCGCCGCTGTTTGTGTCGTATACGTTTCATTGGCCGTGCCGACCTGATACACCGAGATACTATTGCTCGCGCCATACTCCTGTTCTGCGCCCGCTGTATTCAGCTCGCCGATCTGGGTTTGGGATATCTGGCTGTTTAGTTCGGCGGTCTGGCTGGCGAGCGACTCGTTCAGAGTGCCTTCCTGACGTAGCGATACCGTCTTCTCTTTCGAGGCATCCCGCTCCTGCTCGATGGCATTTAACACGCCGGGATCTGTTTGCTCATGCCCGGCGGCTGACTGGTCTGCGCACACGGGGGCAGCAATGAGCGCAGTGAGGGTGGCGGCAAATAACCGCCCGGCATACACGCGGAAAGTTGGATTCATAGTGGCTAAGCGGCTTGTCGCCGCGGTTTCATCGGGTTAGTCATATTGGTTGACGATGGTGGTGATAGAGGCACCAGTCTGTTTGACTTCCGTATGCAGCCCGCTACCACTCTGATAAATGCTCACTTCATGATACGCGCCGATCTGGCTGACTTTGGCCGAGTTCTGCACGCCGAATTGGGAAATTCCCGCCCTATTTCCGTAACCGATCTGTTCCAGCAATATCTGGTTTTCATAGCCGATCTGGATTAATGCGGCGATATTGATATCGCCTTTCTGGTGGGAAAGGGCAGAGTTCTCGCCACCGGACTGGGTTAACGACAGCAGGTTCTGTTGGCCTTGCTGGGTGATCGACAGGTAATTGACCTGTCCGTATTGCCTAGCGGCAACGTGGTTGAAGTTGCCTTCCTGCTGAATGACGGCGATATTCGCTGCGGAATAGCCACCACCGGAATCCAGTTCACTGGCGGAAGTTAACTCAGAATCGACCTTCAATTCCTGAGCCGTAGCGCCTAAGCACAGAACAATGCTCAATGCATGAAGTGCGGTGATGCGGCGTTTTATATTTTCTTGAGAGGATCTGGGCATATCCGGTATTACATAAATGTTGTGGTTTCGTTCAGGTAATACTGCAGAACAGGGCTGTTGATGTCGTCTGGGTTCTGTAGTGCCCAGGAGTTGTTAATGATGCCATCGGCAATCAGGTGGATGACGGCGGATTCCATAGCCGAGAGCGTTGCCAGTTGTGCCGGTTCATTGGTAGTGGTGCCCATTTCAATTTCCAGCAGGCGCTTGAATTTCACATATCGGAAAACGTCCGCGCTGATGGCCTTGGAGTAAACGGTCTTGGATGTGAGTACCGAGTGCAACACCCGCCCGGAACGAATGTCCACGGCGCGCAGGTTTACCGTGACCTGATCCACGCGATACTGCTCGTCGGCGCCGATACCAAAGTACCGGGCACCGGCGCCACCGGTGCGGATATTGGTATCGTAAGCAACAATGCCGCCTTCAATCAGTACGTTGGCGGCCACCAGTGAAGGCAGCATCGGATTGTTTTCAGGTGCTTCGGGCTTGGCCAGGGCGGCGCGAATAATCTTTCTTTCGGTAAGGAGGTTTTGTAAACCCTCGCGCTCAAGCGGGATGAACCAGCCAGATTCGTTCATTACATCCATCAGCATGGATGCCGCACCCTGGGTAACTGCAGTGGAGAAGCTGCTCGCGGGCGCCGGTTTGTATTGGCCGGTTTGGTCGCGAAAGCTGTAAACCGCAGCGAGAATCTTGCCTTTGGGTTGAGGAAGATTCAGGAGATCCCGGTAGGTATCATTTCTTGGGGTTAGTTGGGCGTCGCTTCTCCCCTGGCCGAAAATGGCGTCGCCCGTATTTTTGACCACCGCACAGCCGCTCAAGGTGGTTGCGAGCGACAAAGCGATAGCCGCGATCCTATGACCTGTAATACGCATCACGCTTGTCTCCAATATTATTCGCGATTATTCAGGATTCTTAGCTCAGTCCGGATGCATCTTGTTGGACTGGATAACTATTCTATTCAGCGGGATTAGTTCGTTGGATTTAACCCGCTCACGATAATTTCACTTTTGTCACCAGTGGCCCGATCGGTAATCAGTACCGTCAGGACGCCATCGTTATCGACAATCTGCACGATAAAATCGTCGGTAACCAGTTCCCCGCTATTGCCATTGCCAACATCGGTAAGCAGCTGGTTAAGCAGGCGGGTTTCCAGAGAATCGGTAAACCGATCCAGCGCGCTTGGCTGCTCATACAGGTCTTCCGGTCGATCGGGATCCTTGTGGTCATCCTGGGACTGGGCGTTGGAAATGAGGAAATTTCCATTCAGGGGGTTGCCGCCGAAATTGGGATTGACCGGCTCATAGATCAGCTGGCTGGCCGCGACATGGGTAGCTGTCAGGCTCAATACCAATGCAGGTAAGCAAACAAAAGCGGTAGGTATTTTTAGGTTCATTAGAGTTCGTCCTTGCCTAAGTCAAAGTGGTCAGTCAATGCCTGGCGGAGTCTTTCCTGTAGCACCATTTCGTGAATCATCCTTGAGGCATCTTCCGCCAGTGCCCGAATGTTATTGGTGCTTGGACTAATAAAACGTCGAAAAACTGTTTTGTTGTTGTAGGTGATCCAGATCAGGTTGCCCCACCTGGCAGAGGGACGCTCTTCGATGGTGAGATTGTATGTGCTATCTGGAAAGTTAAGGTTGCGGTATTCGCTCATAAAGCGAGCGAAGTCATGACCCGTCCGGGTAATGGTCTGGTCAATATTGAAGCCGCTGATTTCATCCTCAATCTGTCCGCTGTCTTCCTGGGCCGGAGTATCTGCGTTATTTTCCAGGGTCATATCGTCATCCGCCGCCTGGGCCAGGCAGAGATTGGAAATGACAACCAGCGTCAACAGCCAGAATCTCATATGCGTTCAGCCTGCAAATGCAGCTTGGCCCAGTTGCTCGCTTGCAACCGGTTTTTTACCCCGATCTTCCGGAAGATGTTGTACATGTGGTTCTTCACGGTGTGTTCGCTCAGGTGGAGGCGTGACGCAATAATGCTGTTTGGGTCGCCGGTGGTGAGCTGTGTCAGTATTTCCTGCTCTCGCTTGGTCAGGAGTAGTCGTCCCTTGCCGTTGGCTTCGCTATTGTTCTTTGTGTTCTGCAAAGTGAACTCGAGCTTGCCGAGTAAATCCTTCTGGCTGCTTCTGTTGTCGCAGAGGAACAGGAACTTCCTTTCCTCCAGGGGGCGACTCAAATTGCTGGGTAAGTCCGTCGAAAAGTTGATCAGAACCACCCTGGGGTGGATCATGTTTTTGATATAGATGAATTCAGCGCTTGGAGCTGACTTGGATGTCAGTGACAGGCAGTCAACGACGACAGCTTCGTAGTAGTTAAGGCAGTGTTTCTGCTTTCCAAATTCTGCCCTTTCCCATTCCATGGGAATGGATTCAGAAATCAGTGAAAACAGTAAGTCCCCGTGAAGTCCCGAATCGCTTAGAAAGAGAATCGGCATAGATTACCCCATATTTTACCCAATTGGCTCTCAAGCAGATTTTTCGATATCCGGGGCTGGCCATAATTTTTATCCCGGATTTTCAATGTCCGGGAATGCTGCCAGGTGACCATTGCTTTTTTTGATATTTATGCCTGTCGCACAGCCGGATTAAGTGGAAAATCTCATTACTTGAGAAATTTGTATGGAGTGTAGTAGTGATCTGAGAGGCTGCTGCTAATTAAGGTGACAGCCATTCATGATTTTTTGGTCTTAAAATAGGATTTTTTAATGCATAAAAACTCGCTAAAAACCGTTTTTAGAATTTCGAGGAATATTTTCCGTTTCGGTTTTGATCTGGCGTTCAGGTACACTTGTCGTCACATGGCATTACGCCCGAAAAGTGGTTTAACGCGGCGGACGTGCTCTATCCGGAATGGGAAAGCACAGTAAAGGTGAACTTTTTGCGTTGTCACTTGAGAGTCAACGGGGCGCTAATCGGGTTGTTGCTACTGGTTATCTCTGGATGTGGCGAGCAGCCGCCTGCCGCGTTGGGCACCCTCGAATGGGATCGAATTGCGCTGCCGGCGCCGGTGGCGGAAAAAATCATCGAAATTCGCGTTGCAGAAGGTCAGCGAGTGGCCGCTGGCGCGGTTTTGCTGGTGCTGGATCCACGGCAAACCCAGGCGCAGTTGCAGGCGGCGGAAGCGGAAGTCGCCCGGCAGCAGGCAGTACTATCGGAGCTGCAGGCGGGGCCGCGGACCGAAGAAGTAAAGCGCGCCAAAGCAAATCTGGATGCAGCCGAGGCGGAAGCCGTTGATCGCCAGGCGGATTACCGTCGCCTCAAGAATCTGTCGGGGAAAGATTTTGTCTCCAAGTCCGATGTGGACGGTGCGAAGGCGGCCGCTGAAAGCGCCCAGGCGCAGGTACGTGCGGCACGGGAGCAGTTGCTGGAACTGCAGCGCGGATTCCGGGTTGAGGAGATCGAGCAGGGGCAGGCTGCGTTGCAGCAGGCTTTGGCGCTGGCTGAAGCGCAGCGGGTAGTTCTTGGAAAACTCGTGATCCGCGCGCCAAGAGCCGGTCTGGTCGACAGTATCCCCTTCAAGTTGGGCGATGAGGCGCCAATAGGGGCTTCACTCGCGGTTATGCTCACAGGAGGTTCGCCCTATGCCCGGGTCTATGTTCCGCAGCCCATGCGTGCGGGGGTCAAGCGTGGCCAGCGGGCGGTGGTGTATCTGGTTGGCAGCGATAAAGGTTACCCCGGCAGTGTACGAATGGTAAGGGATGACCCGAGCTTTACCCCGTATTACGCACTGACCGGTGATGACGTTGCACGCCTCAGTTATATCGCAGAAATCCAGTTGCAAAAGGATGCAGCAGATCTTCCCGCCGGGTTGCCGTTACGGGCCGAATTTTTGCCGGGTATCTCGCAGGGCCCCGAGCCTGCAGCGGCGGATGACATATTACCTGCTCTGGAAGGCCGTGGCGGGGATCTGGAAAATCCCGCGCAAGCAACGCCACAGATCCATGGCGAAACTGAAACGGATAGCGCGCGAGAACACCTGCCCGGTGAGCCGGACGCGGACGGCAGTGTGCCAGGGGATTTTTCCAAATGACCGCGACGGATAGCGGTAACAGGAGCGATTTCGCAATCCGCGCGCGGGGGCTGAGCAAAACATTCGGCCGCCTGAAAGCGGTTGACGATGTCGATCTCACGGTGGCGCATCGCCAGATCTACGGATTCCTCGGACCCAATGGTTCCGGTAAGTCCACCAGCATTCGCATGCTGTGTGGCTTGTTGACGCCAACCGCAGGGAAAATTGAAGTGCTGGGTTTTTCCATTCCCGCAGATGCCGACGCACTGCGGCAGCATATCGGCTACATGACGCAGCAATTTTCCCTGTTTACCGATCTCACTGTGCGGGAAAACCTGGAGTTCCTCGCGGCGGTGCAGAATATGTCGCGTCGGGCGGCGCGTCAGCGCATCGATGAGCTGATTGAGGAGTACCATTTTTCCGATCGGGCTGACCAGCTGGCCGGTACCATGAGCGGCGGTCAGAAGCAGCGACTGGCACTGGCTGGCGCAGTTATCCACAAGCCGGAGCTGTTGTTTCTCGATGAGCCCACCAGCGCGGTGGATCCGGAATCGCGCCGCGACTTCTGGGAAAAGCTGTTCGAACTCACTGACGGCGGTACCACCATTCTCGTATCTACCCACTATATGGATGAAGCAGAGCGCTGCCACAAGCTGGCGATTCTCGATCGCGGGCGCTTGGTGGCCGATGGCAGCCCGGCGGAGCTGACTGGCGCGCTGCAAGGGCGGACACTGCTGGTGGAAACCGATCAGCAGCGCAGTGCCAAACGTGCGATTGTTTCGGTACCCGGTGTCATCAGTGCGGCGCAGATTGGTAACAGCCTGCGGGTGCTGGGCGAACCACAGCGGGATTGTAGTGATGACATCCGGAATGCCCTGGAGTCTGCCGGGATTGCAGGGCAGGTCAGCACCATCGAGCCCAGCCTTGAAGATGTATTTGTCGCGGTGACCCAGCAGCAGCCGGCGCAAAGTGATACGGAGGCTGAAGTGTGAACCTGCGGCGCCTGTTTGCGGTTCTGGTCAAGGAGTTCCGGCAGATGCGGCGGGATCGGATGACGCTGGCGATGATCATCGGCATCCCTATCATGCAGCTGATCCTGTTTGGCTACGCCATCAACCTGAACCTGCGTCACTTGCCTGCGGCCATTGCGGACGAAGCTGGCACCAGTGCCTCGCGCCAGATGGTCATGGATATGCTCGCGACGGGAGTGATCGAACCGGTGGCAGACGCGCGTACTCCGGATGAGCTGATGGCATTGTTGCGCCGCGGCGAGATCAGCGTGGGCGTGGCGGTGCCGTTTGACTATGAACGCCGCCTGGCGACAGGTGATCCCGCGGTGCAGATCCTGGTGGATGGCAGTGATACCGTGGTACAGAGCGCTGCCGCGCAGCTGGCGCAGATGCCGATCAGACTGCCGCCGCCGGAGAACAATATCCGGCTGCCAGATCGTCAGAAGTCGATTCCGCTACCGCAGGGCAGCGTCAGTATTGTCAGTTTTTACAACCCGCAGCGGGTATCTGCGATCAATATCGTGCCCGGCCTGATTGGCATCATCCTCACCATGACCATGGTGATGTTTACCGCCGTCGCCATTGTTCGCGAGCGCGAGCGGGGCAATATGGAGTTGCTGATCGCCACGCCTGTGAGCAGCGCAGAATTGATGATCGGCAAGGTGGTGCCCTATGGCCTGATCGGCCTGATCCAGACCAGCCTGATCCTGCTGCTGGGTACACTGTTGTTTCAGGTGCCAATCCGCGGCAGCCTGCTGGATGTGTATATTGCCGCTCTGCTGTTGATTCTGGCCAACCTGGCCATGGGGCTGCTCATTTCCACCCGCGCCCAGTCCCAGTTCCAGGCGATGCAGATGACTTTCTTTGTGTTTCTGCCCTCGATCCTGCTGTCCGGATTTATGTTTCCTTTTGATGGCATGCCGAGGGCCGCCCAGTGGCTGGCGGAAATTCTTCCCCTTACCCACTTCCTGCGTTTGATCCGGGGCGTTATGTTGCGCGGCGCGGGAATTTTTGAATTGTGGCCCGATCTATTGGCATTGGTTGCCTTTATTGCCTTGATGATGTCTTTTGCGATACTGCGTTTTACTAAGCGGCTCGATTGAGTAGTGCCATTCTCAACTGGGCGATTAGCATCCTTTTATTAACTATTTGTAAAACCGTACGATCGTACCCATATCATTAATATTCCTTCTTGCTAATGAAATTTTCAAATGCTCTTGATAGAGTGCGCCGCCATATCAGTTGAGTCTTGGCTCATCGCTAAAAATTAATTTATATCTGATCTTTTTCTTTGGGAGCCTGAAATCTCTTGGGCAGAGCTGTTTGTTTTTTATGTTGTTGGTGAACTTTTGAGGTAAGACATGGATGTAGTGGTTGGCTTCATATATCGAATTCTCGCTGATAAGCCAATTGGAGGCGAGGTGTAGTGGTTTACTTGAAAGAAATACAGGGGGTTAGGGCTGTTGCGGCACTGTTGGTTGCCGTGTATCACATTTGGTTTCAGAAGGTGTCGGGAGGGGTAGATGCCTTTTTTGTTATATCTGGTTTTTTTGTATTTCGTACTTTTTCCAAATATGAAGCAGTCAGTTGGGATATCATATTTTCCTACTATAGGAAAACGTTTTCCCGAATAGTTCCGAGTGCCAGTATTGTTATACTGTTCACTTGCCTTGGGTATTTGATGATCGGGATGGAGAGTAAGTGGTCTGATCAAGTCAGGTCCGCGATTGCCGCCATATTTTTTGTTGAAAATTGGTGGCTTGCTATGTCAAGTGTGGACTACCTGGCTCAAGGGGGAATTCCCAGTCCCTTTCAGCAGATGTGGGCGCTGTCTGTTCAGATGCAGATTTATATTTCTATGCCCGTTCTTCTTTTTATGATATCTGCAATTTCGGTTAAGTATAAATTGCGTCGCAGTAGTGTATTTGCGATTTTAGTTTTTCTCTTTTTGGTATCCTTTTTATATGCGCTAGTCGTTACATATCTGGATCAGCCTAGGGCCTATTTTGATACCGGGGCCCGTTTATGGGAGTTTTTGATTGGTGCGATGTTGGCTGCTCGTTTTTCCGAAATTAGGTTTTCAAGGTTTTTTGCGGCAGTATTGGGGTATTCCTGTCTTTTTATTTTTATGATATTTGCTGCCGTTATACCGGTAAGTGAATATTTTCCTGGCGTCGCGGCGTTGATTCCAGTGCTTGCCACTGTTGGGATTATATTGGCGTCGTCGAATTCAGCGGGCATTTGGCTTCTGAATAACGCAGTTATGCAAAAGGCAGGAAATCTTTCATTCACCTTCTATTTATGGCATTGGCCGTTGCTTACGGCTTACTGGCAGTTGTCTGGTAATGGCGACGTCGGAGTTGTGCCTGGATTGGCGATAATATTTTTGTCTGGAGTATTTGCCTACCTGACATACGCCTTTGTCGAAAAACCATTCCGAAAATCCTCATTGGCAAATGGGAAATTTTTGCCCGCCATGGCTGCGTGCTGTGCAGTTATGGTTCCCGCTTTCGTTATGGTTGGGGTTTGGGGCGGGCAATATGTTTCCGTTAAAGAGAGGGCCGAGGAAGATGTCCGGCTATTTTGGAGGGGAAAAAGTACTGCGGATCTCGTTCCTGCTTCTGTTATAGCAAAGTCGGACGTGCCGCAAGCGTACAGAAATGGCTGTAATCAACGCTGGGGTAATTCTGAACTCATTGAATGTGTCTTTGGGAATAAAAATGGAGAGAAATCGGTTGTACTTGTAGGTGGCTCTCACTCTTTACATTGGTTGCCGACCCTTCAGGAAATTGCAAAAATCGATCAGTCTATAAAAATCACGACCATGACCAAGGGGAATTGCCCATTAACTCTTTCCGGGGAGTCTCTGGGGCTCCCAGAAAACGATGTGTGCATCGAGTGGAGTAAAAAGGCTATCAGTCGGATTAATGAGCTAAGGCCTGAAGCTGTTTTCACATTATTGACTTCAAGCAGAGATGATGCAGGGCTGGAGGGTGATTATATTCCTGTTGGTTTTTACGAAGCCTGGAAAGGTATTCCAGATCTTCCGATTATTGCGGTGAGAGATACACCTCGGGCAGAGTTTGATTTTGTTCTCTGCGTGGATAGATTTGGACCAACCTCGGATCAGTGTTCGGTAGACAAGCGAAAAAAGCTGGATCCTGAAATTACTGCAATGATTCAGTCGAATCACATCGCTAAGCTGGGGCTGCCCAAGAATGTGCACCCGATTGATCTTACTGATCTGGTGTGTGAAGGTGAAAGTTGCAATGCGGTTGCCAATGGTGTGTTGAAGTTTAGGGATCGAACTCACCTCACGGCGACCTATGCTCGAGTCCTGGCTCCTGCCTTATATGAAAGAATAAAGAAATCCGGTGTATTATTGGAGAAAAGCTTACGGGCGCCTGTCTATTTAACCGAAAATCAACATGGCACGTTTTGAGGGAGTAAACTTTGATTCCAGAGCGTGCCTTCCTGCTGACTAGCGCAATATTGCGTAAAAGGTATCGGTATTAGGTTCAGTGGCGCATTCACGCTGGATTGCTTGAACTTTGGATGTCTAGCCTGAGGTTAGGTTGGATGTACTAGCACTTCGGACTGATGTCAGGTCTGTACACATAAAACGTTGCTGCTCGTCAGCAGGGAGGAAGATGTACCATGGCCGAAATTATCCACAGCATGCCGCCCTGGTTGTGGCTCGTGATTACACTCTTCGCGCTGTTTCTTGCGCGCAAGCCCGTCCATCAGGGCATCTATGCCCTCGCACGTTTTTTCCACCAGGCACTGCGCCTGGGGGCCAATGCCGTCGCTGCCGCCGAGGGGCGCCTGCAATTACGTAATCGCGAGGTGCTGCTCGCCGCTGGCCGCGAGGCGACTGAGCGCCACATCGAGCGGGAATTCGACCGTATCGAAAGTGCGATGAAAAAGGAGCTGGCCCAATACCCGGCCCTGCATCGCAGGTTATGCGAGCAACTTACCGCAATTGACGAAGACTATGTGCGCAGTGCCGAGGTACCGCCGGAGCCGACCAACTGGGCCAAGGCGATAAAGGCGGTGGCGGAGATTCCGGCCAAGCAGGATCCGGTCGTGGGGGATGTCCTCGAGACCATTCACGGTTCCATGCGCAAAGCCGAAGCCAAGGCTCTGGAGGCCTACCGGGAGTCCGCACGTGAACGCCATCAGCTGCTCAAGCGCATGATGCCGGCCTGGCGTGCGATCCTGAACAGCCTCGGTCGGGTCAATAAAACGGTTACTGCCATACAGCAGCGGGCCAAGGCCATTGACGGCCATATGGATCGCTACGAGGAGATCCTCCAGAGCAGTGATCGCGCTCAACGCATGCTCTCCTCGTCCTCCCTGAGCCAGTTCTTTATCTCGGCCTTCGTGCTCGCCATTGCCGTGGGGGGCGCCCTGATCAATTTCCATCTGATAGCGCGCCCGATGACGGAAATGGTGGGTGGAACCAGTTATATCGGTAACTTCAAGGTGGCCGACATTTCGGCGCTGGTGATCATCCTGGTGGAGATCACCATGGGCCTGTTTGTGATGGACTGCTTAAGGATCACTCGCCTGTTTCCGGTCATCAGCGCGCTTAACGACAAGTTGCGCACCCGCATGATGTGGGCCGCCTTTGTGTTGCTATTTTTCCTCGCCAGCGTGGAGGCCGGTCTCGCGTTCATGCGGGAAATCCTGATGCAGGAAGACCTGGCGGTAAGTGCCCAGTTGCGGGGAGAAACGGTTGCGACAGCCGCCGGCATTTACTGGATCACCACCGCTGCACAGATGGGCATGGGCTTTATCCTGCCGTTTGCACTGACGTTTGTGGCGATACCGCTGGAAAACTTCATCGCCTCGGCGCGTACCGTGATTGGTGTTTTGGCCGCGTTTTGCCTGCGCCTGCTGTCGGTTTTTCTGCGGCTTGCCGGCACCGGGATTCTGCGTATGGGCGCCATGCTGGTGCGGGTGTATGACATCGCGATTTTCCTGCCCCTTTGGCTGGAGGTGCGTTATCTGAATCGACGTGAGAAGGCGGCACCTTCCGCAGTATCCGAATTCCCGGGCGAAAAGGCCGGGGAGGCGCCGGTATGAAGATCCAGCGAAGTGTGCTCTTTACTCTGCTCACCCTCTGCTCGGCACTCGCAATGAGTGGCTGCGGAGAGCCCGTCGCGCGTAACCAGGGGGTGTATATGTTGATCGACACTTCCGGAACCTATACCGAGGAGCTCGGCAAGGCGCAGCAGGTCATTAACTACACGCTGGCCAGGATGAATCCCGGTGATAGCTTTGCGGTGGCCAGTATCAATACCGGCAGCTTCAGCGAGAAGAATATTCAGGCCAAAGTGACGTTCGACGATCGCCCCAGTGTGACCAACAAGCAGAAACAGGCTTTCCAGAACGCCATCGACAGCTTCGTGCAGAATGCAAAGCCGGCGGCCTATACGGACATTACCGGTGGCCTGCTGCAGGCGGTGGAATTCCTGAACGAAAAGCAGCCGGGTCGCAAGACGATCCTGATCTTTTCCGACTTAAAGGAGGAGCTCAAGGAAGGATACAATCGCGATATCCCACTGGGCCTTGAGGGATTTGATCTTGTCGCGTTAAATGTCACAAAACTGCGCACGGACAATCTTGATCCCAGCGAATATCTCAATCGCCTGCAGCAGTGGCAGGAAAAAGTGGAGCAGGGCGGTGGCAGCTGGCGGGTGGTCAACGATCTGGAACGGCTGGAAAAAATTCTGCACTGACAATAGTCGCCGGAGCTGAAAAGCCCATAAGTATTACCGGAGTAAAGTTTCATGAGCAGTGTCTGGCGCCGCCAGGATGGCAATCCCATGGTTATTGCACATGGGGACGAATCCGGCAATGGCCTGTACCCCGGCAATACCCTGCTGTATTTACAGAAAATGGTTGCGCTTGGGGTCGATGCGCTTGAAATGGACTTGAACCTCACCGCTGATGGTCGCCTGATTCTGATACACGACGCCACGTTGGATCGCAGCACGGATGGCCGAGGGGCGGTTATCGACAAGTCACTGGCGGAGTTGCGTGCGCTGAATGCGGCGTATCACTGGAGCTCCGATGGGGAGAGCTTCCCCTACCGCGAGAAGCCGCAGCGCCCGGTAACCATCGATGAGGTGTTTGCCGAGATTCCTCAAACGCCGATGATTATCGAACTCAAGAACCGCGAACTGCAGGCGGCCAGGGCGCTGAGTGAGGCCATTGATCGCGCCGGATGCGGTCATCGTGTCATTGTCTCCTCTTTCCACCACCGTGTGATCCAGGAGTTTCGCAGGCTCCAGCCGCAGGTGCATACCGGTGCGACCATGCGCGAAGCGCTGACATTTTTTCTGGCCCAGCTATTTGGTATGGCGCGGTGGTTAAAGCCCGCTTTCAAAGCGATGCAATTGCCGGCGCGATATTTTGGTCTGAAAGTATTTACGCCGCGCTTTGTTCGCGCTGCACGCTCGTGCGGTTTACATCTTTCCGTATGGACCGTCGATGAGGTGGAGTCAATGCGTCACTTCATGGCTCTGGGGCTCGATGGCATAGTCACCAACAGGCCCGATCGACTTATGGCGCTGATACGTGAAGGCCAATAAGCGGCACGGAAAAAATTTTAACTAAGGTCGGATTCATCCCGGTAGCAGATATTGTGAAAAAATTACTGGTGTTTACCTTCGCGGCGACTCTGTTGTTTGTCGGCTGGCGCTGGCTTGCGGCGCGGCCCGCTGCCGATACGGGCCTGCAGTTCCCCCAATACCCCGCGACGGGCTTCCAGCGCCCTCTGGTTATCGCACACGCCGATGACTCCGGACTGGGGCTCTATCCTGGCAATACCATGGAGTTCCTTCAGCAGATGGCGGCAATGAATGTCGATGTGCTGGAGATGGACGTGCATGAAACGATGGATGGCGCACTGGTGTTGATGCACGACGCCACGGTGGAGAGAACCACCGACGGCGAGGGCGCCATCAGCGCACTGACTTTGCCGGAATTACACAAGCTCAACGTGGCCTATAACTGGACGCGGGACGGTCAGACTTACCCTTACCGGGAGAAGCCGCAGCACATCGTGACGATCGATGAGGTGTTCCAGCAGTTTCCCAAATACCCGATGATCATCGAACTGAAAACGCCGGATCCGGAGGCTGCCCGATCCCTGTGCCGCAAATTGCAGGCATTCAATAAAAGTAATCAGGTGATCGTATCGTCATTTCACCAGGCGGCCATTGACCGCTTTCGGGAAGATTGCCCCCATGTGGCCACCGGTGCTGGCGCCGATGAAGTTCGTGTATTTGTACTGGCATCGAAGTTCGGGGCATTCCGCCTGCTCAGTCCGCGCTACCAGGCACTGCATATCCCCATAGAGCACGATGGTATTACCCTGGTGACGCCCGCCGCGGTAAATGATGCGCAGTCGCACGGGGTACGCGTGGATGTGTGGACGGTGAATGAGGAAGCGGAAATGCGGCGCCTGATTGAGATGGGGGTTGCAGGGATCATGACCGATCGCCCTGACGTCCTGCTAAGGCTTATTGCCGAACTGCAGGAGTTCGAGGATATGAACGAGTCCTGAAGTGAAATAGAGCCGACTATTCTGCCCCGGTTAGTGAGCAGGGCCACGTATCCTCATCACTGTGGGTGGCCCTGCCAGTACTTATTTGTTGTTTCTTTTCCTTTTTCCGGCGTTAGCGCCTGACCAGCTTCAGTCGGCGGCCGAAATGGGCCAGCCTGTCTGCGAGGCGGCTTGCCCGCTTCTCAGCACTGCTGGATGTTTTCCGGCTTCCGTCCTTGTCATCCTCGGTGATTCGGAACCATGCTGCGTACAGCGCGGGGAGGAACAACAGCGTCAGTGCGGTTGCGACAATCAGTCCGCCCATGATGGCTACCGCCATAGGGCCAAAGAAGTCGCTGCGGGAGAGGGGAATCATCGCCAGCACGGCGGTAAGTGCGGTGAGCACGATGGGGCGGAAGCGCCGCACCGTGGACTCGATGATCGCGTCCCAGGCGGAGAGCCCCTGTTGCCGATCCTGCTGAATCTGGTCAACCAGAATCACGGAGTTGCGCATGATCATACCGGCGAGCGCGATGGTGCCGAGCATGGCGACGAACCCGAACGGCTGGCGGAAAATCAGCAGGAACAGGGTGACGCCGATGATGCCGAGCGGTGCGGTGAGAAACACCATGCCGGTCAGGGAGAAGTTGCGCAGCTGAAGCATTAACAGTGTAAGCACGACCAGCAACAGCAGCGGCATGCCCGCATTGACCGAGGCCTGGCCGCGCGCGGATTCCTCCACGCTGCCGCCGACTTCCAGCAGGTATCCCGGCGGCAGGGTCGCGCGAATATCTGCCAGCTGTGGCCACAGTGCCTTGACCACGCTATCCGGTTGCTGCTTGCCGTAGATATCCGCGCGCACGGTGACGGTTGGCAATTGGTCGCGGTGCCAGATAACGCCTTCTTCAAAGCCGTATTCCAGTGTTGCCACCTGGTTGAGCGGGATGCTGTGGCCGTCAGTGGTCTGCACGGCGAGATTGCCCAATTGCTGCAGGGCGTAGCGCTCACGCTCGGCACCGCGAACCTCCACCCCGATCAGCTCATTGTCTTCCCGGTACTGTCCTACTGTGGTGCCAGACAGGGAGCCCTGCAGGGCGCGCGACAATTCCGCGCTGCTGATACCAAAGCTTCGCGCGCGCGCCTGATCTACCTGCAGGCGCACGACTTTATTGGGCTCCTCCCAGTCCAGGTGTACGTTGGCAACGGCCGGGTTTTCACGGACTTTACTGGCCACCGCGCGGGCGATATTACGCACTTCACTGATGTGCTCGCCGGATACCCGGAACTGCACCGGGTAGCCCACCGGGGGGCCGTTTTCCAGTCGCGAGATCCGTGTGCGAACGCTGGGAAACTGTTCGCGCAGGGTGGTAATCAGCCAGCCTCGCACCGCCTCGCGGGCTTCGATGGAAGGCGTGTTGATAACAAACTGGGCAAAACTTGCAGCGGGCAGCTGCTGATCAAGCGGCAGGTAGAAACGGGGCGAACCGGTGCCCACGTAAGCCACGTAATTTTCCACCTGCGGGTGTTCGGCCAGCAGCGCTTCCAGGCGCTTTGCCTGTTGCTCCGTGGCGCTCAGCGAGGCACCTTCATTCAGTTTCAGGTCTACCATCAGCTCCAGCCGCGCGGATGATGGAAAGAACTGCTGGGGCACAAAGCGGAACAGCATGATCGAGCTGACAAAAACCGCCAGCGTGGCCACCAAAACGGTCTTGCGATAGCGCAGGCACCATTCCAGCACTTTACGAAAACGGCGGTAGAAAGGTTTGTTATACGGGTCGTGTGTGGCTTTATTGTGTTCGCTGGCGGAAAAATCCGGCAGCAGCCGGGCGCCAAGAAAAGGTACAAAGATCACTGCCGCGACCCAGGAGGCCAGCAGTGAAAGCGTGACCACCTGGAATATCGAACGGGTGTATTCGCCGGTGCCGGATTCCGCGGTGGCAATGGGCAGGAAGCCGGCGGCGGTGATCAGGGTTCCGGTGAGCATCGGGAAAGCGGTACTTGTCCAGGCGAAACCGGCTGCTTTCAGTCGACTGAAGCCCTGCTCCATTTTGATCGCCATCATCTCCACGGCGATGATGGCATCGTCCACCATCAGTCCCAGCGCCAGTACCAGGGCACCGAGGGATATCTTGTGGAGGCCGATGTCGAAGTAGTGCATCAGGGCAAAGGTCATCGCCAGCACCAGGGGGATCGACAGGGCGACCACCAGTCCGGTACGGAAACCCAGCGAAAAGAAACTCACCAGCATGACAATGGCCAGGGCTTCCGCGAGCACCTTGAGAAATTCGCCCACACCACGCTTTACGGCGGCAGGCTGATCGGAAACCTTGCGCAGCGACAGGCCGAGGGGCAGATCCTGCTGCAGGCGCGCAAAGGCGGCATCGAGGTTTTCCCCCAGCTGTAGAATGTCGCCGCCTTTTTTCATTGATACGGCAATGCCAATGGCCTCTTCGCCCATAAAACGCATGCGCGGTTGCGGCGGATCGCTGAAGCCGCGATGGATTTCCGCGATATCTCCCAGGTGCAGGGTGCGTGCGCCGGCGTGAATGGGGAAATCCCGGATCTCGTTCACGGAGCGAAACTGCCCGCCGACGCGAATGCGTACCCGGTCACTGCTGGCTTCGACAAAGCCGGCGTCGGCGACGCGGTTCTGCGCCTGCAGGGCCTGCTGTACTTGAGCCAGGGGAATTCCCAGTGATGCAAGCTTGGTATTGGATATTTCGACCCAGATTTTTTCATCCTGCAGGCCGACCAGTTCGACCTTGCCGACATCGTCCACCCGCTGCAGCGCGAGCTGCAGGCGCTCGGCGTAATCCTTCATCAGTGCATAATCAAAGCCCGGGCCGCTGAGTGCATAAATATTGCCGAAGGTCGCACCGAATTCGTCATTGAAAAACGGGCCCTGGATATCCGGCGGCAGCGTGTGGCGAATGTCGCCGACTTTTTTCCGCACCTGGTACCAGAGATCGGGGATTTCGTCCGAGTGCAGGCTGTCTCGCGCCGCGAACATGACCTGGGACTGGCCCGGGCGGGAGAAGGAGGTGATGCGATCGTAATCACCGGTTTCCATCAGTTTCTTTTCGACCCGCTCGGTGATCTGGCGTGAGACCTCTTCGGCGGTGGCCCCGGGCCACACGGTATTGATCACCATGACCTTGAATGTGAAAGGCGGATCTTCGCTCTGGCCCAGTTGGGTATAGGAGACTGCGCCGATGACGCTCAGCAGGATCATGGCGTAGAGCACCAGCGGGCGGTTGCTCAGCGCCCACTCAGAAAGGTTGAATCGCATGTCGGTAGTTCCGGACTGAAATCAGGAGGATAGAGGTCAGCGGGACGCTGTTGCCGTCAGAAGCCTTGCGCCAGGTTTGCGCCGAATTCAATGGGCCGGTTCTGTCGATCCACCGGTCGCACGCGCTGGCCGTCCTGCACCAGTTGGGTGCCGGCAGCGAGAATCCAGCTGTCCGGTGTCAGAGGGCCCTGGATTTCCGCAGTCTCGTCGCCAAAGCTGATTACGGTAATGCTGACTTTTTGCAGCGTCAGGGATTGCGGATCGAGCGCCCAGACATAGGCCTGGCCATCGTCTGCTGTGACCGCGGCCATGGGCACACTCAACCGGCCGCTGGTCGAGGGACTCTGTACAAACACCCGCGCGCTCTGACCCAGTTCGGCCTGAACCTGGTGGTTATCGAATGCGATGCGTGCTTCAAAGGTGCGAAGGTTCGGATCCGCTGCCGGTGACAGCTCGCGGATCTGGCCAGTAAATGGCATATCGGGGCGCGACCAGAGCTCCAGTGTGACCATTTGCCCGACCGCAAAACGGGTAAAGTCCTGCTCCGGCAGGTCGATGCGGACTTCCCGCTCACCATCGGCAGCGAGGGCGAACACGCTCTGGCCTGCTGCGACTATCTGCCCGGAATCCACCATGCGCCGGGCAATGATGCCGTCGCGCGGTGCCTTGAGGGTTGCGTAACCGACCTGGTTTTCCGCGACGTCCAGTTGGGACTGGGCATGGGACAGCTGGGCCGCACTCGAATCAAAGCGGGTTTGGATCGCCTCAAACTGGGATTCGCTCACCAGTTTCCGCGCGAGCAGGTCGCGATAGCGCGCAAGTTCCGCGTCGGCATTGCGATGCTCGGCTTTGGCTGCCGCCAGTTGCGCACGGGCGCTGTCCCGTTGCAGCAGCAGATCCCGCGCATCCAGCTTCGCCAGGGGCTGCCCCGCCTTGACTCGATCGCCGGTTTCCACCAATCGCTCAGTGAGTTCGCCACCGACACGAAAGGCCAGCGTGGGCTCATGCCGTGAGTGCACCTCGCCGGGATAAACGGCTAACTGCGCGCCGGATAAGGTCGGCTGGGCCACAATGGCCGGGCGGGGGGGCTTCTGCTGGCTGGACTCCGGGGCGGAGCAGGCGGCGATGGCCAGGGCCGCCACAGCGAATGCGTAGTGGCAAAGCTGGCGTGCGAGGGATGGTCTCGACACAGCGTTCATGTGTACCTCACTCCTTGTGGTTGACGTTTTCCCGGCAGGGCTCGATACCTCTGGCGCTGCGTTTATCGGCGGAAAAACTGGTACCCTTGTGGTTCTGATGTATTGCGAACAGGTAGGTGCCATTACAGGCGCCTTAAATACTATACTGGGCAGTATAGTAAGTATATTGAACTCATGAGTCCACTAATTGTGTGGGGCCGTTTGCGTGCTCGCGTCGTTGCCGCGGAAAGCGCGCTCTGATCGGGTTCACTGGAGGGTTCAGCGGAGAGAAAGTTGAGTAGGCCATGTCTGAACGAATGCTAACCGAGCCAAATACCGCCCGCGGGCGCCCGAAAGACCCGGCCAAACGCAGGGCGATACTGGAGGCAGCGAAGACGCTATTCCTTACGCACGGATTTGCCGGCACGAGTATGGACGCCGTAGCCGCGGAAGCAGGTGTGTCCAAACTGACGGTTTACAGCCATTTTTCTGATAAAGAGACGTTGTTCAGTTCTGCTGTCGCCGCCAAGTGCGAAAACCAGATGCCAATGCCGATGTTTACCCTGCGCGAGGGGCAGCCGGTAGAAGTGCTGCTGCAGCAAATTGGCGAAGCCTTCCTGGAAATGATCTACAGCGACGACTCGATGCAGATGATGCGCCTGATCAATGCGGTAGGTACGCAGGATCAAACCATGGCGCAGTTGTTTTATGCGGCGGGACCACAGCACATACAGAGCGCCATGTCGCAGTTGCTCGAACAGACCAATGCACAGGGGCAATTAAACATTCCCGATACCCTGCACGCCGGAGAGCTGTTTTTTGGCATGTTGCAGGGCGGATGCCGGCATATTCAGATCATGCTGGGCTGTAAAAACCCGCCGGCGAAGGAAGAAAACCGTGTCCATGTGGCGGAGGTCGTGCGCATCTTTATGCGCGCCTATGGTTGCTGAAGCCGGATAAGACCAGGCAAGAAAAAGGCCCGCCTGTGCTGCGGGCCTTTTTAATGTGCAGGGGTTTTCCTGATACTCCGGCTCAGCTGCGGATTTTGTAGCCGGTTCGGAAAATCCACCAGATTCCCGTCATACACAGCAGCAGGAACAGCAAGGTCATCCCCAGGCTCACCACCACATTGACATCGGAAATGCCGTAAAAGGCCCAGCGGAAGCCACTGATCAGGTACACCACCGGATTGAACAGGGTCACCTTCTGCCAGAATTCCGGCAGCATGTTGATGGAATAGAATGCCCCACCGAGAAAGGTCAACGGAGTGACGACCATCAGCGGAATTATCTGGAGCTTCTGGAAATCATCCGCCCAGACACCAATGATGAAACCGAACATGCTGAATGTCAGTGCCGTCAGAATGAGGAAAGCCACCATCCAGAAGGGATGGGCAATCTCGTAGTCTACAAACAGTCGCGCGGTGACCAGGATCAGCAGGCCCAGAATGACCGACTTGGTGGCCGCTGCGCCGACGTAACCTGCTACCACTTCAAACGCGGATACCGGTGCCGACAGCACTTCATAAATGGTGCCGGAAAACTTTGGAAAGAAGATGCCGAAAGAGGCATTGGAAATGCTCTCCGACAGCAGCGACAGCATGATCAGCCCGGGAATAATGAACGCGCCGTAGCTGACACCGTCGATATCGCCCATACGTGAACCAATGGCCGCACCGAATACGATGAAATAAAGCGAGGTGGACAGTACCGGTGAGGCAATACTTTGCATCAGGGTGCGCCAGGTACGCGCCATTTCAAATTTGTAGATGGCTCGGATGCCGTAGATATTCATAGTTACTCCTGATTCTTCACCCGGCCTGCTGGCGTTCATTCTGGTTCTGGTGCACCAGATTCACGAAAATTTCTTCCAGTGAGCTTTCGCTGGAGTGCAGATCTTTGAACTCGATACCCTGCTGGTTGAGACTGCGCAGCAGCTCGGCAATGCCGGTGTGCTCGCGCTGGGTGTCGAAGGTGTAGATCAGCTGATTGCCTTCGTCGGCAATTTCCAGGGCAAACGCCTGGAGAGCTTCCGGCAATTCGGTGATTGGCGCTTGCAACTGGATGGACAGCTGTTTTTTGCCCAGCTTCTGCATCAGGGTGTTTTTTTCTTCCACCAGTACGATCTGGCCGTGATTGATCACGCCGATACGATCCGCCATTTCTTCGGCTTCTTCGATGTAGTGGGTGGTGAGGATGATGGTGACACCAGATTCCCGCAAGCCGCGTACCATTTCCCACATATCCCGGCGCAGTTCCACATCGACACCGGCGGTGGGTTCATCCAGGAACAGGATGCGTGGTTCATGGGACAGCGCCTTGGCAATCATTACCCGGCGTTTCATGCCTCCAGACAGCGCCATAATGCGGCTGTCCTTTTTTTCCCACAGGGAAAGCTGGCGCAGGATCTTCTCAATGTAGGCGGGATCGGGTGCCTTGCCGAACAGGCCGCGGCTGAAATTTACGGTGGCCCAAACACTCTCGAATGAGTCTGTGGATAACTCCTGGGGGACAAGGCCGATTTTACTGCGGGCGGCACGGTAATCGCGCTGGATGTCGTGGCCGTCGGCGGTAACAGAGCCTGAAGTGGCATTGACGATGCCGCAGATGATACTGATCAGCGTGGTCTTGCCGGCACCGTTGGGGCCGAGCAGGGCGAATATCTCCCCTTTGTTGATATCCAGGCTGACGGATTTGAGTGCGGTAAAGCCACCGGCATAGGTTTTGCCGACGTCCTGTATGGATATGATCGGTTGCACGCTTCCCCCTGCTTGTTGTTCGGCGCCGGCCATTGTGCCCCGAAGGTTATAGCCGACGCCAGCGTGGGGCGTATTTTAATAATGTGCCGCGAATCGCTCTCAGTAACCGAAGATCTTGCGATAGAAATTCTGGGCGCTTTCGTAGGCGTCGTTGGCGGCTTCTTCGTTATAGGCGAGCGGGATACCGAACTTCTCACCCCTTGCGGTGGCGGCGGGATTGGTGAATCCGTGTTTGACGCCGGGGTAGCTGAACAGTTCGAAGTGCACACCGGCGGTTTGCATTTCGGTTACGAAATTGGCGACATCCGCAGCGGGGATCATGTCGTCACTGCCGCCGGTATGTACCTGCAGTTGCGCTTTGACATCGCCGGGCTTGATTTTGACATCGGTCTGCAGGGCGCCGTGGAAACTGACAACGCCTTTAAGCGGCAGACCGAGGCGGGCCATGGTGAGGGCAACCGCGCCGCCGAAGCAGTAGCCCTGGGCGGCAATCTCGCCGGGCTCTACGGTTTCGTGCTGGTTGATGAGGTCGAGTGCGGCCTGGAAGCGTTTCAGCGGTGCACCTTCGGTTTCCAGTGTCTTGTTCATCAGTGCGGCGGCGTCGGTGGGGTTGTCGGCACCGACGTTCGTGCCATACATGTCGAGGGCGAACGCGGTATAGCCTTCGGCGGCGAGGCGCTCGGCTTCTTCCCTGGTAAAGTCATTCAGGCCCCACCATTCGTGTACGAGCAGGATCGCCGGGCGCTTGCCTTCAATGCTCTCGTCGTAAGCCAGGTAACCGGTAAAAGATTCGCCGTCGACGGTGTATTCGATTTCTTCGGTGTACACGTTGTCCTCCTTGGTTTTGGGGATTCGAAAATAGTTTGCAGAGGTTAGTCGGGTGCTTTGAGCAAAGCAACGACGAAGGGCACTTTGTGGGTGGCAGTTCCTGGGCCCTCTCCGCGGGAATTGGCGCTACTGATTAGGCTGTCGGTATCTTGAATCTGTTGGCGGAATAATATCGCCGTCCTCGTCCAGCTCAGGAAAGGGCAGTCCGTGTTTTTCGCAGTACTTCACCATCTTCGGGTGCATCCAGCGGAACAGGATGTCCTTGATTGCCGGGTCTTCTTCATCGATTGTTTTATTGTCGTACATGCCGGCCTTCTGCCGCTGGTGCATGGCTTCCTGCAGGATGATCGCGGCGGCAACGCTGACGTTGTAGCTTTCCACCATGCCGATGATGGGGATGGTGACGTGGTCGTCGGCGTGCTCGGCGGCGTAGTCGCTGAGGCCGAGCTTTTCGGCCCCCATGATCAGGGCGAAAGGGCGGGTATAGTCGGCTTCGCGGAAGTCGATAGCGCGGTCGGACCAGTGGGCGGCGTAGAGGTGCATGCCGCGACTTTTAAGTTCGGCCATGCCGCTCTGAATATCCGGATAGACGCAGTTACCAGTGAATCGGCCGCTGCCGCCGGCGGTGTTGTGGTACAGGATGTGGCCGTAGCTGGGCTGCACCATATGGATCTCGGGGATACCGACAGCGTCTGCGGTGCGCAGCATGGCGGAGATGTTCTGGCCTTTGTGCACCTGGTCGGTGAGCAGGGTCATGTCGTTCTGGCGCTGGCGGAGCACCTGTTTGAATTTCTCGTAGCGGGCGCGGCTCATGGTACTTCTATCTGATTCGGTCTTTGATTGGCCGCGGATTATAGCATTGTGGGTTTGTGGTCCGTACTTGCCGGACTTTGTTGACGCGAATGCGCCCCCCTTAAACCCATTCCTGAACCCTCAATACCCGGTGCGTTACCTTCGCATCTGAGAGGTTACAGTTCGACGATCGAGTAGTGCTCTACTTCCGGGAATGGATCGTAAAAATGGTGGAGCAGGGCTTTCCAATCCTGGTATTGGGAGGACTTCCTGAAGCCTTCAGTATGGTCCTCGAGCGTTTCCCAGTTCGCCAGAAGTAGGTAGCGGTTTTCTTTCTCTACACATCTCTGTAGTTGGTGATTGATATGGCCCGGCATGGAGGAAATGATGTTTTGGGCTTGGGCAAACGCTAATTCAAATTCTTCATGCAGTCCGGGTTTAACATCCAGTATTGCCACTTCAAGAATCACAAGGCTACTCCCTGGCCAAAATATAAAGTGGCTCAATCAAAGCACAAAACGTGGAACAAAGGCAAAGTGCTGGGGCGGGGTTTCAGGATCGTCGCAAACAGGATGTTTGCGTCGAAGCGCCCAAGGGTGGGTTTACCGCGGTCCTGAAACCCGCCCCCAGTAATTTGCCGCAACAGAACCATCTTACTCGGAACCACAAGGCTACTTTAACGGTGCTGCAAAGGGCTCAACAGTAACCCAGTCCCCGGTTGCGCAGTCGCTACCCTCACGGGGCAAGACCACAAAACAGTTGGCCTGGGCAAAGCCGGAAAGAATGTGGCTACCCTGTATGCCCCGCGTTTCCACAACCTGGATCCCGTCTTCATCACAATAGGTGTAGCCTCGCTGGAAATCCGTCCGTCCCGGCTTTTTGCGAATACTGTTTAACAGGCGCGCCCGGGTCTGTAGCGGCGGCTGGCGTTGTGTATCCGCGGTGCCGCGGAGCTTTTCCAGTGCCGGAATCACGAGTTGGTAAAGGGTGACAATGGCGGACACCGGGTTGCCGGGCAATCCAAAGAACAGCGTTTCCCCGCTTGCCTTCGGCAGTTTGCCAAAGGCAAAAGGTTTGCCCGGCTTGATTGCCAGTTTCCAGAACCCGATCTCGCCCAGCTCCTGAAGTACGGTCTTGGTGTAATCCGCCTCGCCAACCGAAACCCCACCACTGGTGAGTACAAAGTCAGCATTGTCCCGCGCGTGCATGAATGCCTCGCGAATTTTGCCCGGCTCATCGGGCCAGCAGCCCAGGTCGAGGATCTCCACATCCAGCTGCTCCAGTGCAGCTTTCAGGGCAATACGGTTACTGTCGTAGATATCACCATCGCCGAGCTCGGATACCGGGGTGCCGATAGGCCTGAGCTCGTCGCCAATAGACAGCAGCGCCGCTTTGATGGGGCGCAGAACCGTCACTTCCGCGACGCCCGCCGCTGCGAGCAGCGCAATATGCGGCACTTTGATTTTGCTGCCGACCGGGATCAGGCATTGGCCGGTATGCACATCCTCACCGCGGCAGCGGATATTTTCCCCCGGACTGGCGGCACGGCTCTGGGTGAGCTGGTCGCCTTCAAGGGTACAGTTTTCCTGCATCTGTACCCGATCGGCTCCAGTGGGCACTGCGGCGCCGGTCGTGATACGCGTGGCCTGTCCCGGCTCAAGGCTGCCGTTAAACGGGTGGCCGGCGAGGCTTTTGCCAATCACTGTATAGCGCTCAAAGCCGCCACTAAGGGCATACCCATCCATGGCTGAATTGTCGCAGGGGGGAAGATCGAGGGCGGCCAGCACGGGTGCGGCCAGGACTTTTCCACAGGCTTCGCCCAGCGGGATGGTTTTGGTCTCGGTGATGGGGGTGATGCTGTCGATCAGCATTTGCTTTGCCGCTTCTACAGAGCGAAGGCCGTTTTCTGCACAGGTGTCTGACATTGCGATAGCCGTATTTTTTGTCTTCTTGCAGGGGAAGATAGCCGGACAACATTAGTCCTGCCAAGTGGCAGCTGCAGCCAATGAGGGGGGAAGGTGGGACACGTCTCGCTGGGAGCGTGCGGACGGTAATTTTCAGATCACTTTTAAGGATCAGAACTTGAGTTCGAATTGCAGCCAGAACTTATCCGTATCCGTGCTGAAATCGTCGGCATCATATGTAGCGTATTTGGCCAGTACTCCGATGTTTTTGCTAATCGCGTAGGTGGCAACCAGATCCAGCTCGTTGCCGTAATCCCGGCTATTGCGGTCGCTATAGAACTTATGCAGCGTGGCAGCGAACTTGATGTCGTACACCGTTACTGTGCCACCCGCGTAGAAATCGCGGATGCCATCAACTGGCGTGGTGAGAAATTTGTCGTCATAGCCCTGGAACTTGTGCAGGGTGGCCAGCGGGGTCTGGTAGGACCACTCGTCGTCCCCGGTGAGCCATTCGGTTCCGGCCAGCGCGGTAAACTTGTACGTTTGCAGGGGCTTGGTAGAGATTTCGGCGTTGTAGTATTCGGCCTGGTAGTCGAGCGGGTTTTCACCGGTATCTTTTTGCACCGCCGCACGCAGGTGCCAGCGAAAACTGGCGCAGTCCACGGCCCACTTGAAGCCGAGGGTTGAGCTAGCCAGCCGCTCCTGGTCATGGAAGTTGAGGCCGTAGAAAAATCCGCTCAATGTGTGACCGGGCCTGACCTTGTAATCGACCGTCAGGGCATTGACCGGTCCGGTGATGTCGCTGTCGTCGCCATCCGGACCAAAAATCCGGTTGACGTTCCAGACGTAGAAATAGTCTGTGGACAACCGATCGTTAAAACTCCACTGGGCGCGAAATGCGTCGTACGTCTGTTCGTTTTGCCGCCAGCCAACACCGCCAAAGAAACGTTGGTCATCCAGGTTGATGCGTTGCCGGCCAGCCGTAAACAGGCCACTATCCGCCGCATAGCTGATCTGGGCGCGATTCATTTCGCTGTAATCGGGATCGGCAATGACCGGAAAATCCGTCCTGCCGTTTTCCGTATTGTTGAATTTCTCACTACTGATATAGGTGACATTGTCGCCCTCCAGCAGTACCTGTAATCCCTGGAACCTGGCGCTGGTCCAGGTGAGCTGGCTGCGCAGGGTGCCGGCGGTTGCGTGGTGGGGGAAACTGACTTCGCGAACATGCTCATAGCGGGGACGGAAATTCAGGTCGACGGTGCTGTCACCAATCATGTCTCCAGCGGTTTTTGCGATATTCTCGTCGGCCAATGCCGCAGGAGAGAGCGCATTGGCTGCAATAGCCGCGGCTTTGGCACTGAAAAGAAAAAGGCGCCAAGTGTGAAAATTTCCGCAAGGCATGAATTTCTCCCTGAAAGCATGCGTCATGCCATTGGATTGCGATGTATTCATCGTCCGTACGGCACATTCCTTGACTCAATCTAGCCGATATATGGCGAATGTCGCGAGGTGGGGGGAAGTGCGGTATTTTCGCAGGTGGGTTCCACGGCTTTCCGGTAACCATATCCGCATTAAAACAGCACCTGCGCGGGCATCCGGCTCGATCATTGCAACTGATTTCACCGCATAAGCGCGATAAATTGACTATTTACATCGGCGCCAGAGTCAGGATCGCGTTAGTATCCAGCTCTGTGGCATGGTAGTTGTTGTAATGCGTGCGACGCGATCCGCTGATATCAATGATTTTTCCGCCAGCGGATCCTGACCGTATCTCTCACGGGGAAACGTGATTAGCTATCTTGATAAGTAAGTAACTCGAACAATCTGGCAAAAACACCGAGCCTTCCGCGCTAAGTGGGAGCTGTGTACCGGAGCTTCCGGGCACCGCGACTATAGGTGCTGTGGGCCGTGGGCAAGTCAAACTGTCCACCAGGGCCGGCGGAGAAATCTTCCGGCCTCCCGACTTGGAAAGGCGTTCAATGCTGACAGACAACCACGGCCGCAGGTTTTATTACCTGCGCCTATCCGTGACCGACCAATGCAACTTCCGCTGCAGTTACTGCCTGCCGCAGGGGTATCGGCAGACGGACTTCAATCCAACACTGACGGCGGGCGATATGCTTACCGTCGTGCGCGCTTTTGCCCGCCTTGGTACTCGCAAGGTTCGCCTTACCGGGGGCGAGCCCTCTTTATTCCGGGAGTTGCCCTGGGTCATTGAGCAGGTGGCAGCAACGGCAGGTATCCAAAAAGTCGCGATAACCACCAATGGCTACAAGCTCCCGAAAGTGATCGATGACTGGCACAGGGCCGGCCTCGCGCAATTAAATGTGAGTATCGACAGCCTGGACGCTGCCGAGTTCGCCAGCATGACCGGACATGACTGTCTACCGGCGATACTGAACGGTATCGAGCGGGCGCTGGCGTTGGGAATCACCACCAAGGTCAACGCGGTATTGCATCACGAGGGCAGCCGCGAGCGCCTCGGGCGGTTTATGGGGTGGTTGGCGGATACGCCGGTTACCCTGAGGTTTATCGAGCTGATGCAGACCGGTGAGAATCGCGATTATTTCGTTAGCAATCATCTGCGCGGGAACGAAATCGAATCCCATCTGCTCGAGACCGGCTGGCGCATGGTGCCCAGGGCGCTGGACGATGGCCCGGCCCGAGAGTATTGCCACCCGGACTATCGCGGGCGGATAGGTTTGATTACGCCCTACGCAACGGATTTCTGCCAGACATGCAACCGGCTGCGGGTCTCGGCGCAGGGACGGCTGCATTTATGCCTGTTCGCCGACCAGGGAATCGAGATGCTGGATGTAATCCGTGAAGGTGACAGCGAGGCGTTGGCACAGCATATTCAGCAGCTGATGTCCGGCAAGGCTGCCAGCCACCAGCTTCATCAGGGACAGGTGGGACAAACCCGCAACCTGGCAATGCTTGGGGGGTGATGTATTCACGGCCTTGGCACCAGGCGTTTGCACCATCAGTGTCGCTCACTGGTGTCGATGAACCAATAATGCGTGGGTCGCAAGGATGACGTTACCAGAAGTCGGTTCAAATACGATCAATGTCTGCCCGGTAGTCCTGGCCGGAGGATTATCCAGCCGCATGGGGCGCGATAAGGCCCTGCTAAAATTACCCAACGGACGCACGATGCTGGAGCAGGCCAAAACCCTGCTGGGAGAGCTGGCCGCCCCGGCTGCGGTCGAGCTGCTGCCAACCGTGGTAAGCGGCACGCGTCCCGGAGGCGTGCCGGATCGCTTTGAGGCTGCGGGGCCGCTTGGTGGCCTCTATTCGGTCGCACTGCATTTGCAGGAGAACGCCACTGACTGTGAGGCGCTGTTAGTGGTTCCCGTGGACATGCCCTTACTGCGGGCGGCACATTTGCGCACGCTGTGTGTGGCTGGCCGCTGTGTTGAGCAGGCGGTGTTTTTCGAAAATTACTTCCTGCCTTGTTGGCTGCCGATGAATCTGCGGTGTATCGAGTACCTTGAGGCGGCGGCCCGGGGGGACAGTATTCCCTCGATGCGCGCACTGTTTGGCTACCTGGGCTGTATGCAGTTGCCCGCGCCCAGTGGCGACTGGCATATGAATGCCAACCGTCCGGAAGAATTTGTTCAGATCATGAACTTGATTGAGCGCTGAAAGTGATCCGAGCCAGTCACAGCCTGGCGGGGGAGCGAAGCGGGATTTTGTGAAGACCAAGAGAGCAAGATGACAAACCAAACAACAACCTCCACGTCCGGCCACGGTGGCGGGGCTTTCAAACCGCTAAATATTGCGGTGCTGACGGTTTCTGATACCCGTACCGAAGCCAATGACACCTCCGGCCAATACCTTGCCGAGGTATTGCAACAGGCCGGGCACTGTCTCAGTGATAAGGCGATTGTTCCGGATGATATCTATATTTTGCGGGCGCAGGTTTCCGCGTGGATTGCGGATCCTGAGATTCATGTGATCCTGTCCACCGGCGGTACCGGATTCAGCGGGCGGGATTCCACGCCAGAAGCACTGGCTCCCCTGTTCGACAAGCAGGTGGAGGGATTTGGTGAGGTTTTTCGCGCAATCTCCTATGAGGAGATCGGATCCTCCACCATCCAGTCCCGTGCACTGGCCGGGTTAGCCAATAACACCCTGATCTGCTGCATGCCGGGTTCCACTGGTGCCTGCCGCACGGCCTGGGAAAACTTGCTGCGGGAGCAGCTGGATGCGCGGCACAAGCCGTGTAACTTCGTGGGGCATTTGACTAACCCGAAGCGCTGAGTGGCCAGGCGCATGTGGGAGATCCGTCAGCGCCTGTTACTCGCCCTGCCTGGTTGCGGCTATCTGGCCGCGCTATTCATTTCTTTGTTGCTGGCGCTTACGGCCTGTAGTGAGCGCCAGTCCAGGACACTGCGGCTCGCGGTCGACGCGAGCTTTGTGCCCGCGCTGGAATCTTTACGAGAAGATTTTGAGCGCAATTGTCGATGTACGCTCCATATCACTGGTGCCGCCTCTGGACTGTTGTACGGCCAGATCAGGGCGGGCGCCGACTTCGACATTTTTCTCTCCGCCGACGGCGTGCGCCCCGCTCTGCTTTACCGGGATGGGCTTGCGGTTCCTGCCAGTCTCCAGACGTATGCCCGTGGCCAGCTTGCCCTTTGGGTAAGTCGCCGGTTGATGGCAAGTGTTGCCAGTCCCGAAATTCCCGACATTTCCATGCTGGCCAGTTTGCCGGCCGCAGAGTTGACGCCCCGGCAACTGATACTGGTATTGGGGCGGGGTAAACACAAGGTTGTTGTAGCCGACCCCCAGCTGGCGCCAGACGGCGATGCGGCGGTAAAAATGTTGAAAGCGCTCAGGCTATGGCCCCGCATGCGTGAGCGCATGGTGTATGCCAACCATGGCGGGCACGCACAAATCATGTTGTTGCAGGGAGAAGGCGATATGGGGTTGGTGCCCTACAGCCAGGCCTTGCTTTCCGGTAGCGGCGGAGAATATATGCGTGTCCCGGGACGATTCTATCCGGCGATTAATCAGCAGCTGGTCATCCTTAGGGGAACCCGGGAGCGCACCCTGGCGATTAAGTTTGTCCAATTCTTGTTGTCCAGTGAAGTCCAGCAACGCTTGCCTGAAGTCGGATTCCTGCCCGCAAACCCGGGAAAAGGTAGTTAAATTACACGGAAGCGAATATCGAATGACACGTTTCGCCCCGCGCCGCTGAAAATTGACTACCAGAATAGTATGGAAAAATTAGGGGCAGGCATTTAACGCACCACTATTTTTTAAATTAATAGTCACGTATTCCATTGCTGAATTATATCTATGTCAAATGGTTATTCGGCAGCAAAACGAATTGGAATGTTTAATTAAATATTTCCTTATATGTGACTTTCTAGCACTGCTGCTGATTGCTTGTTTATTGGTGAAAACGAAATTAATTTGTTCGAATGACACAAATAAGCAGCAAACTGGTTGCGTCTGTAACGTAATTAGCGCTTTTTTATCCAGATTTCGCGTTTCTCAATAAAAAACAATAAAACGATTAATAAGAATCCTCTATTTCCTTTGGGGGTTATATTTACTTCTAATGCTCTGGCTTACCGAAATGTATTTAATGCTTCCGCGGAATTCTTTTCCGGGGGTGCTCGAATTCACCCCGAATTCAGTATTAAATGTCAGCGGTACCTATCCGCTCCAATTTTTGTGGAGCGCTATAACAACGACAATTTATAAACGGGAGCTAAAACGGTGATTATTGCCATACCGAAGGAAACTGCGCCAGGCGAGGCGCGGGTAGCGGCAACGCCAGCCAGCGTAAAACGATTACAGGCGCTTGGGTTTGACGTTGCGATTGAAAAAGGTGCCGGGGAGGCTGCCAGCTTTCCGGATGCTGAATATGAACAGGCTGGCGCCAAAATTTGCCAGAATGCTGCCGAGTGCCTGAGCGAAGCTGGGATCGTACTCAAGGTACAGGCTCCGAACGAAACCGAATTGGACTTGATCCCCAGCGGTGCAACCCTGGTGGCATTCCTGAAACCAGCGCAAAACGGCGAGCTGCTGCAGAAACTCGCTGACCGAGATATCAATGCCCTGGCAGTGGAATCCATTCCACGGATCTCCCGTGCACAGAAGATGGACGCGCTGAGTTCCATGGCCAATATCGCCGGATATCGTGCGGTGATCGAAGCCGCACACAATTTCGGTCGCTTCTTCACCGGGCAGATTACGGCGGCGGGCAAAATCCCACCGGCCAAGGTGCTGGTTATTGGTGCCGGCGTAGCGGGACTTTCTGCCATTGGTACCGCCAAAAGTATGGGCGCGATCGTGCGTGCATTCGATACCCGTGCGGAAGTGCGCGAGCAGGTAGAGTCCATGGGCGCAGAATTCCTCACGATAGAAATCGAAGAGGAAGGTTCCGGTACTGGCGGTTATGCCAAGCAAATGTCCAAGGAGTTTATCGATGCAGAAATGGCCTTGTTCCGTGAGCAGGCCAGAGAAGTCGATATCGTCATAACCACAGCCCTGATTCCGGGCAAGCCGGCACCGAAGCTGTGGTTGGCAGACATGGTGGATTCCATGGCTGAAGGTTCCGTGGTTGTGGACCTGGCGGCGGAAATGGGTGGTAACTGTGATTACACCGTAGCAGAAGAGCGGGTAGTGAAAAGTGGTGTGACGATACTCGGCTACACCAATCTGCCCAGCCGCGCGGCCACCCAGTCTTCGACCCTTTATGCCACCAACCTGTGTCACCTGCTAACGGATATGACCCCGGAGAAAAACGGCGAGATTGATATCAATTTCGACGATGAAGCGATCCGCGGTGCCACCGTGGTGAAACAGGGGGAAATCACCTGGCCACCGCCCCCACCCAAACTGTCGGCCGCGCCGCAGCAGGCGAAGAAACCCGAACCGCAGATTCAGGTTGAACCGAAGCCCGAGAAGAAAACCTCGCCGTTGTCACTGGTGGCCTTCTGGGCGGTTGCAGGCCTGCTTCTGCTGTTACTGGGCAAATCTGCGCCGGCTGATTTTGTGGCGCACTTTACCGTGTTTGTATTGTCGATCTTTATCGGCTGGCAGGTGATCTGGAATGTGTCCCATGCCCTGCATACGCCGCTGATGAGTGTGACCAACGCCATTTCCGGCATCGTGATTATTGGTGCGCTCCTGCAAGTGGGGGCTACTGGTTCCTTCCTGGTAACCGTGATGTCATTTGTGGCTGTACTGTTTGCCAGTATCAATATCTTCGGTGGTTTTTTCGTAACCCACCGTATGCTGAAAATGTTCCGTCGCTAAGGGGAAGCAGGTATGAATAGTGTAATTTCCATGGCTTATCTGTTCTCCGCGGTGATGTTCATCCTGAGCCTCGGCGGCCTTTCCAGCCACGAAACCGCACGTCGCGGTAACATTTACGGCATGGTCGGGATGGCCGTTGCCATCATTGCCACGGTTGCCGGCATAGCTTCCGGGGCCTACCTGCTGGTCGGGATTGCTATGGCCGTTGGGGCCGTGATCGGTATCCACCTGGCACGCAAGGTTGAAATGACCGCAATGCCACAGCTTGTAGCCCTGCTGCACAGTTTCGTCGGCCTGGCTGCTGTGCTGATCGGCTGGGGCGGCTATCTGGATCCGCGCGTGAATCTCGAAGGGGCTGCCCATATTGTTCACAATTCCGAGATTTATATCGGCGTGTTCATCGGCGCGATCACCCTGACCGGCTCGATTGTCGCGTTCGGCAAGCTGCAGGGGCTTATTTCCGGTAAACCGCTGATGCTGCCGGCACGGCACTGGCTGAACCTGATCGCAATCCTTGCATGTGTGGTATTGGGGGCGCAGTTCATCCCGGCGGATGTGGGCCCGGCGACCATCATCAATCTGCTGGTAATGACTTCCATCGCGCTGCTGCTGGGGATTCATCTGATCGCCGCCATTGGCGGGGCGGATATGCCGGTGGTGATCTCGATGCTCAACAGCTATTCCGGATGGGCGGCCGCCGCCACCGGCTTTATGCTGAGCAATGACCTGCTGATCGTGATCGGTGCGCTGGTTGGTTCCTCCGGTGCCATCCTCAGTTACATCATGTGCCGCGGCATGAACCGCTCCTTTGTCAGTGTCATCCTGGGCGGGTTTGGCTCAGATGGTGGTGAGGCCGCCGGCGATGGCGAAGTGGAAGGCGAAGCCGTTGCAACGACCTATGATGAGCTGGCTGAGGACCTCAAAAATGCCGGCAGTATTGTCATCGTGCCGGGGTTTGGTATGGCGGTGGCCCATGCGCAGCAGGCGGTGAGCGATCTGACTGAAAAGCTGCGCAAAGCGGGCAAGACGGTGCGGTTTGGTATCCACCCGGTTGCCGGTCGCCTGCCCGGGCACATGAACGTGCTGCTGGCGGAGGCCAATGTGCCCTATGACATCGTGCTGGAGATGGAAGAGATCAACGATGATTTCCCGGAAACAGATCTGGTACTGGTTATTGGTGCCAATGACACGGTGAACCCGGATGCCGTGGAAAAGCCTGGCTCCCCGATTGCTGGAATGCCCGTGCTGGAAGTCTGGAAAGCAGGAAAAGTGGTTGTGCTGAAGCGCTCCATGGCCTCCGGCTATGCAGGCGTTTCCAATCCACTGTTTTATAAGGAAAACTCGCGGATGCTGTTTGGCGATGCGAAAGACAGTTTGCAGACTGTGCTTGGCAAGCTGACACCCGCTTAACAGGCGCTGTTGTTGATAAGACTGCGGCCGGGTGCCCAATGGGGTCGCCCGGCGCTCTTGTCGGTGGTAATCTCTGATGCTTGCATATCAATTAATAAGAAAGATCCCATGATGCAGGCACGCACATCTACTGGCACTTTCCGTGCAATTTACACCCCGCTTTTCGTTTTCTGCCTTTCTGCGTTGAGCGCTTGTGGAGGCGGCGGGTCCTCGTCGTCATCGTCAAATTTGAACGGCGGTGATATCGGCGCGGGAAGTGGCGATTCCGGAAGTGACAATACCAGTTGGGAGTCCGGTGTTTTTCTCCCGGCCGAAACCTTCGCCAATCGCTGCGAATCGCCGCGCTCGGGGATCAACCCGTCCACAAATCAGGCTTACGCCGATGTGAAGGGCAGTACCCTGGATGAAAACTACTGGCTGCGGAGCTGGAGCAACGACCTGTATCTCTGGTACAGCGAAATTCAGGATCGGGATCCCGAGGGCTACAGCACGGAAGAGTATTTCGACCTCCTGAAAACGACGGCACTGACCATGTCGGGAACGCCGAAAGACCAGTTCCACTTTGCCGTGCCAACAGATGAGTGGATCGCGCAATCCCAATCCGGTGCATCGGTAGGTTACGGGCTGGAGTGGAGCCTGCTTCGGGCAACGCCGCCGCGCAAAGCCGTAGTGGCTTATACCGCACAGCAGGACGCAGCCGGCCTGCCGCCGCGCGGTGCTGAGATTCTGGCCATCGATGGCTACGATATCGACGTAAACACAGAGGTCGGTATCGACGCACTCAACGCGGGACTCTTCCCTTCCCGGGAAGGTGAAGTTCACCGCTTCCGCTTCCGCTACCCGGACAGCACGGAAGTGGAGTTATCACTGACCGCGGGTGTGGTGATTTCGGATCCAGTCCAGTACGTCAAAGTGGTCGACGGGGCGATGCAGCGCAAAGTGGGGTATATGCTCTTCAATGACCACATTGCTACTGCGGAAAAGGAGCTGGTTGACGGCGTGTCTACCCTGAGAGCCGAAGGCATCGATGAGCTGGTGCTTGATCTCCGCTACAACGGTGGCGGTTACCTGGCCATAGCCAGCCAGCTTTCCTACATGATTGCCGGTGAAGCAGCGACGGCAGGAAAGGTCTTTGAATCACTCCAGTTCAATGACAAGCATCCGGAGACCAACCCGGTCACCGGAGAGCCGCTGATTCCAGCCCCTTTCTACAACGAAACCCTGGGCTTTTCTGCCGCAGGCGGTGTGGCGCTGCCTACGCTGAATCTCTCCCGTGTCTTCGTGATTACCGGGCCAAATACCTGCTCTGCGAGCGAGTCCATCATCAATAGCCTGCAGGGTATCGACGTGGAAGTGGTACAAATCGGTGCTACTACGTGTGGGAAGCCCTATGGCTTCTACCCTGAAGACAACTGTGGAACCACTTACTTCAGCATCCAGTTTCAGGGTGTAAACGACAAAGGCTTCGGCGATTACGCCGATGGTTTTGCGCCGAGTGGTGCGGGTGGCCCCGGTGTGGAGGTTACCGGTTGTTCAGTAGGTGACGATTTTGATCACGCACTGGGGGACATCAATGAGGCTCGCTTTGCGACGGCGCTGGAGTATATCAACTCCGGTTCCTGCAGCAGTATGTTTGCTGCCAGCGCAGCGCAAACAGCGACGGCCAGCCGCCTCTCGGCGGATGGAAATGTTGTGAAAACCGCCTGGCGGGAAAACCGTATTTATGTGAGGTGACCGGCATGAAAGCTTCTACCGCAAGGTTTATAGCCTGCACCGCAATGATGGGCGCTCTGATTTCCTGTGGTTCACTTAACGCCACAAGCCCTGAGCGGCCAGCCATTATTGTTGGCGCGACGTCCGAAGGCCGAGCGGAATTGCAAAGAGTGCTCGAGGAGGCCAACTATGGCGCGCCGGTTACAATTTCGGAGTCGGCGTTTACCGACAGCAGCCAGTTGATTCTCGAGCAGGGGCGCTTGTTGAACCCGACTCAGCGTATGCTTAACGGCAGGGATCTCGGCAAGCCGCGGATTTTCCACCTGGTCTCCAGGGCCGAGGAATGTTGGCTGATTCGCGCTGCAGATGGCCAGCGTTGGCGCCTGACCAATATCAATTGCGTACCCGAAAGCTGATATGGAACGCCTGAACCGTTGTTATATGAGAGAGGTTTTGTTGTGAAAGCGCTGAAGAACAGCATTCTTCTGGCAGCTGGACTGTTGGCTGGCTCAATGGCCAGTGCCGAGCCCGTTACCCAAGTGTTCATGGCCGGTGACTCGACCATGGCCATTAAAGAGATCAAGGATTATCCGGAAACCGGCTGGGGTGTCCCGTTCGCCTATTTCTTTGACGACAGTGTGAAAGTGGAAAATCGGGCGAAGAATGGCCGCAGTACCCGCACCTTCATAGAAGAGAAGCGTTGGGCGGGCATAATGCAGGAACTGAAGCCCGGGGATTACGTGATTATTCAGTTTGGCCATAACGATGAGTCTGAAAGCAAAAAGGATCGTTACACGACGCCGGAGCAATACAAAGACAATCTATCCCGTTTTATCAATGATGTACGCAGCGCTGGCGCTGAGCCTATACTGCTGTCGCCGATCACCCGCCGGTATTTCGAAAGCAGAAACAAGATCAAGCTCACCCACCCCTACGCACCGCTGGTTCGTGAAATTGCCGCAAGGGAAAAAGTGCAGTTTATCGATATGGAGGTGGTAACCCGCGAGTACTTTCAGGCAATGGGAGATAAGGATTCGGCGCTGCGCTTTATGCATATCGCCCCTGGCCTGCACCCGAATTACCCCGTTGGGGTGCGCGACGACACGCACCTGAACCAGCTCGGTGCTCGGGAAGTGGCACAGCTGGTACTGGCGGAATTGCGCAAACTGGATCATCCACTGGTCAAGCGTCTGCGTACTGCGGATGCAAAGCACCTGGCTCTCAAATATTAATTCAAGAATTAAAACGAAAAAGGGCCTCCCACTTGCCGTTGGAGGCCCCTAGTGCTCAGTAAGGATAAAAGCAGGTCGCAGGTGTCAAGCGGCCATGCTTTCCATGCCAGATCAGCGGAGAAGGTTGGAGAGGCGCGCGTTCGGCTTGTCTGCCTTGCGCAGGATCAGGGCGATCTTGCCGATCTCCTGAACCAGCTCGGCGCCGCTCGCCCGGCACAGCTCGGCGATCAGTTCCTTGCGCACGTCCCGCTCATTCACGGCCAATTTGACCTTGATCAGCTCGTGGTCATTGAGTGCTCGGTCGAGTTCTTCCATGACGCCCTCGGAGAGGCCTTTGTCGCCAATGGTCACGATAGGTTTCAGATTGTGACCGAGTGTGCGCAGGGCTTTTTTACGGTCGGCGGTTAAAGGCATACAATACTCCATCCTTACAGCAGGAATTCACAGTAGGATTAATGGGCAGGCTCCGGTTTGGAATGTAAAACGGGGGCTTGCTGAACGGCGAAGCAGGTGGTCACGGAATGAGGTGAGCCTTCTGCTCAGTCGCCACACTCGCCCGGGTACCAGTCGGTCATCCAGAAGATGCCGCAGACCCGTGACCAACCCAATTAATGATGTATTGTAACTGATGGCCCGATCGAAGAGCAGCCACCGCTGGCTGCGAGAACATTTTAACGACCCCTACGTCAAGCAATCCCAGAAAGATGGCTACCGCTCCCGTGCCTCATATAAGCTGCAGGAACTGCAGGAGAAAGACCGCCTGTTCCGCCCCGGCATGACCGTGGTGGATCTCGGGGCGGCGCCGGGTGGCTGGTCACAGGTGGCGATGGAACTGGTTGGTCACAGTGGCCGGGTTCTGGCGTCCGATATCCTGCCGATGGACCCGCTGGCGGGGGTTGACTTTGTACAGGGCGACTTCACAGAAGAGAAGGTCTTCGAAGAGCTGCTGCAAAAGCTGGGTGAAGAGCGCGCCGACCTTGTGATTTCGGATATGGCCCCCAATATGAGTGGAGTGCGTGCAGTTGACCAGCCTGCATCTATGTACCTGGTCGAGCTGGCGGTTGATATGGCCCGCCAGATCCTGAAACCCGGCGGCGCTTTTGTTGCCAAAGTGTTCCAGGGCGAGGGTTTCGACGATCTGATTCGGGATTTGCGGAGTAATTACCAGACCGTGGTAACCCGCAAGCCTGGCGCATCCCGGCCGCGTTCTCGCGAGGTCTATGTGGTAGCGCGAGGGTTCAAGGGCTGATTCGCGGATTTGGGCTGGATCGCCCGCTGTGGTAAAAGGACGCGCGAATTGAATTCTGACCCGCTGGGTCTCATCGGTGGTGTAATTTGTGCCACCGAAACCGATTTTTAGAGCCGCCTATACTGGGTGGAACGGATTTACCTGCTAAGGCAATGGCAAGAGGGCAAACCCTTTGAACGATATGGCAAAGAATCTGGTGTTGTGGCTGATCATCGCCGCGGTGCTGCTGATGGTCTTCCAGAACTTCAAGCCGCAATCCCGGGATGAGTCCATCAGCTATTCCGCCTTTGTGCAGGATGTGCAGTCAGGCCAGGTCAAGAGTGTTCTGGTGGATGGGCTGGTCATCACCGGTGAGAAGGCCGATGGCAGCCATTTCAAGACCATTCAGCCACAGATCATCGACGATGAGCTGACCAACGAAATGGTTCGGGGGGGCGTGAAGTTCAACGGTCGCGAGCCGGAATCCCCCAGTATCTGGCAGCAACTGCTGGTGGCGAGCTTTCCAATCCTGATCATTATCGCGGTGTTCATGTTTTTCATGCGCCAGATGCAGGGTGGGGCAGGCGGACGCTCAGGCCCCATGGCCTTTGGCAAAAGCAAGGCGCGCCTGCTGGGTGAAGACCAGATCAAGACCACGTTCGCCGATGTAGCCGGTGTTGATGAGGCGAAAGAGGATGTGCAAGAACTTGTCGAGTTCCTGCGCGATCCCTCCAAGTTCCAGCGCCTTGGCGGCAATATTCCCCGCGGTGTACTGATGGCGGGACCTCCTGGTACTGGTAAGACCCTGTTGGCCAAGGCGATCGCCGGTGAGGCCAAGGTGCCCTTCTTCTCCATTTCCGGTTCTGACTTTGTGGAAATGTTCGTGGGTGTCGGTGCCTCCCGGGTACGCGACATGTTCGAGCAGGCCAAGAAACAGGCCCCCTGCATTATCTTTATCGACGAAATCGATGCTGTCGGCCGCCATCGTGGCGCTGGCGTAGGTGGTGGTCACGACGAGCGTGAGCAGACCCTGAACCAGCTGCTGGTGGAAATGGATGGTTTTGAAGGCAATGAAGGCGTAATCGTGATTGCCGCGACCAACCGTCCGGATGTGCTGGATGCGGCGCTGCTGCGCCCGGGTCGTTTCGACCGCCAGGTATTTGTCGGCCTGCCGGATATCCGCGGCCGTGAGCAGATCCTCAAGGTACACATGCGCAAGGTACCACTGGATGAGCGCGTCGATGCCCAGACCATTGCGCGGGGCACGCCCGGCTTTTCCGGTGCGGACCTGGCGAACCTGGTTAATGAAGCGGCACTGTTCGCTGCCCGTGCCAACAAGCGTATGGTAACCATGGACGAGTTCGAGCGCGCCCGTGACAAGATCATGATGGGGGCCGAGCGCAAGTCCATGGTGATGAATGAGAAAGAAAAGACCAATACCGCCTACCACGAAGCTGGTCACGCGATTATTGGCCGCCTGGTGCCCGAGCACGATCCGGTGCACAAGGTGACCATTATCCCCCGTGGACGGGCGCTGGGTGTTACCCAGTTCCTGCCGGAAGAAGACAAGTACAGCCTGTCCAAGCGTGCCCTGGAGTCGCAGCTCTGCTCACTGTTTGGTGGCCGTATCGCCGAGGAAATGACCCTGGGCGTGGATGGTGTGACTACCGGTGCCTCCAATGACATCGAGCGTGCCACCGATATCGCCCGTAACATGGTCACCAAGTGGGGCTTGTCTGAAAAGCTTGGTCCGCTGCACTACGGTGAAGACGAAAGCGGTCAGCCCGGTCACGGTAACCCGATTTCCGGCAAGACCTCGAATGAGATCGACGCAGAAGTACGCCGTATCATCGATGACTGCTATGCGCGTGCCAGCAAGTTACTGGAGGAAAACCGGGATATTCTTGAGGCGATGAAAGATGCGCTGATGGAGTACGAGACCCTGGATGCAGAGCAGGTCGATGACCTGATGGCTCGTCGCAAGGTACGCCCCCCCAGAGACTGGCATAACAACGACTTCGGCCCTGGAGATGGCAATGGCTCCACTGGCCAGCCGGAAGATGCCACGGACACCGCCAAAGATGGTGACAGCTCGGTTGGTGGGCCTGTTAACGGCCACTGATACGGCGTCTATAAACCCTGGGATTCCCGGTTACCGGCCGGAGTCCCCTCTCGAGCGGGCTAATAGCCCGCTTTTGCGTGCCGGGCTGGCACCTCCACCGAAATCAGTAGTTTCCTACCCATGCAATTAGTCTGCGGCAACCGTACCCTCGATCTCACCACCCCTCAGGTGATGGGCATACTTAACACCACCCCGGACTCGTTTTCCGATGGGGGCAGTTATTACCAGGGCGGAAAGCTGAGCCTCGATATCGCACTGCAACGGGCTGAGCAGATGTGTGAAGAAGGGGCGACGCTGATCGATATCGGCGGGGAGTCCACACGCCCCGGTGCTGAGCCGGTGACCGAGCAGCAGGAGCTGGATCGCGTGGTACCGCTGGTGGAGGCGATCAGCCAGCGCCTTGATGTCGTGATCTCCGTCGACACGAGTACTCCCGCGGTGATACGTCAGTCGGCGTCAGCCGGAGCAGGGCTGGTCAATGATGTGCGTGCCCTGACGCGCGACGGCGCTCTGGAGGCCGCGGTGGCAACAGGCTTACCCGTATGCCTTATGCATATGCAGGGTGAGCCCGGCACCATGCAGGCCCAGCCTGAGTATGCAGATGTGGTGGGCGAAGTCAGGGGATACCTGATGGAGCGGATGGCGGCCTGCACCGCCGCGGGTATTCCACGGAATAAGGTCGTGCTGGATCCGGGATTTGGTTTTGGTAAGAACGACGTTCACAACCTTACCCTGCTGCGTCGCTTGCGTGAGCTGGCGCCCGCGGATGTGCCACTCTTGGTTGGCATGTCGAGAAAGTCGATGGTCGGTCGCTTGCTGAACCGGGAGGTTGGCGAGCGGCTACCCGGCAGCCTGGCACTCGCCATGCTCTCGGCGCAACGGGGGGCGCGCATCATTCGTGTGCATGATGTGGCGGCTACCGTGGACGTGCTGCGGATGCAGCAATTAGTGGACCTGCATTCAGATGTATCGGCTGGTTGAAAATCAACAACTTACAACAACAGTCAATCGAATTCGTAGAGCTAAGGCGAAGTGATCATGGCGAGAAAATATTTTGGTACCGATGGCATTCGAGGCCACGTTGGGGAAGGGGTGATCACTCCGGACTTTATGCTCCGTCTGGGGTATGCGGCAGGTAAGGTGCTTGGGGCCGGCAACCGTGCCGGCGGCCGGAGCCGTATCCTGATCGGCAAGGATACCCGGGTGTCCGGGTATATGTTTGAAGCGGCCCTCGAGGCTGGTCTGATCAACGCCGGCGTCGATGTCGGATTGCTCGGGCCGATGCCAACCCCTGCCATTGCCTATCTCACGCGCACCTTCCACGCGCAGGCGGGTATTGTCATCAGTGCCTCCCACAATCCCTATCAGGACAACGGTATCAAGTTTTTCAGTGGCGACGGCAGCAAGCTCCCGGACCAGGTTGAGCTGGAAATTGAAGCGGCGCTGGACCTGCCAATGACAACTTCCAAGGATCTCGGCAAGGCCTGGCGTATCGATGACGCAGTGGGCCGCTATATCGAGTTCTGTAAAGCCAGCACGCCGTGGCGCTACTCCCTGGAAGGCCTGAAAATCGTCCTCGATTGCGCCAATGGGGCGACCTATCACATTGCGCCAAAAGTGTTCCGCGAACTCGGCGCAGACATTCACGCAATCGGCACCCAGCCTGATGGCCTGAACATCAACCTGAACTGCGGATCCACCAAGCCGCAAGAGCTGCAGAAAGCTGTAGTGGAGCAGGGGGCAGACCTCGGTATCGCGTTTGACGGTGATGGCGACCGCGTGATGTTTGTAGATCGCCACGGTGCCCTGGTCGATGGGGATCAGCTGTTGTTTTTGATTGCGATCCACCGCCAGCAATTCCTCGGCGGTTGCAGTGGCGTCGTCGGTACTCAAATGAGCAACTATGGCTTCGAGCTGGCCCTGCGTGAACGCAAGATTCCGTTCGGCCGTGCCAAAGTGGGGGATCGCTATGTGCTGGAGATGATGCACGCCAATGGCTGGACCCTGGGCGGAGAGTCTTCTGGGCACATCGTCTGCACCGACGTGACCACCACTGGCGACGGTATTATCTCCGCGCTGCAGGTACTGCGGGCGGTCAGCGATTTTGGCGAGTCCCTCGACCAGCTCACCCAGCGTATGCAGATGTTGCCCCAGCACATGATCAATGTGCGCCTGGCGAGCCGTGAAGGAGTACTCGAGGACGCGGAGGTGCAGACCGCCGTCGCGGAGGCTGAACGCGAGCTGGCCGACAATGGCCGTGTACTGCTGCGCCCTTCTGGCACCGAACCGTTGATCCGGGTTATGGTCGAGGGCAAGGATGCGGCCTTGGTCGAGCACCTGGCTGCCGGTATTGCGAAAGTAGTTGAGCGTATCGGCAACCGCTGACAAAATCCCGGCCACCCAGCTGGCCTTGTCAGATGGGTGGCCGGAAGTTATTGATATTTCGATAAATAGTGTGATTTTCCGGTTGTATGTTGCCGGCAATATCGCTAAGATTTGCGCCCCTTGGAGGAGCACTGATGCGCACACCCCTGGTAGCAGCCAATTGGAAAATGCACGGCACGCAAGCGTTCGCGCGGCAACTGCTGGCTGATCTGGAAAAGGGTTTTGCGTCGAGCAGCTGCTCTGCGCAGGTTCTTATTTGTCCGCCATTTCCTTACCTGTCACTGGTCGGGGATGTTGCCGGAGAAACTGTAGCCCTCGGGGCTCAGAACCTGAGTGAGCAGAAAAATGGTGCCTTTACTGGTGAAGTATCTGCAGAGATGCTTCTCGATTGTGGCGCCAGTTATGTGCTTGTCGGTCACTCGGAACGTCGCAGCCTGTATGGTGAGAGCGACGAGCTGGTGGCAAAAAAGTTTGCTGTGGCCAAGTCCAGCGGGCTGATCCCGGTACTCTGTATCGGGGAATCGCTTGAAGAGCGCGAAGCCGGTAAAACCCTCGAGGTGGTTGCCGGGCAGCTCAACGCGATAGCTTCCCAGGGGCTCGAGAGCCCTTGGCAGGATACCGTGATTGCCTACGAGCCGGTTTGGGCGATTGGTACCGGAAAAACCGCCACGCCGGAGCAGGCGCAGGAAGTGCACCGGTTCATCCGGGAGCAGCTTGGTGAAGCTGGTGTCAGCACGCAAATCCTCTACGGAGGTAGCGTAAAGGCTGATAATGCGGTTGAGCTTTTTGCGCAGCCGGATATTGATGGCGCGCTGGTTGGTGGTGCGTCATTGAAAGCAGAAGAATTCGTAAGTATCTGTTGCGCAGCGGACTAAGCGGCGCCAGGTCAAAAATTTAAACGGGCAGAGTCCCAGCACAGCAGGTTTTCTGGACAATGGAAAAACTGGTTTTAGTGGTTCACATTCTGACAGCCTTGGCTATCATTGGCCTGATTCTGATTCAGCAGGGCAAGGGTGCAGAAGCGGGTGCCTCCTTCGGTGCGGGTGCGTCCCAGACCGTTTTTGGTAGCCAGGGTAGCGGAAATTTCTTTTCCCGCTTGACAGCAATTTTTGCGACAGTATTCTTCGTCACCAGCTTCGGCCTGGCCATCCTCGCCAGCAACAAAAACGAAGCTAGCGTGGATGCGGATCTGCCAAGCATCCCGGCAGCGGTAGAGCAGCGCGGTGAAGCACCGGCAGTGCTCGAATCTGATATCCCTGAAGTTCAGGAGCAGGCTCCGGCCGCAGATGAACTTCCTTCTGCTGAAGAAGCTCCGCAAGCTGAAATGCCGGAAGCTGACAGCGAAGAGCAAACTGAGGAGCAGCCTCAGTAAGCCGGAAGGCTGAATAAAACTGCAAGTTTTTGCCCAGGTGGTGGAATTGGTAGACACGCTATCTTGAGGGGGTAGTGCGCTATGCGCGTGCGGGTTCAAGTCCCGCCCTGGGCACCACATTGAAAGCCGGCTTGATCCGGTATCCTTCCGAAAGCCCCGCACTGCGGGGCTTTCGTGTTTCTGGGATGTCTATCTCCCGGCCACCAAGCGGTGGTATCTGCGTATTTAGGCAGCTCTGTAAGGTACGTCCTAAATAACCTTCCTGTGCTAGAGTCGTACAGCCGCTCCTTCAGGCGGACTCGGCCACTGGGGCTGAGAGAATTCTCGATAGCTCGTCGATCAGGTTTTGCCCGGCAGGCCCAAGGGTTTTACGGCGCGACCAGATAAGGTCGGTGCAGTAGGGGTAGGGCGTTAGCTGGAAATCTGTCTTCAGTATTTTGATAGCGCCACTGGCTAGATGGGGGCGCGCAATATGCATCGGGACAAATCCCCAACCAAGTCCCGCGATCAACGCCGTCATGAACATGGCATAACTTTCCATATACCAGATACGGTCACTGAGATCGTTCTCCGGCAGCGTTGCCGGGTCACTGCCGGCACTTATGCGGAAGTGCAGGTGATTGTGTAAGTCCTGGATGCTGATCTGGGGCAGTGTCGTCAGCGGATGTGAGCCTCCGGCGACGAGCACAAACGAGCAATTGCCCACACCGCGAAAATTGAAGTCCTCCGGATAGTCCCCCTGGCTGAGTACAATTCCGATATCGGCCTTGCCCTCCCGCACCGTATTTGAAGCCCTGTTCCCTGAAGCGTGCAGCAGCGAAACAGTCACAGTTGGATAGTTCTGGTTGAAGCGCTCCAGTGCCTGCATAAGCTGTTCGGCATCTATGGCCGATTCATCGACGGCGACCGTCAGAGCCTCTTCAAGCCCCGCATTTAGACTTCGGCTTTTGGCCTCGAAGCGGGAGTAAGAGTTGAGCAAAGAGCGCACATCCTGCAGTAATGCACGCCCCTGGGGCGTGAGTTTGGGTTCCCTTCCACTGCGATCGAACAGGCTGAGGCCGGTATCGATTTCCAAATTGCTGATCAATCCAGAAATGGTAGATTGCGCTTTGCCCAGGGCTCTCGCCGCTGCGGAAAATGAGCCGCTGCGAGCCGCAGCCTCAAACGCTTCCAATTGTTCTGGAGCGATAAATATGCGGGATTCCATACGTCATCATCTCGTGTTATTGGCGTTCTGCTGGCGAGCTGATCATGTTTCAGGTGCTATCGGTAAAACCGATGAATGGCCAATGTAGCAGAGTTCGTTGGGCTGCAAAATGCTGATGTTATCGTGCTTACCTGCTTGCTGGTGGTTGCTCAGGTTGGCAATCGCTAGCGTTGGGCTGTTAGCCGCCGGCTTGTATCGATGCGGTAAAAAATTGATATAAATCAGTGATTTTCTTAATTTTCTTACCGTATTAATAACTTTGTACCTTCATGGAGGGGGCGCAAGATTTTTCAGGTTCTACTTACTTTCGTCGGCTCCGCCCCCCTTCACCGCGCATAGCCTGAGGCCAGCGTAAATCATCCTACCCGGCTTTTAACTCAACCTATCGTCAGTACCGATGGGTTATATCTTTTCAAGTCTGTATCAAAGGAGGAACCTGCACACAGGGTGAATGAGTCACCGCGCCCGGAAAGTAACAATTCAATAATAAGGATTTAGGGTATGTTGCCATTCCAAAAAAGGCCATTAACCGCAGTTATATCTGCTTTGGCATTGAGCATATCTACGGGTGTTTATGCTCAAACGTCGAAGAATGATAGTAAAGCTGAACAGGAAGCCGAGCTTCTTGAGCAGGTCGTGGTAACCGCCACACGCCGCGAAGCATCAGTTGAAGATATTCCCATCAATATCTCAGCCATTGGCGAAAGTGAGCTGCGTAAACGGGCAATCACGGATCTAAAAAGCCTGATTGCGGATTCTGTTTCCATCAGCGCCCCGGCCAACTCGCCGCGCGTCGCCGACTCGGTGACTGTGCGAGGCCTGAATGTCTCATCTGTATCGCAGAACAACCTTGAGTTCTTTGTGCGTTCCACGCTTGCCTACTATCTGGATGAGACTCCGCTGCCCAATATCGGCTACCGGATCAAAGACATCGCCCGGGTCGAAACCATGCTTGGGCCTCAGGGTACTCTCTATGGTTCTGGCAGCCTTGGCGGCACGATCCGCTACATTACCAACCAGCCGCAGTTTGACGAAGCGACGCTGACAGTAAATACTGGCATGTACCAAACCCGTGGTGGCGGGCTGAGTACTGATAGCGATTTCGTAATCAACCAGCCGTTGGGTGAACGCCTAGCGGTGCGGGCTTCATTCGCTTACCTGGATGAGGCCGGATTTACCGACCGGGTAATTTCACCGGCATTTCGTGATATCCCTTGGAACAACCCGAATGGTTCCGCTAAAAGCCGCTACAAAGACGACGACTACCAGCATGTCAGTACCGGAAAGGTGGCACTGGCATGGCAAGTTAATGCGGATGCCAAGCTGACACTTACCCACGCGCAGCAGAGCCAGCTTGCGAACGGTTCCCGTGGAACCACACTGGATCCGAATGCAGAGAGCGATGTTCCACAATATGGCGAAGATGTGGTGGTGGGCAGATATCGGGAATATTCCGATCGTGGCTTCAAGCTCGACTCTGTAGACCTGGAGTGGGATTTTAGTGCCGTTGCGCTGAAGTCCAGCACCTCATACTTTGAGGACACGCGGAAGGGGCAGACCAACTACGGTATCGGGTTCCTGTATTACGGTTATTGGGGATGGAGCAGTTTGCAGCCAGATAATACCGATGCGTCCCCTTACATGGTATTCGACAACACCTACTCGGGCCTTAGCCATGAAACCCGGTTTGTTTCACTGAACGACGGGCCGCTGAGCTGGATTGGTGGTATTTACTATACCCAGCAGGAGCGAAGTCTCGCATTTAATGAGATATTCCCGACGCTGGATGACGTGGGTGGCATTGATCGCACCGCGATAGGTGGCGCTGTGGATGTCGGCTATGGCGAAGACATCAATACAGATTATGAGGAACTGGCTCTTTTCGGGGAATTGACCCTGGCACTGTCTGAACGCTGGGACGTCACGGTGGGGGCTCGGGTTTTCAATTACTCCGATACTGCTGATCCCCGCATCACCGACTATGCATTTGGGCTCGTAGATACCAAGGGCGCAACTGAAAGCTCCGAAAGTGGCAAAAAGTTCTTCAAGTTAAACACTTCATACGATCTGAGCGACGATGTTTTGCTGTATGCAACCGCATCACAAGGCTTCCGGCGTGGCGGGGTCAACGGTTTCAAATCGCAGGGCGATACTGAAGTCAATTCTTCGGCCCAGAACTACGAGCCGGACTCTGTGGATAACTTTGAAGTTGGCTTGAAAGGCACATTCCTTGACGATCGCCTGTATCTGCAGACGAGTCTTTACAACATTTTATGGCACGACGCCCAGACCTATTACGATCAGTCGATCAATGGATTCCCGCTAAATGGCACCGCGAACGGCCCGACCGCGAAATCGCAGGGTTGGGATTTATCCTCGCGCTTGCGCCTGACCGATAGCCTTTCCTTGACCTATGAAACTGCGTTTACAGAGGCTGAGTGGGCGGAAACCGAAGAAGTCTGTCTCTATGAGGATGGCACCAGCTGTCGCACCTGGAGTAAAGGAGGGTTGCTGGGTGGTTCGCCGGAGTGGCGTCACAACCTGGGGGTAACCTACTACCGCGATCTCGCCAATGGCTTGACCCTTTCCACAGGGCTGCGCGGATCCTATACGGGTGATATCCAGAGTGATCGAGCAGATTCCCCGGATGAAGACGTTTATCGCTATGACTCCTACACGCTTTACAGCGGTGATCTGGCGATCAGCGGGGATCAGTGGAGTGCCGGGCTATGGGTGCGTAACCTGACCAACGAGCGCGCTGAGGTGTCCTATCAGGAGGAACTCTACGTCGGAAATCGCCTGATTCAGACGATGCCGCGGACTATAGGTGTCAATGCTTCTTATGATTTCTGAGACATAGAAAGTATGACATGAGCAAGTGTTTAAGGGGGCGGTAAGCCCCCTTTTTTCGGCAGAGTTTTCCCGGGTTCAATGACTCAGCCCAGGATCCGGTTCGGATACTTGTGGCGAATCCATCGGTCATGCCTGTGGTTAATCATTTATCAGCTGATGCCGAAGCATTCACACTTGCCCGCATAGGAAAAAAGAACAGGTGCATGATGGGAACAGAATTATGTTACTTGGATGCCTGCGAAATATTACGACTATTCAAGCAGCGAGCCCTGTCACCCAGAGAAGTTTTGGCAGCGCAGATAGAGCGCTATGAGGAAGTCGGGGCCGAGATCAATGCGCTGACGTACACCCATTTTGAGCGTGCTAACCAGCAGGCAATTGCCGCGGAAAAGGCCTACAAGAACGGCTCCGCCCGTCCACTGGAAGGGGTTGTTACTGCGATCAAGGATGAAACCTATATCCGGGGTGAAATCACCACCAATGGTTCCAGGCTGCTGAGAGAAAATGTTGCAGATATAACGGATCCGGTACCGGAACGGCTGCTTGAGGCCGGTGCAATTATTCACGCGCGCACCGCGACACCAGAATTTTCCGTCGCAGCTTTTACCTGGTCTGACTTGTGGGGTATCACGCGCAACCCGTGGAACCTCGACATAACGCCCGGGGGTTCTTCCGGCGGATCCGCTGCCGCATTGGCGGCGGGGCTGTGCACCATTGCCAATGGCACTGATATGGGGGGCTCGGTGCGGATTCCTGCAGCCCAGTGCGGTCTTGTTGGACTCAAAGCGTCCCACGGGCGGATCCCGGAAATTCCTCCTTACAACATCGACCCCTATGTGCACCACGGCATGTTGACGCGCAGTGTCCGGGATATGGTGTTGTTGTATAACCTGATTTCCGGGCCGCACCCGATCGATCTTGTGTCGCAACTGCCGAAGCAGGATGTTGCGGCGATGCCACTGGATTTGCGCGGGATCACCATCGGACTCTCGCTGGATCTTGGCTTTTTCCGGCTAGACGAGGATGTGCGAGCCAACACCCTGGCAGTTGCGCGGCAATTGCAGACTCTCGGTGCAGAGGTGGAGATGGTTGAACTCGGCTGGGATGAGCGCTGCATTCGCACCGCCCAGATGCACCAGGGCGCGCAGATGGGACGTCTGTTACGGGAGAAATACGAAAATTCCGCGAGTTACGACCAGCTGACAAGTTATGCGCGGCATTATTTTTCCCTGTCTGCCGAGGCGGGGCCTGAACGGGTTCAGGAAGCCAACGATTACGCCCAGCAGATGTGGCAGTCTCTGGAGCATGTTTTTCGCCACTGCGATTTCCTGCTCTGTCCAACGGTATGTACCACGCGGGTACCCGCGGATTTCGACTACAGCTGTGACCGGTTGGAAATTGACGGGATGTCGGTGGATCCGGTGAAAGGCTGGTTCATGACGTACCCCTTCAACACCCTGGGGCGCTGCCCGGTGATATCGTTACCCAGTGGCTTGGCTAACAATGGCGTGCCTACCGGTGTGCAGCTGGTGGGACAACCGTATCGCGATGGGGATCTGCTGCAACTGGCGCTGGCGCTGGAAGCTGCGCAAGGCCCATTTATTCACTGCCACCATTTTCCGCTGCAGAATCAGGCGGTCACTGCATGATCAGACAGTGCGCAAATGTGATCCGGGCGGAAATACGCGAGGGGCGCTTCCGCGGCCCCACTTCCGGTCTCGCCGCCGGTTTTGTGCAGGCAAATATCGTCATACTGCCGATAGCGCATGCGCAGGATTTTATCGACTTCTGTGCAGGCAATCGTTGTGCATGCGCACTACTGCATCGTTCCCGTCCCGGAGAATATTTATTGCCAGCGCTAGGGGAGGATATTGATGTCCGGACTGATGTCCCGCGCTACCAGATACACCGCGCTGGCAGCGATATCGAAGAGGTCACGGACATTCGCGATATCTGGCGTGATGACCTGGTCACCTTTGCTTTGGGTTGTTCTTTCTCGTTTGAAGAAGCGCTGATCAGCGCGGGACTGGAAGTGCGGAATATTAGCGAAGCGCGCAACGTACCCATGTACCGAACCAACCGCCGCTGCAGCGCCGCCGGAGTTTTCCAGGGCAACCTGGTGGTGAGCATGCGCCCATTCAAAGCCGATGACCTCGAACAGGTCTGCGCGATTACCGGGCGCTACCCGTTGGTTCACGGTGCCCCCGTCCACATGGGCGAGGCGTCAGGCCTTGGCATTGACGACCTCGACCAGCCGGATTTTGGCGATGCGGTAACGGTGAAAACGGACGAAACTCCGGCATTCTGGGCTTGCGGTGTTACTGCCATCGAAGCCCTGCGCAATGCGGGACTGGAATTTTGCATTACACATGCGCCGGGGCATATGTTGATTACGGATCGACTTAACAGTGAGCTGGATAACTCGGCAGACGCGCAAACTTCAGCGTTCACCGAAGAATGTTTTCTCAACCAGCAGGAGTGCCGGTAATGAATGCTGTGGTTCTCGACCGCCATCACCACTCCCATACTGTCAGCCTGGGGATGCAGCTGGAGGCGCTGATGGTGGCCTGTGATCTGCGTGGTATGGCCACGGTGCGTAATCGTGGCTATAGCGGCTACCTGTTGCGGGCAGTCAAAACCCTGCTGCGCCACCGCACCCGGGTTGCCATTGTCAGTGGCTTCCCTGTCAACAACGGGTTTGAAACGGATGGGCCGGCAGGTGCCATTGCGCTGGCGCAAGGCCTGCGGCAGCTCGGATCCAGCGTAGCCCTGCTGGGTGTGGACGAATACATATCAGCAATGGCTCGCAGTGAGCCGCATCTGCCGGCAACGTGTTTTGTTCCCATAAGCAAAGCCCGGAGCGCGGTACAGTTGCGGGAATTTGTGACGGAATTTCGCCCGACGTTACTCATCTTTATCGAGGTGCCCGGGCAATGTACCGATGGCCTCTATCGGAATATGCGCTTCGAGAATATCAGTGATCGCACGCTGCCGTGGGAGCCATTACTGGACATGGTGGACTGCCCGAGTGTCGCCTTTGCTGATGGTGGTAACGAACTGGGTATGGGGCGTATTCGCCACCAGCTGAAAGGCTTGCCCATCGCCTGTGCCCGCACGGAGACGGATGAGCTGGTGATTGCCGACGTTTCCAATTGGGGGGTATACGGAGCACTTGCGCTGGCATCGGTATGTGTAGGCCAGCCGCTTTTGCAGGGCTTTTCCGTCGGCAAATGCCTGGAAGCACTGGTTCAGCAAGGCATGGTTGACGGCGTGACCGGAGCACGTACGCCCACGGAAGACGGCCTTGCGCAAAATCGCAGTAGATCCCTGCTTAATGGGCTGGTGGGAATGGTCGATCCGTTACTGCAGTTGCCCACAACCCAAACCGTACATGCATACCCGAGCTGCGTAGAGGGTGAGCCCGCTGTGTCCTTGTCGTCGCTGGTTCCGGCATGATGGATTAGCCTGCGAGTGGCCGCATCGCGCCGATACCCCGGGTTGCAGTGACTGTTACCGATTTTCCTGGTGCTTTCTTACGGGGTTTGGCATAGCGCGTCCTTCAGGCGAATTCCAGAATCGAAATCTTCCACCGGGATTTTGTTGATCTTTACCAGTCCCTCATTGGAGGTCATACGGTGGATGTAGCGACCGTCACCCAGGGCTATACCCACATGGGTGAGTACACCATCGGCCCAGTCGCCATAGGTATTTTTCAGAAACACTAGGTCGCCGGGAATGAGTGCGGCAACGGTGTGGACTTTTTCCCCGAACTCATCGCCCGCAAGGGAATCGACATGTTCCGGTAGTAATTCATCCCCGGGGCCGAGGAGATGTTGATCCCAGGGGGTTTTGGTTTCCAGGCTGGCAAAATGTCCACCGCAGGCAGCGACCAATACCTCCCGCGTCCAGTTCATGCACTGTTCCGCTTTGCCCAGCCGGTACTCGCGGTTTTCCCAGGGCAGCGCCTCGCGAACCAGTTTATCGGCGAGACTCTGCTCCGGCTGCGACGCGCGGCTTTCGGAGGATGATTCGGATGCGGTAGCCGGCGCGGAATCGCCACAGGCGGTTACGGAAAGCTGCATCGCAAGTACCGCGAATAAAGCGAATCTTCTCATGGGAATTGCACCTCTACACAATTGTTGCTTCTGCGCGTATCGGGGGTCAGCCATAAGGGGTCAAGACAGATCCCGGCCAGTGACAGTCCGGCCGCAACCGGCAGGCGCAGGTTAAGTACGCCGTGTTGCGCTTTCATCCAGGTCTGCGCGGGCAGGTCTATCGCAAAGCGCTCACCGTTCGCCATTCGCAGTTCGATGGGTATCGGCAACAGCCCGGCACCGCTGTTGGACAGGGTGAGCGTGTACCAGTGGCTGTCCGGTTGCGTACTGAGTGTCAGGGGCGTGGCTTCCGCCGGCAACTGCGGTAACGGGCGTGTGTAGCTGTCGGCGAGAGCCGGCTGCTGGTCAACCACAAATGTACGCAGGCCCCCTGCGGTCAATGCAATTGCGGGGGAATCTTCCATATCAACAGGCGTGAGAGCGAGCCGCTGCCCGTCGAGTGTGAGACCTTCCACGCCCAGGTCGATACTGTGGTTTTGGTAGAACCAGCTGCGCCAGAACCAGCTCAGGTCAGCGCCGGCGGCGGTCTCCATCGCGCGGAAAAAATCTCCCGGGGTAGGGCGCCTGCCCTCCCAGGCTCGTGCAAATTCTGCGAGTGCCCCGTCGAAGCGCTCTGTCCCCAGTACCAGATGACGGAGGCAGTTGAGGATGCTGGCGGTTTTGTTATAGGCATTGTCGATCTTCATCCGCAGATGATCGGCGCTGGTCATGATCGGCTGGTGCTCTGCACTGGCCGTGTAAGCGGCAATGGATCGGGGTTCGCCGTAAATCACATCGAAATTGGCCTCCCAGGCATGCTCGGCACGATATTCGATAAAACTTACCAGTCCTTCATCCAGCCACGCCCACTCTCGTTCGTCGGTGTTGATGTGCATGGGAAGATAATTGTGGCCAACCTCATGTATCACGCTGCCGATAAAATCGTACTTCGTTTGCGCCTCCCAGGCCGGAAGTCCCTCGCTGCCTTCGCTACTTTCGCTGCGTTCGGGCCGCGCGGCTACAGTGGCAAAGCCCGGATATTCCATGCTGGTGCCCTCGGTGTTCACCACACTGACACTGGGGTCGCTGAGTGGCATAAGCGCCGCGTCAAAGATGCTCAGGGTGTGCTCGATTGCTGCCAGCCCGAACTTTTCCCATAGTGGCGCCGCCTCGACGGGGAAAAATTGCTGCAGGCGTCGGCCGCTGGCATCGCGCTTGCTCTGCCACAGAAAGGCCGGGGAGGCGCTGAACGCGAAATCCCGCAGCCTTTTGCCACTAAATTGCCACTGCAGGAAGTTGTTTCCGGGATCAGTGCGTCGCTGCTGGGCGCGGTGGGCATCGATCAGCCAGATGGGCGCCTGTGCTGCCGAGCGCCAGGCGACAAGCTGCTGTGCGTCGAAAATGTCTTCCGGATTTTTGAGTTCGCCACTGGCAGCCACCGTATAGCTGGCGGGTACTTCGATCGACACGGAATAGTCGCCAAACTCTGTGGAAAACTCCCCTTGTTGCAGGAACGGTTTGAGCTGCCAGCCAGCGTAGTCGGTGTAGGCCATTGCGCGTGGAAACCACTGTGCGGCGAGGTAAATACGGGTGTTGTCCGCGAGGGTTTCAAAACCGCTGCGCGCACCGGTAGCGCCCTTTTCCGTAAGCGGCAGTGTCCACTCGAAATGCAGTTGTTCGGTGTGGCCCGGAGGTAGTGGTTCTGGCAGCGAGATTTGGAGCAGTGTGTCGCGTACCTGCCAGGACAGCGGCTGGCCGCGGGAACCTTCCACGCGCGTCAGTTTAAATCCCGAGGCGCTCCCCGCATCGAGTGCGCGCGCGCGCTGATACGCATGATCGCTTTGGTCAGCGGAGGCCGCGAGCCGCAACGTCGCTGCTGAATCCGGTTTCAGTGCATTGTGATCCAGGGCAAAAAACAGGTGGCGCAGGCTGTCGGGGGAGTTATTGTGATAGCTCACTGTGGCACTGCCCGTGAGGCGGCTGTTGGCGGGATCAAGGCGCGCGCTCAGCTGATAATCCACCTGCTGTTGCCAGTAGGATTCTGCCGGGAATCCATTGCGGGCACGGTAAGCCCCCAGATTTAATTCGGTCTGGGTCAGGCGGCGAAAGGGATCGGCTGCCGGATCCGTTGCAAAGGTACGCTCGGTTGTCGCGTTGGCGGTGAGGGCACCGGTGAATAGGTACAAGCCAAACAGGACGTACCGGCGCTGAACCATAGGCCGGTTCCTGAAAATACCGAGTCCTGAAACTAGCCTTTTCAGCATGGCTCGCCCACAGGTGACGATGTCCTGGCTGCAGGGCGGGTTTCCGTGGTCGCGGCCATCGCCAGGGTCACCGCCATACAGGCGATACCGAGCCACAATACGGCAACGACATTGCCTTCCCCCATCAGCATTGCCGCCAACGGCGGCCCGATAATTTCGCCCACCTTGAATGCGCTGGCGCAGAGCACGATAAAGCGCCCGCTGTCGTCCACCCGGTTGAACTGATCCATCAGCAGCGGCAGGGAAAAACTCCAGAAGAACTGGAACACGATCGTGGCACCGGCATACAGCAGGTAGGATCCGGCACTGTCCGCCGCTGTCCCGCCAACGCCGCCAATGAGCCAGGCCATGGTGGCAACCTGAACCAGCATCGCCAGGCTGATGGCGGCGGTGCGACCAATGCGCGTGCTGAGCCAGGGCGTGGCCAGGGAACCGAGACCACTGATGGCGAAGCCGATACCCAGCAGGTCGCCAACCTGGGAGCCACTCAAGCCGAGATGGATGCCAATGCGCTCCAGATAAGCCCAAACGGCAGAGACTCCGCAGTAGTAAACCACCGTGGTGGCAAATACCAGCAACGACCTGCCGTGAGCGAGCCCTCGCAGGCCCCGGCGGTGCAATGCGGTGTCGGCCTGTTTCTGTGAGCGGGGAAAAGCCAGTGCACACAGGGCAAGTGCCAGTGCCAGCCAGCCGTTCAAATAGTGGAAAAACCCATTGATGTGGGCGAATTCCATTATGCGTGGGACGGCGAAGAATCCGATTGTGCCGAACACTACCTGTGCCGTGACCATCAGCCCGAACGCGAGTGGTGGTGAGCGATGATCACCCAGCCCCGCGAGCGCGATCGCGTAGGCCGAGCCGCAGCCGATTCCGGCGATGATGCGGGCTGACATCAGGCTGCCAAACTCGGTAAGGCCAAGGCTGGCGATATTGCCCAGGAAAAACAGCAGCAGCCCTCCGAGCACCACGTTTCGCCAGGGTACTCTGCGCACCCACAGTAGCGCCGAGGCCGAGCTGATAAATATGCCCATCACATCCGCGGCCGCCAGCCACCCGATTTCCTGGGAGGTGAAATGCCCCTGCTCACTGAGCGCGCCCACCCACAGCGGCAGCAGGGTAAGTATCGAGGCCCCCATCATGGCCACAACCAGCAGGCTGATGAGGTTGGGTAAATAGTCCGGCGAGGTCTTCATAACTTTTTCTTATCGTTTTCGGGCAGTCCCGCGCAGCCGCCAGTCAGTACCTGGCGGAGATGAATACGCCATCAAACCGGTGAGTTTAAGATGTCCGCTGGCTTTTCCGAATGATCGCCTATAGGTCAGAGCGATAAGTGCTGGCGTTTATTCGTACTCGGAAATTGATAGGATCGGTTTTATACCTGTCGGTCATGGATTGCAATCAATCAGGAGTATGGCTCCGGAGGCATCGTGAAACCTAGCCCGCTTATCACCACCTGCCTGCTTGCCGCGGCACTCATGGCGACGGCCTGTGACGGCAATATGGCCGAAACAGGCCACGCGGAAATTCCGCAAGAATCACCAGAATTCGCAGCGGTAGAGGGTGACAACGTAAAGGTCGCCCTGCGCTACTTCCGCGGCGACAATCTTGTCGGCGAGCGGTTGGATGGCTATGAAGCGAATCGCTGTCTGCTGGCTGCAGAGGCCGCAGAGGCACTGGCGCGGGTGGCCGAGCGACTGGCGGAAGAGGGGTTGGGCCTGGAGTTGTTCGACTGCTACCGGCCGCAGCGCGCGGTTGACCATTTTGTACGCTGGGCGGCAGCGCCTGAAGATCACACCACCAAGGTGGCATTCTACCCGCGGGAAGAGAAGTCTCTTATGTTTGAACGTGGCTATATCGCCGAGCGTTCGGGCCACAGCCGCGGTGCCACGGTCGATCTGGGGCTTTACGGACTTGCGACAGGTGCTGCTCTGGATATGGGAACCGGTTTCGACTTTATGGACGAGCGCTCTGCCACTGACTATCCGCTGGAGAGTGAGAAGGCGCGCACCAATCGAATGCTTCTGCGCGACGCCATGCAGCAGCAGGGTTTTGTGAATTATTCCCAAGAGTGGTGGCACTATACCTTCAAGCCCGAGCCCTACCCGGAGACCTACTTCGATTTCCCGGTGCGCTAGCGGCGGTGTGTCGCGCACCGCGCGGCCTGCCTGCAGCCATTTTGCTGACTATAAAAAAGCCCCGCTCGGCGGGGCTTTTTTATGCATAAATCCGCGGGGTCTCAACCCATACTGGATCGGTCTCGCCGGCATTTACAGCGGCGGGTTTTCCACGTTGTGGTATACCGCCTGCACGTCTTCCAGGTCGTTGAGCATGTTCATGAACTTCTCGAACAGTGCCACATCGTCGCCGCTGATTTCGGTGTAGGTCTGGGGCACAAACTGGATTTCGTCTACTTCAAAGTCGATATCGCCAAAGGCCTCGATCAGCGCTTGCTTGGCTTTGAAGTAATCGGTGTGCGGCGCGAACACAGAAAGCTTGCCGTCTTCATTCTCGATATCGGTGACGTCGACGTCCGCTTCCATCAGTGCTTCGAGTACTGCTTCTTCGTCGTCGTGCGCGAACACGAGGATCGCCAGGTGATCGAAGCTGTGGCTGACAGAGCCTTCGGTTCCGATCTTGGTTTTGGTTTTGGTGAAGGCCTGACGCACGTCACCAAATGTGCGGTTGGGGTTGTCGGTCAGGCATTCGATGATCGCCATGCAGCCGCCGGGGCCGAAGCCTTCGTAGCGGGCGCGGGAGAAATCTTCGCCGGCACCGCCCTTGGCCTTGTCGATGGCCTTCTCGATCACATGGCTGGGCACCTGGTCTTTCTTGGCGCGCTCAATCAGGCTGCGCAGGGCCAGGTTGCCGTTGGGGTCGACGCCTCCAGACTTCGCGGTCACATAGATCTCGCGGCCATAGCGGCTGTAGACCCTGGCTTTCATGTTCGAGGTCTTGGCCATCGAGTCTTTGCGGTTCTGATAGGCTCTGCCCATGGGGTTATGCTCCGGTATCGCTGGGATTCACTGGGTATTATTGAAAGGAGGCGATTTTACTGGCCGGCGCGGGGGAAATGAAGCTGTATGGAGGGGGCTAATTTGTAACAGCGCAAGTCCGGGGCCGGCAAAGCCGGTCACGGGCCGCTGCGGATATGCCGGTACCCCGCGTGCGGCTCAAGTCCATTGCCGATCGAGGCCCGTGGGAATAAGATTTGTGGCTATTTGACACTTTGGTGCGCCGTGAGCGAAGAAGAATATTTATCCACATATGACAAACGCGCGTTCGATACGCCCCTGCTGAGCGTAGATGCGGTTCTGTTTACATATCACGAAGGGCTGCTGAAGGTTCTGCTGGTGAAACGCTCCGCACACCCGGAAATGGGGAAATGGGCGTTGCCGGGCGGTTTCGTGTCTGAAGCCGAGGACAGCACCCTCGAAGACACGGTGGTTCGCAAGTTGAAGGAGAAGACCGGCGTTGTACCACCCTATGTGGAGCAGCTCTATACCTTTGGCGGCAAGGCCAGAGACAAGCGGGGCTGGTCCGTCACGGTCTGCTATACCGCGCTCATTGCCCATCAGGTGTGCCAGAGCCATGTCGAGACTGTGGCGGATGCCAGCTGGGTGCCACTCGATCGGGTCGGGAAGATGGATCTCGCGTTTGACCACCAGGAGATTGTCCGCTTTGCCCACGAGCGCCTGGTGCAGAAAGCACTTTACAGCATCGTGCCCGCATACGCGCTTCCGGAAAAATTTACCCTGCCGGAACTGCAGCAGGTGCACGAGGTAATCATCGGTAAGCCCTTGCAGAAGAAGTCGTTCCGACGGCGTATCGAGCAGGCCGAGCTGCTCGTTGATACCGGTGAAAAACGTTCGGAAACCGGGCGCCCGGCAACGCTTTATCGTATGCGGGCCGACTCGGGCAGCCATACCTTCGTGCGCAACCTGGAGCTCTAGGTCAGCGCCTAAAAAAAGAAAAGCCGGTCAGCCCGGCTTTTCCTGTGCCTGTGGACAATTAACCTGCCCTCGCCAGCTCGTTAGCGGTAGCGGGTACCGCGGCCAATGCGCGGACGGCTTCGAATGTCTGGTCTATCAACAGCTCGCCATTGCGGAAAACTGTCTGCAGCAGGTTGGTGCGATTGCCCAGATCCTGCTCGCGAATGGTGTGCAATGTGCCATTCCCGCGGGTAACCAGGGCCAGGCGGCCTTTCTTAGAGCGCTTGCCAGTGTCGGTGATCGGGTCTTTGAATACATCCCTCCAGAGGCCGTTGACGCGCACTGCGCTGGCCTTCATGGCGAATTTCATGGTGTCCCGGTTTACCTTTTGCAGCAGCTCAGCCCCCATGCCAAAGGCAACGTTATCGGCGCTTTGCTTGCGCGCCTTCATGGCCGCGAGGATGCCCTCTATGGTGTGCAGTGATACACCATCTCCCTGGATGACCCGGATATAGTCGGGCAGAACCCGGTATCCCTTGTCATTGATCCGTGCACCGAAAATCCGCATGAGGCGCTCTACGGTTTGCGTCACTACATCGACGGGATCACCGCTATCGGGGCGGATCACCAGCGTGCCTCCGCTGTTTTCAACCTGTTCCTTGAGCTCGCCGCCCCAGATATTTTCAATGGCATGCCACAGGTCGTAGCTGTCGCTCACTACCGCGACGATACCGCCGTCACCGCCAAACTGGGTCAGCATGTTTCTGTAGGCGTCGGCCTCGTGGTCGCGTCCCCAGCTGGTCATGGTGCTGTGCTCTGCTGCCGGTATAGAAAACCCTGCCATGGGGGCGTTGTAGTAGCGCCGGCCGGCAAGCAGTGCGCCGATGGTATCGGTGCCCTGGAAATTCACCAGGTGCGCCAGGCCTCCGATGGCCGCAGTTTCCGTGCTGCTGGCACCGCGCGCACCGAAGTCATGGAGTTTGAACGGAAGCCCGTCGATTGTATCTGCGGTCTCTTCCAGATAGCGCTGGATGATTTTTTTGGCCTCGCGGCTCTGGGTGGCAACCGTGGTTGGATACCAGACGGCCCGCAGCAGCGCAGTCTCGATATAGCTCGTCAGCCAGAAGCACGCGGGATCGGTGTTGATGACCTGTGCGAGTACGTTCTGCACGGGGACCAGAGTGCCTTCAGGTACCGCCTGGATTTCAATGGGCAGGTAACCGCCGTGCTGCTCGACAATGTATTCCCAGCCGGCGCGGTGAAAAGGGACACCGTGAACGGTACAGACTTCCTCGGCCTCGTCGATGTCCGCCGCGGTGATGGGCTGCATCAGGTATTGCTTGATGAAGGCTTGCAGGCCGAAGAAAACGGCCTCTTTAAACTGCCCGCCACGGCTTTCTATGTAGCTGCTTACGTACTGCGTGCCTTCCGGATATTGCAGGTAGTGGCTGGTTTTATAGCTGTCGACATTCAGGATCGGGTTGTAGTCTTGCATCGCGGAAATCCTCCGTGAGAAATGTTGGCACCGGTCTCTCCAGCGCTTTTGCCTTATTAGTGTCTGTCAGTCACTAACTGAGGGTATAGTGTCCTTAGGGCACTATGGAGTCAAGCGTTTTTTCGAACAGCCTTTGAATTGGGGTGTATTTGCGCGCCAATGGCGCAGTGGATATACGCTTGGTGGCATGGCCGGTGGGTTAGGGGGCGCGCCTGGAGGTGATTTACTGCCGCTTTTATGCGGCGGTTCCCGGGCAGGTTAGCTCGCGAGAGCCTCGTTTAAACAGAGGATGCCGAGTTTCTCGCCGGGCTCGCCCCGGTAGATGTCGAGAAAATGGCAATTGCCGACGTTTGTGGCGAATGGCACATAGGAGTGCCCCATAAATACCGCATCGATACCGCCAACCTGGAATGGAGACAGCGAGTGCTGGCCGAGCCGCTCCATTCGAGCTTCCCGCTCGAGAAAAACGCGCTTCAGGTCTGCGATGTCCCTCTTGCCAATCTGCAGCCCGACAATATCCCGGTACAGCTGCCGTATCAGGCCCCGGTTCCACAGGAGAGGCTGCGCCGCGGCTGAGATGTCTGATTCGGAGAAGGGAGCACCCCCGGCCCAAGCGGAGCCGATATCTCGCAGCAGTTGCTTCACGGTATTCCAGTCACTGTCAGGCACATCGGCGTGGACGAGCCCGGCAGTGCCCCGTGGCGCCTGAATTTCTGCAGCCCAAGGCCATTGCCTGACTTTGTCGACAAGAGTTTGCTGTTCAGCAGGGGAGAGGCGGTAGAACCACTCGCCACCGTTGGCAGCGTGCATGGCAACGGCTTCGGGATCCTCAAACCCGGCGATCATCATCGCCTCGTGGTTGCCAAGAATGCTGAAGTACACCTTTTGGTCGATCATCTCGACCATGGCGGCGCTGTCCGGACCTCGGTCGACAATATCTCCGAGGCAGAAGAGGCGATCACACGCAGGATTAAACGCGAGTTCTGCCAGTTGGTTTTGCAGCTGCTGCCAGTGACCGTGTACATCGCCGACCACGAAGTCCCGGCCGGACAGGTTTTGGCCAATGTTCCAAAAAATTGCCATGGGTACGACGCGCTTCCCTGATACAACGAGTAATGCTGGCAATGGGGGCCAGGATGAGCCGGCGGGCCATATCAGGCCCCGCCGATCAAATTCTGGATGATGTAGTAGTGATCCTCAAATAATTCCTGGGGATTCAGCGATGCCAGCGGCAGCCAGCGGGCATGCCTGGCATCATCGCCACCTTTTACCTTGGGCAGCTGCTGGCTGGGCTCAAGTTCAATGTAATAAGCGTGCGTGATGGTTCGTCCCCGGGCTGAGCGGTGCGGTTCATCAAAGACCCCCTGCCGCTTTATCGAACCTTTCAACACCGGCGCCGGTACCTTCAGGCGGGTTTCTTCTCGCAGCTCGCGCAGGCAGGCGTCCACCAGTTTTTCACTGGGGTCGACGAAGCCACCGGGCAGCGCCCAAAGTCCTTTGCCGGGGAAGGCTTTCCGCTCAACCAGCAGCACATGCCCGGATTGCACCACCACGGCGTCCACGGTGACGTGGGTCGGCGGATAAGGTGCCGCAGCCCAGGAAGATTTATAGCGCTTGATGAAGGCCATTTCTTCCCGCATTGCACCGTACGCCGGATCCATGCTGATGAACCGTTCGAGAAGCGCCCCGACGGTCGCCGGTACCACCTGATCGTTGACCAGCGCCTGCAGATAGGCAGTGGCATCATCGGTTAAAAGTCCTTCCCGCAATGGCGTAGCGCTGACTTCCCGGAAATTATCCACAGGGACTGAATCCCACTGGGGAAACAGGTTCAGGTAAAAACCGGTGTGGTCTTTATGGTGTCCGATCAGGGCAATTTTGGGAGGCCGGTGGGGAATGGCGTGGTGGGCGGTCACGATACCGTTGACGGAATCCTGCACATTGCGCACCCAGAGCTCGTCGTTGTAGGGCACATCCATCAGCGGCAGGCACAGCAAGCGCTTGTTGTCCTGTTCTGTCAGGCAGGAACGGATAAAGGCCTCGCGTTCCTCGTGTGTCCAGGGGTTGCGGGAATTGCGCGGCTGGTAGGCCGAGCCGATCAGTACCACGAGCCGGTTGGCCCGCGCGAGGCCTTCTTCGACCACTTTTAGGTGGCCTGAGTGGAACGGTTGGAAACGGCCAATAAAGACCGCGAAATCATACTCTCTGGACATGGCAGCAAGCTCCTTGCTGATTTACAGGCTGGTCTATCCGGGGCTGTGTGGTTGGTTTGTGCCATTATGTGTCTTATAGACACTATGTCAAGCGGCAGTCTTTTGCTGCAGGCCGCAGACACAGGCATGGGCCGGCCCCTGTTGCGGGGTTACCTGGTTAAACAGGCTTGGTTGGTTAACTAAATAGGCACCTATAGTTACGCGAGTTTCTGGCACGATCGTTTCGCTCGTCTAGGCTCGCTCCATGGATAAAAATGCATGGAATGCACTGCTGCGGCCGTTGATGCAGGCGTTATCGCTGGCGGCCGTTTTATGTGCGCCCGCTGTCGCGGGAACACTGTCTTTTCAGTTAGAAAACGACTCCTTTGATGGCGCCAGTGATGCTAATTACACCCAGGGAATGCAGCTGGCGTATTCAGCGGATGTTGCCCCGGAATGGCCGCGCAGGTTTATGCCGTGGCTGGCTGCCAAGCAGGAGCTGGCAGCGCAATATTTCCTGGGCCAGGCCATTTTTACGCCCTATGAAATTGAGGAAACCGAGCTGATACTGGACGACCGCCCTTACGCTGGCTGGCTGTATTTTGGCCTGTCGCTGGCTTCAGGTCGGCTGCATCCGGCAAGTAATTTGAAAATTGTTGACCGTCTCGATCTCAGTGCCGGCATTGTCGGCCCTTCCTCGGGGGCGCAGCAGGTACAGCGCGGGTTGCATGGGCTGGCAGACACTTACGAAGTGAATGGCTGGGACAATCAGTTGAGTGATGAGCCGGCTGTGTTGGCCGGTTATGCGCGCAAGTGGGCATTCATCCATTCCTTGGGCCGTTCGGACATGGATTGGGAGCTGTCGGCCAATCTGGGCGGCAACCTGGGGAATGTTTCCACCCAGCTCGCCGCGGGCGTCGGGCTGCGCTTCGGGCGAGATCTCTATTCCAGCGTGTCTTTGGATGGCGCGCCGCCCCTGACACAGGCGCCGGGATTTGGTGGCAGTAAACTGGACAGTGGCTGGTATGTCTTTACAGACTGGCAGCAGCGCTTTGTGGCGCGAGATATCTTTCTTGATGGCAACAGCTTTAAAGACAGCCACAGTGTTGAAAAGGAATCGAGCGTAGGTGAGTGGCGATTTGGACTGGTGCTTGCGACCGGTCGTTTCCGCTGGTCCGCCTATCATGTGCGGAGAACCCGGGAGTTTTCCGGCCAGTATGACAATTTGAATTTTTCTGGATTTGGCTTGATGACTGCCTTCTGAAAGCGGCCAGGCACGTCGGCAGAGCCATACTCTCGGCCCGGCGCCAATCTCTGCGATCCACGCATACGCACGCATTTTTACAGGACGTGCATATGCCTGTCACATCAATACTTCCCCTGCCCATTGCGCGCCGCTGGTTTCACGTAAAGGAACTAAGATATTGCATATTTGCGCAAATATCTCGCGCCCTGCATATGCTGTTGCGGGTTGCTGATCGCTGTGAACGTGGCAGCTTTTCCATGGCTGAAGGCCTGGGCAGTACCAAACGGAGATTCGAGTGAAGCACGACCAGTCCGGTTTCTTTCAGCGTTTTTTCAGGCTGCGTGAACACAATTCCTCCGTAAAGCAGGAGGTCATCGCTGGGGTCACGACCTTTGTGACAATGGCCTATGTCATCTTTGTCATTCCCAACATGATGACCAACGCCGGCATGGATCACGGCGCGTCTTTTGTGGCTACCTGTGTTGGCGCGGCTATTGCGTGTTTTTTGATGGGGTTTTATGCCAACTGGCCGGTTGGCCTGGCGCCAGGAATGGGGCTCAACGCCTTCTTTGCCTATACGGTGGTGGGCGACATGGGCTACAGCTGGCAGGTGGCGCTGGGAGCGGTATTCCTGTCCGGTATCCTGTTCATGATCTTGAGCCTGTCGCGGATACGGGAATGGCTGCTGGGCGCCATCCCCCTCAGTTTGCGGTTTGCGATGGGGGCGGGGGTCGGCCTGTTTCTGGGGCTGATTGGGCTGAAAACCGCCGGCATCGTGGTGCCCAATGAGGCGACCCTGGTCAGCCTCGGTTCTTTTCGCGAGCCCGAGCCACTGCTGGCCGGGCTGTGTTTTCTGCTGATTGCGATCCTCAGCCAGCGCAATGTGTTCGGGGCGATCCTGATCAGCATGGCGACGGTGACGCTGATCGGATGGGGGCTCGGGCTGGTGGAGTACCAGGGGATAGTGTCAACGCCGCCGAGCCTGGCGCCCACCTGGCTGGCCATGGATGTAAAGGGCGCGCTGAATGTGGGGATGGTCAGTGTCATCCTGGCGTTCCTGTTTGTGAACATGTTTGACACCGCCGGCACGTTGATGGGGGTTGCGCACCGGGCCAACCTGATCGATGAGCACGGCAAGATAGAAAACCTGCCCAAGGCGCTCAAGGCGGACAGTACCTCCAGCGTGGTCGGCGCGCTGTTTGGCTGCGCACCGGTAACCAGTTATCTCGAGAGTGCGTCCGGGGTGGCCGTGGGCGGGCGTACCGGGCTGACGGCGGTTGTTGTCGGTATCCTGTTTGTACTGGCGATGTTCTTCACACCGCTGGCGGCAATGATTCCGTCCTTTGCCAGTGCCGGCGCGCTGATTTATGTGGCCATGCTGATGATGGGGGCGCTGGCGCATATCGACTGGAAGGACCAGACCGATACCATTGCCTCCATTGTCACCGTAGTCATGATGCCGCTGACGTTTTCCATCGCCAACGGTATCGCGCTGGGTTTCCTCACCTACACCATCCTCAAGGTGTTTACCGGTGAGTATGAGAAGGTTTCGATCAGCCTTTATGTACTGAGCGTCATTTTTATTGCCAAGTTTGCCTTTTTGTAAGCGGGCGCCATAGGGTGAGGGTGGGCGAGGGGCGCACGCCCAAGTGCAGACAAACCGATAACAAAAACAGGAGTGGGTTTTATGGAGGCATTGCCGCGCATCGAGACGCTTGCGACACCTGAAGAGTATTCCGCCTGGCTGCAGGCACTGGCCACGCTGGCGGTTTCTGCCGTGCACCCGCAGCAGCTATTGCCCGCCGAACTGCCGGTGCCGCCGGAGGGGCGCACGGTGATTGTGGGTGCCGGCAAGGCAGCGGCGGCGATGGCGGCGGCCTTTGAAGAAGCCTGGTACGAACAATACCCGCACGCAGACCTGTCTGGCCTGGTGGTTACCCGCTACGGGCACGGCGCACCCTGTAAAAAAACGGAAGTGCTGGAGGCCTCGCACCCGATGCCGGACAACATGGGTGAAATTGCGGCAAAGCGCATGCTGGCGGCGGTCGGGAACCTGGGGGAACGCGATCTGGTGATTGCGCTGATTTCCGGGGGTGGCTCGGCCCTGATGACTCTGCCTGCGCCGGGAATCACCCTGGCGCAAAAGCAGGCGATCAATAAGGCCCTGCTGCGCAGCGGCGCGCCCATTCGCGAGATCAACACGGTACGCCGCCATCTGTCCGCGATCAAAGGCGGGCGCCTTGCTGTCGCTGCCCATCCTGCACGTGTTGTTACCTACCTGATTTCGGATGTGCCCGGAGATTCCCCCACCCTGATCGCCTCCGGCCCGACACTGCCGGACTCCTCTACTCCCGCCGATGCGCTGGAAGTCCTGCAGCGTTACGGTATCGATATTGACGACAATGTGCGTACTCACTTACTGGGCGATACTGATGCGCCCAGGCAGGGGGATGCCGGCTTCTCGCGCGACACCGTCAAGATGCTGGCGAAAGCGAAGGATGCCCTGGATGCCGCCAGCAGCGCCGCCCGGGCAGCGGGTGCCGATGTGCGGGTACTCGGGGATAACCTGGAGGGCGAGGCGCGGGCGCTGGGGCACAGGCACGCGCAGCTGGCGTTACAGGTACAGCGGGAAATCTCGCGGCCGCTACTGATACTTTCCGGCGGCGAAACCAGCGTAACCGTGACAGGGAACGGCCGCGGCGGGCGCAACGTGGAATATCTGCTGGGTCTGTTCAGCGCCCTCGCCGGTGCCCCCGGTATTTACGGACTGGCCATCGACACCGATGGCATCGACGGATCCGAAGACAACGCGGGGGCCTGTTTTTCTCCTGCGGACTGGGCGAAGATGCAGGCCCAGCGGCTGGATCCCCGGGACTATCTCGCCAATAACGATGCCTACAGTTTCTTTGCCGAACTGGAGCGCCTGATCGTCACCGGCCCCACCCGCACCAACGTAAACGATTTTCGCGCGCTCCTGATATTGCCGCGCGCTTGAGCCAGAGGTTCCTATGAGTCAGATCCCCGCCATTGAACGCACCGCCAATCCGGTGCGCCGTACCAAGATCGTCGCCACCCTGGGGCCGGCCAGCGACAAAGACGGCGTACTGGAAAAACTGCTCAAGGCGGGCGTTGATGTCGTGCGGCTGAATTTCTCCCACGGAACCGCGGAAGACCATCGCCGCCGCCTGCAGCAGGTGCGGGAAATTGCTGCCCGGCTGGGCAAGGCTGTCGCCGCACTGGGCGACCTGCAGGGGCCGAAGATCCGCATCGCGCGTTTTCGCGACGGTGCCGTAACGCTTAAGGAAGGGCAGAAGTTTGTCCTCGATATGGCGCTCGGCAGCGATGACGGTTCGCTTGAGCGGGTAGGGTGTGATTACAAATCGCTGGTCGAAGACGTGAAGGCCGGCGACCGCCTGCTGCTGGATGACGGCCGCGTGGTGCTGGATGTGGAGCAGGTCAGCGGTACCGAAGTGATTACGCAGGTAGTGGTTGGTGGCAGCCTGTCCAATAACAAGGGCATCAACAAGCAGGGCGGTGGCCTGTCTGCCGCCGCACTGACGGAAAAAGACAAGGCGGACCTGAAAACCGCCATCGATATCGGTGTGGATTACCTCGCGGTGTCCTTTCCCCGCAGTGCCGACGACATGCGCGAGGCGCGGGCGCTGCTGGGCGAGGCCGGCAAAAACATTGGCCTGGTGGCCAAGGTAGAGCGTGCCGAAGCGGTGGAAAACGAAGCAACCCTGGACGAAATCATCGAGGCCTCCGAAGCGGTGATGGTGGCCCGCGGGGATCTCGGGGTGGAGATCGGCGATGCCGCATTGATCGGGGTGCAGAAGCGCATGATCAAGCGCGCCCGCCAGCTCAATCGCGCGGTGATTACCGCGACCCAGATGCTTGAAACCATGATCAAGGCCCCGCTGCCCACGCGCGCGGAAGTATTCGATGTGGCCAACGCCGTACTGGATGGCACCGATGCTGTGATGCTGTCTGCGGAAACCGCGGCCGGGGATTATCCGGTGGAAGCGGTCGAGGCCATGCACCGCCTGTGCATGGGAGCGGAGCGCGAGCGCTCCGCACAGGAATCCGGGCACCGCATGCACCAGGGTTTCTCCCGTATCGATGAAACCATCTCGCTTTCCGCCATGTATGCCGCGAACCATCTGGCCGGGGTTACCGCCATTGCGTGTATGACCCAGACCGGCTACACGCCCTTGATCGCCTCGCGCATCCGGTCGGGCCTGCCCATCGTCGGGCTGGCCCATGACCCCATCGCCCAGCGGCGCATGGCGCTGTACCGGGGGGTGATTTCCCTGCTGTTTGAGCCCGGCGACCAGAGCGACAAGGAGCTGAACCAGCGTGCGCTGGATGTGTTGAAGGAGCGGGGCATCGTAAAGGTGGGCGATCAGGTGATCCTGATTCGCGGCGACCTGATGCAATCCCACGGTGGCACCAACACGCTGAAAATCCTCGAAGTCAGTGATTGATCACTGACTTGTGCCGGGCCGCCGTCCGCTGGGCACACGTATCCAGTCTGTAACGAATCGCAAGCCGGAAGGTGCGGGCCCCGCCCTGTGTTGGGTACACTAACCGGCAAAACGAAATACAGGGATACGAGCGTTATGAGTCTCACCCATCTCAACCAGCAGGGCGAAGCCAGTATGGTGGATGTCACCGACAAGGACATCTCCGATCGCAGCGCCCGCGCGGAATCGGCAGTGGTCATGTCGGCGGAGGCCTTTGCCCAGCTCAGGGCCGGCAACAACAAGAAAGGCGATGTGCTCGCCACCGCCCGTATTGCCGGCATCCAGGCCGCCAAGAAAACTGCCGATCTGATACCTCTCTGTCACCCCCTCGCTCTCACCAAGGTACAGGTGGATTTTGCGCTGGATGAAGGCAGCAACTGCGTGCATATCCAGAGCTACTGCCGGCTTGCCGGGCGCACCGGGGTGGAAATGGAAGCCCTGACCGCGGCCAGTGTGGCGGCGCTGACGATTTACGACATGTGCAAAGCCGTGGATCCGGCCATGGTCATCGGGCCGACGAAACTGCAGGAAAAAACCGGTGGCAAACGCGGTCACTGGGTCGCGGAAAGCGCGGAGGTGAGCCAGTGATCAAGGTGCTGTTTTTTGCCGGGCTGCGGGAGCAGTTGGCCTGCGACAGCCTGGATGTGGACGCCGAGGGCGTATCCACGCTGGGGGAGCTGCGCGAAGCGCTGCGCAACAAGGGAGAAACCTGGCGGCTTGCCCTGGGCAATGACCAGCTGCAAATGGCGTGCAACCAGCAACTCAGTCATGCCCAGGCTGCGGTGCGTGACGGTGATGAAGTGGCCTTCTTCCCGCCGGTAACCGGGGGGTAAGGGAATGACTGATATTTCGATTGCCGTGCAGGCCGGGGGCTTTGATCCGGGAGCCGAGTACACCCTGCTGCGGCAGGGCAACACCAGCGATGGTGCCACCGCAATGTTTGTCGGCAATGTGCGGGATTTTTCCCCGACTGCAGCAACACCGGGATCGGCTGTCGAAACGCTCGAACTCGAACACTACCCGGGGATGGCGGAATCCGCCCTTGAGGGGATTGCACGCGAGGCGAGCCAGCGCTGGCCCCTGGGCCGGGTAAGGGTGATCCACCGCTATGGCAGGCTGGCGGCGGGTGACGAGATTGTTTTTGTGGGGGCAACCTCCGCACACCGGCGGGCGGCGCTGGATGCCTGTGCCTTTATCATGGACTTCCTCAAGAGTCGCGCCCCCTTCTGGAAAAAGGAACTGGTCGCGAGTGACAGCGCCGGGCAGTGGGTCGAGGCGAAAAAAAGTGATGAAGCGGCGCTGCAAAAGTGGTGAGTCCAGTTCGATGTTTGAGTTGTGGCCTGTTGCCCCAAACGGATCGAACGGCGTTCGCGTTAACCGGGTTATCTGCGAACCCGGTCACACAGAATAGTGTGATGTGGTGCGTGATACCTGTCACAACTTCGAGAAAAAACCTCTTGTCCATTGAATTTAAAGAAAAAATTCACCTCTAGTCCGATGCGCGAGATTTGAAGCGCCTCACATATCCCCTCGCCTTGGTTGCAATACAATCCCACCGCTAAGCACGCGCTGTGGCCTCAGTGCTGTGTTTTTTCTAGTCACGGGGCGGGCCGGAGGTATGAAAAGGGATATGTGCAGAATTCTGATATCGCTGACAGCAGCACTGCTGATGTCACTGTCTTCACTGGCCAGTGCTCAGGATGTGAGCCGCGAGGAGATTCGCGGGCTCGACGAGCAGATCCAGGACGTTAAGCAGGATGTGATCAGCCTGACTTCTGAGCTGAATCGACTCGAAGAGAAACTCCTGTTTCCCTCGAACACGCAGGCTGCGTTTTTCATCTCTCTCGCGGGTAGCGAGGATTTCAGCCTCGAATCGGTCGAGGTCAAGCTGGACAACCAGGTCGTTGCCCACCATCTGTACACCTATCGGGAAATCGAAGCCCTGCAACAGGGCGGTGTACAGCGCATTCACACCGCCAACGTGCAGACCGGTGCTCACCCACTGGTGATCAGCTACTTTGGCAAGTCAAAATCAGGCAAGGAGTATCGCGGAACGGCGACCTACAGCGTGGAAAAAGCAGTGGGTCCCAAGTTCGTTGAAATCCAGATTGCCGGCACCCAGTCCGCGATCAACTTTAAGGACTGGTAACCATGTCTTCCCGTCTGGCCCGTGCAATCGCCGGCGCAACCCTGTCGGCGTTGTCTTCGCTGTGCGTTGTCGCCGTGCCTTTGGGGGTGACATCTGTCGCGCAGGCGAAAGAAACACTCGACCCCACCGCACTGCATACCGATGAGCTGAAAGACCTTTTCTTCGGCGAAGCCCTGTTTTATGCGCATCAGGATGCCCATTTCGATGCGATCACCGGGCTGGATACCGAACTCAAGCAGTTCCGTTTGCTGGATGATCCGGCACTGGATCCATTCAGCATCCACTATGGCCAGGCGGAATTCGCCGTAGGCGACCTGGAACTTTCCTACCGCATGCACCGGGAAGCCGGCCGTGCAATCGAAGCGGTCCTGAAAGGCAATGTGTCGCAGGCGATCAAAAATGAAGCGGCATTCCGGCTCGCGCGTATTCATTACCAGAAACAGCAGTTCGCCAATGCACTGAATGCATTGCAAATGATCGAGGGGCGTGTGCCCGAAAGAGTGCGCGCGGAAGAGCAGTTCCTGCGTGCGCGCGTGTATATGCAACTGGGCCGCTTCGAAGAGGCGATTGCCCTGCTGCGGGATCTCAAGGGGGAGAAATCCCTTTCCGGTTTTGTGGAATACAACCTCGGTATCGCCCTGTTGAAAGCCGGTGATACCGAACGTGGTGTGCTGGAGCTGGATGGCCTCGGGCGCAATGCCGGTGCCAGCGAAGGCATGCAGGCACTGCAGGATAAAACCAACCTGCTGCTCGGTTACCAGTTGATGGAAGCCAAGGAATATGAGCGTGCGCGCACCTACTTTGACCGGGTGCGGCTGTCAGGCCCGTTTTCCAACCAGGCGCTGCTGGGTGCCGGTTGGGTGGAGGCTAATGCGGGCCGCTACGACCGGGCTCTGGTACCCTGGCAGCTGCTGAAAGAGCGCCAGCCAACCAACAAGGCCGTGCACGAGGCCGTGCTTGCCGTACCCTATGCCTACGGCAAGCTGGATGTACACAGCACCGCGGCGGTGAACTATGGCCAGGCTCTGGATCTGTTCGGTGAGCAGGTCGACGTGCTTTCCCAGTCCATTACCAGCATTCGCGAAGGCAAGCTGCTGGAGGCACTGCGCCGCAAGGAAGCCAATCAGGTGAAGAACTGGGTGGTGGAACTGCGCAAACTGCCCGGCGCTCCGGAAACCCACTACCTGCTCGACCTGATGGCGTCCAACGATTATCAGGAGTTCCTGCGAAACTATCAGGATCTGAACGACCTGTTTGAGCGCAACAAGGCCTGGTTGGAAAGCCTCGATTCCTTTGACGAAATCATCGCCCTGCGCCGCGCCTATTACGAACCGATACTGCCTGGCCTGGACGTCCAGTTCCGGCAGATTGATGCGCGCATCAAGATGCGCCTGGAGCAGCGCCAGCGCCTGGCGAGCCGTATCGAAAACCTGCTGGTAAATCGCCGGCCGGAATTGCTGGCCAAAAGCGAGGAAACCGACGCGCTCCTGCGGTTGGAAAGACTGCGCAACCTGCTGGCACACAATCCAGACCTGAACAGCGAAGAGACCGAATCTCGCATCGCACGCCTGGAAGGGTTGTTGCGGTTCAAACTCTCGAAACTGTTTGATGACCGCCTGACCGAAGCCTACAAGAACCTGCGCGAGCTGGACGGGGTGATCGCGACCCTGCAGGAAACCTACCAGCGCTATGTGCGCAGCCGTCAGGCCGCGACCCACAGCTACGAGGGCTATGGCGACCAGATCGTACAACTGCGCAGTGGCCTCAACCAGGCGCAGGACAGGATCGACCAGTTGATGGCACGTCAGGGTCGCATGCTGGAGCAGCTGGCGATCAACGAACTGGATCAGCAGCGGGCCCAGCTCGAGAGTTACCAGATCAAGGCACGCTTCGCACTGGCAGACAGTTACGACCGCGCCAACGAACTGCAGGAGCAGCGCCTGGATGCCCGGAAAGTTGAGCAGTACCAGGAGCAGATGGAACAGTTGAAACAGGCCGAGCCTGCATCCAACCGCGATGGTGAACCGCTGCCTGTGGATAACCCTCCGGAACTTGAGGCTCCTGTGGAGAGCGGTGAGGGCGCAGACAGTGAATAAGAAAGTACTAAGTGCCCGCTTTAATAGCCTGAGCCTTGCCACTGCGGCATCCGCGATGCTGTTGCTCAGTGCCTGCGCCAGTAACAGCGGCAACACCATTGGCAGCCTGAAAAACGTCGATATTGAAATCCGCGAGACACGCATTGAAGGCAGCCTCGAGAAGGCGCTGGCCAGCTATCAGAAGTACCTGCAGGAAACGCCGGAAACTGCACTGACGCCGGAAGCGATTCGCCGCATAGCAGACCTGAAGATCAAGCAGGCGCATCGCGCGGAAGCGGGTGGTGCCACCGCGTCGACGGCCACGCGCATTCTTTCCGAAGAAGAGGTGGCTGCAGCAACCACTAATGCCGCGCGCCGCGCGCAATCAGGCCAGGCACTGGGCCAGCCAGCCTTGGATGCACCAGAAGCGGCGCAGCTCGCAGCGGCCAGCCAGCAGGCGCCGCTGGCTCTCGACGGCGTTGCGCGCTCCAGTGGCGAAAGCGAATCGGACTTCGAGGCGCGCGCCAGTTCGAACCTGGCCATTGACAGCAGTCAGACCGCAGCCACAGACCTGAGTGGCAGCTTGCCCGGCGATGACCCGGATGCGCTGCTGGCGGCCAATGCCCGCGAGGCGATCGCCCTGTACAAAAAACTTCTGGCGGAATACCCCCAGTACGAACGCAACGATCAGGTGATGTACCAGCTTTCCCGGGCCTACGAGGAAACCGGGGAGATTGATGCGGCGGTACAGGTGTTGCGCCAGATGGTGGCCAAATACCCCGCATCCCGCCATGTGGACGAGGCCTTTTTCCGTCTCGGTGAGTACTACTTTACCCGCAAGAAATTCCTGGATGCAGAGGAGTCCTATGGCCGGGTAATTGACATGGGGAAAGTGTCCAGCTTCTACGAGCTGGCGCTGTACAAGCGCGGCTGGGCGCTGTTCAAACAGGAAATGTACGAGATGGCGCTGGACGATTTCGTGCGCATGCTCGACGTCAAGGTCGCCGATGGCTACGACTTCGAACAGCAATCGAACGAAACCGAGCGCAAGCACATCGAAGATACCTTCCGGGTTATCAGCCTGAGCTTCTCCTACCTCGGCGGTGCCGAGTCCATTGTGGATTATTTCACCCGCAAGGGCGCGCGGGATTACGAGTCCTACGTTTACAGTCACCTGGGTGAGTACTACCTGGACAAGCGTCGCTATCAGGATGCGGCGGAAGCCTATACCGCGTTTGTGGAGCGCAACCCGCTGCACAAAGTGGCTCCGGACTTTTCCATCCGTGTGATCGAGATTTACCAGAAGGGCGGTTTCCCGCGTCTGGTACTGGAAGCGAAAAAAGACTTCGCCAATACCTATGCGCTGGATGCCGAGTACTGGACAGTATTCGATATCCAGGAATACGCCACCGCGGTGGAGTTCCTGCAGACCAACCTGATCGACCTGGCGAGCCACTACCACGCGGCTTACCAGAACAAGAAGCTCAAGGACAAGAAAGGCGAGCACTACGCCGAGGCGATTCACTGGTATCGCCGTTACCTTGGCTCTTTCGCAGATCAGCCCAAGGCGCCGGAGATCAACTATCAGCTGGCCGGCCTGATGCTGGAAAACCGCGACTTCATGAACGCGGCGCAGGAATACGAGCGCACGGCATACCAGTATCAGGCGCACAAGGATGCCAGTGAAGCGGGCTATGCCGCGGTATTCGCCTATCGCGAGCACCTGAAAAACAACCTGGCCCAGGGCAGTACCGCCGAGAAAACCGCGGTGCAGAAAGAGATTATTCGCTCCTCCCTGACCTTTGCCGAAACCTTCCCGGAGCACGGCAAGGCGCCGCAGATTCTTGTGGGTGCCGTGGATGACCTGTACAAGCTGAAGAACTTTGCCGAAACCATTCAGAACGGCCGCCTGCTGCTGGAAAAATTCCCGGCCGCAGATCAGGAAATCCGCCGTTCCGCCTGGCTGCTGGTCGCGCACGCGTCGTTTGATACCGCCGCCTACGTGGACGCAGAATCCGGCTATCGCGAAGCGCTGGCACTTACCGCGGTTGACGCCAAGGATCGCGCGGATCTGATCGACAACCTGGCAGGCTCCATTTACCAGCAGGGCGACGTGGCCCGCAAGGCGGAAGATCACACGGCCGCTGCCGAACACTTCCTGCGTATCCGTATGGCCGCGCCGGGTGCCAGCATTCTTGCAACGGCGGAATACGATGCTGCCGCATCGCTGATCCAGCTGCAAAACTGGGTGCGCGCGGCGGATGTACTCAAGGCGTTCCGCACCAACCACCCGCAGCACGAGCTGCAAAAAGAAGTCACCAAAAAGCTGGCGGTGGTGTATCAGGAAAGTGGCCAGCTGCTGCTCGCCGGCGCCGAGTTCGAGCGCATTGAGCAGGAGTCACAAGACGACGATGTGCGCCGTGAAGCACTGACCCAGGCCGCGGATCTGTACAGTGCCGCGAAGAGTTACGACAAGGCACTGGCGGTACTGAACCGCTATGTGAAGCTCTTCCCGAGCCCCATGGAGCCGGCGCTGGAGACCCGGCAGAAGATTGCCGATATCTACAACAACAGCGGCAACCGCAAGGCCTACTTCAATACCCTGCAAGACATGGTGCGCATCGAGCTGCGCGGCGGAAACGAGCGCAACGACCGCACCCGCTACCTGGCCGGTACCGCCGCACTGCAGCTGGCGGAACCCAAATACGATGCGTTCCGGGAGATTGCCCTGGTTGCGCCGCTGGAGCAGAACCTCAATGCCAAGCGCACGCGGATGAAATCTGCGGTTAACGCCTTCTCGGATCTGATCGACTACCAGGTGGCGGATGTCACGGCGGCTGCGACTTTCTACCTGGGCGAAATTTACCTGCATTTCAGCCGCGCACTGAAAGAGTCGGAACGACCGACCAATCTCAGTGCCCTGGAGCTCGAAGAGTACGAGCTGGCACTGGAGGAGCAGATTTACCCGTTCGAGGAAAGGGCGATCTCGGTACACGAGAAAAATATCGACCTGATGGCTGCCGGTATCTACAACCAGTGGGTTGCGAAAAGTATCGAGCAGCTCGCCGGCCTGGTGCCTGCGCGCTATGACCGCAAAGAGGATGCGGGCAATATCCTCACCACCATTGTGCCGGTACCGGTTCAGCCTGAAGTGGCTGCCCCTGAAGTGAATGCCGAAGTCGCGGAAGCGCCTGCAGGCGATACAGCACCGCAGGTGGCTGAAACCGAAGTTCCGGCTGCTGCGTTGACTGCGGATGTGAACCCATCAGCAGAGGCTGGAGAAGAGGGCGGTATCGAGGAAACTGCGGCAGAGATTGAAGGATCGGAGCAAATTCCCGAGCCTGAACTGGTCGAGCCTGAAGTAGCCGAGCCTGCACCTGCGGTGATTGCGGAAAATGAATCCGAGGAGGATCAGGGCTGATGAGTTGGAATAATTTCCTGCGCCCAGTGGTATGTGCCGCGGTATTGCTGCTGGCCGCCTGTGCCAGCGGCCCGCAAACCTCCAACCGCCCGGTAGACCCGCTGAACGTCAAGGTTTCCGGCAGTGTGAACCGCGACTTTTTACAGGCGGTGGAGTACCTGCAGGGGGAGCGTTATCCGGAAGCTATTGAACTGCTGCAAAGTGTTGTCGCCCGCGAACAGCGTCTGTCCGCGCCCTATGTAAACCTGGGAATCGCCTATTTCCGTACCGGCGACGAGAAGCATGCAGAAGAGGCCTTTCTGGAAGCCCTGCGTGCGGCGCCGCTGGATCCGGTCGCCAGTAACGAACTGGCGGTACTCTACCGTCACCAGGGCCGGTTTGACGAAGCGCGCAAAACCTATGCGGACTCCCTGGCAGTGCATGCGGACAATCTGCCGCTGATCAAAAATCTCGGGATCCTTTGCGACCTCTATCTCCAGGATGTGAATTGTGCACTCGCACAATTTCAGCTCTACCTCAATCATGCGCCAGATGACACGAACGTATCCATTTGGGTAGCAGATCTGAAGCGGCGGGCAAACTGATGCAGTTGAGCAAAAAGAACCTGAAAGTAGTGCTGGCCATGACCGGATGCCTGTTGCCGTTGCCGGCGTTTGCGGCGGAGGATACGGCTAAAGGCACGGAAAAGAAGGTCGATAACCAGGTAAAGGAGCTCTCCGGTATTTCCATCATCGGAAACAAGGAGGCGCCCAAGTCACTGTACATCGTGCCGTGGAAAAGTTCCGAGGTGGGTGTGGAGAGCGGTTTGAATTCCACGCTGCTCGATCCCACGCTGCAGCCGCTGGACAAAGAAGTATTTATGCGCGAGCTCGAGTTTTACCAGCTCAGTCTTTCCGAGGAGTGACTGGGCACAGGACTCGAGGTCGCAGTCAGTAAGTGGCGCTGTACCCCTGGGGGCCGGCGCAGGCAAATAAGTTACTAACCATAGATTGACCATAAAGGTCGCAACAACAGAGGTTAAGCGGGCAGCCGCGCAACCGACAAAGAAAACCTAGAGGGCTTGTGATGGATTTCTTTAACAGCGTAATCGCGTTTTTTCAGACTGGTGGTGTGTTCATGTACCCCATTCTGGTGGTATTCGCGCTGGGCGCCGCGGTGGCGATCGAGCGTTACATTCGCCTGGCCTATGAACGCCACACCAACCGTGCGACTTGGGACAAGTTGCAGCCGGTATTGAATTCCGGCGACTTCGATCGCGCCCGTAACCTGGTCAAAGATGACAACACCGGTGTTGGCCGCCTGTTGGCCATGGGGCTTGAGCGCCAGGGCGCGGTGCGCCGTCGCGAAGATATCGAAATCGCGATGGAAGAAAGCATCATGGAGAGCATCCCGCAGCTGGAAAAGCGTACGCCCTACGTTGCGCTGGGCTCGAATATCGCCACCCTGCTCGGTCTGCTCGGTACCATCATGGGTCTTATCGAAGCCTTTACTGCGGTGGCCAATGCCAACCCGGCCGAGAAAGCGGATCTTCTGTCTGCGAGTATTTCCGTGGCGATGAACACAACGGCTTTCGGTCTGATGGTTGGTATCGCGCTGCTGATCGTGCACGCATTCCTGAACTCCCTGACCGGGCAGATCGTTGACAGCCTGGAAATGGTTTCCGTTAAAGCCCTGAACATCATCTCTAGCAGCACCCGCCGTCGCAGCGAAGTGCCGCAGGAAGAGGGCGCCGCTGGCAAGCCGGTTAATCAGGACGTCGTACAGACTCAGCAGGCCAAAGCCGCGCGCAATGCCGATGCGGAGCAGTCCGCTGATCAGGCCACCGAGAGCAGCAAGCCGGAATCTGTGTAATGAGAAGCAGGCGTCACGGTAGAAACAAAGAAGCTCCAGAACTGGACATTACCGCCTTCCTCAACCTGATGGTGGTACTGGTGCCGTTCCTGTTGGTTTCCGCAGTATTTTCCCGCGTGACCATCCTGGAACTCAATATGCCCAGCGGCGCTGGCGGCGGCGCACCGGATAACCCCAGTGTGACGGTCGAGGTTGTGGTGCGCAAAGATGCGCTGGAAGTCAGCGATGGTGAAAAGGTTATCGCCCGCTTCACCAACCTGAACCAGGACGGCGAACAGACCGCGGATGCCCCGGCTGATGCCGCGGTGGCAGAGGGTGGAGACCCGGCGGAAGTAGCGCCGGTACTGCCTACTGCGGAAGTCTACGACCTGGCGCGACTGCGTGAATTCCTGGTTCGCATCAAGCAATCCTATCCGGACAAAACCGATTCCACTCTGCTTATGGAGCCGGATGTGGCTTATGAGCACCTGGTTGGCGTGATGGACGCGGTACGTGGAGCTGATGTCATTCCCGAAGGCACAACCGATCCGGAAGCCAAGCCGGAACGGATGGAACTCTTCCCCGATATTTCCCTGGGAGATGCGCCGTGAAACGTGAAAGCAGACGCATGAAGCGCATGGCGCGAAGCCGCAAGCGCAAAACACCGGGCATGAACCTGACTTCGCTGATGGATGTATTCACCATTCTGGTGTTCTTCCTGCTGACCAACAGCGCCAGCGACGAAGCGATTGAAGCGCCCAAGGTCATCACCCTGCCGGACTCCGTGGTGGAGTCCAAGCCGCGGGAGACCGTTACCCTCATGGTCACCCACGACGAGGTGCTGATTGAAACCAAGTCGGTCATGACGACCGAAGAGCTGTACCAGAGTGAAGAGCTGGTGATTGAAGCGATCCAGCAGGCCATGATCGAAGAGGTCGGTAAGGCCATGACCATGGCCGAGGATGAGCTTGAGAAAGCCAAGGCAGCATTGGCTGCGCGGGCTGCGGCCGGCGAAGATGTTGCTGCCGAGGCGGCCGAGCTGTTGGCCGAACCGCCGGAAGTAAACATCCTGGCGGATAGATCCGTACCGTTCAGCGTACTGAAGAAAGTCATGTCCAGCTGCACCAATGCCGGATACACGCGAATTTCCCTGGCGGTTATTCAGAAAGCATCTCAGAGTTAGTGAAAGTTTGTGAGTAATTTTCATCAGCAAAAGCAGGCACTGAGCGCACAGCAGGAAGCTGTCCGCCGTCGACTGGACGCGCTTGAGTCCGAGCGGGATCAGGTCGATGGCAAATTGCAGGCCCTGCACAAGGATGAGGCCAAGCATCAGCTGCTCGACGAAATCTCCGACCGTCTCGACAAGCTCGAGGCTGCCGGTGCCGGGGAACTGTTCTGGGCGGAACACTACAAGGAAAATGCGTCCAAGGCGCTGATTCACCGCCTGCAGAAGACCGTCAGTATCTATCACGCAAACCTCGACCTGTTGAATGAGCGCCATAAGCGCATTCAGGATCAGATCGACGAATGCCGCGATGACCTGTTTGACCTGGATGCCGAGTTCCGGGAAATCCGTCAGCAGGAAGAGGATGTGCACTACGAGTATGAAGTGACGCGGGAGCTGGAGCCCTCAGCATTCCGCAACGCGATCATGCCGTGGAACACCGATGGAGAAGACGAGCGTCGCTTCCGTCGCAGTTTGCTCGCCTGTTTGCTGATCGCATTCTTCCTGGGGTTCGGTGCCTATACCTGGCAGCTCCCGGAGCCCGATGAAGAGGAAGTAATCGAGGTGCCGGAGCGTCTGGCCAAGCTGGTGCTGGAAAAGAAAACCAAGCCCAAGCCGCCGCCGGAGCCGGTGGTGAAAAAGCCGGAAGAGAAAAAGAAAGAGCCTGAGAAAGCCAAGCAGGAAGTGGCCAAGGAAGAACCCAAGCCTTCCAACGTGGAGAAGAAGCAGGTTCGCAAGAAGGTTGAGCGCGCCGGTGTTCTGGCCTTCAAAGACAACTTCCAGGATCTTATCCAGGACGATCTCGACAACCGTCTGGGGCAGCAGACCCAGTTGAGTACCGCAGGCAAGAAAGAGAACCGCAGTCAGCGTTCACTTATCACCGCCGCGGCGAAATCCGGGTCTGACGGTATCAATACGGCTGCACTCAGCCGCAATGCCGGTGGCGTGGGCACGGCGCTCGACGGGGTGAGTTTCTCCAGGGTATCCAGTGGTATCGGTACCGAAGGCGATTTTGCCGGCGAAGAGCGTCCGCTCAGCGATGGCATGGGGCCGTCCCGTACCGACGAAGAGATCCAGATTGTCTTCGACCGTTACAAGTCGGCGCTGTACCGGATCTACAACCGCGAGCTGCGCAACAACCCGGCCCTGCAGGGCAAGATGGTGCTGCGTATCACGATCGAGCCTGATGGATCGGTGTCGCTGGCGAAAGTGGAGAGCAGTGATATGGATTCGCCGGCGCTTGATACCAATATCATTGCGCGGGTGAAACGCTTCAACTTTGGGGCCAAGGACGGGGTGCCGACCATCACCATCCTGTACCCCATCGACTTCCTGCCTGCTGCGTAATGTGACGGTTTGCACCGCCCCGGTTTTCCCGGGGCGGTGCATGCGTTGGCATTTCTTAAGAAATTACCTGAGGTTTGCCTGAGAACTGCTTGGCAAACGAAGAAAAAGTTCCCTTCTGGCGCCGCAATTTTGACTTGCTTCACGGTGCCAAATGCTCCCTTCCAATAAAGTTCCGCGACCGGGTGTCTCCCGGAGCCGCCGCACGCGTGGTGGCTGGAGAATCAATTTTTACTGATTGGCAGCGGAAAGCGATGAAGTCTGAAGTAGCAGGGCGAAAATCTTTCAAAAATGCACTGGCGGGTCTATTCCTGACCTGCTTGGGGGCTTTCTTGCCAGCTGCCGGGGCCTGGGCGGCCGCACAGTATTGTCCGGATCCCAATGTTCAGGTCACGCTCAATACCGGCTACTGCGAACTCTGTGGCGGTGGCCAAATCCAGCTGACCATCAGCAACAATACGGGCTGGGATGCGGTCAACCTGCCGGCGCAAAGCCAGACGCTGGATTCCGGTGATCGCGGATTTGACGATGTAACCGTTGTTGTGGATATACAGCAGGTTGCTACGGTTTATGGCACCAGTGGCCACTCTGCTGGTTTCGCTGGCCAGAGCGGCTCGCAGCTGACCTGGAACCTCGGTGATATAGGCCGCACCGGAAGTAGGACGATCAGTTTCAATCTGGATGAACGGGATTTCGATCAGGAAAAGCTGGTTGCTATTTCTCGAGCCATTTCCACCCGTGTAGAGTTTGACTACGGAAACTGTCAGGGTGGGGAATTTCGTACTCGCACCGGGGGGTGGGGAAGTCCGAACTGGCAAACGTACAGCTACGGTGGAGCACCTTATGCTGAGGGCCCGTTCTTTAATAATTTCACCCTGGCGATCGAAGAGCCTCGCCCGGGCATCGCCAAAGCCGGCCGTAACGTAGATGCGGGTATGCCCCGCGGTACCTTCTCGAACGACCCCGACCTGGCCGGTAATACGATTTTTGGTCACGAAGATGACGGGATTATCTGGCGGGTAACCATCGACAATTACAATGGCGCAGAACCCATGTACGACGTCATCTTTGATGACTCCATGGCGCCGACGGTCAATATGGATGTGCTCGCGGTCTGCCGCAGCGAGGCAGATGCGGAGAGTGTCGCTCAGGGCGGGGCCCCCAGCGCAGGCTCATGTACAGCTATTTCCGGCGATGAACTGAACGGCCGGCATCTGCAAGATGATTTTGGTTTCCCGCTGCCGATTCAACCGGGCGATGAGCGCGAGATATTTATTGCCGGTACATTGCGTAATTCCTGTGTTGACCAGGTTAACGTTGCTGACAATGTGCAGTGGGGCTGTCTGGCACTGAATCGTATAACCAAAGTTGATGGTGAAGCCGGGATTACCCAGAGCATCGAAGGCGGTTTTCCCCGATACGGCGCGGTTAATCAGTCTAGTCTTGAAGTGAGTTCCACCCCAAGTCTCGTTCCTGGGCTCGGCGGTACGGGTGACTTCAGCAACACCAGTGAGCTCAACTACGACGTCACCTTTACTGGTCTCAATGCGAATGAGCCGGTTGGTATGCGTGGCCTGGTCACCATTACGATTGAGAACCGCACGGGTGGTACGGTCAATCAGGTGGAGCTGACCAATACCCTGCCGGATGAATACATTCTCGACCCCAATTTCGAGCCGCAGTTCACCATTTCCTCCTTTGCGGATAATTACAACAACTACGCGGGCCGTGTGGCGGGGATCGACTGGCGCAATCGCGTAACCCCGTCCGCCGATCAGACCACTTATCTGAATAATCCGGCTCTGAAAGCGCCTAACTTCTACCTTTCCAGTGTGGGTAACCCGCTGGGTGAAACTGCCAATGGGGTTGCTGAGCAAGAGGATCTGTTGCGCCACGGTGATGTGGCGACCATCACTTTCCGTATCGTGCAGGTTAATCAAAATGGTTCACTGACCTACTACGATCGCATGGCGGATCTGGACGAGAATGATGAAAGCCTGAGCCCCGGAACGCTTGATCCGCAAACCATGGGGCCACTGACCAATAGCCTGCGTGTACAGTGGGGCGATTTCTGTGACAGCAACGGAAACGGCTCGGTGCGCTCTGATGAGGTGGTGACCCAGCAATTTACCCCCAACCCGGAAAACCTCAACGTCGATATTCCCGAGCCGCTGTATATCATCCGGGATACTGGCCCTACCGCAGTTAGCGTGGATTTCCGCAACAGCGGTGGCCACACCGCATCCGACTACCTGCTGTATGTGACGTTCGGCAACGGCCTCGCGGTAAGCCCGCCTTCATCCTGTAGCATCACATCCAATCCGCCGCAGCATCCGGATGGCACCGGGCAGGTGCCTCTGTGGAATACACCTCCATCTGACGGCTCGACCGACCACAATGCCGATGGCAATCCGCTGCCCCAGGGGGCGTCAGTTTTCCGCTGCGATCTCGGCGCGGTAGCGCCGCTGCAGGAACATGAACTGATCTTTGCGGTAGAGAAAAACCACGGTGCCACCTATGACGACATCACCATGCGCGCTGATGTCGTGGGTGAAGTGCGCCTGGCGGACAATAATGACCGCAATAATCCTCAAGGAGTGGGCGAGGCGCTGGTGTATCCGACACCGGCAAACCTGAACGACCCGATCGCCGGTACCACGCCGTCTCAGCAGTTAGCGAATAATTACACCCTGGATGCCGTGCGTGCACGGGCACTGGGCTTCAACCTCCTTAAACGCTACGTACCGGGCTCTTGCGTGGAAGCCGGAAACCGAGTGAGCGGAGACGGTAACGGCCGTGATATGCCGCCACAGATTCTGGTGGGCGAGGATTGTGAGTTTGAAATTTTTGCCGGTGGTTGGTTCGGTTTCAAAACCCCGGGCTGGGATATCACCGTTGACAGTATCCAGGTTGCGGACGCAACGCCGGATCACGCGGGGGGGGATGACAGTAACACCGGCCGCCAGGGCTTTATCAGCGAGACACGACAGGCCTGTAACAGCTCCGGACTGAACGCACTTTCACCCAATTCCCAGTGCGACCAGATCATTGCACCGGTGAGCTTTACGCCGGGCGCTCAGTTGAGCGAAGAAAGCCTGATTTGGGATTTTGGTGGAACCCAGGTTACCGAGCGCAATTACTGGTTCCTGGCCGGGATGACTTCGCGCCTGCTGAACAACGCCGTGGATCAGGTGGCAGGCCCCAACCAGCACAGCAACCTCAGTGTGGATTACGGTCGCACCAGTTTCCGGGTTACCTATGAATCGGAGAAGCAGGTCGCCGGTGTTCCGGAAATCATTTTCGACGAGACCGTCGCCAACGATGGCAGCGGCGGTCAGGCTGCGTGTTTCAAGCAGGGGAATGACTGGAATCCCCTGGCCACTAACCAGTGTAACAGCACCTACCCGGGTTACCCGCAGTGGCCGGACTGGACAGCGCAGTTGCAAATTACCGAACCGAAACTGCATATCGTCAAGGAAGTGTGTAACTTCAGCCGTGCCGGTGAAAACCTGGGCGCTTGTGTTTGGGAAGATCTGGAAGTCGAAGGCAGCAAGTTCGATGACTTTGTCTATCGCCTGACGGTCACCAACGAGCAGGAGAGTGGCCCGGTTGCCGCGCCGGCTTACGATACGGTGATAACCGATATTCTGCAGAGCCCGCAGATGTGCGTATGGCCGTTTGCAGAAGATGGCCTGAACAACACGCCAGAGGGTGATAATGGACTGGTGGGCATCAACAATGTCGGTGCCGATGACTACCAGTACGATCCTTCCAACCCGGATGCGGATATTCACTGTAGGCTGAATGGTGATCCTGCCCATATCACTTTCAGCTATGAATCTTCCGCTGCCCTGCAGCAGATCAATTCCGGTGACAGTGTGCAGTTGTACTACCGCGTCACCCCGCACCGTACGGTGGTTCCGAACCAGACTTTTGCCAATACCGCGGCAATCTTCCGCTATGACAGCTTGAGTGCACTGGCGGGCAATCAGAACGACCAGCGCATTGAGAATATCAACCAACCCGATGCTACTGGCGTTGTACCGGACCGGGGGGCGCCGCAGGATCAGTGGATCGGCGGTGCGAGAATCTATTGTGCCAACGAAGATACCACCGGCCACTGTGGCACCGATGATGCGACCATGCGTATCGTAAGCGTTGACGCTGAGCCTAAAGCCGTCGTTGAGGTTTCCACCACGGCAACCGGCACGCCTACTCAGCCTGGCGTGAGCCCGAGCACTCCGGTTATTGGCCCGGACGATCGCGTCAATGTGGTCGTGGGCGAAGAGGTCCGCTTCCGTCTTATTGGTACTGTACCTGCCGCAGAGCTGCGCAACCTGACCTTCCGCGATGAGCTGCCGGAAGGGCTGCGCTGTGTGGAAGTGGATGCGGTCGACCTGCGGGATCTGGATCCGGATGCTACCTGGAACCCCGGCGCTGGCGACGGTGCGACCACCCCGAAAAATGGCACTACCTGTGATGAAAATGTGGTCGAGTGGCGCTACGGAAGCCAGTTCCTGACCGATTATGATCCATCAAAATATCCACAGTACGACGGGTTATTCCCTATCGAACTGACCTTTGTTGCGCGCGTTGAAAACAGTGACGTCACTTTCCACGGAGCAACACTGACCAACCCGGGCGGTGTGGCCCAGATGACGTATGAGGATCAGAACGGCGTCCAGCAGGAGCCGGCTGTTTTTGATCCCATCAGCCTGAACGTACTGGGTCCACGCATTACCCTGACGAAGGAATTCACCGTTGAGCGGGTAGATGCGGATGATGTCATCACCGTAAACGTGACCGCGACCAATGCGGACAACGAAGATGGTGCGACGTCTGCAATCGCGTACAACCTGAAAGTCCTGGATGATCTGCGTAATACCAAATACCGCTATGTAGAAGGCAGTGAAGAAGGCCCCGCTTCCCTGGAAGTCGCGTATCTCGATGGCGATACCAATGCGCCGGTCTTCCAGTTCCGCGACGATACTGAAACAGATCGCCACGCTAGCCCCTATGCGATAGGTGTTGGTGAGAGCGTCTCGTTCAGCTTTAAGGTGCGAGTGGTCGGTGAAGGCGACAGTGGCGTCGATGTGGCCGCGCACGAAGTGCTGGCGAATACCATCGAAGCGCGTTGGCAGTCACTGCCGCACAATACCATCGCCCTGAACGCGACCGGCACCATAGGTACTGACGGTGCCATTGATGGTATGCGTATCGGTGAACTGGCAAATACCGGCAACGCCACCAACGACTATGAGATCAGTGCGCAAGACTCTACTGAAGTCGGTGGCCTGGACTTGCTGAAAGAAGACGTTACCGAAAGCGGTGACACGGCAGAGTCCCGTGCAATTGGCGCCCACCGTACTTTCCGCCTGGATATCACTCTGCCGGAAGGCGTGACCGAAAATGTGGTGGTCACCGACACCCTGTCACCGGGCTATGTGATCGCCAACCCGGCACACGGGTATGAAGTCCGCTGTGAATATGATGACACCATTCTGGCAATCAACGACCAGGCACCGGATGCCGGCTGTGAGGCGTTCCTTGGCGCGCTGCCGCAAAGTGGTGATACAGGAACGATCACCTGGGATATCGGCAAAGTCGCCACGCATACAGAAGACGACACCAGTGACGCGGCGACTTCCGCGATTGATCCGGTGATTCATATTTATTACGTCGCACGCGTTGAGAATGTCGCGAGCATTGCTGCGGGTACCCAGCTTAGCAACACCGCAGAGCTCACTTACCTGAATGCAGCGGCAACCGAGACTGCGGCTGTAGGCCCGATCGCGGTAGCGGAGCCGGTGCTGACGGTAACCAAAACGGCCAGCGCCACCAGCGCGGTCAGCGGTGACACACTTGACTACACCGTGGTAATCACCAACGCCTCCGGTAGCGATGTATCCACCGCGTACGATGTGAATATTGCGGATCGGTTGCCGGAGCAACTGCGTCTCGACAATGCCACCATCAACGGCATCGATGCCATGCCGGGAACCCGCAGCAGTGATGGTGCCTTTGTATGGGGCCGTGAAAACGGGGATAACAGCCTGGACATCGCACCGGGTGAAACCCTGACCTTGGTGTACAACACAACAGTAATGTCCGCATTCGACGGCATTATCGAAAACACAGTGTATGTGGACTGGACGTCTCTCGACCACGGTGTGCCTGGGCAGGATACTTATCCCGGCGATTACCAGCGCCACGGTGAAAACTGCCCGGATACCGTGGTACCGAACGAGTACTGTGTCTGGATTAATGAAACGGTAGATACCCAAGACAACACGGACTTCACCAAAACCGCAATCTCCGATGCCTGGGGTGCTGCGGATCGTGCCCGTATCGGCGACACCGTACAGTACACCCTGAACCTCGGCCTGCAGCCGGGCATCACCCGCAATGTGGTGGTCACCGATCAGCTGCCGGAAGGCCTGCAACTGGTTTCTGTGGATAACATCGACTGCGGCGTGAAAGGCTTTACCTGCTCGCAATCACCGGCTGACCTTCCTGCCGGTACCACCGGAACCCTGCAGTGGCAGTTCGGTGACATCAGCGCGGAAAGCGATTCCACACCGCCGTTTACCATTGTGTATACCGCAGTGGTACTCGACGATGAAACGGTATTCCCTGCAGGCAGCGGTGAGATTGAGCGCATCAACGGCGCTGAGCTGACTTACGACGGCGCTGCTGAAATCCTGCAGAACCAGGCCAGTATCTGGGTGGTGCAACCGAACATCACCGACCTGGTTAAAAGCGATACGCGCTCCGGGGTAACCAGTCCCTACACCGTTGTGGATATCGCCAACGAAGTGATGAACTTCCGTCTGGAAGCGCTCAACACCGGTGGCGCGCCGGCCTACGGCGTGGTGGTGACTGATACCCTGAATGTCGACCCGGCAAATCCGGAGTTTGATGAATCCACTATCAATATTGTGCAGGTGCAGGTCGCGGGCCAGCCTGCGAATTACGAAGTTGCCATCAATGGCGGCATCATCGAATTTACCCTGACCGATCCGGTGCCGGAAAATGCTGCCGTCCTGATCGATTATCAGGTTGGCCTGAACACCGCGATTCCCAGCGGCCATACCTGGTACAACCGCTTCCACATCGATCGCTACAACTCCAGTGATATCGACGCTGCGCCGGATCGCGAATACCTCGGTACGGCGCCGGATTGTGCCACATCGGCAGTGGATAACTGCTTCACGCTGATGACCCCGGTGGCAAATCCGGAAGACCTTACCCTGCAACTGCTGACGCCTGTTGATGGGCGCGCGCCGATTGGCGAGCCAGTGAGCTATCGCATTACCGTGCCGGCAAGTCCCATCGCAACGTCTGCCCTGGCGGATGTGGTTGTGGAAAATGTTGTGCAGGGCCGCGATACCGCCATTGTTCTGGATGCCGTCACTGTCGACGGAAATCCGGTTACTGTGGCTGATGGCGAAACCTTCACCATCGATGTCGGAGATATCCCACCGAATGAAGTGCGCGAGATCCTGGTCACCGGCTGGGTTGCGAACGACATCGCAGCGCAGGCGGGCCAGACTTACGATATCAGCGCGACATACACCTACAGCGAAGCCGGTGTGGTCACCGAGATGGGCGGCGAGAGTGCAGCGATCACCATCGTCGAGCCCGAGCTGGCGCTGACCCAGTCTGCGGTGAATCAGAGCGGTAACCCTGAGCCGGTTGCCGGCGATATCTACCGCTTCAGCCTTGCACTGGCGGAGCAGGGGGCCAATGGCTCCACCGCTTATGACCTGACCGTACTGGAAGAACTGAGCACCGGCTGGGCGTACGAGCCCGGTAGTGCCCTGTTCAATGGTGTTGCCATTGCCGATCCGGCCATCACCGGTGATGGCATCAACACGGCCCAGACCCTGGCCTGGAACGCGGTGGCCAACACCGACATTCCTGTGGGCGAAACCCGCACCCTGGAGTTTGATGTGCGGGTGCTGGATTCCGTGCTTGCTGGCCAGGAACTGACCGGCGCTACCTCCGCACAGTGGACCAGCCAGGCCGGTGCCCCGGTGCAGGTGGAACGCGACGGATCCGGGATGCCGGATCCGGCAGCGCTGAATAATTACTTCCTCGGCCCGCAACAGTTGCCGGCACTGGCCATTGGCAACAACGCCACCCTGGCGAAGAATGTTCTGGCCGAAACCGCACCGCTGAACAACGGCGAGCTGCGTATCGGTGACCTGGTGACCTACGAGCTGCGCCTCGGTGTGCAGCGCGGAACCCTGCCGAATGCGGTGGTTACCGACACCCTGCCTGCCGGCATGGTGTTCGTGGATACCGTCTCCATTGCTGCGGACGGCATGACCTACGACCTGACCCAGGAGCCGGTTGCGGAAGTATCCGGACAGGTAAGCTGGAATCTCGGATCCCTGGTAAACAGCACCGGTGACGAGCTGGTGATTACCTATCGCACACGGGTGCAAAAGGATGTCTTGCCGCTCAATGCCGCCAATACCCCGCTGCGCAATGAAGCGAGCTTCCAGTTCGATACGGCCACAGGCCCAAGCACGCCGCTGCTCGCGGAACAGACGCTGAACCTGTTGCAGCCGGATCTGACCTTTGCGCTGGTGGCGACACCGGATGGCAGCGCCGCGCTGACACCTGCACAAACCATCACCTTCACCGCGACCATGACCAACACCGGAACTGCACCGGCGTACGATATTGTGCTGCGCGATGTCATCCCGGCCGGCATGCGCCAGGGCGGTGTGCAAACCGTCAGCATCAACGGCAGTACCGCTAACCTGGTACAGCCCAGCTTCGACAGCGCGACAGGTGATGCCATCTGGAATTTCGCTAACGAAATTCCCGTGGGCGGCACTTTTGAAGTGGTTTACCAGGTGGTGACCGACAGCGACATCGGTGCCGGCCTGCAGATCAGCAATAACGCCTATCTGGAGTGGTATTACTCGTTCGCCGAGAGCGATATTCCCGAAGGCGCGGTGCTGGAAAACCGTCAGCCCTACGGGCCGAGCGATGCGGTAAGCGTGCAGTTCAATACCCCGGATGCGCAGCCGCTGCAGATCGCCGTTGAACCCACGACCCGTGACAAAGCGTCGATTGGCGAGCCCTTCGTGTACCGCCTGACGATTCCGGCCGTGGGCACGCTGAACGACGTCGCGATCCAGATGGATCTGGCGGACTCCGGTATCGACCCGGTGGATCTGGCGTTTGTCAGCGCCGCGCAGGTGTCCGGCAATATCGCATTCAATCCACAGGGTTCGGTGGCCGGCACTGTGCTGACCATTGAAGGCACCGGCAATGGCATCGATATCGAGGCCGGCGATGCAGCGGTGATCGATGTCACCCTGCGCCTGCGTGATACCGCCCTGAACCAGTTCGGTAAATCCTTTACCGCGCGCGCCGGTTACAGCTACAGCTACGCCAATGACGACCCGAATGCGGGCCGTGGCATGGGCGAGGTCAGCGAGTACTCCGCGGCCATTCAAATCGTCGAGCCCTACGAACTGGTGCTGACCAAGACTGGCGATGCGCAGATCCAGGCGGGCCTGCCGGCGCGCTTCCTGTTGGATGTGCACAACCGCGGCACCGGCCCGGCCTGGGATCTCACTGTACGTGACTTCCTGCCGAACACCGCCCAGGGCGGCATGTGCGAAACCGCACCGGCGAACTTTGCCGCGACCATCGTCGACGGTGCCGGCAATACCGTGGCGACCCTGAGCCAGGGCAGTGACTTCACCACCGCCTTTGACGCTGACGCCTGTACGCTGACGTTCACTACCGTGGGCGCAGCAGCGGCGATCGCAGCGGATCACCATGTGCAGTTTGGCTACGATGCTTACCTCGATGCCGACACCGTTGACGGCGCCACGCTGGACAATGTTGCCGGTGCCGAGCGCTGGTACAGCTGGGACAGCACTGGCCCGGATGCGCGTATTTACGAGCGTACCTATGCCAGTGATCCGGCGGATGGCACACCGGGAATCGAAGACCACGAGGACGTGTTCACCATCACCGCGGCGGTGCCGAGTGTGGTGTTCGAAAAAGTGGTGGCGAATATCACTTCCGGCGACAGTCCGGCCACCGTTGCCACGCCCGGCGATGTACTCCAGTACACCCTGACCCTGCGCAACCTCAGTGATCTGGATGTGGAAAACATCGCGATCACCGACGAGCTGGATCGCCTGAACAGCCCGGCGCATTTCGCAGCGGGTACCCTGCAGTTGATTACCGCTCCGGCGGGCAGCGACAGCAGCGCCACCAGTGCCAGCGGCGGTGCCAACGGCAGTGGCCTGCTGGATGTGCGCAATCTGGTACTCGGCGCTGCAGGCAGCGGCGGTGAGGAAATCCAGCTGGTGTATCAGGTGCAGCTGGTCAATGTGATCGACAGTGGCGCCGCCGTGCTCAACCAGGCCCAGGTACAGCTGCCGGGCCAGGCGCTGATCGACAGTGACGACCCGAACATCAATGGCAGCGCCGACCCGCTGACCGCGGGCGATGAAGATCCTACTCAGGTACTGATCGAGTCGGCCGCGTTGCTGAAAGTGGAGAAGACCTCTGACGATCTCACCGGTGAACCTGACAGCCTGATGCCCGGTGACACCCTGCGCTATACCCTGCGGGTGGAAAATATCGGTAACGAAAACGTAATTGAGGCCAGCCTGCGCGACCAGGTGCCGGCCAACACCACTTATGTTGCTGGCTCCACCACGCTGAACGGCGCGGCCGTGGACGATGTGAATGGCAGCACGGCACTGGCAGATACGCTTGTTATCCAATCCCCCGGTGCAGAAGCGGGCGAATTGCTGGCAGATCCGGCCGCATCCGGCAGCCAGGCGGCGATCATCACCTTTGATGTCACCATCAATGACGTCAACGATGGCACCGTGATTTCCAACCAGGGCTTCGTGAACGGCAACGGTGCGGGCGGTGCAAATACTCCGCTCGACGAAAAACCTTCCGACGACCCGGCGACCCAGGTTGCAGACGATCCGACGCTGGATATCGTCGGTAATGTGCCGCTGTTGCGGGTACAGAAAACCGTCGCGCTGGCAGTGGATAACCTGACTGCCGGTATCGTCGATCCCGAAGACGTACTGCGCTACACCATCACCGTTACCAATATGGGCGGCAAAGACGCGAGCGAAGCGCGCCTTGTGGACCTGGTGCCAGAGCACACCACCTATGTGGCCGGCAGCACCACCCTGAACGGTGAAGCGGTTGCCGACAATGGCAGCGAGTCGCCACTGATCGCCGGTATTGCCATCAGCAGCGACGACCTGACACCGCCGCTGCCGGCAGCGGGCGAGGGCGTGATCACCACCGCACAGACTGCCACCATCGTGTTCGATGTGATGGTGAATGCGGACACCGAGCGCGGTACCGTGATCAGCAACCAGGGCAATGTGTACAGCCTGGAACTGCCGCTGACCCTGACCGATGCGGACGGCAACAGCAGCAATGGTGCCCAGCCTACCGAAGTGGTGGTGGGCGATGCGCAGCAGCTTTCCATCACCAAGGAAGTGGCGGTTGTCGGCGGCGGTGCGGCGGAAGCCGGCAAGGTACTGGAATATCTGGTGCGGGTCACCAATATCAGTGCGGTGCCTGCGAGCCTGGTATCCATCTACGACGACCTGCTGGTTGCCGGTGAAGGCGTACTCACTTACGTGGACGATTCCGCGCGCCTCAACGGCCAGCCCACCGGCGTCATGGTGAATGGCTCGGTGATCAGTGCGGACTACAGCACCAATTACGGTGATCTGCAGCCGAGTGAAACCATCACCCTGCGCTTCCAGGCCAGGCTCGCCGAAAACCTCGCCATCGGTTACACCGTGGTGAATACCGCCGAGGTGAAATGGAACGATCCGCCGGCCTATAACGAGGCCACCGTCACCATCGATATCGGCGGTACGCCGGGCATTGCGAACGTGAGCGGTTACCTCTGGCACGACGTGAACTTCAGTGAAACTGCCGACAGCGAAGAGCGCCTGCTCACCAACTGGACCGTGGAGCTGTACTTCAACAACGCACTGCTGGAAACCGGGCAGAGCGATGAAAACGGCTACTTCCAGTTTGCCGGCCTGGTGCCGAACATGGATGGTGCCGGCGCGAACGGTGCTAGCTACGAGCTGCGTTACTCCGCCCCGGATGCGGTGGACTCCACCGCTTCCCTGGGTAACACCAGCTCCGACTTCACCAATGGGCCGCAGCAGATTCGCGATATCTATATCGGCTCCGGCGCCAACCCGCAGAACCTGAATCTGCCGATTACCCCGAATGGGGCCATCTACGATTCGGTCATGCGCCAGCCCATTGCCGGTGCACGGGTACGTATGCTGCGTGCCTCCAGTGGCCAGCCGCTGCCGGATGCGTGTTTCGACGATCCCAAGCAGCAGAACCAGATCACCCTGCCGGGCGGTTACTACAAGTTCGACGTGAACTTCTCGCGCGCGGAGTGTGCGGTGAACGCGGACTACCTGCTGGAAGTGGATGTGCCGAGCGCCGACTATGTGTCCGGCCCGTCCCAGATCATCCCGCCGCAAACCGGTGCAGATACCGGCAGCTTTGATGTGGCCGCCTGTCTCGGCAGCGCTGCGGACGTGATTCCGGCGACCGCGAATCACTGCGAAATCCAGCTCTCCGAGCTGCCGCCGGTGATCGATGTGGATGCGCGTGGAGACGAAACCCACTACTACCTGCGTATCAACCTGGATGACAGCAACCAGCCGGGCAGCAGCCAGCTGTTCAACAACCACATTGCCCTGGATCCGCAGCTGGAAGGCGCGCTCGCGCTGACCAAGACCGCGGCCATGACCAATGTGACCCGCAGCCAGCTGGTGCCGTACACCATTACGTTCACCAACACGCTGCCGGTGCCGCTGACGGATCTGCAGCTGGTGGACTACTTCCCGGCCGGCTTCAAATATGTGGCGGGCTCGGCGAACCTCGACGGCGCACCGGTGGAGCCGGAAGTGAACGGCCTGCAGCTGCAGTGGCCGCACCTGCGCGCGGAAGGTGAGCAGACCCACACCCTGAAACTGCTGCTGGTCGTGGGTTCCGGTGTGGGCGAGGGCGAGTACATCAACCGTGCGCGCATGTTCAACGAGCTTTCCGGCCAGCAGACCTCCGGTGAAGCTTCGGCGACGGTGCGCGTCGTGCCGGATCCGACCTTCGACTGTACCGATGTGATCGGCAAGGTGTACGACGACAAGAACCTCAACGGTTACCAGGATTCCGGTGAGGGCGGTGTGCCGGGTGCACGGGTGGTCACGGCCAATGGCCTCAAAGCCACGACCGATGCCCACGGCCGCTTCCACATCACCTGTGCGGCAGTGCCGAACCCGGATCGCGGTTCCAACTTCGTACTGAAACTGGACGACCGCAGCCTGCCGAGCGGCTACCGCCTGACCACGGAAAACCCGCGGGTACAGCGCGCGACCCGAGGCAAGATGCTGGAATTCAACTTCGGTACCAGCCTGCACCGCGTGGTGCGCCTGGATCTGGCCGAAGCGGTGTTCGAGCCGGGCACCAGCGAGCTGCGTCCGCAGTGGGAATCACGCACAGAACTGTTGCTGGAAAAACTGCAGGATGCACCGTCGGTACTGCGTCTCTCCTACCTGGCCGAGAATGAGGATCCAGCACTGGTGGATGCACGACTCGCCGCCATCAAGGCGCAGATTGCCAACGAATGGGCGGCGCTGGATTGCTGCTACCCGCTCAATATCGAAACCGAAATATTCTGGCGCCGTGGCGCGCCGCCCAGCCGGGGCGGATTGCTTGATGGCCTTAAACGCAGTGTGGATCGCGCATTAGGTAATGATCGCGACCAGGGAGGATTCCAGTGATGTTCCATCCTTCAAAGTTGACTCGTGCGATCCGCAGAAACTGGATACCGGCGTGCGCCGGTATGACGAAGACTCTGGAACAAACTTCACCGTCATCCCGGCGCATGCCGGGATCCAGCTCCATCGAGCTTTCCGGCAAGCTCCGCAATAGTTTATTGGCACTGGCATTGTTGCCAGTAGTCCCGGCTTTTGCCGCAGAAGCCGAACAGCAAGCCCAAGTAGAAAGCGCCTGGTGGCAGCTGATTCCGGGCCTTTCTACCGACGGCGAACCCACTGCGGATTTCAGTGAAAGTCCCCTGGGTAACAATACGGAATCTTCATTGATTGCTGGCGCCGCCAGTCGCTGGGTGCAGGATGCGGAAACGTTTGTTGCCCCGGAAGAAGCCGTGGTGGAAAAAGACGTGTTGCCGCCCCTGCTGTTCCGCACAGTGGACGACGAAATCGATCCGGCGTTGCTGGAGCAGCTGCGAGAAAAACTTGCTGCGCTCGACAATGCGAACGAGATGCAGCTCATTTTTATCGGCCACACGGACAGCGATCCGCTGACCGAAGACGAGCTGGCGGGCATTGAAGATAAGGCGGCCTTTACCGAAGCGCGCGCCAGGCAGGTTGCGGAATATTTCCAGACTGCACTGGATTTGCCGGAAGACGCCGTGGTGTTTGAAGGTCGTGGCGACAGCGAACCGCTGTCAGAAAACATTACTGAGAAAGGGCGCGAACTGAACCGCCGTGTTGAGGTTCAGCTGCGTTATTTCGAGCTGGATCAGGAAGCGCGCGCCGCCCAGCGTCGCGCCCAGGCACTGCAACTCAACCGGGTTCAGGTGTGCCGCCAGGAGACCGTGTGTAAGCTGCACTACACCGCCGGCACTGACCAGCGTGCGCGCCTGAAAAACCTGGTGACGCCCCTGCGCCTGCAGCCGGGACAGGCGGACCTGCCGGAGGCTTTCGTGCGCCGTATCAGCGAGGTGCGCAACACCCTGCTGGACAAGCCCAATCTCACCATTCACTTCGTCGGCCATACGGACGGGCAGCCGCTGCCGGAAGGCCCGGCAGAGCTGTACGACGACCAGATGGCGCTGTCCCGCGCCGAGGCCAGGCGTGTCGCACTGGCGGTGGCGGATCAGCTGAACCTGCCGGGCTATATGGTGACCAGCAGCGGCAAGGGCGCGACTCAGCCGATCGCGGCCAACGACACTGCCAAGGGCCGTGCGCTGAACCGCCGCGTGGAAGTGGAATTCTGGTACGACGACTTGCTGGAGACTGCCGCCGATGGCGTGCAGGCGTGTCCGGAATCCGCCGCTGCGGAAACCATCACCATTACCCACGAGTCGCCCACCGGCGCTATCCCGCCGATTTTTATCCGCGGCGGTGAGCCGCAGATCAGTGCCGCGCAGCTGGGTCAGATGCAGCGGTTGATGGAAGAGGTGGCCGGCAAGCAGGGCGTGCGCCTGAGTTTCGTCGGCTACAGCGATAACGAGCGCATGGAGCGCCGCGAAGCCATGGTCTATGGCGACGACGTGGGCCTGTCCCGCGCGCGCGCGCGGAAAACCATGGAGCTGGTACAACAGCAACTGGGCCTTACCGACGAGCAGGTGGCTTTCGAGGGTCGCGGCTTTGTGGAATCCCCGGACGTGGTCCAGACCGGATTTATCCACATGGATGGTGCCCGGGTGGAAGTCGAGGTGCTGTACGACGAGCTCGCGGTGCTGGCGGAAAGCGATCGCCTGGAAATCGAACGTATCCAGCGCGAGGCCGAAGCGCACAACCCCTACGCGCTGAACCTGATGCGCATTACCGTGGACGGCGCACCGGAATACGATCCGTACAGGAGTTCTGCGGATCTGCAGCGCTGTACCGACGTGGCCCTGCAGAAAGCCAATATCCAGTTCCGCTTCGACAACCAGGCCATGCAGCCGCGCCTGAACGTCACTGCGTTCCCGACCACCATCCGCTATGCGGACGATCCGGAAACAGAATTGGCGGAAAGCCGGGTGCAGTTCAAGCGCTACACCAACTATCCGTCGTATATCACCCGGGCCGAAGTGCGCATCTTCGAGGAAGAGCAGTCCCTGCGCGACGAGCCGCTGGCGGTCGTGACCCTGGACCAGAATGGCGAGGGCAGCTGGGAGGCGGACTTCGAGGCGTTCCAGGCACCGCTGAAGAAATTGCAGTATGTGGTGCGGGTTTACGACTGGAAGCAGCGCTACGATGAGACCCGCCCGCAGACTCTGTGGGTTGTGGATAACTTCGAGCCGCAATTGCAGGAAACCACCACCGAACAGGAACTGCTGGTAGGCTACGGTGAGAACCGCCTGGCCGAGCAGAATATTCCGGTGGATGGCAATGCGGTACTGGTGAACGGCGAACAGATTCCGGCGAATCACAGCGTGTGGCTGGCTGGCCGCGAAATTCCGGTGAGCCGTGACGGCAAGTTCGTGGCGGAAGAGATTTTCGCCAAGGGCCTGCACACGGTGGAAGTGGCAGTACTCGATGACCAGGGCAACGGTGACCTGTTCTTGCGGGATCTCGAATTCACCCGCGACGACTGGTTTACCGTGGGTATTGCCGACGTCACCATCGCCAGGGATTCCACCAATGGCCCCGCGGCACTGGTCACCGGCGATGAAACCCATTACGACAACTCCGCCAGTTACGACGGCCGCCTGGCGTTCTATACCAGCGGTACGTTTGGCGATGGCTGGGAACTGGGCGCAAGTGCGGATACCCAGGAAGGACCGGTAGACGAGCTGTTTTCCAACTTTATGGAAAAAACACCGGACGCACTGTTCCGCCGTCTCGACAGCGACCTCTACTATCCCACCTTCGGTGACGACTCCACTGTGGTGGAAGATGCGCCGACCTCGGGCAAGTTCTATATCAAGCTGTCGAACTACGACGATTACGGCCTTTGGGGTAACTTCAAGGCGTCCTACACCGACAACGAACTCGCGCATATCGACCGCGCGCTCTACGGTGCCAATTTCCACTTTGAAACCGATGACGTTACCGACTTCGGTGACAAGCGCTTCCAGGTGGATACGTTCAGCGCGGAGCCCGGCACTATCGCCGGCCGCGATGAATTCCGTGGTACCGGCGGCTCGCTGTTTTACCTGCGCCACCAGGATATTCTCACCGGTTCCGAACGCCTGCGGGTAGAGGTGCGGGACAAGAATTCCGGCCTGGTACTGGGCGTGAAAAACCTGACCCCGGTGATCGACTACGATGTGGATTACATTCAGGGCCGCGTGTTACTGAACCGTCCGCTGTCGGCCATCGCCAATGACAACCTGATCATTCAGGACGGCGCCTACAGCGGTAACCCGCAATTCCTGGTGGCCCGCTATGAATACACCCCGGGCTTCGACGATATCGACACCCTGGCGGTGGGCGGCCGCGCCCATTACTGGGCCGGCGATCATGTGAAGATCGGTGTGAGCGCCAGCCAGCAGGACGAGGAAGACAACGAGTCGTCCCTCAACGGTGTCGACCTGACCCTGCGCAAAAGCGCCGGCAGCTGGGTGAAAGTGGAAGTGGCGGAAAGCCAGGGCAACACCCTCGACAGCCTGTCTTCCCTCGACGGCGGTTACAGCTTCAGCCAGAACGGACTCACACAGGGCGAGCCCTTCGACCCCAATGCCAAGGCCGGTGCCAGCAAGTTTGAAGCGGCACTTCAGGTAAGTGATTTCTTCGAAGGCGTGCGCGGTTCCGGTTCTATTTATGCCCAGCAGCGCGATGCCGGTTTCTCGGCTCCGGGCCAGCTGGTGATGCGGGAAACCGAGCAGTACGGTGCAACCGTGAATGTGCCGATTGGCGAGCGCATTGATGTGGGCCTGAAAATGGACACCAGCGAACAGGTTCAGGGCCTGCAGACATCGGCGATGGATGTGGAGCTGGGATACCGCTTGAACGACAACTGGCGTGTCGCCACCGCCGCGCGCTCCGATTCCCGTGAAGACTTCTCACCGGTGGTGCCGGTCACCCAGAAGCAGGGTGACCGTACCGATGTGGCGGTGCAGGCGAGCTACGACTCCGGTGCCAACTGGAGTGCGTTTGGCTTCGTGCAGCGCACCGCGGAACTGTCCGGCAGCCGCGAGGAAAACAACCGGGTTGGCTTCGGTGGTGCTTACCGGGTAAGCGAGCGCCTGACCGTAGACAGCGAACTGTCCGGCGGTGACCTGGGTACCGCGGCCAGCCTCGGCACCGACTTCCTGGTGACCGACCGTACCAACCTCTACCTGAACTATGCCCTGGATAACGAGCGCACCGATACCGGCGTGCGCGCGCGCAAGGGCAACCTGAACACTGGTTTCCGCAGCCGCTTCTCCGATACCACAAGTATTTACGGTGAAGAGCGCTATACCCACGGTGATGTATCCACAGGCCTGACCCATGCGCTGGGCGTGGACCTTGCACCCAGTGACAAGTGGAATTACGGCACGAGTCTCGAAGCCGGTACCCTCGAAGATCCGCGCACGGGTGCCGAAACCGAGCGCCGCGCCATGGGTGCCAGCATGGGCTTCAATGACAGCGCCCTGCGCCTGTCCACTGCGGTGGAGTACCGCGTGGACAATATGCAGATGCTGATTGACCCGGAAACGGTGCAGGACAGCGAGCGCAAAACCTGGTTGCTGAAAAACGCCCTGAGTTTCCAGATCAATCCGGACTGGCGTCTGGTCGGCAAGCTCAACTATTCCGACAGCCAGAGTTCCCAGGGTGCGTTCTACGATGGCAAGTTCACCGAGGGCGTGATGGGCTACGCCTACCGCCCTGTGGATAACGACCGCTGGAACACCTTGCTGAAGTACACCTACTTCTACAACGTGCCGACCACGGATCAGGTACTGGTGGCCAACACTGCAACCGAGTTTGTGCAGAAGAGCCATATCTTCTCGGTGGATACCAACTACGACCTGACCCGGCGCTGGACTGTGGGTGCCAAGTACGCATACCGCCTCGGCCAGTTGAGCATGGAGCGTGAAGACCCGCAGTTCTTTGACAGTACCGCGAGCCTGTATGTGCTGCGCGCCGACTGGCACTTCGTGAACAAGTGGGATCTGCTGCTGGAAGGCCGCATGCTGGATCTGCCGGAGGCGGGGGACAGCAAGAGCGGTGCACTGCTGGCGCTGTATCGCCAGATGGGGCGCAACTTCAAGGCGGGCATCGGCTACAACTTTACCGACTTCTCCGATGACCTGACGGATCTGGATTACGACAGCCAGGGTGTATTCATCAATATGGTCGGCAAACTTTAACGCTGCCTTCATTGGAGCGTTTTCGCGATATGGCCACTGCAGGATCCCCAAGACGGGATCCTGTAGTGGCCTTCTTCACAGCAGGCTGATCAAGTCCCTCCTTTCCGGCCAATACCTGCGTGTTGCATCCAGGTTCTTCCTTACCCCTCCCCGATCCACCCCGATGAAAAAAAGCGCGAGTATTCCTGGGAAACAGGCAAGAAGTGCAGAAGAACGTATATTGATTGCTGTCTGCGCTTGCTCTACTTTGTTATGCATAAAAAAAGCGAGCGGAGCAGCTAATGATAAATCTCACCATCAACGGCGAGCTTCGCTCGCTGGATGTACCCGCTGACACCCCAATCCTCTGGGTATTGCGCGATACATTAAAGCTCACCGGTACACGTTTTGGCTGCGGCATGGCGTTATGCGGCGCCTGCACCGTGCATTTGGATGGCAACCCCATCCGCTCCTGCACTACGCCCATCTCCGCCGCCGAGGGCAAGCACATCACCACCATCGAAGCCATGGCACAGGATCCAGTAGGTCGCCGCGTGCAGCAGGCGTGGATGGACGAAGCGGTGGCACAGTGTGGTTACTGTCAGGGCGGACAGGTGATGAGCGCGGTTGCCCTGCTGAAAAACAACCCGAACCCCGATGACGCGCAGATCGACAGCCAGATGAGCGGCAATATCTGCCGCTGTGGTACCTATCCACGCATTCGCAAAGCCATACAGCGCGCGGCCAAGGTGGCAGAAAAAAATGCGGCCAGTGTCGGCGAACCCCTGTTTACGGAGGTGAAGGTATGAGCAATGGGAATGAAAACGCACCGGATATTGCCAACGTCAGTCGCCGCAAATTTCTGAAAGGCCTCACCGCCACTGGCGCCCTGGTCATTGCCGCGCGCTGGACGCCCGCATCTCTGGCCCAGGATGCTGAAGGTCCAGACGACAAAACAAAATACGGCGCAGATGCCATGAGCCATGGCTGGGTGGATAACCCGGATGTGTTTATCAGCATTGCTCCTGACAATACCGTCACCCTGATCAATCATCGCGGCGAAATGGGGCAGGGTATTCGCACCAGTGTGGTGATGGTTTTGGCCGACGAATTGGGGGCCGACTGGCAGCGAGTGCGCGTCGAGCAAGCGATTGCCAATGAAGAAAAATACGGCAACCAGAATACGGATGGCTCCCGTTCCATGCGCCACTGGTTTGACCCGTTGCGCCGCGCCGGTGCCGCGGCGCGAACCATGCTGGAACAGGCCGCTGCGAAACAGTGGGGCGTGCCGGTAACGGAGTGCCGCACCGGCGTGCATCAGGTGATCCATGTGCCGACCAAACGCACGCTCTCGTTCGGTGAGCTGGCGACGGCGGCCGCCGCCCAGCCGGTGCCGGATCGCAAGTCGCTGAAGCTGAAAAGCCCGGACGAATGGCGCTATATCATGCGCAAACCGCAGGATTTTCCCAAAGCCAATAACCTCCAGCCACTGGCTGTGGATGGTATGGATATCCTCACCGGCAAGGCGCAGTTTGCCGCCGATGTCAGCTGGGACAATATGCTGTATGCGGTGATTGCGCGCCCGCCTTCCTATGGTGCCGCGGTGAAATCATTCGATGACAAAAAAGCACTGGCGGTGCCCGGCGTGGTCAAGGTCGTCGAGTTGCCCACTGCGACCCAGCCATCGGGCTATGAACCCATGGGCGGCGTTGCGGTGCTGGCGGAATCCACCTGGGCGGCGATTCAGGGACGCAAGGCGCTCACCATTGAATGGGACAACGGCCCTGCCGGTGCCAACGCCACCTATGACTCGGTCGCCTTCCGCGAGCTGCTGGAAGAAAGGGCAAAAAAGACCGGCAAGATCGAGAGCCAGAAAGGCGATATAACCGCGGCCCGCAAGACTGCGGCACAGTCCCTGAGCGTCAATTACTACGCGCCCCACATGGCCCAGGCGCCGATGGAACCCATGGCGGCCATTGTGCGTATCGATGGCGACAAGGCGGAGGTCTGGACTTCGGTGCAGAATCCCCAGGTCGCCCGCGACGGTGTGGCCAAACGGCTGCAACTGAAGCCTGAAAACGTCACGGTGCAATGCGGCCTGATGGGCGGCGGTTTCGGGCGCAAGGCGAAACCGGATTATGTGTTTGAAGCAGCCGACCTTTCCAAAGCGATGGACGGGAAACCGGTGCGGGTACAGTGGACCCGCGAGGATGATCTGCACAACGGCTTTTTCCACGCCGCGGCTTTGGAACACATGGAGGGCTACCTGGATGACAACAAGCGGGTAGTCGGCTGGCTGCACCGTTCCCTCGCCCCCAGTATCTCCTCCCTGTTTGCCCCCAATGCGGAATACCAATCGGCCGCGGAAATGGGCATGGGTATCCGCAACATCCCGTTCGATATCCCGGCGTTACAGATCGAGAATGGCGAGGCGGAAGGCCATATCCGTATCGGCTGGTTCCGTTCGGTGTACAACGTGCCCCACGCGTTTGCGATCCAGAGCTTTGTCGCAGAGCTCGCGCACATGGCGGGAAAAGACCACCGCGACTTTCTGCTCGAGTTGCTGGGCCCGAACCGGCAAATCGACCCGGGCAAGGAAGGCATATTCAATTACGGCGAAGACCCGGCGCGCTATCCCATCGACACCGCGCGTTACCGGGCGGTTATCGAACGGGCCACAAAAGAAGCGGGCTGGGGCAGGAAAATGCCGCCCAACCGCGGCCTCGGGCTCGCGGTACATAACAGCTTTGTTTCTTACTGCGCCATCGTGATGGATGTGGAGGTCACCGAAGGTGGCGACGTTATCGTGCACCGGGCAGATGTTGCTTTCGATTGCGGCCCACAGATCAACCCGGATCGTGTCGCTGCGCAGATGGAAGGATCCTGTGTAATGGGCACAGGTATCGCGCTGATGACACAGATCACCGCCAAAGACGGACGTATCCAGCAGGATAACTTTCACCAGTACCTGGTGCCGCGTATGAATGAAGCGCCGAGAGAAATTCGCGTGCACGCTGTGAATAATGATCTGGACATCCCCATCGGCGGCGTCGGCGAACCCGGCCTGCCGCCGGTGGCGCCGGCGCTGTGCAACGCGATCTTTGCAGCGACCGGCAAACGCATCCGTAGCCTGCCCGTGGCTGACCAGTTGAAGAGCTAACCGGAGCACATGTAATGCAACACCTCGATGTACAGGTGGTAGAGCAGGGACTGGCGTGGTTGAACGCCGGTGAAACTATCTGGTTATGTACTGTGCTTTCCACGTTTGGATCCTCGCCGCGGAAACCGGGATCGATCATGGTGGCACGCGGGGATGGCCGCCATGTGGGTTCTCTGTCTGGTGGCTGCGTCGAGGAGGATTTTCTCGAGCGGGTTCAGCGCGGCGAATTCAACCAGCGGGTGTGTGTCGAGCGCTACGGTGATCCGCGCGACGAAGCCTCAAGTGAACGACCGCGCGTGCAGTTGCCCTGCGGTGGCATTCTGGAAGTATTGGTGGAGCGCCTGTCTCCCGAGGATGACAACCGTCAACATATGGCCGAGTTACTCGGGGTACTGCGCGGGCAGCAGCAAAAACTGCGCACGGTTTCTTTGAGTGACGGGCACTGCACCTTGCGTCCGGTTGTGGAAGCGGGTGGCGAAACCGTTGCCGTCACCGCCGGGTGTGTGAGCCTTCGCGTGGGCCCCGCTTCGCGCCTGATTATTGCCGGTCTCTCCAGCGTTGCCAGACCCTGTGCTGAGTTTGCCGTGGCGCTGGGTTATGAAGTGATCGTGTGTGAGCCGCGGGAAGAGGAATATCGCGATTTCAATCTTGCCGGTGTGCGTCTGGAGAAGATTTTTCCCTCCGTGTTTATTGCCGGGCCTGGCAACTGCCACCAGCAGACCGCGGTGGTGGCAATGACCCACGACCCGCGCATCGATGACCTGGCAATGATGGAAGCGGTCAGAACTGACGCATTCTATATCGGCGTGATGGGGTCACGGCGAACCTCGGATAAACGGGCAACCCGGCTTTTATCGTCTGGAGGCTTGAGCGCAGCAGAAGTGGAGCGCATCCATATGCCCATCGGCCTTGCCCTGGGCAGCAAAACCCCGGCGGAAATTGCGCTGGCGGTGATGGCGGATATCCTGCGTGTGCAGCGCGGCATCCGGCGCGATGCACTCTGATGCTCGCCAATGCACCTGTTGCCAGGCTGGACTTAAAATTATTCCCAGCCGCTTAAAACCAGCTTGCCAATGGTGCGCCCGGTTTCCAGCTGCCGGTGCGCCAGGCGCAAATTCGCCGCATTGATCGGTTCCACTGTGTCACTGACGGTGGTGATCAGCGTTTCGTCATCCACCAGTTCCGCTATGCGATTCAGTATCCACCCCTGATGATCCATATCCTCGGTTTCAAACATGCTGCGGGTAAACATGAACTCCCAGACAAAGACGGCGCTTTTGGGTTTCAGCAGGTTCAGGGGCAGGGGATCGCGGTTGTCCACCACGCAGCAGATTTTCCCCTGGGGCCTGATGGCGTTTGCCATGGCGGAGAAGTGTTGGTCGGTATCGGCGAGGCAGAGTATGTAATCCACCATCGGGATACCGATATCGCACAGTTCTTTATCCACAGGGTTGCGATGGTTCACTACATGCTGTGCGCCCATCTGTTTTATCCACATGCTGGACTTGGTGCGTGAAGCAGTGGCGATCACATTGAGCTTGCCGAGATTGCGCGCCAGTTGAATGGCGATGGAGCCGACGCCGCCTGCGCCGCCGATGATCAGGATCGATTTGCCCGCATCGTCTCCGGTTGAAGATATCCCGAGTCTTTCAAACAGCGCCTCCCAGGCAGTCAGGCTGGTCAGGGGCAGCGCCGCGGCCGCCGCAAAATCCTGGGTGCGCGGCATGTTGCCGACAATGCGTTCGTCCACCAGCTGGTATTCGCTGTTGCATCCGGGGCGGGTAATGTCGCCGGCGTAGAAAACCTGGTCGCCTGCCTGGAAGTGGGTGACCTCGCGGCCAACGGCGATGACCTCACCGGCCGCGTCCCAGCCCAGGATTTTGGGGGTGGTTTCCACCACGGGCTCGGTCTTTGGCGCCCGTACCTTGGTATCGACAGGGTTGACCGCAATCGCCTTTACCGCCACCAGCAGGTCGCGCGGCCCGGGTTCCGGGCGGTCTATCTGGAAATCAACCAGAGATTCTTCATTATCAATGGGCAGATACTGATGCAGGCCGATGGCTTTCACGGGTGGACTCCCTTCCTGTGTGAATGCGGTGGAATAGTGCGGATGGCAGGTGGCACGCCAAATCCCTGACATTGCTACCACTGCGCCATTGTTCCGTCAGCAGCAGATTTTAGGCAAGCGTTGCGTGTGGCGCTTTGATCTAAGTCAGATGTTCACAGCGCTGCCGGGGAGGTGGGCGCCGGGGCGGGCGCAGGGGGAGTCTTTGTCCGCGGATTAGTGGCGCGTTGCTTGAGCCTGCGCTTTTTCCACCACAGGTACAGTCCGGTGCTGAACAGGATTGAGGGGGTGACGCCGGCCAGTAATATCAGCCAGCGTCCGAAGAGCCCGAGTGCATCGCCATTATGGAGAGGGAACTGCCAGCGCAGGATCCGGTTGCCGAGGGGGATCTCGGTGACGTTTTCCGTCATCAGCACTTCGCCGGAGTACTGATCGAGGCGCACAAAGCTGGCGCCATAGTTGCTCCAGACTTCCCCGGCAGCGCGGTAGGACAGGCCATAACTGTCGGCGCTGTTGCGCGGCAGGTAGATACGTTTCAGTTCGCCGCCGGGAAATACCCGCGCGCCGATGGTTGCCGCGGCATCGGCGGAAATTGGCGTGCCGTCGCTGCTGCGGGATCCCGGCAGTGCTGCGAGAGGTTCAGTGGTAAACAGCGTGCCGACTACGCTGCGCACCTGCTGCGGAAATACCATGGCAACGCCGGAAAAACTGATCAGCAAAAGGAGTGGCAGGAAGTAGATGCCGAATACTTTGTGCACATCAAAGTAAAAGCGGAAGCGATTACCGCTGCGGGAGATGGTAAAGGCCCGCTGCCAGCGTGATTTACCGGGTGTTGCCGCGCGGAGCTTTTTGGGCCACCACAGGATGAGGCCAGTGAGGCAAAACACCATCAGCAGCAGCCCCATAAAGCCAACCACGGTCTTTCCGGTACCGCCTGCCAGCAGCGTGTAGTGCAGGCGATAGATCCAGGTCATTGGCGCGGACGACAAATCGCCCCAACCGCGGATCGCGAGCACCTCGGCATCGGTCGGGGATACGCTGACCTCAATCGGGCCGGGGGCGCCTTCCGGCCCGGGAAACCGCACCACAAACGGGCTGCCCGGCTGTCGCGGTGTCATCAACCGCGTGGGCTGAGGGTTGCCCGCTACCGCGGCCTGGGCCGCGGCAATAACCTCCGCGAAGGTGGCGGGATCTTCGGACGGCGTGAAGGTCACTGTTTCCGGCGCGAGCTTTTCATCCAGCGCATGATCGAACACCAGCATACTGCCGGTGAGGCCGATCAGTGACAGCAGCAGGCCCAGACTCAGGCCTGCGTACTTGTGCAGGATAAAAAAACTGCGCCGCACGGTTTAGAAAACCTTCGAGTAGGACAGGTTCACATTGCGGCCCAGGCCCTTGAAATTGCGGGTGTTGTTACCCGCGGTCTGGGAGTAGTAGGTGAAGTAGTCCTCATTGGTCAGGTTCTGGATCCCCACAGAGAATTCACCGCCCAGTGCCTTCAGCTGTGCGCTGGCATCGATGATGGTGTAGCCGTCGAATTCCGTGGTGACTTCACCCGCCGCATTTTCGAAATCGCGATCCAGCAGCCAGTTGGCCTGCAGGCGGGTACCGAAGTTGTCGGTCCAGTTGCGGGTCCAGCTCAGGTTGAAGCGGTTGGGGGCGATATTGCGGCCGTCCAGGTCAGTATCAACTTTGCCGTCACCATCGTCGTCGTAGCGTCCCTTGGTATAGGCATAGCGGACTTCGATGGTGTCGGTGTCGCTGGCGAACCACTGGCCGCGCACTTCGATGCCGTCAATTTCGGTCTGCTCGCGTTTTACGCTGTAGATGCCGTCGCTGCCCAGGGCCAGGCGCTGGCCGAAATCGGAATCCGAGGTGTAATAGGCGACCTGCGCGGTAAATACATCTCCGTTGAACTCCAGTCCAAGTTCCTGGTTTTCGGTGAGGATCGGTTGCAGGTCGAGGAAGCTCTCCACATCCTGGCCCGGCTGGTTGATGCCGCGCAGCACTCGGCCCACGTCCGGCATGGAGAAGCCTTCGGAGTAGTTGGCGTAAACGCGGAGGCCGTCGCTGATGGCGTAGGTGGCACCGATGTTACCCAGCGTCTCGCTGAACTCCGGGTTGCCCCCCTTTACCGACTGGCTGCCGTAGGAGTAGAGAGTGGTGAAATCGTCCACCTTCAGCTCGGAAATCTCGTGGCGCACACCGGCGGTCACTGTCAGCTTGTCGATGCCAGTGAATTCTGCCTGGGCGTAGGGCGCGATGTTCTTGTACTGCGTGGGTGGTACCCAGGCGCGGCCGGTCATGATCAGTTGCTGCCAGGTTTCATCTTCCAGCAGATCCACACCGTAGGCGAGGCTCACCGGGGCGCCGGCAATCTCATCCTTGATCAGGGTGAGTTTCAGGCCCAGCTTTTCGGAGTTGTTCTGGGACTGATCGTAAATATCCGTGCCAAAGGCCGGATCCTCGAAAGTATCAAAAATACCGCCACCGTAGGTGCCGGCAAAATCCTGGGAAAAGACCTGCGCGCGCAGTTTCTGCCCGAGGAAGTCTTCCTTGCTGTATTGCAGGTTGATGGTGGTCACTTCGTTGGACGGGGCCTTGCCCGGTACATCCGCCTCCACCGCGGTGGTGGGGATGCCAGCATCAATGTCGCCATCAACGCTCAGCCAGTTGTTGTTGCCTTCAAGCAGGTAGTGGTTGACGGTCAGCTGCAGGCGCTGGTCATCCCAGCTGTAGCCGCTCTTGATAAATGCATTGATGGAGTCGGCGTCCATGGTGTCGCCCTGGGTGTTGTCGAAGCCGACGATGTCCCCATTGGCGTCGTAGCTGATGCCGCTGTTGCGGTATGTGACGCTGGCCAGCACATCCACCGCATCGACCATGCCGGAAATGCTGTAGCTGCCGTTGTAGCCCAGGGTATCGCCGACCTCGTCGGGCTGCAGCGCAGACTCGACCCGCACGCTCTGCTGGAATTCTTCGCCGGGCTTGCGGGTCACCAGGTTGATGATACCGCCGGACGCGCCCATGCCGTGGATGGCATTGGCACCGTGAATGACTTCAACACGCTCCAGCATCAGCGGGTCGATAGTGTGGCCATCGCGCCCACCATCGCGCAGCGGGTTGGACTGGGGCACACCGTCGATCAGGTACAGGGGCTTGCGGCCGCGCAGGCTCTCACCGGAGCTGGTCATTTTCTGGCGGCTTGGGGCGAAGCTCGGAACCAGGTTGCCGAGGATTGTGGACAGGTCGCTGGTTGCCGCCAGCTGCTGGGTCAGGGCTTCTTTACCGATCAAGGTCACAGTATTGGGAATGGCGCTGAGTGGCTTCTCGGTACGGCTGGCGGTTACCACCACTTCTTCCTGTACCCGCTGGTCGGAAGTCGTGGTGTTGTCGGCAAAGGCGGCGGTACTGGCGGCCGCAACGGCCAGGGCGAGCGAAGTTTTCAGGCAGCGCATTCTGCGAAGCTCCTTGAAACAGAAAAGTGAATTATTAGAGGGAATTGTTAACTGGTAACCCGGGTTGGTATGGCGGCTGGGGGAAACCAGCGCAATGCGACGGGTCGCCATAATTCTGGGTGGCGATACTAAACAAAATGAGAATCGATATCAATCGCAAAAGTAAGGGCGTGTACACTACACGTGCATGCATCAGGTGACCTAAATTTTCCCCACGTTTTGGCGCGGGGCCTTCTTATAATATGGGGCGCTGGCAGGGAGAGCGGGGCTGGCACATCGGCTTGGGCTGCCGATGTGAGAATTAATGCCAAAAGTGGCTTGACTCACCAAGGCCTCCCCCCTAGAATGCGCAGCCTCTTGAGCAGTCGGGGCAACCCACTGCAAGAGACCGAAGTCTTACCAGGTTCGGTCTCTGGGTTTGTTGGTGCGGGGTGGAGCAGCCTGGTAGCTCGTCGGGCTCATAACCCGAAGGTCGTAGGTTCAAATCCTGCCCCCGCTACCAAATTTCCATTTATACTCTCGGGTGTGAGTGGTTGTTGAACCCCAGGATGTTGTTGCGGGGTGGAGCAGCCTGGTAGCTCGTCGGGCTCATAACCCGAAGGTCGTAGGTTCAAATCCTGCCCCCGCTACCAA